>NZ_JAXCWT010000001.1:0-1060289 GCF_034044835.1 Stenotrophomonas sp. CFBP8994 | reverse complement strand
ACGACCAGGCGTACGGCCTCGTCTCTCATACCTTGGGTTATCTGTCTTGCCACGGGTCACCTCGATGCTTGGATTGATCCTATCGAGTGTCCAGCCGGATTAGACCACCTCAATCCATCCCTGGAGGCTCTTGCGAAACATCCATGTTTCGCAAAGCCCCCGTACCCCCACCCCCGCCGACCCTCTGACAGTCGGCCGGTGACCACGGGAAAAGCAAAAATCACGTCGCCGGCCCTGCACGCAGCATCGTGCAAACGACGGCTTTGGCTTTAGCTCTGGACTTTAGCTGCGCCTTTCGCTTTCAGCTTCCGGCAACACCACGCCGTGCCGCGGCGAGCATAAAGCAGCAACGCGCAACATGCGCACGCGCGCGGGTCGGAATGCTTGCGTTGCTTCCGGTTCGCGCGCGCTGTCGCAGAACGTGCGCGTGCGTGGCGGGTTTAAGAATGGTTGCGTGGGGAGACGTCGCGCACAGAACTAACGTGATCGTGTCGCCGACACTGCACAGCGCAGCGTGGGTGATCGCCTCGAGCGAGGCGTTTTTCAATCATGGGAGAGAACCACATGTACCGCACCCTGAAGCAGGCCGCGTTGGGCCTGGCGATCTTTACCGCCGCACTGTCCGCCCACGCCGTTGAAGCGCACATCACCGTCTGGGCGAACGTCGACCCGACCCTGTCGCTGCTCCGGGCCGATGGCAGCGCGCTTCCCGCTGACGTCGAGATGCCGTACCGCGCCGGGCAGGGACTGAGCAGCTGGAGCGAACGCGTGCGCGTGTTCTCCAACGACACCAGCCTGGATGTCGATGTGCGCCTGGCCGAACCGGCCGTGCTGATGCCCAAGGTGACCGCTGCCGGTGCGGTCGACATCCCGCTCTCGGTTACCCTCAACGGCCGCGAGCTTGGCCTGGCCCCGATCGCGTTCACCGCAGACCAGCTGTTCCAGGGCGCCATTCCCGGTGCCTCCATCGAAATGCCGCTGACCGTGGCCCAGGCCGCGCCCGGTCCCATCACCGCCGCCGGCCTCTACGACGGCCCGGTCAGCCTGGTCCTGGTGCAGAAGGCCAGCAGCCTCTAAGCCATTGCGCGGAAGCCGGCCCTGCGGGGCCGGCGTTCCTGCGCCCCTGCCATGCGCATTCCTGCTCCCGCCCTTGTCCGGCTGGCGGTGGCGCTCGTCCTGGTGCTGGCCTGCGTGGCCGTCCAGGCGGGCCCGGTGCCGGCCGGTTTCGAAGATCTTGTCAGTGGCCAGCGCGAGCGCGTTGAAGTGCGCGCGTTTGGCCGTTCCGCCGGCCTCTGGCCGGCCTGGGTGACGCTGGAGCACGTCCAGCTGGAACAGCCCGCGCAGGTGTTGGCCGCGCTGGGCATGACCACCTCCGCGCAGCAGGCACTGCTGCCGGCGCTGTCCCTGCCGCTGCCGCGCAACAGCCACCTGGCCTGCGTCCATGGCCAGCCACAGCCGGGCTGCGGCTGGCGCCCCCCGTCCGAGGATCCGACCCACATGCATGCCATCTTTGACGAAGGCAACGGCGCGCTGCTGCTGTTTCCCGCATTGCGCTGGCTGCCGCGCGCATCGCCCGGTGCCGACGGGCTGCATGCGCCCAGCGAGCACGCCGAAAATGCGTTGCTGCACCAGCAGACGCTCGCGCTCAGTGGCAGTGGCAGCCAGTACGCCCTCAACGCGCATGGCAGCGCCACGCTGGGCGTCCTGCGCGCCGGCCATGTCGGCGGCAACTGGAACTACGCGCGCCACGCCTGGCCCGGCCAGCGCGCCCGTACGCACTTCCAGTTCGACGATCTGTACTACCGGCATGACCTGGCCCGGCGCCACTACCTGCAGGTCGGGCGCATGGACCGGCGCAACCTTGCCAGCACCCAGGGCGGACAGTTCGGCTTCGGCATGTTGCCGCTCGACCGCTTCGACGGCGTTCGCGCCGGTACCACCCAGGCCTACGTCGATGCCGGCGCCGATACCGGCGCCGCGCCCCTGACCGTGCTGCTGTCGCGGCAGGCGCGCGTGGATGCCTACGACGGCGAGCGACTGCTGCAGACGTTCTACCTGCCCGCTGGCGTCACCGACCTCGATACCCGCCGGTTTCCACCGGGCAGCTATGACGTGACCCTGCGCATCCACGAAGACGGGCGCCTGCTGCGGACCGAGACACTGCCGTTTGCCCGCACCCAGGACTGGGGCGAACCCGGCCTGCAATGGTTCGTGCAGGGCGGGCGAAGCCGCGCCCGCGATGTCCGCCTGGACGCCGGCGACCGCGTCCTGCAGGCCGGCCTGCGCATGCCGCTTGCCCGCCAGCTTGGCATGAGCCTGGGCGTGGCACGCGTTGCCGAGGCCAGCAACGCCGAACTGCGTACCGGTGTCCGCCATCGCCTGGGCAGGCACGACCTGCACGCCGAAGTCGGCGCCCTGGTCGGCAGCGACGGCAGGCGTGGCAGCCAGCAACAGCTCAGTGTGCGCAACCCCGTTTCCTGGAACCTGTACCGGCAGCGCCTGCGCGGCAGCCGTTGTCGCGTGGACTGCGCTGATTCCCTCAGCGCATCGCTGACCGTTCCTTTGTCCGGCGGCAGTCTTTACCTGGGACACAGCCGCAGGCGCACGCTGGTACCCGGCCGCTGGCCCGGTGGCAGCGCCCGCAGCCTGCAGGCCGCCTACGGTCTTACCCGGCAGTGGCGCAGCGTCAGCATCGGCACCCGTTTCGGCGCATGGCGTCAGACCGGGAGTTTCTCCGACCAGGGCCTGCAGCTCTCGGTCACGCTCTCGCGGTTGCAGCACGGCGCAGGCGCCAGCCAGCTGCGCCGCATCGGTGTCGAAGCACGGCGCACGCAGTCCGGTGATGCCGGCCAGCGCCTGCTGCTCGCGCAGTCCTGGCGCCGCGAACAGGACGCGAGCGCGCGCGAGGTGGCCACCGAGGTCAGCGTGCAGGACGCCGCCGACGTCGATGCGCTGCTGGCGGTGCGCACCGCCACGCCGCTTGGCCAGACCAGTGCCGTGCTTTCGCACCACCGGCAGGCGCATGCCAGTGACACCGGGTACAGCCTCAGCCATGGATCGGCGCTGGCGCTGTCGCCGCGCGGCCTGTTCTGGGGCGGCGCGCCCGGTGCCGACGCGGGCGTCGCCGTCAGCGTCGATGATGCCGCTGCCAGCGGGTTCGACGGCGCGGCCGCCGAGGTGAAAGCCGGGGCCAGCCGCCGCCAGGTGCTGCGCTCCGGTCAACGCCGCCTGCTGCCGCTGAGCGGCTATCAGCGCCATCAGGTGGAGGTCCAGGATGCGCCCGGGCACGCACACGACGCCAGCGTGCGGGTGACCCATCCCGGCCCTGCCCAGCAGCCCTTCCTGTTGCCGGGCAGGGTGATCGCATTGCCGGTGGGCGTGGAAGCCACCTTCACCTATATCGGCAGCGCCGTGGACAGGGCCGGTGCCGCGCTGGCCGGTGCGCGCATCCTCAACGCCGCGGTTCCCCGGCTCGGGGCCGACGGCGGGTTCATCGCCGAATTCCCGCAGCGCGAAGCGGTCCTGTACCTGTTGCAGGCAGGTCGCCTGCTGCACTGCCCGCTGCAGGTGCGCGAGCAGCGCAGCGTGGTGCTGCTGGTAGGGCAGGTGGCGTGCACGCCCCTGGCGCGCGACGCGCTGCCCGCCCGCATCGCCCTTCAGCCGCGTGTGCAGCAGTTGCTGGAGGATGCAGCGCCGATCGCGCAGGAGGGGCGATGGAGCGGGCCCTGATGCGCGCCGTCATGCTGGTACCGGCCTTGTGGGTCGCCCAACCCGCGGCGGCGCAGCGGCCCCCGGTCACCACGCCGGCCGCAGGCACCACCGTGACCACGCTGAGCCACGCCTTCGACCGTGCCGCGCCGCAGCCGCTGCCGTTATGGACGCCGCGCACCGTGCTCGGGTTCGACGAGGTGGTGCACGGCCATGGCCGCCTGCATGTCACCTGCACCGATGACCCCGCGCGCGGGCGCTGCCCGCGCAGCGACACCGGCGAAGGACCGACCGGGCGCCAGCCGATCCTGCTGGAGTTCCACGAACCGCGCAGCGGCCAGCGCCGCGACATCGGGGTCAGCGGATGGATGGAACGGGTCGAGTGGGAGCGCAGCTGCAGCGACGACTACTGGGATAAATCCGAGTACCCGCTGTGGACATCGGCAACCCGGGAGTGTCACGTCGCCCCGGCCGGCACCGCCGCGACGTTGCAGGTGGCGGCATCGGACATCGGCGCGCTGGTGGCGGGGCGCTGGCGGGCCGAGCTGCACCTGGACGTGCGCGGTGGCGTGGGCGGCGCGGTACTCGGCCGGCACGTATTCGTGCTGGAGGTCACGGTGACCGATACCGAGCGGGCGGCCATCCACCTGCCCGAGCACGGCGGCTCGGCCGCGCCGATGGACCTGCAGTTGCAGTTGCGGGCCGTACCACCGCCGGCCAGCGTCGGCGGCGAGGCCGTGCTGGACATGTGCCTGTACGACGGGCTGGGTTCCCACAGCAGCCAGCTGGTGCTGGTGGCGCGCGATCGCGGCCCAGACGTGCCGGGGCGGCCACGCGATGCCTTTTCGGTGTGGCACCACGCGGGCGGCCGCGCGCCGCACGAGCGCATCGATTACCGCCTGCAACTGCTGCATGCGGGCACCACGATCGACCTGCACCGGGAGGCGCACACGGTGCTGGCCGGCATCCACAACGCCCCACTGCGGCCGGTACTACTGCCCGGCATGGACCAGCCCGTGCACTGCGTGCCGACCCCGCTCAGCTTCATCACGCCCCGGGTGCCAGCGGCCGAAAAGCGCGACGGACGCTACCAGGGCGATCTCACGCTTGAAATGCGCCTGCCCACCCGACGCCCCTGACGCCGACCGAGACTTCCATGCGCCTGCATCGCCTTTCCCTGCTGCTGTTGCTGCTTCCCGCCCTGCCGTTGTCGGCCAGCCTGGACGTGCACCCCATGCGTGCCCACGTCGACGCGGGCGACACCACCAGCATCCGCGTGCAGGCGCAGTCGCCACGCACCCAGTACGTCAGGGCCACGGTCAAGCGCGTGGTTGCCCCCGCCACCGAAGACGAAAGCGAAGTGGATGAGCCGACCGGCGACGCCGCGGCGATCGCCGTGACGCCGGGCATGTTCGCGCTCGCCGGCGGTGGCAGCCGGCTGGTGCGGGTGATCGCCCTGGCCCCGGTCAAGGAAGAAACCGCGTTCCGGGTGTACTTCGAAGGGGTGCGCGGAGAGGACCCGGAGGCGCGCCCCGATGCCCTGGAGACCCCCGGTGCCACCCTTGGGGTCAGCCTGGTATGGGGCGTGCTGGTCAACGTCCTGCCTGCCGATGGACGGGTCGCGATGCAGGTTGCCGAGGGCCGCCTGCATAACCACGGCACGCTCCGGCTGGGCATCCGCCGGGTCGAGCACTGCGTTGCGGCCGCCTGCATCACCCACGACATCGAACGCAGCGTCTACCCCGGCGCCTCGCTGGCGTTGCCCTTCGAGCCGGTGCCCGGCGCGCGGCTGCGCGTGGATTACCGGCTTAGCCGCGACGGCTACCGCGAACACCAGCAGATCCTGCTGCCTTGAGAGGAAACACCATGCATGTTCTCTACCGATCCTTGTTGTTGATGGTGCCTGGCACCGCGTTTGCGACCGCGTTGCCGCCGCCGGGCGAGGCGGATCCGGCACCTCGCGAACAGAGCACGTCCACGACGACGCACAGCGTGGCCTTCGCCAGCGGGCTCGGCGTCGGCGTGGGCGTGGCCGGCGTGTTCGGCCGCGACCAGGTCCGCGACCGCCTGGTGTACTGCGAAGCGCCCGCGGTGCCGCCGGCGGAGGTTCCGATCGCACCGCCGGGGTGGGCCGATGCGCTGTGGCAGGTCAATCACAACCATGAGCGGATCGCGCGCAACCGGCTGGACATCGACCTGCTGCGCGACGGCGTGCAGGGCGTCAGCGCCGACCTCAGCGACGTGGTGCGTTTCGACAAGGACGCCATCGTGCACCTGCGCGGCTCGCGCCTGGTGGCGCTGGGCGCCGGCGAGGTCAGCGCCAGCAGCGCACACGCGGTCAACGGCGCGCAGCTGTTTGCCGCCGAAGCGCGGGTGGCTGCACTGGAATATGTGCAACGGTATTTCAAGGTCGGATCGGACGAACTGAGCCTGCCCGCGCATGCCGGGTTCCTGGCCACCGCGATGGGCGCCGATGCGCGCGCCGTTGCCAGCGGCTCCACGGCGTACGGCAGCTACGCCACGGCATTGGGCAACAACTCGGTGGCGCTGGGCCGTGCAGCGATCGTCCTGGAAGGGGCCGCAGACGGTTTCGCGCTCGGCACGCGCTCGCGCGTGTTGGCCGAGAACGGCATGGCGCTCGGCGGCTCCACCCAGGTGTGGGCCGACGCCCATGACAGCGTGGCGCTGGGCTTCGGCTCGATCGTGCAGCGCCCCTGGGAGGTCTCGGTGGGCGGGCAGGGCCTGCGCCGACGCATCACCAACGTCCTGCCGGGCATCGCCGCTGATGACGTGGTGTCGCTGCGGCAGCTGTCGGACATGGCCAGCGTGCTCGGCACCAGCGTCAATGCCGAAGGCGGCGTGCGCGGCATGCGTTTCGCGGTGCAGGGCAAGTGGCACGGCACCGTGGCCGGAGCGCTGGATGCGCTGGATTACGCGGTAAGCGCGGCACACCGGGCGCTGGACGACATGGGCGAGCAGGTCGACGCGCTCGCGGCGCAGGAAGGAGCCAGTCTGCCCTCCAGCGTGGCCGATGCCGCCGAGTCGATCACGGCGTCGGCGGACACGACCCACGCCGCAGGCCCGCAGGCCGCTGCCACCGGGACCGCCGTCGCGGCCGACGCGCATGCGGTCGAGCCGGCCGCTGCGACACCGCCGTCGGCAGCGCCACTGCCGCCGGTCGACACCCGCGCCGTGGACGACGCGGTGCAGCGCGCCAACGCGTACACCGATCAGGCCCTGGCCGGCATCGACCGCCGCTTCGACCGCCTCGACCAGCGCATGAATCGCATGGCGGCGATGAGCAGTGCGCAGGCCGCCATGGCCATGAACACCGCGGGCCTGCCCACCTGGAACCGGCTGGGCGCGGGCGTCGGCCATGCCGACGGCGAATCGGCCCTGGCGGTGGGTTACCAGCGCGTACTGGACCGTCGCGCCACCACCAGCGTCAGTCTCAGTGGCGCTTTCAGCCAAGGCGGCGAAAGCAGCGTGGCGATGGGCGTGGGCATCGGCTGGTAGATCCCGCGCGGCGCGTGCTCAGGGGCCGTCCAGATAGCCCCTGATCTCGTCCTCGGCCAGCAGGCTGCGCAGCTGCGCGGCCGAGGCCCGTCGCATCGGTTTCTCGTCGATGCTCGACAGCGGCGGCTGGCGCAGCGCGTCGTAGGGCAGCACCGCCACGTCGAAGGTCAGCCCTTCGGCGGAGAACACCCACACCGGCACGTCCATCGTGCGTTCGCGGTCCAGGCGCAGGCGGCGCATTCGCGACTCGGCCGGGATGCGGTGTTCTTCCAGGAACCGCTGCACGGCATCGGCGTCGTCGCTGTGCAGCTGCAGCTGCACCGGACTGTTGGCGTCCGCGGTGCCGTCCAGCACCGGTCCGCACAGGCGTGGTGCGAAGCCGTGCAGGAATTCCAGCGCACGCAGGCCGGCCTCGCGGCGTTGTCGCAGCTGCGTGCCATGCCCGGGGCCGGCGAACAGGCGCTGGTACTCGCGCAGGGCGTCTTCGATCTCGGTATTGCGCGGCAGCGAGGCATCATCGTGGATGCCCAGTCGCCCGGCGGCTTTCAGCTTGGCCTGGTGGTAATCGCGGATTCCGCCTTCGGCCATCAACCGCGCCGCCTCGTGTGCAAGCCGGTGGCGGCGTTCGCGGGTCTGGCTCTCGGCATGCTGACGGGCCCGATGCATGAGCGATTCTCCCCTTGTACGACCTGCCCCGACTTTACACCCACGTTGTGACGATCAGGACACGCACGGCGTGTCCCTACGCAACCCCAACATCGCTCGACCCCGGATCGTAGTGACACGCCATGCGTGTCAACGCCATGCCGAACGAAGCCGCGAATCAGAAAATATCGAACGCCGCGTCGTCGGCCTGCGGGGTCTGGGTGTTGAAGTCGTACTCGGCCAGCTTCTCCATGTCCTCGACCTTGACCCACTCGGTGGCGCCGTTGAGCGTGGCCTGGACCATCCCGGTCGGCGGCTCGTTCTGCGCGATCGGCGTGTCCTTCAACGCCACCCGCATGTAGTCGATCCAGATCGGCAGCGCGGCGCGGCCGCCGTACTCGCGGTAGCCCAGCGAACGGAAATCGTCGCGGCCCACCCATACGGTGGTGGCGTACGGGCCGCCGAAGCCGGAGAACCACGCATCGCGGTGGTCATTGGTGGAGCCGGTCTTGCCGCCCACGTCCTCGCGACCGAGCACCTTGGCCGCCGTGCCGGTGCCGCGCTGGACCACGTCGCGCATCATCGAGACCAGCTGGTAGGCGGTGCGCGCATCGATCGCCCGCGGCGCGGTGCGCGCGTTCGGGTCTACCGGCACGGCCGGTTCCGCCGCCTGCTGCGGCTTGGCCGGGCCGGCCGGCGCAGGTGCGGCGGCGGCACCGAAGTTGAAGCCGTCCACTACCTGGCTCACCGGCGCCCCGCCACTGGTGCCCACGCATTCGCGGCAGGCCCGGGCCGGGTTTTCCTTGAACACCAGGTTGCCGTCGCGGTCGCTGACCTGGTCGATCAGCCAGGTGTCCACGCGCGAGCCGCCGTTGGCGAACACGGCATAGCCGCGCGCCACCGACAGCGGGGTCAGCGAAGCGGTACCCAGCGACATCGACAGGTTCGGCGGCAGCTCGGCTTCGGCAAAGCCGAATTCGCTGATGCACTTGCGCGCGTACTCCACGCCCATGCCGTCCAGCAGGCGCACCGACACCAGGTTGCGCGACTGCACCAGCGCTTCGCGCAGGCGCATCGGGCCACGGAAGCCGCCGCCGTCGTTCTGCGGCTGCCAGGTCTTGCCGCGGCGGTCGCGGAACACCACCGGCGCATCGAGCACGATCGAGGCCGGGTTGAAGCCCTTGTCGAACGCGGCGGCGTAGATGAACGGCTTGAAGCTCGAACCGGGCTGGCGGCGCGCCTGGGTGGCGCGGTTGAACTTGTTGCCGGAGAAGCTGAAACCGCCCACCAGGGCCTTCAGCGCACCGGTTTGAGCATCCAGCGATACCAGCGCGGACTGGCCGCGCGGGATCTGGTCCAGCAACCACTCGCCTTCCTTCTCGCCGGCGCGCACGCGGACGATGTCACCGCGCTGGACCAGCTTGGCCGGGCTCTTGCCGGTCCACTTGGCGGCCGAGGCGGGCAGCACCACCTCGGTACGGTTGGCCAGCACCACCGTGGCGCTGCCATCGGCGCCGGTGCCGGCCACGATGGCCGGCAACAGCCCGGACTGGCCATTGATACCGCGCAGGTGCGCGGCCAGTGCGGCCGCATCATCGCCCGCGCCCAGCGCCACCTGCTGCTCCACCCCGTGCCAGCCGTGGCGGTGGTCGTAGGCCAGCAGGCCGTCGCGCACGGCCAGGTTGGCGGCGGTCTGCATCTCGGCATTGATGGTGGTGGTGACGTGGTAGCCCTTGTTGAGCACGTCGCCGCCGAAGCGGGCGATCATCTCCTGGCGGACCAGTTCGGCCACGTAGGGGGCCTCGACCTGCAGCGGGGGCTCATGCGCGCTGGCGTGCATCGGCACGGCCTTGGCGGCGTCGGCCTCGGCCTGGCTGATGAAGCCCAGGTTGGCCATGCGCTGCAGCACGTAATAGTCGCGGCGCTCGCGGGCGCGCTCGGGGTTGCTGATCGGGTTGCCGCTGGAGGGGAACTTGGGGATGCCGGCCAGCGAGGCCATCTCGTCCAGGCTCAGCTCGCCCAGCTTCTTGCCGTAGTAGAACTCGGCCGCCGCGGCCACGCCGTAGGCGCGGTTGCCGAAGAAGCTCTTGTTGAGGTACAGCTCGAAGATCTCGTCCTTGCTCAGTTCCTGCTCGATCTTGCGCGCCAGCAGGATCTCGGCCAGCTTGCGGGTGTAGCTGTACTCGGAGCTGAGGAAGAACTGGCGGGCCACCTGCTGGGTGATGGTCGACCCACCCGGGACCCGCTTGTCGTTGGTGGTGGCCAGCAGCCAGACCGCGCGGCCGATGCCCTTGTAGTCCACGCCCCCATGTTCATAGAAGCGGGCGTCCTCGGTGGCCAGGAAGGCCTGCTTCAGGCGCTCGGGGACCTCCTTCATGGTGATCGGGGTGCGCCGGGACTCGCCGAACACCGCCATGAGCTTGCCATCGGCCGCATAGACGTACATGGGCTCCTGCATCTCGATGTCGCGCAGGGTCTGGACGTCGGGAAGACGGGAGGAAATGGCGTAGTACAGGCCCCCGGCGACCGCGGCGCCGATCAGTGCCAGGACCAGGAAGGCGACCAGCAACCAGCGCAGCCAGCGGCGAAGGCGAGTCATCAGTGTCAGATTCCGATTGCGAATTTCGTGGCCGCAGAGTATAGATTACGCAAGGGAACGGCTGGGGTTGTTCCCGGGGAGAGCATTTCGGTCACCGTCAGGGGACGGGTGAAACGTGTCGTAAGTACACGTTTTGCACGTTGATGGTTGCGAATTGCAAAAAAAACGTTATTAATGCGCGGGCGCAAGTTTTGCGTCCAAGTGCCCGTCGGCAGGGGAGAAACCGTGGGGCTTATCCCAAAAAGCCAGTCGCCGCTTATTGGCGTCGACATCAGCTCGACTGCAGTAAAGCTCTTGCAGCTTTCCCGCAGTGGCAATCGTTTCCGCGTGGAACATTACGCTGTGGAACCACTACCGCCGAATGCGGTGGTGGAAAAGAACATCGTGGAAGTGGAGGCCGTGGGTGAGGCCATCCGCCGCGCGGTGAACCGTTCAGGCACCAAGGCCAGGCATGCCGCCGCCGCCGTGGCCGGCTCTGCGGTCATCACCAAGCTCATCCCGATGCCCGCTGACCTGGACGAGAACGACATGGAAGCCCAGGTCGAGCTCGAAGCGGTCAACTACATCCCGTACCCGATCGAGGAAGTGAACCTCGATTTCGAGGTGCTGGGTGCGATTCCCAACAACCCGGAAATGGTCCAGGTGCTGTTGGCGGCGTCGCGGTCGGAGAACGTGGAGCTGCGCCAATCGGCGCTGGAGCTCGGTGGCCTGACCGCCCGGGTGATGGACGTGGAGGCCTTCGCGGTCGAAAACGCCTTCGCGCTGGTGGCCAGTGAACTGCCGATCGCCAGCGATGGCGTGGTCGCACTGGTCGACATCGGTGCCACCATGACCACCCTGAACGTGCTTCGTGGCGGGCGCAGCCTGTACAGCCGCGAACAGGTGTTCGGTGGCAAGCAGCTGACCGACGAGGTCATGCGCCGCTATGGCCTGACCTACGAGGAAGCGGGCCTGGCCAAGCGCCAGGGTGGGTTGCCGGAAAGCTACGAGATGGAAGTGCTCGAGCCGTTCAAGGAAGCCACGGTCCAGCAGATCAGCCGCCTGCTGCAGTTCTTCTATGCAGGCAGTGAGTTCAACCGGGTCGACCACATCGTGCTGGCCGGCGGTTGCGCGGCGCTGGCCGGTCTGCCGGAGATGGTGGAGGAACAGCTGGGCGTGGCCACCGTGGTGGCCAATCCGCTGGCGCAGATGACGCTGGGTCCGAAGGTGCAGGCGCATGCCCTGGCCCAGGACGCCCCGGCGCTGATGATTGCCACCGGTCTGGCGCTGAGGAGCTTCGACTGATGGCAAGAATCAATCTATTGCCCTGGCGCGCCGAGCGGCGCAAGCAACGCCAGCGCGAGTTCATGACCATGCTCGGCTTTGCGGCTATCGCAGGCGTGGTGCTGTCGGCGCTGATCTGGTTCTACTACGACCGCCAGCTCAGTGGCCAGGAGGACCGCAACGCGTTCCTCACGGCCGAGATCGCGCGGGTCAAGGAGCAGAACAAGGAAATCGACCGCCTGGATCGCCAGAAGGACCGCCTGCTGGCGCGCAAGAAGGTGATCGAACAGCTGCAGGCCAAGCGCTCGCAGATGGTGCACCTGTTCGATGCGCTGGTCCGGACCATCCCTGACGGGCTGGTGCTGACCGCGCTGAAGCAGGAAGGCGACATCCTCACCCTGGAAGGGCGCACCCAGTCCAACGCCCGGGTCAGCGCCTACATGCGCAACCTGGAAAGCTCGGGCTGGATGACCAAGCCGGAACTGTCGGTGATCGAAGCCAGGAAGCCGGAAGAAGAGAAGGACAAGCCGATCGGCCCTGTCTCGGACATTTCCGCGCTGCCGTACGTGTTCGTGGTCAAGGTGACGCTGCCCGCGCAGAGCGAAGCGGTCGACGGCATCGCGCCGGATGGCACCGTGGAGGCACCGGGCACCGACCCGAATGCCGCGCCTGCCGCTGCCCCCGCCGTGGCCCCGCTCGCGCCGGCGCCCGCAGGAACTGGCGCACCGGCACCTGCGCCGGGCACTGCTCCGGCACCGGCCGCTGACCCGGCTGCACCGGCGCCTTCGGGCAGCCGTATCGTTCCCGCCCCGGCAACGCAACCGGCGGCGTCCAGCACGCCGCAGAAGGGGGCCGCATGAGCCAGAAGAAAGTCAACCTGAAGGACCTGGACTTCAACAACATCGGCAGCTGGCCACAGCAGGCGAAGATCGTCTTCTGCGCCCTGTTGACCGTGCTGATCGTCGTGCTTTCGTGGTTCCTGCTGATCAGTGGCAAGAGCGACGAACTGGCATCGCTGGAGCAGACCGAAGTCTCGCTGCGCGCCGATTTCGAGAAAGAGCAGGGCCGCGCGGTCAACCTGGAGCCGCTCAAGCAGCAGCTGGCCCAGATGGAGCAGGTGCTGCAGCAGATGCTGCGCCAGCTGCCCAGCAAGACCGAAATGCCGGACCTGATCATCGACATCTCGCAGACCGCGCTGTCCAGCGGCCTGGTCAACGAGCTGTTCCAGCCCGGTGAGGAAGTGCCCAAGGAGTTCTACGCCGAAAAGCCGATCGCCCTGCGCATGGTGGGCAGCTACCACCAGTTCGGTGCGTTCGTCAGCGGCGTGGCTTCGCTGCCGCGCGTGGTCATCCTGACCATGCACGACATCAACCTCAAGCCCAAGGACCCCAAGACCGGCATCACCGCGCGCAGCGGCGCGCTGGAACTGTCGGGCACGGTCAAGACCTACCGTTACCTGGACGACGTGGAAATGGAAGCGCAGGAGAAAGCGGCCGCACAGGCAGCAGGCCCGAACGGAGGCAAGCCATGAACCTGGCCAGCACCGCACGGGTATGTGGCCTGCTGATGCTGGTCCTGTTGGCGGGCTGCGCACGCAGCATCTCCAGCACGCCCGGTGACGCGCCGAACCTGGAAAAGTGGGTCGCCGACGTGCGCGCCCGCCCGGCACCGCCGCTCGAACCGCTGCCTGTCATGCAGCAGTTCGAGACCTTCGAGTACTCCGCGCAGGGGATGCGTGATCCGTTCACCGACGCCTGGGCCAACCCCCAGGCCGGCGGCTCGGGCCTGCGCCCGGATCCGAACCGCCGCAAGGAGCCGCTGGAAGCCTTCCCGCTGGACTCCCTGGACATGGTCGGTTCGATCGGCAAGGGCAGCGCACTGGTCGCGCTGGTGATGGCGCCGGACAAGGTCACCTATCGGGTGCGTCCGGCCGTCTACATGGGGCAGAGCGACGGCCGCGTGACCGGGGTCTTCGAAGACCGGATCGAACTGATTGAACTGGTGCCGGATGGCGCGGGCGGCTGGCTGGAACGGCCTGCATCGCTTGCGCTTGAAGATCAATGAATGATTATGGGGATAGCACGATGACCTTTTCCAACGCCATGCTGCAGCGTCCCGACCGGCGCCCGAAGCTGATCCACCTGTGCGCGCTGGGAGTCGCGCTCATGGTGGCCAATGGCACCCTGATGGCGGCCACGCCGGCCGCTGCAGCCACGACCCAGGGGGTCGGCCCCGCGCCGGCCGCCGCACCGGCCTCGCTGGCGGTGTCCAAGATCGATTTCAAGCGCGGTGAAGACGGCAGCGGCCGGCTGATCCTGCAGTTCGATGGAAAGGGCGCCAACCCGGACCTGCGCAGCCAGGGCAACAGCGTCGTGATCGACGTGGGCAACGCGACGCTGCCGGCGAACCTGCAGAAGTCGATCAACGTGGTCGACTTCGCCACGCCGGTGCAGCGCATCGATCCCAAGCCGTATGGCGGTGGCACCCAGTTGGTGCTGGACACCAACACGGCCTTCGAGTCGCTGGCCTACCAGACCGGCAACGAGTACGTGGTCGAGATCAGCGCCCGCAAGAGCGCCCCGGCCACCGGTGCGATCAACGCCACCACGGTGACCCAGGCGGCCACCGCGGTCGCGCAGCGTGGCTACAGCGGCAAGCCGGTGACCTTCAACTTCCAGGACGTGCCGGTGCGCACCGTGCTGCAGTTGATCGCCGAGGAGTCGAACCTGAACATCGTGGCCTCCGACACCGTCGAAGGCAACGTCACCCTGCGCCTGGTCAACGTGCCGTGGGACCAGGCACTGGACATCGTGCTGCGGGCCAAGGGCCTGGACAAGCGTCGTGATGGTGGCGTGGTGTGGGTGGCCCCGCAGCCGGAGCTGGCCAAGTTCGAGCAGGAGAAGGAAGACGCCCGCATTGCGATCGAGAACCGCCAGGACCTGATCACCGATTACGTCCAGATCAACTACCACAACGCCGCGCAGATCTTCAAAGCGCTGACCGAGGCCAAGGGTATCGGCGGCAGCGGTGGTGGCGGTGGCAGCGGTGGCGGTTCCGGCGGCAGCTCGCAGGAAGACAGCGGGTTCCTGTCCTCGCGTGGCCGCCTGGTGGCCGACGAGCGCACCAACACGCTGATGATCAGCGACATCCCGAAGAAGGTCGCGCGCATGCGCGAGCTGATCAACGTGATCGACCGCCCGGTCGACCAGGTGCTGATCGAGAGCCGCATCGTGATCGCCACCGATACCTTCGCGCGTGAACTGGGTGCCAAGTTCGGCATCACCGGCAGCCGCGACAACGTGTACTTCAGTGGCAACACCAGCACCAACCACGAAAACGTCACCAGCGACGGCGAGAACGCGACCGAGTACCAGGAAGCGCTCAACGAGTGGGCTGCCGGTGGCGGTACCGGTCCGATCCCGGTGCGTCCGCCCCGTACCATCAACACCGGTGGCCTGAACTGGAACCTGCCGGTGGCCGCGGCCAGCAACCCGGGTTCGCTGGCACTGTCGATCCTCAACGCCGGCTACCTGCTGGACGTGGAGCTGTCGGCGATGCAGCAGGAATCGCGCGGTGAAGTGATCTCCAACCCGCGCGTGGTCACCACCAACCAGCGCGAAGCGGTGATCAAGCAGGGTAAGGAAATCGGCTACGTCACCATCACCGGCGGCACTGGAGGCCAGGCGGCGACGCCCAACGTGCAGTTCAAGGAAGTGCTGCTCGAACTGAAGGTCACCCCGACCATCACCAACGACAACCGCGTGTTCCTGAACATGGCGGTCAAGAAGGATGAGGTCGAAAGCTACATCGTGCTGGAAGGCTACGGCCAGGTTCCCTCGATCAACCGCCGCGAAGTCAACACCGCCGTGCTGGTCGATGATGGCCAGACCGTGGTGATCGGTGGCGTGTACGAGTTCACCGACCGCAACAGCGTCAACAAGGTGCCGTTCCTGGGCGACGTGCCCTTCCTGGGCAACCTGTTCAAGAAGCGCAGCCGCAACAAGGACAAGGCCGAACTGCTGGTCTTCGTCACCCCGAAGGTGCTGCGCGTGGCCAAGACCAACTGAGTCGCTGATCCAGCACACGGTGGTAAGCAAGGATCCGGTGCCCGCAAGGGCGCCGGATCTTTTTTTGGCTGTTCGTTCCCCGGGAGCGGTTCAGGGCAGGGCAAGGGCGCCGCGCTATCCTGCCCCATGGCCCAGGCACACTGCTCCGGTTGCACCGCGCAATGCTGCCGGCTTACTGCCGTGCTGGCGCCGTCGGAGTGCGTCCCTTCGAATCTGACCACCGAGATTGCCGATGGCGTGCTGGCCATGGCCAAAAGCCCTGACGGCTGGTGCGTGGCGCTCGACCGCGAAACGATGTCCTGCGGCATCTATGCGGAACGGCCGATGGTCTGCAGGCGCTTTGAAATGGCCGGCCCCTATTGCAGCGCCATCTTCGACGGTGCAGGACGGGCGTAGCCGCGTTCAGGCAATCTTGATCCCGCAGCCCCGCCAGCCCTGCCATCATGTGTGCGGAACCTTACGCCTGTTGCGTGGGTCAGATGGACGCCATGAACCTGCCACCCCCCATGCCCGCAATCGACCCCACGCCCTTCGTTGACACCCCCGAACACGACCGCCTGCATGCCGGCTTCCGCGCATTGCGCGACTCGCTCGCGGCCGAGATCGTCGGCCAGGACGCGCTGGTCGAGCGCCTGCTGACCGCACTGCTGGCCGATGGTCACCTGCTGGTGGAAGGCGCCCCCGGGCTGGCCAAGACCACCGCCATCCGCGCACTGGCTGCCCGCCTGGAGGCCGACTTCTCGCGGGTGCAGTTCACCCCGGACCTGCTGCCCGCCGACCTGACCGGCACCGAGATCTGGCGGCCGCAGGAAGGGCGCTTCGAATTCGTGCCCGGTCCGATCTTCCACCCCATCCTGCTGGCCGATGAGATCAACCGGGCCCCGGCCAAGGTGCAGTCGGCGCTGCTGGAGGCCATGGGCGAGCGCCAGGTCACCGTGGGCCGGCATACCTATGCGCTGCCGGCGCTGTTCCTGGTGATGGCCACCCAGAACCCGATCGAGCAGGAAGGCACCTTCCCGTTGCCCGAAGCCCAGCTGGACCGGTTCCTGATGCACGTGCGGATCGGCTATCCCGACTCCAACGCCGAAGCCGAGATCCTGCGCCTGGCCCGCGAGCGCGCACGTGATGCGCTCGGCACCGCGCCGGCGGCGCCGGCGCGCATGCCGCTGGACGACGTGTTCGCCGCCCGCCGCGCGGTGCTGTCGCTGCACATGGCGCCGGCGCTGGAGCGTTACCTGATTGAACTGGTGCTGGCCACCCGCGACCCGGGCCGCTATGACCCGGCGCTGGCAAAGCGCATCGCCTGGGGTGCCAGTCCGCGCGGCTCGATCGCGCTGGAGCGCTGCGCGCGGGCACGCGCCTGGCTGGCCGGACGCGACTTCGTGACCCCCGAGGACGTGCGCAGCGTCGCCCCCGACGTGCTGCGCCACCGCGTGCTGCCCAGCTATGAAGCCACCGCCGAAGGCTGGGATGGCGAGCGGCTGGTGGCCGAGCTGCTGGCCCGCATCCCGGTGCCTTGAGATCCGCATGACTGCCCCGGATGACACTGCTGCCGATGCGCTGGCGGGCAACGGCGTGCAGCCGAGCCTGGCCGAACTGGTCGCCTTGCGGCGCAGCGCGCACCGGCTGGCACCGGCGCGACGCGGGCGGCTGGCGCATGCCGGGCAGGCGCCCTCGCCAATGCGCGGGCGCGGCATGGAGTACGCAGAGTCGCGCGAGTACGTCGCCGGCGATGATGCGCGACACATCGACTGGCGGGTGACGGCGCGCACCGGGCGCGCGCATACCAAGCTGTTCCAGGCCGAACGCGAACGCCAGACACTGCTGGTGGCCGACACCGACCCGGTGCTGTATTTCGGCACCCGGGTGCGCTTCAAGTCGGTGCAGGCCGCGCGGGTCGGTGCCGTCGCGGCGTGGCTGGCACAACGCCAGGGCGACCGCCTGTCCGCACTGCGCGGCAGCCGCAGCGAAGCACCGATCCCACCGGCCGGCGGTACGCGGGGCGTGCTCCGCGTACTCGACGCACTGGCCCGCTGGTACGCCGCGCCGCCGCCCGACGACGCCGGCCTCGACCACGCACTGCAGCAGGCCGCGCGCGTGCTGCGCCCTGGCGCGCGCGTGGTGGTGCTGGCCGATCCGGCGCGCGCGGCCGCCATCGACATTCCGCGCTGGACCGCGCTGGCCATGCACCATGAAGTGCAGCTGATGCTGCTGGCCGATCCGCTGGAGCTGGCGCCGCCGGATGGCGTGCTGCCGTTCCTGTCGCAGGGCCGGCAGGTGGTGCTGGACCTGCACGATCGTGCCGTGCGCGAACACTGGCACGCCCGCTTCGTCGAACCGCTGGAAGCGCTGCAGCGCAGCCTCGGCGCCCGCCGCATCCAGGTGCACGTGGTCAGTACCGATGACGCCAGCGACTGCTGGTTGGGACCGCTGCCGTCGGCGGTGGTTGCATGAGCGCGGCCACCTCGCTGCCGCTGCGCGATGTGCACCTGCCGCCCATCCCGTCCTGGTGGCCGCTGCCGTTGGGCTGGTGGCTGGTGCTGGCGGCGCTGGCGCTGGTCGTGCTGTTGGCCTGGGCGTGGCGCGCGCATCGACGGCGCCAGCAGCGGCGCTGGCTGCGGCTCTTCGACACGACGGTCGATGCGGCGCAGCACGGCACTGCCCAGATAGCCGCAATGGCTGAACTGCTGCGCCGCGCCGCGCGCCGCCGCCAACCGGGCGCGGAACTGCTGCAGGGCCAGGCCTGGCTGGAATTCCTCGATGCCCCCGGCAGCCGCGCCTTCTCCGACGGCGATGGACGCCTGCTGCTGGACGGGGGCTACCGTCGCAGCCTCGACGCTGCCGACGTGCAGCGCGTGCGCGACCTCGCGCGCGCACGCTTCCTTGAACTGATCGACAGGCGCGGCCGATGAACCCGGGCCTGTCTTCCGTGCTGCCGTGGCTGGATGCGCTGGCCTGGCCGTGGGCGTTGTTGGCATTGCCGCTGCCGTGGCTGATGCGCTGGTGGCCGCGCCGCAACGCAGCGGCTCCCGCGCTGCGCGTGCCGTATGCCGCCGGTGCGCTGGCCGAACTCGGCCAGGCCAGTGGCGTGGCCGTTTGGCGGATCGGGCGCCTGCTGCTGTGGCTGGCCTGGGCCTGCCTGTGCGTGGCCATGGCCCGGCCACAGCAACTCGGCGAACCGGTCACCCCGCCGCAGCAGGGCCGGCAGATGATGCTCGCCGTGGACGTCTCCGGCAGCATGAGCGAACCGGACATGATGCTGGGCAACCAGGTCGTGCAGCGTCTGTCCGCGGCAAAAGCGGTGCTGGCCGATTTCCTCGACCGCCGTGCCGGCGACCGGGTCGGGCTGCTCATCTTCGGCGAACGTGCCTACACGCTGACCCCCATCACCGCCGACCTCACCACCGTGCGCAACCAGCTCACGGACAGCGAAGTCGGCCTGGCCGGCCGCGACACCGCCATCGGCGATGCCATCGCACTGGCGGTCAAGCGCCTGCGCGAACAGCCCGAAGGCCAACGCGTGCTGATCCTGCTGACCGACGGCGTCAGCAACGCCGGCGTGCTGCAGCCGTTGCGCGCGGCCGAACTGGCCAAGGCCGAAGGCGTGCGCGTGTATCCGGTGGCCTTCGGCGGCGACGGTGGCATGAGCCTGTTCGGCGTGCAGATCGCCGCCGGCGACGACCCGGTGGACGAGGCTACGCTGCGCCGCATTGCCGAGCTCACCGGCGGCCGTGCGTTCCGCGCGCGCAACACCGACGAACTGGCCGGCATCTATGCAGAGCTGGACCGGCTGGAGCCGATCACCGCCGCAGGCGCGGCGGTACGCCCCTATATCGAACGCTATGCGTGGCCGCTTGCACTGGCCATGCTGCTGGGTGGGCTGGGCTGGCTGCTGCCGAGGCGCTGGGCATGAATACCCTCTTGAACCACGTGCATCTGGCGCGCCCGGCACTGCTCTGGGCGCTGGCCGCGCTGCCGCTGATCGCACTGCTCTGGACCTGGCGCCGCCGGCGCAGCAGCGTCTGGCGGCAGAACGTGGATGCGCACCTGCTGCCGCACCTGCTGGTGGCAGGCGGGCGCCGCGCCTGGAGCGGGCTGGCGCTGCTGTTGCTGGGCTGGACACTGGCCGTGGTGGCCCTGGCCGGCCCGGGTTGGCGACAACTGCCGCAGCCGCTGTGGCAGGCACCGGCGCCGCTGGTGGTGGCGCTGGACCTGTCCTCGCGCACCACCGCCACCGACCTGCCGCCGTCGCGCCTGCTGCAGGCGCGGGCCAAGCTGGCCACGCTGCTGCGCGAGCGCAGCGGCGGGGAAGTGGCGTTACTGGCCTACGCGGACGATGCGTTCACCGTTGCCCCGTTGACCGGCGACGCCGCCAACGTGGCGCTGTACCTGGATGCGCTGGCCCCGGAGGTGATGCCACGCGACGGCCAACGCGCCGACCGTGCGATTGAAGCGGCGGTGCTGTTGCTGCAGCAGTCCGGCGCCAAGGGCGGCGATATCCTGCTGCTGACCGACCGTGCCGATGACGCCGCACGTGCTGCCGCCGCTGCCGCCAAGGCGCAGAACATCCACGTCTCGGTACTCGGACTCGGCACTCCGGCCGGTGCGGCCTACCGCAGCGGCGATGGCCAGATCGCGCGCGCGCAGCTGGAGCCGGACACGCTGCGCGCGGTGGCCTATGCCGGCGGGGGTCGCTACGCGCCGGTGGCCGACGACGAGGGTGACCTGAAATCACTGGGCGTGCTGACCCCGCGCGCCAGCGCAGGCGAGCAGCAACGCCGCGAAGGCGAAGGCCTGGCTTGGCGCGATGAGGGCTTCTGGCTGCTGCCGCCGCTGATGCTGCTTTCGCTGTGGGCGTTCCGCCGCCGTGGCGTGGTGGCCGTGGCCCTGGTCTGCGTGATGCTGCCGCTGGCCATGCCCGCGCCCGCGCAGGCCGCCGAACGCAACTGGTGGCAGCGCGCCGACCAGCGCGACCAGCAGCGCGTGGCCGAGGGGGTGGATGCCTACCGGCGCGGCGATTTCCAGGCAGCACAGCAGCAGTTCGAGGGCGTGAACGACGCCGAGGCCCGCTACAACCTCGGCAACGCGCTGGCCCGGCAGGGCCAGTACGACGCGGCGATCGCCGCCTACGACCAGGCGCTGGCCCTGCGCCCGGGCATGCCCGACGCGGTGGCCAACCGTGCCGCCGTGGATGCCGCGCGCAAGCGCAAGCCGCCACCGGGTGGCGGGCAGCAACCGCAGCAGCAACAGCAGAAGCAGAATCAGTCGCAGCAGTCCCAGCAGCAACAGCAACAACAGCAACAGAAACAGGACCCCTCCTCGAAAGGCGAGCAGGGCCAGCCCAAACCGGGGCAGGGCACGCCGCCGCAGGACCGGCAGGCGGGCAAGCCCGATCCGGCCGAACAGGCACGCGCCGATGCGGCCCAGCGCGAGCGCATGCGCCAGGCGTTGCAGAAACAACAGGCCGACGCAGGCAGCACCCCGGCGCAGCGCCGCGAGGCGAATGAGACGCCGCAGCAGCGCGAGCAGCGCCAGGCGGTCGAAGCGTGGATGCGGCGGGTGCCCGATGAACCGGGCAACCTGCTGCGGCAGAAATTCCAACTGGAAAGCGAACGCAGGAAACGGGACGGACAATGAGCGCAGCATCCCCCACGCAACGTTGGTGGCGCGCCTGCGCCTGGCTGCTGCTGGGCGTGAGCAGCCTGGCCCAGGCCCAGCCCCGCGCGTGGCTGGATCGCGATGCGATCAGCGACACCGACACGGTCACGCTCAATATCGAGACCGATGCCGGCGCACCGGATTACGCGCCGTTGCAGGCCGATTTCGAGCTCAGCGGCCAGACCAGCAGCCGCCAGGTGCAGTGGAGCCAAGGCGCGATGCAGTCGCGCTCGTTGTACGGCGTAGCGCTCAGCCCCCGGCGCAGTGGCGTGCTGACCATTCCCGCGCTCCGGGTGGGCGCGGCGCGGACCGCGCCATTGCAGTTGACCGTGTCCGCCAGTGCCGCCGCCACGCCCGCCGTGCCCGGCAACGCCACTGCCTTCGTCGAAATGGAGGTTGATGACGCCAGCCCTTACGTGCAGCAGAGCGTGGGCGTGGTGGTGCGCCTGTACTACGCTTCGCAACTGCTGTCGGGCGAACTGGGCGTGGATGCGCCCGAAGGCGCCTCGATGCAGCGCGTCGGCGAGGATCGCAGCCTGGTCCGCGAGATCAACGGGCGGCGCTACAACCTGGTCGAGCGCCGCTATCTGCTCATTCCCGAACGCAGCGGGCCGCTGGTGCTGCCGGGCGCGCGCTTCAATGGCCGCAGCGCGGGCGGCTTCTTCGATGACCTGTTCGGTGGCGATGGCCGGCTGCGCGCCAACGCGCCCGATCGCACCCTGCAGGTGCAGGCACAACCCGACGCCGCCCCCCAGCCGTGGCTGCCGCTGCACGACCTGCGCCTGCGCTACTCCGCCGCGCCCACCCGCGCCCGCGCCGGCGAGGCGGTCACGGTGGTGGTGGAGGCGGTGGCCGACGGCGCCACCCGCGCGCAGTTCCCCGAGTTGCCGCCGCTGGATGCGGGCCCGGGCGCGCAGGTGTTCGCCGAGCCGCCGCAGTACGACGAAACCTTCAACGGCAGCACCCCGCGCCTGACCCTGACCCGCCGCTATTCGGTGGTGCCCCGCCAGCCGGGCACCCTGGTGATTCCCGGCCCGCGCATGGCCTGGTGGGATGTGCGTGGCCGCCAGGCGCGTACCGCCTCGCTGCCCGACCTCAGCCTGGCCGTGGCCGCCGGCGCCCCGGGGACGGCGCCGCCGCCGACCGCGCTGGATACCACCTCGCCCTTGCCCGGGACCACCGCCACGCCGTCCGACGCCGTCACCGTGGCGGCCGCGGCCAGCCGCCCTTGGGGCTGGATCGCGGCAGCGGCCGGCTTTGCGGCGCTGTGGCTGCTGACCCTGGCGTGGGCGTGGCGGCGCCGGCGCGTGGCAGCGCGCGGCGCATCCCACGCGGCGCTGGCGCCGGCTGCCTCCACACAGGTCCCGTCGCGCGGCGAGCTGCGCCGCGCCCTGGACCACGAAGGGCTGGACGAGATCGTCGCGCTGCTGGGCAGGATGGGCGGCGTACACGGCCTCGATGCCGTGCTGGCGCGGCTGGCCGACCCGGCCCAACAGCAGGCCCTGAGCGACATGCAGGCCGCGCGCTGGAGCCGCGACGGGGGCGATGCGACCCAGGCGCGACAGGCGCTGCGCCGCGCCTTCCATGACGGACCGCACTGGCAGCCGCCGCAGGCCGCAGAAAATACTGGGCTGGCGCCGCTCTATCCTTCGGGACGCTGAGCGGCCCCCGGGCCGGGTTGGCCGGCTTTGCTAAGCTCTTTCTCTAATTTTCAAGGAACACCGCTCCATGACTGAGGCCGCAACGACCCGGCAGAAGCTGCCATTGCATTGGAAAATGGGCATTGGCTTCGGGCTTGGCCTGCTGCTGGGGCTGATCGTGCACGCCGTCGGGCCGGGCATTCCCTGGCTGCCCGATGCCGCCCGCGCGGTGATGACCTACCTGACCACGCCGCTGTCGGGCCTGTTCCTCAACCTGATCTTCATGCTGATCGTGCCGCTGATCTTCTCGGCGCTGGTCATGGGCGTGTCGGAGATGGGCGACATCCGCTCGCTCGGCCGGATCGGCTGGAAGACCCTGGCCTACACCGTGCTGCTGTCGGGCATCGCGGTTGGCCTGGGCCTGGTGCTGGTGAACGTGCTCAAGCCGGGCGTGGGCGTGGACCCGGCCATGGCCCAGCAGCTGCTGCACGAGAACGTCGAGCGCAGCCGCGAGATCGTGGCCAACATCGGCGAGCAGCCCAAGGGCATGGACATGCTGCTGTCGATCGTGCCCAGCAACGTGCTGGCCGCCGCCTCCAGCAACGGCGCGATCCTGTCGCTGATGTTCTTCGCGCTGATGTTCGGCATCGGCATGGTGCTGTCGCCGGATGAGAAGACCGCGCCGCTGCGCAAGGTCATCGAAGGCGTGTTCGAAGTCTCGATGACCCTGATCAACCTGGTCATCCGCCTGGCGCCGTATGCGGTGGCCTGCTTCATGTTCAACCTGGCCGCGATCTTCGGCTTCGACCTGCTGATCCGCCTGGGCGCCTACGTGGGCGTGGTGGTGCTGGCGCTGGCACTGCACATGGTGGTGACCTACGGTGCGGCGGTGTGGCTGTCGGGGCGTTCGCCGCTGGCGTTCTTCCGCGATACCCAGGAGGCCACGGTGATGGCGTTCTCCACTGCCTCCAGCAACGCCACCCTGCCGACCGCGCTGCGCGTGGCCGACCAGATGGGGCTGCCGCAGAAGGTATCGCGCTTCGTGCTGACCGTGGGCGCCACCGCCAACCAGAACGGCACCGCGCTGTTCGAAGGCGTGACGGTGATCTTCCTGGCCCAGTTCTTCGGCGTGGACCTGAGCATCACCCAGCAGCTGATGGTGATGGTGGTCTGCATCCTGGGCGGCATCGGCACCGCCGGCGTGCCGTCCGGCTCGCTGCCCGTGGTGGCCATGATCTGCGCCATGGTCGGCGTGGACCCGATGGGCATCGGCCTGATCCTGGGCGTGAACCACTTCCTGGACATGTGCCGCACCGCGCTCAACGTCACTGGCGACCTGGCGCTGACCACCCTGGTAGCCAAGGGCGAAAGTGATGAAAGTCACATTCCCGGGCCTGTCGCGCCGCGCGATTGAATGCGAGGTTGATGCCATGGATACTGGCCCGGCGCATGGAAGGCGCCGGGTCGGCGTCGTGCGGGGAAAGGAGAATCACATTCATGAAGAAGTATCTGGTGGTGGCGGTGCTCGGCCTGCTGGCGTTCGATGCCAGCGCGAAGTCGGAATGCCCGAACTACAAGCAGGAAGGCAGTTATTTCGCGGGCCGCAAGTTCACCAACTGGGACGTTGTTCCGGTGTCTGCGGACGTGGCGTTCAAGCGCATCAAGGTGGAAGGCGTGAGCTCGGGCTTGACCCTGAAGTCGGAAGACAAGGAAGCAGGCCTGCTGATGTTCGAGCAGAACGCCAGCGGCTCCAACGGCCAGGTCACCCTGCCGTGGAACGTGGTGATCACCCCGCAAGGAGCGACGTCCTCCAAGGTCATGGTCACCAAGCTGACCCCGGGTGGCTACGCTACCGGTGAGAAGTTCCAGCGTGAATCCACCTGTGCGGTGATCAATTCGGCCACCGGCGAGGCCTGATCCACGACGTCCAGGCTGAAACGCCCCGCCCAGCGGGGCGTTTTTGTTGGTGTACCGCAGCCGTCTTCACACACCCGGGCAGCCTGACCCGCCCGGTGGACTGTGGGACAATGGGGGGCCCGCAGCCAGCGGGAGCCTCCCGACCCCGACAGAACCATGACGCAGCCCACCCGCCGCCAGTTGGCCAACGCCATCCGCTTCCTTGCCGCTGATGCGGTCGAAACCGCCAAGTCCGGTCACCCCGGCATGCCGATGGGCATGGCAGATATCGCCGAAGTCCTCTGGAACGATTATCTCCGTCACAACCCGAACAATCCGAAGTGGTTCAACCGCGACCGCTTCGTGCTGTCCAACGGCCACGGCTCGATGCTGCAGTACGCGTTGCTGCACCTGAGCGGCTACGACCTGCCGATCGAACAGCTCAAGCAGTTCCGCCAGCTCGGCAGCAAGACCGCCGGCCACCCCGAACACCATGAAACCCCCGGGGTGGAAACCACCACCGGTCCGCTCGGCCAGGGCCTGGCCAACGCGGTTGGTTTCGCGCTGGCCGAAAAGCTGCTGGCCCAGCGCTACAACCGCCCCGAGCACGAGATCGTCGACCACCGCACCTGGGTGTTCCTGGGCGACGGCTGCCTGATGGAAGGCATTTCCCACGAAGCGGCCTCGCTGGCCGGCACCTGGGGCCTGGGCAAGCTGGTCTGCTTCTGGGACGACAACCACATCTCCATCGACGGCAACACCGCCGGCTGGTTCACCGACAACACCCCCGAGCGTTTCGAAGCCTATGGCTGGAACGTGGTGCGCGGCGTCGATGGCCACGACCCGGAAAGCATCAAGGCCGCCATCGACAGTGCGCTGGCGCAGTCCGACAAGCCGACCCTGATCTGCTGCCGCACCACCATTGGTTTCGGTTCGCCGGGCAAGGCCGGCAAGGAATCCAGCCACGGCGCACCGCTGGGCAAGGACGAGCTGGAAGCCACCCGCAAGCAGCTGGGCTGGAACTACGGCCCGTTCGAGATCCCCGAAGAGATCTACGCCGGCTGGCGTGCCGGTGGTACCGGCACCGTGCGCCAGGCCGAGTGGGACCAGCAGTTCGACAAGTACGCCGCGCAGTTCCCGGCCGAAGCCGAAGAGCTGACCCGCCGTTCGAATGGCGAGCTGCCGGCCGATTTCGTCGCCAAGGCCGATGCCTACATCGCCCAGGTCCAGGCCGAAGGCCAGACCATCGCTTCGCGCAAGGCTTCGCAGCTGGCCATTGAAGCCTTCGCGCCGCTGCTGCCGGAGCTGGTGGGTGGTTCGGCCGATCTGGCGCACTCCAACCTGACCCTGTGGAAGGCCAGCAAGTCGGTCGCCACTGACGACCCGAACGCCAACTACGTGTACTACGGCGTGCGCGAGTTCGGCATGACCGCCATTGCAAATGGCCTGGCCCTGCATGGCGGCTTCATTCCGTTCGATGCGACCTTCCTGGTGTTCAGCGACTACGCCCGCAACGGCGTGCGCATGAGCGCGCTGATCCCGGCCCATGCCATCCACGTGTACACCCACGACTCGATCGGCCTGGGCGAAGACGGCCCGACCCACCAGCCGGTGGAGCACCTGGCCTCGCTGCGCTACATCCCGAACAACGATGTGTGGCGCCCGTGCGATGCGGTCGAGTCGGCGGTCAGCTGGAAGGCGGCAATCACCCGCCAGGACGGCCCGAGCTGCCTGGTGTTCAGCCGCCAGAACCTGCCGCACCAGCCGCGCAGCACCGACCAGGTGGCACAGATCGCCCGTGGCGGTTACGTGCTGGCCGATGCCGAAGGCGGCGTGCCCGACGTGATCCTGATCGGTACCGGTTCGGAAGTGGGCCTGGCCGTGGCCGCCAAGGCCGAGCTCGACGCCGCCGGGATCAAGACCCGCGTGGTCTCGATGCCGTCCACCGATGTGTTCGAGCGCCAGGATGCGGCCTACCGTGAATCGGTGCTGCCCAACGCGGTGCGCAACCGCGTGGCGGTCGAAGCCGGCGTCACCGGTTTCTGGCGCCAGTACGTGGGCCTGGACGGTGCGGTGATCGGTATCGACACCTTCGGCGCATCGGCCCCGGCCGAAGCGCTGTACAAGCACTTCGGCATCACCACCGATGCGGTGGTGGCTGCTGCGAAGGCACAGCTGGCCAGGTAAGGGCAAGCAACCGACGTAGTCCAGACGGCGCTTCCCGAAACGGAAGCGCCGTTTTCATTTGTCCGCGCTGCGTTACGCGGTGCGCGCCAAGCCCAACCGCACCAGACGCGCTTCAACTTTCTCGCCGAACGTCTTCGGCGCATCCAATCCCATCCGCTGCAGGTACACCACGTCGCCATCGCCGGCAGGCTGGGTAAATGCAGCCAGCACCGTGCGCAGCTTCGCGCCCGGGGTCTGGGTGTTCTGCTTCAACCAGCCCAATGCCTTTACCAAGTGCTGCTCCACTTCGGTGAAATCGCTGCCCAGCGGGTAATCGGGCAGGGCGCCGGACTGCCGGAACGGCGCCAGCGATGCACTCACCGCGGCGGCCGTATTGCGTCGTGGCCAATGCTCCGGCGCGACAAAACCATCCGCCAGCTTCTTCGAGGCCTTCGCCGTCTGCAGCAGGTTGGCCTGGAACGCCGCATCGGTGATCGCCGCCATGCCGGTCACACAGTCCTCGTCGGTGAGGTTGCGCAGGTCGGCGATGCCATATTCGTTGATGTAGATATCGCGCAGGTGGCGCGGAATCGTGGTGTGCCCGTAGTTCCAGCGCACGTTCGACTGCAGCGTGCCCTTGTCCTCGCGGGTCGCGCGGAACATCAGCGCGCTGCGTGCCTCGGGCAGCGCGTGCGCCATCGCCACGAAGTTGTACTGGCCGCCCACGCCGGAGACCACGCGCCCGTCTTCCAGCGCATCGGACACCGCCGCGCCCAGCGCGGTGGCCATCATGCAGGAATTGAAGAAACGCGCATGCCGGCGCTGCAGCCGTTCCAGCGCCTCGTTGCCGCCATACAGCTGGTTGATCTCGCTGATCCGGCGCATGCCGATCGCGCGGGATTCCGCTTCCGGCAGGTCGCGCAGCCACTGGTAGAACTCCGGCGAGCCCAGGTAGAACGCGCCATGCAGGTATTCGCCTTCGGCGTCCAGCGTGGCGTGGTCGATGGTCAGCGTGCTGCCGCTTTCAATCCGCTCCATCAACGCCAGGTCATCGTGCACCTTGCGTCGAATCACCCCGGTCTGCACCAGCCGGCGGAAGCCTTCGTTGAGCATCTCACTGCAGCCGTACAGACCCACCTCGAACGGCTCCAGCCCGCCGCATTCGAGCACCGTCGGGTGGCTGGCCAACGTCGGGTCCAGGGCGTGCAGGATCTGCCGGTAGCGGGCGTTGTCGGTGTGGCGCAGCACCAGCGCGTGGCTGATCGCATCGGCCAGCGTGCCGATGCCGATCTGCAGCGTGCCACCATCGCGGACCAGTGCGCTGGCATACAGCCCGATGGCGTAGTCCGCATCGCTGACCGGCTGTCGCGGCAGCCCGAACAGGGCCGGATACGGTGCCGGCGGCGTGATCACCAGGTCGAAGAAGGACACATCCACCGTGGCCGAGCCGCCCAGGTAGGGCAACTGCGGATCGATCTCGGCAATCAGCAGCGGGCGCGGCAGGCCGCGCGCGAGCATGGCGTCGATCGTGTCCTGGGTGATGTCGTTGTTGCAGGACAGCGACAGGCGCCGGTCGTCGGGCCGCATCGCCACTTTCTGCACGATCGCGTGCGGCGCGCGCTGCGCCACCGCATCGGCGGCATGGGTGTAGTTGAGGCTGGTGTAGCCGCGCTGGGCCTGCGATGAACCGAGCAGCGCGCCGGACTGCATGTAGAACTCTTCCACCTGCACATGGTCGGGCAGGCGGTCGCGCACCATCGCATCGGCGTAGGCCAGGGGCGGGAAATCCTCGCCGAAATGGCGCGCCGCGAACGGTGCCATGAAGCGCGCCTCCAGCCCGCCGCCGGGCTTGGGCGGGTTCAACGACAGCGCGGTGTAGATCTGCAGCGGGCGCGACGGGTCGTTCTCGATCCGCGCATACAGCGCGTTGAGCAGCCGGTGCGGCTTGCCCAGTGCCAGCGGTGCGCCGATGCGCAGCGGCCCGTCAACACGCTGCAACAGCCAGTCGGTGGCAGCGTCCAGGTCGGTGAGATGCTCGGTCATTCGGCGTTCCTGCAAAGTCTTGAAAAGCATTACAGCACTTCCGGCTTGAACGGACCGCGACGCAGGGGCTTGACAGGGGCAAGGATTACGCGCGTAATCGATCCGTCGATTACGGATGTAAATGATGAGCCAGATCAGCGAAGCCGAAGCCGTTGTCATGGAAGTGCTCTGGAACCGGCACCCGCAGGGCGCCGACGAGGTGGTGGCGGCGCTGGCCGACCGCGACTGGGCAGAACCCACCATCAAGACCCTGCTCAACCGCCTGCTTACCAAGGGCGCGATCAGCGCCAGCCGTGAGGGCCGCCGCTATCTGTACTCGCCGGTGCTGCAGCGGCAGGCCTGGGTGGCCGAACAGAGCAGCGGCCTGTTGGACAAGCTGTTCGCCGGCCGGGTCGCGCCGCTGGTGGCGCATTTCAGCGAACGCGGCGAGCTGAGCGCGCAGGACATTGCCGAACTGAAGAAGCTGATCCAGGAGCTGGACCATGACTGAGCTGCTGCAGGGAATGCTGCTGGCAAGCATGTGGCTTGCGATCGGTGCGATGTTGCTGGCCGCGTTGCGCCCGCTGCTGCGCCGGCTGGGCGGTGCACCGCTGGTGTATCGCAGTTGGTGGCTGCTGCCGCTGGTGCTGCTGGCACCGCTGCTGCCGCTGCCCGGCGTGCCGCTCGACGAGGCCACGCCGGTACACGCGCTGGGGTCGGCGCTGCGCGCGCCGGTGCTGCCAACCGACGCGGTGCTGTGGCCGGCCCTGCTGGTCGCGCTGTGGGCGGCCGGCGCACTGCTGGCCGGCATCCGCCAGTGGCGTGGCCAGCGCCGTTTCGAGCGTGGCATGGGCGCGCTTCACCCGCGAAGCGATGGCAGCTGGCAGGCCAGCGCCGATCCCGGCCTGCCGGCCCTGGTGGGCCTGTGGTCACCACGCGTGGTGGTCGGCCCGGATTTCGATCTGCGCTTCAGTGCGGCCGAACGCGCGCTGATCCTGCAGCATGAATTCCAGCACCGCCGGCATGGCGATCACTGGGCCAATGCCGCGCTGGCACTGCTGCGCTGCCTGTTCTGGTTCCATCCGTTGTTGCCGTGGGCCTCGCGCCGCTTCCTGCGTGACCAGGAGCTGGCCTGCGACGCACGCACGGTCGACCCGCATCCGGCCTCGCGCCGGCTCTACGCCAACGCGCTGCTGAAGGCGCAGTTGGTCCACCCGGTTGCGCCCATGGCCTGCCACTGGCGCAGCCAACCGATGTTGAAGGAGCGAATTGCCATGATGAAGGAACACAAGCGCAGGGCGTTGCCGTGGGTGACCGGCCAGGTACTGGTGGTGGGGCTGTGCATGGGGCTGGGCGCGGTCGCCTGGGCCAGCCAGGCCGGCAGCGGCGGCAGCCCGGCGATCAGTGCCGAACCGTTCCAGTTCGCGCAGGAAGATGCGGCCAAGGCAGGGCTGGAGCGCCCGGTGACGATCGACAGGATGCCGCCGCCGAGCTACCCCACCAGCGCGTTCGAGAACAACCAGAGCGGTGAAGTGGTGCTGCGGGTGGAGGTGGACGCGCAGGGCAAGGTCAGCGATGTGCGCGTGCTCAGTGCCACCAATCCGGGCGTGTTCGACGCCGCGTCGATCGCTGCAGCCCGGCAGTGGACCTACCGTCCGGCGATGAAGGACGGCAAGGCGGTGGCGGGCGCGGTCCGCATTCCAGTGAACTTCGCCATGACTGAAACGGTGACCGGCCAGTGAGGTGGCAGCTGCATGCGTCGGTTGCGCTCGTGGTGGGGGTGGCTGGCTGTGCCGGCCACGACCGCCTCACCACGGTGGATTCACGGGCCGAAACAGTCGGCCATCAGCGGCTGCGGGCTGACGCGACGGGAGGGGAAGGGCAGGTGGAGGCTTACATGCTCAAACCCAGCGAGGGCTACCGGATGCCGCAGCTGTTTGCGGCGCCGGACCCGGTGCTGGGGGAGCGCGATCCACGCCGGGAGTTGCCGCCCACCACGGTCTGCCTGCAGGTGGTGGTGAGCGCCGACGGCACGGTGGAACGCAGCGTGCCGGTGAGTGATCGCAGTGAGTGCATTGCCGGCGGCGCGCCTGAAAACCGGGTGCTGGTGGAAGCAGCACAGGAAGCGGTCGCGATGTGGCGCTACTCGCCTGCGGCGGTCTGCCACTTCGCGGCAGGCCACGCGCCGGCCGACCGCAGCGACTGTCGCGATGCCGAGCGGGTGGAGCCGGTGGCGGTGAGCCTGTTCTACGCTTTCACGTTCGAGATCGTGCACGGCCAGCACACGGTGAAGACCCGGTAAAACCACGCGCTGCGCGGTTTTTACGCCCCGCCCTGGATGTTCGCCTTTACCGACGGGTGCATCAACTTGGGCTCGGCAAGCGTGGCGTCGCGCGCTTGCCGGGTCGCCACGAACGCCGCCTCGCTCACCCCGTCATGCAGGTGGATGTTATGTGCGCGCTGCTCGCCGATGGTGGTTTCATTGGCGACCGCGCGCCCGCCCGGGCCGTAGTCGTGGCAGATGAACACCCGGGTGGCATCGGGCAGGGCAAGCAGGCGTTGGATCGAGCGGTACAGCAGGCCGGCGTCGCCCCCGGGAAAATCACAGCGTGCGGTTCCGCCATCGGGCATGAACAGCGAATCGCCGGTGAACACGGCATCACCGATCCGGTACGCCACGCTGTCGCTGGTATGTCCGGGTACGGCAATGACCTCCGCTGCGATGTCACCCACGGCAAAGCGCTCGCCATCGGCGAACAGATGGTCGAACTGCGAGCCATCGGTGGGCACGTCTAGCCCATAGCGCGGTGCGAAGGTGCGTTGCACCTCCACAATGCCGTCGCCCATCGCCAGCGTCGCCTGCGGCCATTGCTGCTTCAGCGAGCGCCCAGCGCTGACATGGTCGGCATGCGCATGCGTTTCCAGCAGCCAGCGCACCTCGAGCGCGTGGCCGCGCACATGCGCCAGCAGCGGCTGCAGCGCACCGGACCCGGCCGCGTCGGTGTCCGGGTCGTAATCCAGCACCGGGTCGATCACCGCCGCCTGCCGGGTGGCCGGGTCATGCACCACGTAACTGAAGGTGTTGCTGTCCGGGTGGAAGAAACTGGCGACGTGCGGTGACATGGTGAAACCTCAGCGCTTACCCAACGTGTCGTTGAGCAGCACCGCCAGGCGTTCCCCGGCCAGGCGCAGTTCGCTTTCGGCGACCGGCAGGTACGTGGCGGTGTACTCGGGCGCCAGCGTACGCTGGGCCGGGTAAACGCCAGGTGCAATGGCGATGCGGCAGCTGGCCTCGGCCCACTGCACCGCATCGGTGCCGATCGCCGAGCGCTTGCCCACCTTCGGCGCCTTCAGCGCGGCCAGGCGCCGGGTATAGGCGTCATCGTCCAGCTTGAGGGTGTTCAGCATGCCGCTGTCCCACAGCGAATGCAGGTTGGTGCCGCGCCCGTTGAACTGCACCTGGAAGTCATTGCCGCCCTTGTCGTGGCCGTAACCGGCATGCATGGGCTGGTGGATGTCGCCGACGAAATGCACGACGAACTTGAGTGCCTGCGCGCGCTCGGCATCGGGGCGTCTGCGATCGCCCAGGATGGCGGTCTGGGTCTTCAACGCTTCCACCACGCAGTTGCCATTGCGGCAGTTGCGCTCGACCTCGTAGTGGCAATCATCCTCGCCAATGTTCACGTAATGCCAGCCGGCCGAACGCTTGCCAAGGCCAGGATCTTTGGCGCGCAGTTCATCGGCCCACGGCGCAATGGAGGCCAGGGTGGCCCCCGGCTCGGTGGCCAGCAGCCGCGCCACTTCGGCGCGGGTCTGCGGGGTCAGGCGCGGTTCGGCAATGCGGGCGACCAGGCGGTGGCCCTGCGCGCCCCAGGCCAGGGCATCGGTGGATACGAGGGTGAGTGCGGCCAGCAGCGCGGCGGACGTCAACAGGGAGGCGATTTTCATCGGCCCATTCTAACGATCCGCTCAGGCGCTGACCTTTTCCGGATCTGGCCAGCTGGCGATGTCGCCGGCGCAACGGGGTGGCCCCGGCGGAATCCGGGATTCTGCCGGGGCCGTTCCCGCTACAGCGCCACTGGACGCGAGAACACGTAGGAGGGGACGAAGACCTTCCCACTGCGCTTCGACTGCAGGGCATGAGCTGCGCGCGGATCATTCGCGGCGTCGCCATGCTGTGCCATCAGCGCTGGGGCGGGCGAGGTATCGGACGCAGGGCGCTGCTGCCGTTGCAGCAGCCAGCTGCGCAGCAGCGTCGTCACCGGTGCGAGCCGCTCTTTGTCAGCGCGGGGAAGCGTTGCTGTCGCCGCCTCGAAGCTGTCCGTCACCGCTCTCACGAACTGCGGGTCGGCGTTTTCCTCGAGCAGCACCGCCACTGCCTTGACGTGCCCGCCCTGCATGGCGAATGCCAGCGGGGACTGCTCTGCGTTGGAGTCGTTGGGCGGGTAGGCGATTCCGGGTGGGACATGTTCCAGCAACAGCCTCAGCATCGCGGCGTGCCCCTTCTCTGCGGCAAACTGCAGCATGAGGTAGCTTTTGTCACGCGGCCGGACCCCCTGCTCAAACAGGTAGCGCGCGATATCCAATGCGTTGAACGCGACCGCAGTGCCCAATGCCTGCCGGAAGTCGAACGGCTCCGTCGCATCGCATGCGCGCGCGTTCTTCCTTTCCAACAACTGCCAGTGGGCGTGCAGCTGCCGGAACCTGTCCACATTGCCGTCCTCCGCCTGCGATACGAACGCGCGCAGGGTAGGCCTCGCCCCCGCCCGCAGCAGTACCTCGGCGCAGTCCCAATGCCCATGTTCCACGGCGAGTTCGAGCGCTGTGGCTCCGTGCACCTCGGACGTCATGTCGACGTCGATCTTTCCAGCACTGGAGCGCAGCAGTGTTTCAAGGCGCTTTGAATGATTGGAGATCACCGCGCAGTGCGCGGCACCATAGCTGCCGGCGTCAGGGTTGGACTTCTCGAGCAGTTTCTTGATGGTGGTGTCGCTCGTCGGCTTCACCACCCGCCGCAGTACGGACGTGCTGGCGTCGACGAGACAGGCGCGCTCCAGCGCGTTGAAGGGCGCCGGCTGCCGCGTCCGGTTGGATTTCTCCTGCTGTTCGATCTGGTGCACCAGCCTGACGTTGAACGATTGGATCTGGGCAGTGCCCCACCGGCCCACGTTGGCAAGCAGGCTGTTGCTCGCCGCCTCCATGGCACTGCTTTGGCCTAACGTCTTGAAGGTGGGAACGTTGCGCGGCAACAGGGTCCTTTCGTTGGGCATTATCTTCGCAAGGGAGCGCGGTGGCAGGGCAATGACCCGTTGGACGGCCTCCCTGCCCAGTTCAACCAACGCACTGGTCATGGTGCGCTGCGCCGCAGGAACAATCGCCAGTGCCTGCTCGGCCCGCACCGGTGGCGGGTCGGGTGGCAGGTCGACCACAGGCGGGGTGCAGGCCGGCTCCGCCTCGGGGGCGGTCGAAGCGGCAACGTCCAGCACCACCACCGCGTTCGGCGTTGCCTGGCCTTGGCTGTGCAGGGCCGACTCAAGCTTGGCGATCTGCGCCTGGTAGTGCGAACGCGCGTCACCTTCGGGCAGGCGGGCGTGCTCGTCTTTCAGCACCGCCAGGGCGGCGCGGGTGCTTTCCAGCTCCAGCGCGGAGAGATCACCGGGTTCCAGATGGTCGTCGCCGCCGCAGGCGAACTGGCTGTCCTCATCCGACGAGTCGGACACCTCCTGGAAGTCGATCCTGCCCTGCGGCAGCGCCGGAGTCTGGGCTGTGCTCACGCTGGGCGTCGCCACATTGAGAATGGACCAGAGCCTGCCGATGGCCGGCGTCCTGTTGATCTGGCCTGCGATCAGGTGGAGACCTTCGCTCAGGCTGTGAGGCGGTCGGCGCGGGGCGGCGGCGTTGGCGGGAAGTTGCGAGGGAATGCGGGACATGTCGGTCCTTCAGCAGCGGCTTGAGAGAGGCGGGATGGGGGTGCCGGTAGGGCGGCCATGCATGCTTGGCTGGGCCTGCCCGCTCTCCGATGAATTGTTGCCGGACACGTCACTACGATTGACTGCGCCAATTGACGCGAGCAGCGTGTGTGGTCTTGCTCAATCGATCCATGTCGCTGCACGCACCGCAGCGCGTTCCTCGATTCAGTCCATTGATCGAATCGATCGTTCCAATTGACGTGGTGATGAACAGTGCTGCAACAAGGCAAAAAAAATCCCCGGCCAAGGCCGGGGAAATGCGTTGCTGCGAGGTTGGGAGCGGCGCTGACCGGTGGGTCAGAACTTGAACACGTAGGACACGCCGTAGGCCAGCGGGTCGATCTTGACGGTGCCCAGCTTGGTGCCATCCAGCTTGACGTCGCTGTCGATGTCGATCCAGCGCACGTCGACGCGCAGGGCGCCCTTGTCGGCGATGGCGAAGTCGACGCCGGCGTGTGCGGCCAGGCCCCACGAGTCTTCCAGCTTGAGGCTGCTGCCGGCCAGGGCGCCGCCGGTTTCTTCGCTGAAGAAGGTGGTGTAGTTCAGGCCGGCGCCGAGGAACGGGGACACCTTGCCCTTGCTGTTGAAGTGGTACTGCAGGGACACCACCGGCGGCAGGTGCTTGGTGCTGCCAACGCGGCCCAGGCCGTCGATGTTGATGTCGTGCTTGAACGGAAGGGCGGCCAGAAGCTCGATGCCCAGGTTGTCGGCGATGAAGTATTCGCCGGTGATGGTGGGCTTGATGTCGTTGTCGACGTCGACCTTGAGGCCGCCGGCCAGGGTGCCGTTGTTGGACTTGGGCGCCACCTGGTGCACGCCGGCGGCCAGGGTCCAGTCGCCCTTGGACTGGGCCATGGCGGGGCTGGCGGCCAGGGCGAGGGCGGCGGCGAGGCTGGCGGGCAGGAGGAGGGGGGTCTTACGCATGGTGCTGTCTCGTGGCGGGGTGGAATGGGGCCAGTTTTCCCGTCCGGGCCTTGGCGCGCCTTGATCCGGATCAATCCACGATTTTTACGGGTGTAACCGCTTCCCATCCCGATCCCGGGGGCCGGGGTGGGTCGGGCTTTGATAGAATGGCGGCCCTTTCCATCGGCGCCGCTCTGTCGCGGCTGCAGGAGCTTGTGAACATGGCAATCAAGGTTGGCATCAACGGTTTCGGTCGCATCGGGCGCAACGTGCTGCGTTCGGCGGTGCTGAATTTCGGTAATGACATCGAAATCGTGGCCATCAACGATCTGCTGGAGCCGGATTACCTGGCGTACATGCTGAAGTACGACTCGGTGCATGGCCGCTTCAAGGCAGACGTGGAGGTATCGGGCAGCGACCTGCTGGTCAATGGCAAGAAGATCCGCCTGACCCAGGAACGCGATCCGGCCAACCTGAAGTGGGACGAGGTCGGCGTGGACGTGGTGATCGAGTCCACGGGCCTGTTCCTGACCAAGGAAACGGCGCAGAAGCACATCGATGCGGGCGCGAAGAAGGTGATCCTGTCGGCACCGTCGAAGGACGATACGCCGATGTTCGTGTTCGGTGTGAACGACAAGACCTATGCGGGCGAGGCGATCATCTCCAACGCGTCGTGCACCACCAACTGCCTGGCGCCGCTGGCCAAGGTGATCAACGACAAGTGGGGCATCAAGCGTGGCCTGATGACCACGGTGCATGCGGCGACTGCGACGCAGAAGACCGTGGATGGTCCGTCGAACAAGGACTGGCGCGGTGGCCGCGGCATCCTGGAAAACATCATTCCGTCGTCGACGGGTGCGGCCAAGGCCGTGGGCGTGGTCATTCCGGAGCTGAACAAGAAGCTCACCGGCATGAGCTTCCGCGTGCCGACCTCGGACGTGTCGGTGGTCGATCTGACGGTGGAGCTGGAGAAGGAAGCCACGTACGCCGAGATCTGCGCGGAAGTGAAGGCGCAGAGCGAAGGCGCGTTGAAGGGCATCCTGGGCTACACCGAAGACAAGGTCGTGGCGACCGATTTCCGCGGTGAAACCCACACGTCGGTGTTCGATGCCGACGCCGGCATCGCCCTGGACAGCACGTTCGTGAAGCTGGTGTCCTGGTACGACAACGAGTGGGGCTATTCGAACAAGTGCCTGGAAATGGCCAAGGTCGTCGCCGCGAAGTAATCGCTGCGTACGGATCTGAAAGAACGGCGGACTTCGGTTCGCCGTTTTTTTTGGTCGGTACTCGTTGATGGCGCGTGTCGCCGGCCTTCGTTCGGCTGCTGATGGTTCTGGGCGAACAGCCTTTGTTTGCCAGATCCTTGGAGGGGGCCGCCGGGTGCGGGGGTACGGGACACGCCGTGAACCCATCCATGGGGGCTTGGCAAAAACATCCATGTTTTTGACAGTCCCGTACCCCCGCACCCGGCGACCCCTGGACGGTGGGTCGGTGGCCACGGGGAAGCGGCGCATACCCCTCTGAGCGGTCTTCCCCCCGATTCAGTTAGCATGGCTCCGCTGCCGCTGGCGCCTTGCTTGTCATGGCTGCCGGTGGCGTTCCCTTGAGGATGACGCGGAATGGAAGCTTTGATTGTCCTGGCGGTACTGGTGCTGTTGGCCGTGCCGGTGTTGCTGATCGTGGCGTTGGTGATGATTTCCGGGCTGCGCCGAAGGGTGGCTGCCTTGGAGCAGGCACGTAGCGACAGTGCCCATCCGGTGGCCCAGCCGGCGGTGAGTGCTGCATGGGAAGAGCGCCCTTATGCGCCGACCCCGGTGGCTGCGCCGGCGCCTGCCCCTGAGGTGCCGCTGACCGAGCCAGAGCCGGTGCCCGAGCCGTTTGCTGCGGCTGCGCGGGTGGCGCCGCCGCCGCTGCCTTCCGCTGCTGTCTCCGAACCCGAAGCCTTCGTGCCGCCGCCGCCGCGTGGGCCGGACCTGGGCGAGCGGATCGTGGGGACGATCAAGCGCTGGTTCACCGAGGGCAATGTGCCGGTGAAGATCGGCATGCTGGTGTTGTTGGCGGGTGTTGCGGCGCTGCTGAAGTATGCGAGCGACCAGGGTTGGCTCAATGCGCCGATCGAGCTGCGGCTGGCGGCGATTGCGGCCGGGGCGCTGGCGGGGCTGGTGTTCGGCTGGGTGCAGCGCGAGCGCCGGCGGATGTTTGCGCTGGCGTTGCAGGGCGGGGCGATTGGCATCCTGCTGCTGACGATCTTCGCGGCGTTCAAGCGCTATGACCTGATCGATCCGGGTATCGCGTTCGCGCTGAGCATCGTGCTGATTGCGGGCATGGGGGTGCTGGCGGTGGTGCAGAACTCGCGCACGCTGGCAGTGCTGGGTATCCTGGCCGGGTTCATGGCGCCGATCTGGCTGTCCACCGGCAGCGGCAACCATGTGGCGCTGTTCTCGTACTACGCGGTGCTCAATGCGGCCATCCTCGCCATTGCGTGGTGGCGGCCGTGGCGCGCGCTCAACCTGCTGGGTTTTGCCTTTACGTTTGGCATCGGCACCACGTGGGGGGTGCTGCAGTACAACGCGGACAAGTTCGCCAGTACCGAGCCGTTCCTGCTGCTGTTCTTTGCGTTCTACCTGGTCATTCCCATCCTGTACGCGCGCCGCCAGCCGGCGGAGAAGCGCGACCTGGTCGATGGAAGCCTGGTGTTTGGCACGCCGCTGATCGCATTCTCGCTGCAGGCGGGCATGCTGCATGACGACCGGCTGCTGCTGGCGCTGTGCGCGCTGGGGGTGGCGGCGTTGTACGCGGGCCTGGCGTGGGCGTTGATCCGGCGGCCGCGCTATGCGGCGCTGGGGCAGTCGCATGCGGTGCTGGCGGTGGGCTTTGCCACGCTGGCGGTGCCGTTGGCGTTGTCGGCACGTGCCACGGCCAGTGTGTTCGCGCTGGAAGGCGCGGCGCTGGTGTGGCTGGGCCTGCGCCAGCAGCGCCTGCTGCCGCAGATCGCCGGCGCGCTGCTGCAGCTGGGCGCCGCGTTCGGCTTCGTGGTGGGGGCCGACTACTGGTTCAACGACGCCACGGCCATCGCCAACCCGACCTTCATGAGCGGGTTGCTGCTGGCGCTGGCCGGGTTTGCGTCGGCCTTCAGCTACCGCCGTGCCGGCCGCGACGCACCGGCCATCGTGTACTACCTGTGGGGCCTGCTGTGGTGGCTGGGTGGCGCCTGCCATGAGGTCACCCGCTTCGTTGCGTTCGACAGCCGCCCGGATGCGTTGCTGGTCGTGGTGGCCGTCACCTCATGGATCGCGGCGGAGGTGCACCGGCACATGCCGGCGCGCGCGCTGGTGTTGACCACGCTGGCGATGCTGCTGTGCGCGTTCCCGCTGGCGCTGTGGCAGGTGGACATCCACCGCCAGCCCTTCGCCGGATATGGCGCGATGGCCTGGGCGGTGTTCGCGGTGCTGGGTGTGCGCAGCCTGTGGTGCCTGCGCGGCGGCCAGGACCGTGCGGCGGTGGCGGCGCAGTTCATCTGGTGGCTGCTGTGGCCAACAGTGCTGTCGCTGGCCGCATCGTGGCTGGCCGACCGCTTCGAGCTGGCCCAGGGCTGGGCGCTGGCGGCGACGCTGCTGCCGTGGCTGGCGGTGGTGTTCCTCGCGCTGCAGCGGTGGCGCTGGTTGACGGTGCCGTTGGGCGAGCGCTTCAACGTGGCGCGCCCTGCGCTGCAGTGCACGCTGTTTGCGGTGCTGGGGCTGGCGTGGATTGGCTTCCTGTTTGCCCCGGGATCGGCGTGGCCGCTGCCGTGGGTGCCGGTGTTCAACCCGCTGGAGCTGGCGCAGCTGGCCGTGTTGGCGTTGCTGGCGCGGTGGCTATGGCGCGGCGATGCGCCCGCAGCGCTGCAGGCGCGCCGCGTGCCGCTGCTGGCGCTGGCCGGTTTCGTTGCGCTGACCAGCATCACCCTGCATGCCGTGCACCATTGGGGCGGGGTGTCCTGGGACGGGCGGCTGTGGTCGTCCACGCTGGCACAGACCAGTTTGACGGTGGTGTGGAGTGTGCTCGGCGTGATCAGCTGGGTGTGGGGCTCGCGCCGCGGGCAGCGCGCCCTGTGGCTGGTGGGTGCGGTGCTGATGGGCGTGGTGCTGGCCAAGCTGGTGCTGATCGACCGGCAGCACCTGGGCAACCTGCTTGGTATTTCTTCCTTCATCGCCTACGGCCTGCTGTGCACGGTCGTGGGTTATCTGGCGCCGGCTCCGCCGCGCGCGCCGGACCCCATCGTGGAGCCGCAGCCGTGACCCTTCTTCATCGTGTAATCGCCATCGTGTCGCTCGCCGTGGCCACGCCCGCGCTGGCGGCCGATGCGCGCCAGGACTTCCGCGAGCAGTGGCCGTTGCAGCTGTCCGCCGCGCAGGCCGGTGCCTACCGGCTGATGCTGGGCGAGGCCCAGTACCGCAGTGCGGTGTCGCCGCAGTTGGCCGATGTGCAGGTGTTCAATGCGCGGGGCCAGGCCCTGCCGTCGGCGCTGTTCTCGGCCGACCAACCGCTGGCGCAGGCGGCCGAATGGCAGGCGCTGCCCTGGTTCCCGCTGCCGGCGCAGGGCGGTAGCGGCGGCGACGATCTGCAACTGCTGACCGAACGCAACACCGATGGCAGCGTGCGCCGCGTGGAAGCCCGGCTCGGCCGCAGCGTGGGCAACGCATCGCCGGGTGGCTGGCTGGTCGACGCCAGCGCGCTGCGCACCGGCGTGCAGGCCCTGCGCCTGGATTGGGAGGCGCCGCAGGCGCTGCAGGTACGCGTGCGCGTGGATGCCAGCGACGACCTGCGCGACTGGCAGCGCGTGGCCGACGACGTGCCGCTGGTGGATCTGCAGCACGACGGCCGCCGGCTTCAGCAGCGCCGTATCGAGATCGGCCGCGAAGCGAAGTACTTCCGCATCGTGCCCACCGGCGGCGATGCGCTGCCGGTGCTGTCGGCGGTGCAGGCCGAACGCGTGGCCACGGCGCAGGCGATCGCGTGGCAGTGGCGCGCGCTGGGCGGTGCCGCAGGCAGGCCGGGGGAGTTCGAATACACCCTCGATGGCCGCTTCCCCATCGCGCAGGTGGACATCGCCACGCCGGACAACAGCGTGGTGCAGTGGACCCTGCTCAGCCGCGACGATGCCAACCAGCCCTGGCAGGTCCGCGCAGGGCCGTGGGTGGCCTACCAGCTGCAGGACACCGACGCGCGCCGGCAGTCGCAGACCCAGTCGCTGGCCGTGGCCACGCGGGACCGCTTCTGGAAGCTCACCGCCGCGCAGGGCACGGCGGCGATGCCGGCGCCCACGTTGAAGCTGGGCTACCAGCCTGAGGCGCTGGTGTTCCTGAGCCAGGGCGAGCCGCCCTACAGCCTGGCCGCCGGCAGCGTGCGCGCCGCGCGTCTCGATGCCCCGGTGGGCACGGTCATCGCACGCCTGCGCGAGCAGCAGGGCGCGCAGTGGCAACCGGCGCTGGCCACGGTGCAGGGCGCCGCGCAGCCGCTCGGCGGCGACGCGGCCGTGCAGCCGGTACGCGACTGGAAGCGCTGGCTGCTGTGGGGCCTGCTGGTGCTGGGCGTGCTCATCGTCGGCGGGTTCGCGGCCAGCCTGCTGCGACAGGCTGGCCGCGCCAGGGAGTGACGACCAACGGTCGTCACCTACCTGTCGGTTTCCCGTTGCGACCGTTGGTCGTTACGCGCCGAGGGGCCGTTACAATGGGCGTCTGCGCCGTGCGCGGCGCCCTTTCCTTTTCCGCCAAAGAGTTGCTGCCCCATGTCCATCGTTCGCATGACCGACCTCGACCTTTCCGGCAAGCGCGTGCTGATCCGCCAGGACCTGAACGTGCCGATCGAAAACGGCCGCATCACCTCCGAGCAGCGCATCACTGCATCGCTGCCGACGTTGAAGCTGGCGCTGGAAAAGGGCGCGGCGGTGATGGTCACCTCGCACCTGGGCCGACCCCAGGAAGGCGTCTGGAGCGAAGCCGAGTCGCTGGCCCCGGTGGCGCTGCGCCTGTCGCAGCTGCTGGGCGTGAACGTGCCGCTGGTGCGCGATTGGGTCGACGGCGTGGACGTGGCCCCGGGTTCGATCGTGCTGCTGGAAAACTGCCGCATGAACGTGGGAGAGGGCAAGGATGACGAAGCCCTGTCGCGCAAGTACGCCGCGCTGTGCGATGTGTTCGTGATGGACGCCTTCGGCACCGCGCACCGCGCCCAGGCCTCCACCCACGGCGTGATCCGCTTCGCCCCGGTCGCCGCCGGTGGCCCGCTGCTGATGGCCGAACTGGACGCGCTGGCCAAGGCGCTGCTGGCTCCGGCCCAGCCGCTGCTGGCGATCGTGGCCGGCAGCAAGGTCAGCACCAAGCTGGAACTGCTGGCCAATCTGGTGGGCAAGGTCGACCAGCTGATCGTGGGGGGAGGGATCGCCAACACCTTCATCGCCGCCGCCGGCTATCCGGTGGGCAAGTCGCTGTACGAGCCGGACCTGCTGGAGACCGCGAAGAAGATCGTCGCCGATGCCAAGGCACGTGGCGCCGATATTCCGCTGCCGACCGACGTGGTGGTGGCCAAGCAGTTCCTCCCGGATGCCGAAGCCACCGTCAAGGCGGTGGCGGACGTGGCCGAAGACGACCTGATCCTGGATATCGGCCCGCAGACCGCCCAGCACTACGCCGGGCTGATCGCCAAGGCCGGCACCGTGGTCTGGAACGGCCCGGTCGGCGTGTTCGAATTCGACGCCTTCAGCCACGGCACCCAGGCGCTGGCCCAGGCCATCGCCAGCTCGCCGGCGTTCTCCATCGCCGGTGGCGGCGACACCCTGGCTGCGGTCGACAAGTACGACATCGCCGACCAGGTCAGCTACATCTCCACTGGCGGTGGCGCCTTCCTCGAGTTCCTCGAAGGCAAGACCCTGCCGGCAGTGGCCGCGCTCGAAGCCCGGGGCAACTGATGGCAATGGCATCGGGGGTGGCGCCGACTGGGCGCCACTTCGATGAACGCCGGGACACGCTGTTCTTCGACCTCGACGGCACCCTGATCGACTCTGCGGTGGGCATCACCCAATGCGTAGCGCATGCGCTCACGGAAATGGGGCGCCCGGTGCCGCCGCAGGAAGAACTGCGGCGCTGGATCGGCCCGTCGCTGCGCACCAGCTTCGCGCCGTTGTTCGACGATCCGGCCCAGGTGGAGCAGGCGGTGACGTATTACCGCGAACGCTTCGATGTGGTCGGCTGGCGTGAGCACGAGGTCTACCCGCGCATCGGCCAGGTCGTGCAGGCGCTGCACGACCGCGGCCACCGGCTGGCGATCGTCACTGCCAAGAACGAGCCGCATGCGCGGCGCATCGTCGAGCACCTGCCGTTTGGCGCGTGCTTCGAGGATGTCATCGGCGCCACCCCGGACGGCAGCCGCAGTGAAAAGCCCCAGCTGGTGGCCGAAGCGCTGCGGCGGCTGATGCTGCCGGCGGCGCAGTGCTGGATGATCGGTGACCGGCGCATGGATATCGAAGGCGCGCGACATCACGGCATGCGCAACATCGGCGTGCTGTGGGGCTTTGGCGGTGCCGAAGAACTGCAGGCGGTGGGCGCGGGGAACCTGGCCGCGACCCCCGATGCGCTGCTGTCGTTGATCGATTGAACGTCGCGGCGGCGCTCCGTACGCCGCCGCATGTCGTGACCCGGTCCGGTACTGTCTTGAGCGGTCCGGATGGACTGTCTGCAGGACATCGGCGAAACCCAGACGCGACAATGCTGTAAACGTATTCATGGGACGTGAAGGGTGTGCTAATTTCAATCCTTTCCCGGGAGCCCTTTAACCATGATTGAGCGTCAGCGCCGTACCAAGATCCTTGCCACCCTCGGACCGGCAACCGACCCGCCGGGCGTGCTGGAGGATCTGTTCCGCGCCGGCGTGAACGTGGTCCGCCTCAACTTCAGCCACGGTGACCCGTCCGGCCAGGCCAAGCGCGCCGCCGACGTGCGCGCCGCCGCGCAGCGCGTGGGCGTGGAAGTGGGCATCCTGGCCGACCTGCCGGGCCCGAAGATCCGCATCGAGCGCTTCACCGAAGGCAAGATCCACCTCAAGGCGGGCGACCGCTTCGACCTGGTCGCCTCGGCCAATGCGCCGGCCGGCGACACCACCCAGGTGGGCGTGAGCTACCTGGGCCTGCCGCAGGACGTGGTGGCCGGTGACGTGCTGCTGCTCGACGACGGCCTGATGCAGCTGCAGGTGGTCGAAGTGCAGGGCGAGCGCATCGTCAACACCGTGCTCAACGATGGCGTGCTGTCCGACCGCAAGGGCCTGAACAAGCAGGGCGGTGGCCTTTCGCTGGGCGCGCTGACCGAACGCGACAAGGAGCTGATCGGCATCGTGGCCAAGATCGGCGTGGATTTCATCGCCGTGTCCTTCTGCCGCAACGCGCAGGACATGAACGATGCCCGCGCCATCGCCGAATCGCACGGCTGCTACGCCGCGCTGGTCTCCAAGATCGAGCGCACCGAAGCCATCGAGAACCTCGAAGAAATCGTCGACGCCAGCGATGTGGTGATGGTGGCGCGCGGTGACCTGGGCGTGGAAATCGGCGATGCCGAACTGCCGGGCCTGCAGAAGAAGATCATCAAGGCCTCGCTGGCCCAGAACAAGGTGGTGATCACCGCCACCCAGATGCTGCAGTCGATGGTCGAAAGCCCGATCCCGACCCGCGCCGAAGTGCTGGACGTGGCCAACTCGGTCATCGACGGTACCGATGCGGTGATGCTGTCGGCCGAAACCGCCGCCGGCGCCTACCCGGTGAAGGCCGTGGAAGCCATGGCGCGCATCTGCCTGGGTGCCGAACGCCAGTTCCAGACCGAAACCGATTTCGGCGCCTCGCCGCGCAACCTGGAACGTGCCGACCAGGCCATCGCCATGGCCACCATGTTCCTGTCCCAGCACGTGGGCGTGCGCGCGATCGTGGCGATGACCGAATCCGGTGGCACCGCCCGTTACCTGTCGCGCTTCCGCGCCTCGGCCCCGGTGTTCGCGGTGACCCGCCACGACGGTGCCCGCCGCCAGATGGCGCTGATGCGCGATGTGTTCCCGATCAACTTCGACAGCCGCGGCTTCACCCCGCGCGAAGCCGCACGCGGCAGCATCCGCCTGCTGGTGGAAGCCAACCAGCTGCAGGCCGGCGACCGCGTGGTGTTCACCAGCGGCGAGCACATGGAAACCCATGGCGCCACCAACACCCTGCGCCTGCTGGAAGTAGGTGAAGACGGCCGCGCCAGCGGCTTGGGCGACCTGTAAGGAACGCCGGACGCTGGGTCGCACGCCGGCCCAGCGGTCCACCCGTTCACATTGAAAGCGCTTCCATCCCCCATGAACGGCCAGTTCACGGGAGGGGACCGCTATAATCGTGTTTTTCCCGCACCCGCCACAGGAAATACATGAGCATCGAACAGCTGGCCGAAACCGCCCAGGCCATGGTCGCCCCGGGCAAGGGCATCATCGCCATCGACGAATCCACCGGTACCATCGCCAAGCGCTTCGCCAGCGTGGGCATCGAGAACACCGAAGAGAACCGTCGTGCCTACCGCGAGCTGCTGCTGACCACGCCGAAGCTCAACGAGCATATTTCCGGCGCGATCCTGTACGACGAAACCATCCGCCAGTCCACCAAGGACGGCGTGCCGTTCGCCAAGTACATGGCCGACAACGGCATGATCCCGGGCATCAAGGTCGACAAGGGCGCCCATCCGCTGGCCGGCTGCCCGGGGGAGCTGGTCACCGAAGGCCTCGACGGCCTGCGTGAGCGCCTGCAGGAGTACTACAAGCTGGGTGCGCGTTTCGCCAAGTGGCGTGCGGTCATCAACATCGGCGAAAGCATTCCGTCGGGTACCTGCATCGAGTCCAACGCCCATGCGCTGGCCCGTTACGCCGCGCTGTGCCAGGAATGCGGCCTGGTGCCGATGGTGGAGCCGGAAGTGATCATGGACGGCGACCACGACATCGAAACCTGCTACGAGGTCACCGAAGCCACCCTGCGTTCGCTGTTCGACGCGCTGTACCAGCAGAACGTGCTGCTGGAAGGCACCATCCTGAAGGCCTCGATGGTCATCTCCGGCAAGGGCTGCGAAGAGCAGGCCGACGTCGAGGAAGTGGCTGAATCGACCGTCATGTGCCTCAAGAGCACCGTGCCGGCGATCCTGCCGGGCGTGGTGTTCCTGTCCGGCGGCCAGGGTGACGAGCAGTCCACCGCGCACCTCAACGCCATGAACCAGATGGGCAACCTGCCGTGGCCGCTGAGCTTCTCCTACGGCCGCGCCATGCAGCAGGCCGCGCTGAAGCTGTGGGCCAAGGACACCAAGGCCAATGTCGCCAAGGCACAGCAGACCGTGTACGACCGCGCCAAGGAAAACGGCCAGGCTGCACTGGGCAAGTGGAACGGCTGATCCTGCCGGCCGCATGAAATGAAAAAGACGCCGGCGCCATGCCGGCGTTTTTTTATCGGCACCCCAACGGCTCTACAAGGCGGCTTCATGCGAGCAGGATGGACCTGGCTGTTCCTGTTGTTCCCCGCCACCGCAGTCCATGCCGCGGCGCGGGACTTTGATGTACTGCATTACGACCTCGCCCTTGTGCCGGACATCGCGCGCAGGCAGGTGACCGGCCAGCAGACCGTGCAGCTGCGCTCGGGACGTCCCGGGCTGTCCGAAATCCAGCTCGACAGCGGCGAGCTCAAGATCAACTCGGTCGGCATGAACGGGCGACCGCTGCGCTTCGAACACCAGCAGGCGACCGTCACCATCTTTTTTGACGCACCGCTCAAACGCGGCGAACAGGCGGTACTGCAGATCACCTATAGCGGCACGCCGGCGTACGGCCTCGAATTCGCACCGGGGCGCAGCGAGGTCTACACCATCTTCTCCACCAGCCAGTGGATGCCCTCGGTGGATGCCCCTGATGAGCGCGCCACGCTGTCCCTGTCGGTGACGTTGCCCAACGATCTGCTTGCCACCGGCAGCGGTCGCACGCTGCCCGCACGTACGCTCGCCGACGGCCGCATCGAACACCGCTGGCGGCTGGATACGCCGATGCCCGGCTACGTGTATGGGTTTGCCGCAGGCCGCTACCAGCAGGTCCGCGCACGACACGGCGACACCGCGCTGCGCTTCCTGTCCGCCGAACGCTCGCCCGGGCAGCTGCAGGCGATCTTCGCGCGCACCGGTGACATGCTCGATTTCTTTGCCGCGCGTGCAGGCCTGCCTTATCGCGGCGACTACGAACAGGCGCTGGTGGCCGAGACCATCGGCCAGGAAATGTCCGGGCTGTCGCTGATGTCAGAGGCGTACGGGCAGGAAGTGCTGGACGACCCGGACCACGTCGCCCTGATCGCCCACGAAGCCGCCCACCAGTGGTGGGGCAACCGGGTGACGTGCGTCGGCTGGGAGCACTTCTGGCTCAACGAAGGTTTCGCCAATTTCATGACCGCCGCCTACCTGCAGCAGGCGCAGGGCGAAACGGCATACCAGGCGCAGGTGCAGCGCTGGCGCGCGCGGCTGGAGGCGCTGCGTGCCAAGGGCGCCGACCACGCGCTGGTGTATGGGAGCTGGAAGGCGCCTACCGGTGATGACCGCGCCGTGGTGTACCAGAAGGGGGCTTACGTACTGCACCTGCTGCGCGAGGCGTTGGGTGAAGAAGCGTTCTGGCGTGGCATCCGCGAGTACACCCGCGCACATGATGGAAAAAGCGTGGATACCGCGGATTTCCAGCAGGCGATGGAACACGCAGCAGGGCGTTCACTGCAGCCGTTCTTCAACGAATGGGTATATGCGCCAACGCCCGTCCGGCCTACGGTGCTGCAGCTGGAAGCTCCATCCCAGCAGCCAGCGGCGGCAACGGCCCTGCCACCTCCACCGGTTGCCCCAGCGCCGCCAGCGCCTGCTGGTAGACCTTGAAGGTCGCGGCGTTATAGGCCACCAGGATGATCCGCTGCGGTTCGCGGTGCGAACGCTGCCACGTCAATGTCTCGGTGGCCGCGATATGCGCGGCCTGGTGCAGCGGGTAGCCGAACACCCCGCAGCTGATCGCCGGGAACGCGATCGACGTCAGCCCCAGTTTCTCGGCCAGCTGCAGCGATTTCCAGTAACAGTTGGCCAGCAGCGCCGGCTCGTCGCGCAGGCCGTCCTGCCACACCGGTCCCACCGTGTGCAGCACGTGCTTCGCCGGCAGGTTGTAGCCGGCCGTGGCGCGCACTTCACCGGTCGGGCAGCGCATGCCCGGGCGGATCTCCGGCAACGCCGCACACTCGGCCAGCAGCTGGGGGCCGGCCGCGCGATGGATCGCCCCATCCACGCCACCCCCGCCAAGCAGGGACTCGTTGGCCGCATTGACGATCGCATCCACCGCCAGGGTCGTGATGTCGCCCTGCCACACTTCGATCTTCATGCGTGCCGCTCCTTCTATACCGGGTCCATACAACGGGATGACTGCCGCCTCACACGCTAGCGGCCAGGGCATCTAGCCTGCGTCATCGTCGTCTCAGGCAGTGCGACCCGGCGGGCACCGCCCAACACCGCTACCTTGCGGCGGGCTGGCTTCACGGCAGATGAAGGTCGCGTTGGAAACGAAAACGCCCACCGCAGCGGTGGGCGTCACGTTCAGCCAAAGCAACCGGTTCAGGGGGTGCCGGCCAGCCACTCGTCGTCGGAGCCTTCGTTGATGTCGGCAAACAGCGGCGTGGAGAAGTAGCGCTCGCCGGTATCGGGCAGCATCGCCAGCAGCACGCTGCCGGGCGCCGCCTTGGCCGCCACATCCAGCGCGCTGGCCACCGTGGCACCGGCCGAGATGCCGACGAAGATGCCTTCCTCGGCCGCCAGCCGGCGCGACGTTTCAATCGCGCGGGCGTCGTCGATGCTCAGCAGTTCGTCATAGACCTCGCGGTTGAGCACGTCCGGCACGAAATCCGGGGTCCAGCCCTGGATCTTGTGCGGCTTCCACTCCGCCCCGCCCAGCAGCGCCGCGCCTTCCGGTTCGGTGGCGATGATGCGGGTTTCCGGGCGGGCCACCTTCAGCACCTCGCCCACCCCGGTGAGGGTGCCGCCGGTGCCCCAGCCGGTCACGAAGTAATCCAGCCGCGTGCCGGCGAAGTCACGCAGGATCTCGGCCGCCGTGGTGTTGCGGTGGTAGGCCGGGTTGGCCGGGTTGGTGAACTGGCTGGCCAGGAACCAGCCGTGTTCCTCGGCCAGCTCGCGCGCGCGCTTGACCATGCCCGAGCCGCGTTCGGCGGCCGGGGTCAGGATCACCTTGGCGCCGTAGGCGCGCATCAGCTTGCGGCGCTCGATCGAGAAGGTCTCCACCATCGTGGCCACGAACTTGTAGCCGCGTGCGGCGGCCACCATGGCCAGCGCCACGCCGGTGTTGCCGGAGGTGGCCTCCACGATGGTGTCGCCGGGCTTGAGCACCCCGCGGGCTTCGGCGTCCAGGATGATCGCAAGCGCCAGGCGGTCTTTCACCGACCCGCCGGGATTGAACGACTCCACCTTCGCGTACAGGGTGACGTGGTCGGGGGCAATGCGGTTCAGGCGCACCACCGGGGTATTGCCGATGGTGTCCAGGATCGAGTTGTACAGGGCCATGGGAATGCTCCACGGAAGAGGGATGACGGGTTCCGCCAGACCGTAGCGCCGGCATATGAGCGCGCGAAATGACCTGATTACCTTCATAAACAACATTTGGTTATAAGCTGGTGACGGCAACTGCCTTACAGTCGGCTTGACCCCCTTCCTTCCTGCTGCGCGCACGCCCATGACGCTGACCCAACTCCGTTACCTGGTCGCCATTGCCGACGCCGAGCTCAACATCACGCTGGCGGCCTCCCGGGTGCACGCCACCCAGCCCGGGCTGTCCAAGCAGCTCAAGCAGCTGGAAGATGAACTGGGCTTCCTGCTGTTCGTGCGCAAGGGCCGCAGCCTGGAAGCGGTGACCCCCGCCGGCGTGGAAGTGATCGGCCGCGCCCGCGCGGTGCTGTCCGAAGCCAACAACATCCGCACCTACGCCGCCAACCAACGCCGCGAGAGCCAAGGCCAGCTGATCCTGACCACCACCCACACCCAGGCCCGCTTCGTGCTGCCGCCGGCGGTGGCGCGCATCAAGCAGGCCTACCCGCAGGTCAGCGTGCACCTGCAGCAGGCCGCCGAAAGCGACGCGCTGGATCTGCTCAGCCAGGGCGATGCGGATATCGCCATCATCAGCACCGCCGGTGCCGAACCCACCGCCGGCATCGCCATTCCGCTGTACCGCTGGCGCCGGCTGGTGCTGGTACCGCGCGGCCATCCGCTCGACCGCCCCGGTGCCGCCCCGGACCTGCAGGCGCTGTCGACCCAGCCGCTGATCAGCTACGAATCCTCCACCCGCGGCAGCTCCTCGCTGCAGCGTGCCTTCGCTGCCTCCGGGCTGACCCCGGACATCGCGCTGACCGCGCTGGATGCGGACCTGATCAAGACCTACGTGCGCACCGGCCTGGGCGTGGGCCTGCTGGCCGAAATGGCGGTCAATGCCGGCGATGAAGACCTGCGCTCGTGGCCGGCGCCGGCGCCGATCGACGAATGCATCGCCTGGGCGGTGCTGCCGCGCGACCGCGTGCTGCGCGACTACGCGCTGGAACTGGTGCACGTGCTGGCCCCGCAGATCGACACCCGCGACCTGCGCCGGGTCATCGACGGCAACCAGGAGGCCGACTGGCCGTTGCCGCCGACGTGGGAATCGCTGACCCAGACCATCACGGTGTGACGCCGCCCGACCAACGGTCGGGCGCTACCGGTCCGGAATCCGGTAGGTGACGACCGTTGGTCGTCACGCCGTCCCTGCGACGCTTGGTCGCAGATGCCCATTCAGCGGCGTGCGCACGGAAACCCGCCGTTACAATCGCACCGTGAACCGCCGTCGCCGCCCGTTTGCCGTCCTGCTGCAGCTCGCCTTCGTGGCGACGCTGCTGATGGCGTTGGCGCCGCTGGTCAGCCGTTGGCAGCAGGCCCAGGGCCCGTCGGTGATGCTGATGCCCGGCGGCATGGCGCACGTGATGCCCCACGGCGCAGCCGACATTGACCCCACGCCGGATTCCGGCATGTCGCATCACGACATGCACGCGATGGCGGCAAGCGACAGCGCGACGCATGCCACGGCGATGCACGACATGCCCATGCATGACATGCCCATGCACCACATGTCCATGCACGACATGTCAGGGCATGCCGCCGCAGTGGCCGACACTGAACCCGCTGCCCCCATCGACCCGCATGCCGGCCATGGCGAGGCCTGCGAATACTGCATGATGGCCTCGCGCCTGATGCCGTGGCTGGCAGTGCTGATCGTCCTGCTGCCGGCGCTGCCAGTCATCGCCCCACCGGTGCTGCGCACCGTCGCCGCGCCGCGCAGTCTGCGCTGGCCTGCCCATGCCGCGCGGGGTCCCCCGCTTCACGCCTGAAACCGCCCTTTCATTTTCCTGCTGCGCGACGCCGTGATGGCGCCGCGCGCCTGTGCGTTTTCCGGAGTTCCAGCATGAAGCTTTCCTCCCGCAGCGCGGGCGCACTGACGCGCCTGTCTGTTTCCCTGTCGCTTGCCCTGGCCGCGCTGCCGCTGCAGGCCGCCGAGCGCGACGACGCGCGCACCCTCGACACCCTGGTGGTCACCGCCAGTGCGCCCTCGTCGCCGCTGCACTGGGTCACCGACCCGCGACTGCCGCGCCAGCCGGTGCCGGCCAGCGACGGTGCCGATTACCTCAAGACCGTGCCCGGCTTCGCCGCCATCCGCAACGGCGGCACCAATGGCGACCCGGTGCTGCGCGGCATGTTCGGTTCGCGCCTGAACATCGTCAGCAACGAAGGCAACCTGATCGGTGCCTGCCCCTCGCGCATGGACAACCCGCTGTCCTACATCGCCCCGGAAACCTTCGACCGGCTGACCATCATCAAGGGCCCGCAGAGCGTGCGCTGGGGCGCCGGCGCTTCAGCGGGCACGGTGCGATTCGAACGCGATACCCCGCGTTTCGACGCCCCGGGCATCGACCTGGACGCCAGCGCGCTGGTCGGCTCGCGCAACCGCAACGACCAGGTGCTGGACCTCACCGCCGGTGCCTCGCAGGGCTACGTGCGCGTCAATGGCAACCGCTCCGAAGCCGATGACTACAAGGACGGCAATGGCGAGGTGGTGCCGTCCAGGTGGCGCAAGTGGAACAGCGATGTCGCCGTGGGCTGGACCCCGGATGCCGACACCATGCTGGAGCTCTCCGCCGGCACCGGCGATGCCATCGCGCGCTACGCCGGGCGTGGCATGGATGGCGCCGCGTTCAAGCGCACCAGCTACGCCGCGCGCTTCGAACGCGACAACCTGCCCGGCGCGTGGGACAAACTGCAGGCCAACGTCTACTACAACGACGCCGACCACGTCATGGACAACTACTCCCTGCGCGAGCCGAACCCGGCCAGCAGCATGCCGATGCCCATGGCCTCGAATGTCGATCGCCGCACCACCGGCGGGCGCATCGCCTCCGAATGGCGCTGGCAGGACATCGCCATCGTGGCCGGCGTGGACGCGCTCGACAGCCGCCACCGCAGCCGCAACGGCATGGGCCGCAACACCTACCGGCTCACGCCATGGTCGACCGACGCACGCCAGAAGAACCAGGGCGTGTTCACCGAGATCACCCTGGGCGAAGCCACCGCGCAACGTTGGGTCAGCGGACTGCGCATCGACCGCGCGGAAGTCACCGACGAGCGCGCCACCACCGGCATGATGGCGATGCCGAACCCCACCGCAGGCCAGCGCCGCCGCGAAGACCTGGGCAGTGGTTTCCTGCGTTTCGAGCGGGACATCAGCAGCGCGCTGACCACCTACGCCGGTATCGGCCACAGCGAACGCATGCCCGATTACTGGGAGCTGTTCTCGCCTGACATGGGGCCGGCCGGCAGCATCAACGCTTTCAGCGCGGTGCAGCCGGAGAAAACCACCCAGCTCGACATCGGCCTGCAGTACAGGGATGAGCGGGTCAACGCATGGATCTCGGCGTATGCCGGGCGCCTCCAGGACTACATCCTGTTCACCTACCGCGACGGCGGCATGATGGGCAGCACCACCCAGGCCACCAACATCAATGCGCGTATTGCCGGTGCCGAAGCGGGCGCCGAGGTCGCGCTCGGGCAGGGCTGGAAACTCGGCGGCACGCTGGCGTACGCATGGGGCGAAAACCGCACCGATGGCGGCGCACTGCCGCAGATGCCGCCGCTGGAAGCACGCCTGAGCGCAGGCTGGGAAGGCGCGCGCTGGAGTGCAGGTGCACTGGCTCGCGCAGTGACCCGCCAGCACCGCGTGGCGCCGGGCCAGGGCAACGTGGTCGCGCGTGACCTGGGCCCAAGCGCAGGCTTCGCCACGCTCGCGCTCAACGCTGGCTACCGGATCAGCGACGCCCTGCAGCTCAGCGCAGGCGTGGACAACCTGTTCGACCGCGCCTACAGCGAGCACCTCAACCTCGCCGGCAGCGCCGACTTCGGCTTCCCCGCCGATCCGGTGCGCATCAACGAACCCGGCCGCACGATCTGGATGAAGGTGAACTACCGGTATTGAGGCAACGACCAAGCGCGTTGGCCGGCGCTTCCGCACGGTGGGGTGCACTTCAACGGCCGCATGCATGAAACCGTCGGGAGGTGGGCGGGTACCCCCATCCGGGACTGTCAAAAACATGGATGTTTTTGCCAAGCCCCCATGGATGGGTTCACGGCGTGTCCCGGATGGGGGTGCCCGCCCGCCTCGGCGCGGATGAATTGAAACGCCGGCTCTTCGCGATCAACCAAGCTCCGGGCGCGACGCAATCCGACATGCGTTGACACATGCCGTTACATGCTCCGCAGGCCCCAGCACGAAAGGGGTTGCGCGTGTCACCGGGTGATGTGAAGGTGCCGGTAAACGCTTGGCACATATGCCTGACGCGGGCGGTGGCTACACTTGCCGGTCGTGGAACATCAAGGGCTGTACTTCATGTCGGGACGCATCACCGCACGCATCATTGCCGGCCTCGGCCTGGCCATCCTGGCCGGGTGTGGCAGCAAGGACCAAGCCGCCCGCCGGCAGGCCGAAGTCGTGCCGGTGACCACCCAGGTCGTGCAGACCTCCGCCTGGAGCGACACACTGCAGGCACTGGGCACGGCCAAGGCCCGCGAGTCGGTGACCATCACCGCCAAGGTCAGCGAAATCATCGACACCGTGCACTTCGACAGCGGCCAGCAGGTCTCCGCCGGCACCCCCCTGGTGACCCTGCGCGGCCAGGCCCAGGAAGCCGCCCTGCTGCAGGCCCAGGCCACCTTTGCCGAAGCCGACCAGCTGTACAAGCGCCAGCGTGAACTGGCTGCCCAGCAGCTCGTCGCCAGTGCCACCCTCGACACCCAGCGCGCCATCCGCGATGCCGCCGAAGCCCGCGTGCGCGAAATGCAGTCCGACATCGGCGACCGCCGCGTGCGTGCCCCGTTTGCCGGCGTGCTCGGCATCCGCCAGGTCAGCGAAGGGTCGCTCGTCACCCCCACCACCGTCATCGCCACCCTCGACGACATCGAACGCATGCACGTCGATTTCCAGGTGCCCGAAGCCGAACTGGCCTCGCTGGCCAAGGGCGACAAGGTCAGCGCCACCAGCGTGGCCTACCCGGGCCGCACCTTCGAAGGCGACGTGGCCACCATCGATACCCGCGTCGATCCCGGCACCCGCGCCGTCACCGTGCGCGCCGACTTCATCAACGCCGACCACGCCCTGCGCCCGGGCATGCTGCTCGACGTGCGCATGTTCCGTCCCGAACGCCAGGCGTTGGTCATTCCTGAAATCGCCGTGGTCCAGGTCGGCCGCGATTCGTTCGTCTTCCGCGTCAAACCCGACCACGTGGTCGAGCGCGTCGACGTGGTCAGCGGCGCGCGCCGCTCCGGCGTCGTTGAAATCCGTGAAGGGCTCAAGGCAGGCGACCGCATCGTCGTCGACGGCACCGGCAAGCTGCGTCCCGGCCTGAAGGTCAACGACACCGCCGCGCCGGCCGCCGCGCCGGCCCCTGCGCCCGCCACCCCGGCCGCCAGCCCGGCCGCAGAGAAGGCCACCGATCCGGCCCCGGCCGGCACCACCCGCGCCCCGACCGGCGCGACCGCCGCTGCAGCGCCCGTGGGCAGCGCCGGATGAAACTCTCCAACATCTCCATCCAGCGGCCGGTGTTTGCCGTGGTGATGAGCCTGCTGCTGGTCGTGCTGGGCATCATGTCGTTCACCCGCCTGACCCTGCGCGAGCTGCCCGCGATCGACCCGCCGATCGTCTCGGTCTCCGTCGATTACACCGGTGCCTCGGCGGCCGTCATCGAAAGCCGCATCACCCAGGTGCTGGAAGACGCCCTGGCCGGCATCGAAGGCATCGACACCATCAACGCGCGCAGCTCCAACGGCCGCGCCCAGGTCAGCATCGAATTCACCTCCAACCGCGATATCGAAGCGGCCGCCAACGACGTGCGCGACGCCGTCAGCCGCGTCGCCGACCGCATGCCCGAAGAGGCGCGCCCGCCGGAAATCGCCAAGGTCGAGAGCGACGCCGACCCGATCATCTGGTTCAACATGACCTCTTCCAGCATGAACACGCTGGAGCTGAGCGACTACGCCGACCGCTACGTGGTCGACCGCTTCTCCAGCCTGGATGGCGTGGCCCAGGTCCGCATCGGCGGGCGCCAGCGCTATGCCATGCGCATCTGGCTCGACCGCGACCAGCTCGCCGCGCGCGGCCTGACCGTGGGCGACGTGGAAACCGCACTGCGCAACGAAAACGTCGAACTGCCGGCCGGCCGCATCGAATCTGCCGACCGCGACTTCACCCTGCGGGTGGAGCGCAACTACGTAAAGCCCGAAGACTTCGCCACCATCCCGCTCGGCAAGGGCGCTGATGGCTACGTGGTGCGCATGGGCGACGTGGCCAAGATCGAACTGGCCTCCTCCGAACGCCGCGCCTACTACCGCAGCAACGGCGAGCCCGGCATCGGCCTGGGCATCGTCAAGACCTCCACCGCCAACTCGCTGGACGTGGCCCGCACCGCGCGCGCCGAAGCCGAACGGGTCGGACTGACCCTGCCCGAAGGCACCCACATCTTTGTCGCCTTCGACAACACCACCTTCATCGAAGCGGCGGTGGACCGCGTCTACGCCACGCTGGTGGAAGCCATGCTGCTGGTGCTGGCGGTGATCTGGCTGTTCCTCGGCAGTTTCCGCGCCGCGTTGATTCCTGCAGTGACCGTGCCGGTGTGCCTGGTGGCCGCCTTCATCGCCCTGTATGCGTTCGGCTTCTCGATCAACCTGCTGACCCTGCTCGCACTGGTGCTGTGTATCGGCCTGGTGGTGGACGATGCCATCGTCGTGGTCGAAAACGTGCAGCGCCGCATCGACCTGGGCGAGCCGCCGCTGGTGGCATCCAAGCGTGGTACCGCGCAGGTGGCCTTCGCGGTCATCGCCACCACCGCCGTGCTGGTCGCGGTGTTCCTGCCGGTGGGCTTCCTCGAAGGCAACACGGGCCGCCTGTTCCGCGAACTGGCGGTGGCCCTGGCCGCAGCCGTAGCGCTGTCGGCGTTCGTGTCGCTGACCCTGACCCCGATGATGGCCTCCAAGCTGCTCAAGCCGCACACCGGCCAGCCGCCCAAGGGCCTGCACGGTTTCATCAACCGCAACCTCGACCGCGTCTCGGCATCCTACGGGCGCGTGCTCGACGCCCACGTCGGCAAGATATGGATCTACGTCGTGGTCATGCTGCTGTCGCTCGCCGCCAGCGCGCTGCTGTTGAAGGTGCTGCCGTCCGAACTCGCCCCGGCCGAAGACCGCGGTTCGTTCCAGATCATGATCGACGGCCCCGAGGGCGCCGGCTACGACTACACCGTGGGCCAGGTGCAGGAAGTGGAAAAGGTCGTGGCCGGGTACGTCGGCGCGGACAAGCCCATCGTGCGCGCCAACCCGCGCGTGCCGGGCGGCTTCGGGGCCAGTGAGGAAATGCACACCGGCCGCATCAGCGTGTTCCTGCAGCCGTGGCGCGAACGTTCCACCGCCACCCCCGACGTGGCCGCCGAACTGCAGAAGGACCTCGACGGCATCCGTGGCGTGCGCGTGCGCACCCAGGTCGGCGGCGGCCTGGTCCGCAGCCAGGGCCAGCCGTTCCAGATCGTGCTTGGGGGCCCCGAATACGCTGAAATCGCGCAATGGCGCGACCGCATGCTCGAACGCATGGCCGACAACCCCGGCCTGGTTGGGCCGGACTCGGACTACAAGGAAACCCGCCCGCAGATGCGGGTGAACATCGACCGCCAGCGCGCGGCCGACCTGGGCGTCTCGGTCACCGCCATTGGTTCGGCGCTGGAGACCATGATGGGCTCGCGCCGCGTCACCACCTTCGTCGACAACGGCGAAGAGTACGACGTGCTGGTCCAGGCCGGCCGCGAAGGCCGCGCCTCGCCCGACGACCTGGCCGCCATCCGCGTGCGCGCCACCAATGGCGAACTGGTGCCGCTGTCCAACCTGGTCACGCTCAGCGAAGTGGCCGAAGCGGGCAACCTCAACCGCTTCAACCGCCTGCGCGCGATCACCATCACCGCCGGCCTGGCCCCGGGCTACCCGCTCGGCGAGGCCATCGCCTGGGCCCAGCAGACCGCACGCGAAGAACTGCCGCAGCACGCGCAGATCGACTGGAAGGGCGAATCGCGCGAATACCAGAACGCCGGCAGCGCGGTCCTGCTCACCTTCGCCATGGCGCTGCTGGTGGTGTACCTGGTGCTGGCCGCGCAGTTCGAAAGCTTCATCCACCCGCTGGTGATCATGCTCACCGTGCCGCTGGGCGTGCTCGGCGCGCTGCTGGGCCTGTACGTGAGCGGCGGCACCATCAACCTGTTCAGCCAGATCGGCATCGTGATGCTGGTCGGCCTTGCCGCGAAGAACGGCATCCTGATCGTCGAGTTCGCCAACCAGCTGCGCGACGAGGGCCGCGACGTGCACCGGGCCATCGTCGAATCGGCCATGGTGCGCCTGCGTCCGATCCTGATGACCTCCATCGCCACCGTGGTCGGTGCCATCCCGCTGGTGGTCGCCGGCGGCCCGGGTTCGGCAAGCCGCGGAACGATCGGCATCGTAGTGATCTTCGGTGTCACCGTCTCTACCTTCCTGTCGTTGTTCGTGGTCCCGGCGTTCTATTCGCTGCTGGCCCCATACACGCGCTCGCCGGAAGCCGTGGCCCGCGAGCTGGAAAAGCAGGAAGCCGACACCCCGTCGGTCGGTGGCCATGCCTGACCGGCCGCTGCGGCTGGAAGGCCCCGGATTCGTGCTGCGCCCCTGGCGCAGCGACGATCTGGAGGCGCTGCTGCGGCATGCCAACGACGAGGCGGTCTCGCGCGGGCTGCGCGACCGCTTCCCGTTCCCGTACACCCGGGAAGACGGCGAGGCCTTCCTCGGCGGCCGGATCCTGGCCCCGGAGACGCTCAACCTGGCCATCGAGATCGACGGCGCCGCCTGCGGCAGCATCGGCGCCCAACCGGGCGTGGCCGAACGTGGGCACACCGCCGAGCTGGGCTACTGGCTGGGTCGCGCATACTGGGGGCAGGGCTGGATGACCCGCGTGGTAGGCCTGTTCGCCCCCTGGGTGATGGACGAGCTGCGCCTGTTCAGGCTGCAGGCCGAAGTGCTGGATTTCAACGAAGGATCGGCCCGCGTGCTGCTCGGCAACGGGTTCCAGGAAGAAGGAACGGCCCGCTGCGCCGTGTTCAAGCGCGGCCAGCTGCACGACCTGCGGCGGTTTGCCAGGGTCCGCACCCCGTAAATCGGCCCTATCGGGCTGGCGCTCGATGATGGAGAATCGACCGGTCCCTTCCAGCCGACGGGACGTCCTTCATTTTCCGCCGACTGGAGAGAGCGCGTGGAAGCAGTAGTTGAATTCATCAATGGCATCATCTGGAGCAAGGCACTGATCTTCCTGTGCCTGGCGGCCGGCCTGTTCTTCAGCGTGCGCACCCGCTTCATGCAGCTGCGTGGCTTCTTCGAAATGTGCCGGCTCACCGTGCAGGGCGAGAAGTCCGACGCCGGCGTGTCCTCGTTCCAGGCCCTGGCCATGTCCATGGCCGGCCGCATGGGCATCGGCAACATCGCCGGCGTGGCTACCGCCATCGCCTTCGGCGGCCCCGGTGCGATCTTCTGGATGTGGGTGATGGGCTTCCTCGGGGCGTCCACCTCGTATGTCGAGTGCACCCTGGCGCAGATCTACAAGACCAAGGATGCCGACGGCCGCTACCGGGGTGGCCCGGCGTACTACATCGAAAAGGCCATGGGCCTGAAGTGGTACGCAATGGCCTTCGCCATGGCCACGATCGTTGCTGCCGGTTTCCTGATGCCGGGCGTGCAGGCCAATGCGATCGCCGACAGCATCATCAACTCCTGCCGTGGCGGCGCCCTGTGCGGACCGCTGGACGGCCAGTTCATGGGCATGGAATCGGTGCAGGCGCTCAAGCTGGGCATCGGCATCGTCGTGGCCCTGCTGCTGGGCGTGGTGATCTTCGGCGGCGTAAAGCGCATCGCCAACTTCGCTGAAGTGGTGGTGCCGTTCATGGCCGCCGGCTTCATCCTGATGGCCATCGTCATCATGATCCTCAACTACGAGCGCGTGCCGGACATGTTCCGTACCGTGTTCAGCAGCGCCTTCGGTGCGCATGCCGCGTTCGGCGCGATGATGGGCCTGGCGGTGGAGTGGGGCGTCAAGCGCGGCATCTACGCCAACGAAGCGGGCCAGGGTACCGGCCCGCACGCGGCCGCGGCCTCGGAGGTCTCGCACCCGGCCAAGCAGGGCTACGTGCAGGCCTTCGCCATCTACTTCGACACCATGATGGTGTGCACCGCCACCGCCTTCCTGATCCTGGCGGCCGGCACCTACAACGTGTACTCGCCCACGCCGGGCGCCGAACCGGTGTTCGCCGGCCTGGCCGGTGTGGCCGAAGGCGCGGGCTACGCACAGGCTGCGGTGGAAACCGTGCTGCCGGGCTGGGGCTCGGGCTTCGTGGCCATCGCGATCTTCTTCTTCGCCTTCACCACGATCATGGCCTATTACTACATGGCCGAAACCAACCTCAGCTACCTCAACCACAACCGCAAGCGCCCGCTCACCGTGCTGGCGCTGCGCCTGGGCATCATCGGCATGGTGGTGTTCGGCGCCTTCCACAACGCAAAGATGGCGTGGGCGCTGGGCGACATCGGCGTGGGCCTGATGGCGTGGTTGAACATCGTCGCGATCCTGATCGTGCAGAAGCCGGCCCTGATCGCCCTGCGCGATTACGAGCGCCAGAAGAAGCTCGGCCTGGATCCGACCTTCGACCCCGATGCCCTGGGCATCAAGAACGCCGATTTCTGGCGTCACCGCAAGCTGGAGCAGTCCCGTAGTGAATGATCCCTGGAAAAATGCCCGCCGCCCCTCCTCGCGACCGCCGCGGGCCACCCCGCTGCCGCCGCGCGAAGGCGGCACCCCGCCACCACCGGGGCGCGGCAACGACGAGCTGCGCCTGTACGGCTGGAATGCCGTGCAGGCGCTGTTCGAGCGCCGCCCGCAGGCGCTGCGCAAGCTGTACCTGGCCGAGGCGCTGATCCCGCGGCTGCAGCCGCTGTTGAAGTGGTGCGTGGCCAACCGTGTCGGCTATCGCGTGGTGGAAGAGGGTGACCTCAACAAGCTCGCCGCCACCACCCACCACGAAGGCGTGGTGGCCGACGTGCTGCGCGCCCCGATGCTGGAACTGGGCGAGTGGCTGGCCGGCCTGCCGGCCGACAAGCCGGCGCTGGCGCTGTGGCTGGATGGCGTGGGCAACCCGCACAACTTCGGCGCCATCCTGCGTTCGGCGGCGCACTTCGGCGTGGCCGGGCTGCTGCTGCCGCCCGATTCCACCCTGGCGTTGTCCGGTGCGGCGGCGCGTGTGGCTGAAGGCGGCGCCGAAGCGGTGCCGCTGGTGCGCCTGCCGGCCCTGCCGCAGGCAATGGAAGCACTGCGTGCCGGCGGCTTCGGCCTGGCGGCCACGCTGGTGGAAGGCGGCGCGGACCTGTTCAAGGCCACCTTGCCGGCGCGGCTGGTGTATGTGATGGGCGCCGAAGGCGAGGGCATGGACCGTGCGTTGGCACAGACCTGCGACCTGCAGGTATCCATTCCCGGCAGTGGTGCAGTGGAAAGCCTCAACGTGGCATCGGCCACCGCCGTGTTGCTGTCGCACTGGTATGCACAGCGGTAACTTCGGGTAACGCTTGCGCGCTGCCCTGCGTGATGTGATCGACTTCTCCAAAGGAGTCGTGCCTACGGTGGATTCGGATTTTTCGCATGGTGCGCCGCGTTCTTGCTGCGTCACAGTGCAACGCGGCGCCGTACTGTGTAGGTGAGGAGAGACACCCACCCAGTGCGGCGCCGTTGTCCGGATCACGGTCTGTTCCGTGGCGCTCACCGCGTGGGGTGTGACGAATCCCGGTAGCCCGGCCGCTTGGCCGGGCTTTTTTTATGCGTTTTCGCGGTGCGCACGGGCGAAGTGCGACATTTCATGCCTGTGCATGGGCGCCTGCGACGTGTGCGCGCAGTGACGTTCCGGGCCGCGCGCGATGGAAATCCGGAAGCGCGTTTCCTGCCGGGCATCCGCTGAAAAACGCCGTTGGCGTGATAGGCATTTTCGTGCGTGCGCCCGCGCACAGAACGCAAGATTCGCGTGATTTACCGATTTTTCCGAGATGACTTCCTGTGCAGATTGCCGGTGCGGCGGATTGGCCTGCCGCATCACTCTGTCACCAAGGAGGCATTCCATGACATTCGATGCGCTGCGTTCCCTGCGCCCGATTTCCTTCGCCTTGATCGCCGGCCTGCTGCCCGCTGCCGCCCAGGCTGCCGAGCACTCGCTGGACGGCGTCAATTTCATGGGGCCGCTGATCACCCCCAATCCGGCCGGGATGCCCAAAGGCAATCTCTTCGTCGAGCCGTACCTGATCCGCATCGACAGCGACCGCTACTTCGATGGCGACGGCCGCCGGCATGACAGCGACGGCCGCAGCGCCGCCTGGCTGACCGTGGTGCCGATCGCCTACGGCCTGGGTCAGCGCGTGACCGCGCAGGTCAACCTCAGCGCCTCGCGCGCCGAGACCGGCAGCGAGCGCAGCCGCGGCTTCCGCGCCGGCGATACCACCGCCATGGTGCAGTACCTGCTGCAGGCGCCGAACGAAGACGGCACCCGCCCGGCCATTTCGGTGTCGCTGAGCCAGCGCTACGCCACCGGCAGCTATGACCGCATCGATGGCAACCCGCTCAACGCCCAGGGCGATGGCGTGCAGCGCACCACCTTCGGGCTGGGCATGCAGCAGGTCGTGTGGCTGCCCAACGGCCGCCCGCTGCGCTGGCGTGGCCAGCTCAGCGCCAGCCCGGCACCGGCGCGCGTGGCGATCAACGACCACAGCGTGTACGGCACCCCGGATGGCTTCCGCGGCAACATCGCGCCGGGTTCGCTGATCGGCCTTTCCGCGGCCGGTGAGTACAGCTTCGACTCGAAGTGGGTGGGCGTATTCGAATTCGCCATCAGCCGCCAGAGCGACCGTCACCTGAGCGGCTACGCGCCCGCTGCCGACGGCACCATGCTGCGCATCGATGAACGTCGCCCCGGCAGCCGCAACGTCACCCTCGCACCGGCAGTGCAGTACCACTTCAGTCCCAGCGTCGGGCTGATTGCCGGCGTGGAGTTCACGGTCGCGGGCCGCAATACCGGCAGCTACATCAACCCGCAGGTCGCCTTGGGCATGTTCTTCTGATGGGCCTCGATGAGATCGTCGCCCACCTGCTGGGCATCGTCTGGAGTCCGGCGCTGGTCGGGCTGTGCCTGCTGGTGGGCCTGTACTTCAGCGTGCGCACCCGCTTCATCCAGCTGCGCGGGCTGCCGGAGATGCTCAAGCTGATGTTCCAGGGGCGCAGTTCGGCGGCGGGTGTGTCCTCGTTCCAGGCATTGAGCCTGTCGCTGTCCAGCCGCGTCGGCGTGGGCAACATCGCCGGCGTGGCGATGGCCATTGCCTACGGCGGGCCGGGTGCGATTTTCTGGATGTGGATCGTCGCCTTCCTCGGTGCCTCCAGCGCCTTCGTCGAATCCACCCTGGCGCAGATCTACAAGCAGCGCGACAGCAACGGCATGTACCGGGGTGGTCCGGCGTACTACATCGAAAAGGGCCTGGGCAAACGCTGGTACGCAGTGCTGTTCGCGCTCAGCACGGTGATCGGCTGCGGGCTGCTGCTGCCCGGTACGCAGTCCAACGCGATGGTCAGCGCGTTGGACGAGGCATGGGGCGCGCCGGGCTGGGTCACCGCGGCCGGCATCGGCACGGTGGTCGCGATGGTGATCTTCGGCGGCGTGCGGCGCATCGCACAGGTGGCCCAAGTCATCGTGCCGTTCATGGCGCTGGGCTATCTGGTGGTGGCGGCCGTGGTGATGGCCCTGAACCTGGATGCGGTGCCGGAGATGTTCAGCATCATCCTGCGCAGTGCATTCGGCCAGGACGCCGCGTTCGGCGCCATGATCGGCACGGCCATCCAGTGGGGCGTGCGCCGTGGCGTGATGTCCAACGAAGCCGGCATGGGCAGCGGTGCGCATCCCGCTGCCGCAGCGGAAGTCTCGCACCCGGTGAAGCAGGGGCTGGTACAGGCCTGTTCGGTGTACATCGACACCATGGTGGTGTGCAGCGCCACCGCCTTCCTGATCCTGTCGGCCGGCACCTACAACGTGCATGATCCGGCCGCACCGGCGCAGTGGATCGTGGCCAACGTACCGGGGCTGGAAGCGGGGCCGCGGTTCGTGCAGCAGGCGGTGGAATCGGCGTTGCCCGGTTTCGGGCGTTCGTTCATCGCCCTGGCGATCCTGCCGTTCGCCTTCACCACCATCCTGGCGCTGTACTACACGGCCGAAACCAACGTGGTCTACCTGCTGCGCAACCGCACCTCGCCGTGGGTGATGGCGTTGTTCCGGCTGGGCTTCCTGGGCGCCATGCTGTATTCGGCGTTGAACAGCGCCACGGTAGCGTGGTCGCTGGGCGATATCGGCGTGGGCCTGATGACCTGGCTCAACATCATCGCGCTGCTGCTGTTGCAGAAACCGGCCCTGGCCGCACTGCGCGATTACGAAGCCTCACGCGGTGCAGGAAAGGACCCGGTGTACCGCCCCGACAACATCACGCTGCCGGCCAGCACGGTGTGGTTGCGGTAACCCGAAACGGAAACCGGCGGCAGACACCGCCGGTTTCCACATCATCCGCTTATTCGTTCGGCGGGGTGGTCGCCTTGGCTTCACTGCCGAAATTGCCATCGGCTTCGGCCGCCAGGTAGGCGAACACCGTGTACGCCGCCACGTTCTGCGCCAGCGCCGCCGGTTCGATCTTGTCGAGCGTGTCGTCGGCGGTGTGGTGCAGGTTGAAGTAGTCGGTTCCGTCCTGCGCCAGCCACGCCCATGCGCCGCCCTTGGCGGCCAGTGGGCCGACATCGGGGCCCGGGCCACCCTTGTCCGGGGCGTACTCGATGCCCAGCGGCTTGAGCACCTCGGCAATCTGGGCGGTCGCCTCGCGCGAACCTTCCGGGTTCGGCGAACCGGTGTTGAACGCATAGATGCGGCCGGCACCGAAGTCGCTCTCCGCGGCCAGCTGGTGCAGCACGATGTCCTTGGCATGCGCATCGGCGTAGGCCTTGCCGCCGTACAGACCCTGTTCCTCGTTGGCGAACGCCACCACGCGTATGCTGCGCTTGGGCGCCTGCTTGAGCTGGCCGATCAGGTGGCCGGCGGCCATCGTCAGCGCCACGCCGGCGCCATCGTCGATCGCGCCGGTGCCCAGGTCCCAGGAATCGAGGTGGCCACCAATGACCACCACTTCCTTGGGCAGGCTGCGCCCGGTGATCTCACCGATCACGTTGTACGAGGTGGCGGTGCCATCCCAGCCGCAATCCAGGCTGAGCTTGAGCTTCGTCGGCCCCAGCGCGACCAGCCGCGCCAGCTGGTTGGCATCGGGCACCGACAGCGCCGCCGACGGCACCGGCGTCAGGCCGTCATCGAAGCGGGTGATGCCGGTATGCGGCACGCGGTGCGAATCGGTACCGGCCGAACGCATCACGAAGCCCACCGCACCCTTGCGGATCGCCTCGGACGGGCCTTTGCTGCGCACCGCGCCGCCCTTGCCGTAGTCGCGGCCGTCGCGATAGGCGGTCATCTGGTAATCCACGAAGGCGATCTTGCCCTTGAGCGAGCCTTCCGGCGCGGCCTGCAGCGCGGCCAGGTCAGCGAAGCGCACCACCTCGGCCTCGACCGTACCGCCCGGGCTGCCGCCCAGCGCGGTGATGCTCAGCGGCTGTGCATGCTTGCCCAACACCTGCGCGTGTTCACTGCGGCGTTCCCACTTGGGGAAGGTCACCGGCTCTTTCCACACCTTGTCAAAGCCCAGTGCCTTGAACTTGGCTTCGGCCCAGGCCACCGCGCGGGCGTCGGCCTCGCTGCCGGCAATGCGCGGGCCGATCTCGGTCGTCAGCGATTCGACCACCTTCCAGCCGGTGTCGTCCTTCAGGGCCTGTTCGCGCAGTTCAGCAGCGGTGGCCAGCGATTTCGGCGGCAGGGTGGTGGTGCCCGTCGCCGCGAACGCCGGGGCGGCCAGCAGGGCGAGGGAAGATGCGATGGCAAGGACGCGGCGACGCATGGGACGGACTCCGGGGGGAACAGGGCGGAAGCCCCCGAGCTTAGCAGCCTGCCCGCGCCGCACATGGGCGGGAGGTCATGGTTGGGCGGATGCTGTTTTCCACCGGCGGGCAGGGCGACGACCAACGGTCGTCGCCTACCGGCGCGGAGCGGTAGGTACCGACCGTTGGTCGGTACGCCTTTTACCGCTTCAGGTTGTCCCGGATCTCCCGCAGCAGCACGATCTCTTCCTTCGGCGCCGCCGGTGCCGCTTCCTTCTTGCGCGCCAGGCGGTTGATCACCTTGACCACCATGAAGATCGCGAACGCCACGATCAGGAACTGCACCAGCGTATTGAGGAAATCGCCGTAGCCGATCACCACGGCAGGGATCTCCGTGCCATCGGCGGCCACGCGTGCCGGCGCCAGCGTCCACGCCAGTTCGGAGAAGTCCACCCGGCCAATGGCCCAGCCCAGCGGCGGCATGATGATCTTGTCCACCAGCGCGGTGACGATCTTGCCGAACGCAGCACCGATGACCACACCGACCGCCAGGTCGATGACGTTGCCACGCATGGCAAATTCCTTGAACTCAGTCAGCATTCCCATCTGGTTCTCCTGTAGCGGGGATAGCAAAGGTCGCCGCAGCGTAACGCGGCGCGTGTCGTCATCCGGCGATGATGCCGTGGCGTTCGGCCACGTTTTCCAGGCGCGCGCTGAAACGATCGCCCGGCTTCAGTGCGGCCACGCCGGCCGGCGTACCCATGAACACCAGGTCGCCCGCACGCAGGGCCCACAGCTTGGACAGCTCGTGCAGGATCTCCGGCACGTTCCAGATCATCTGGTCCAGCAGTGACTGCTGTCGTACTTCGCCATTGATTTCCAGCGACAGGTTGAGCGCGGCAAGATCGCCCACTTCACCGGCCGGCACCAGTTCGCTGACCGGCGCGGAATGATCAAAACCCTTGGCCGAATCCCACGGGTGGCCCTTGGCCTTGGCCGCGGCCTGCAGGTCGCGGCGGGTCAGGTCCAGGCCTACGCCGTAGCCGAACACCAGCGCCTCGGCCTGGTCGAGCGGGAGCTCGCCGGCAGGCGCGTCACGACCGATCGCCACCACCAGTTCCACTTCGTGGTGAAGATCCTGGGTGGAAGGCGGGTAGGGGATCACATCGTCATGGCCAACCACGATCGCATCGGCCGGCTTGCTGAAGAACATCGGGCGGCCGCGGTCATCGGCGGCGGGCACGGCCGCGCCCATTTCCTTGGCGTGGTCGGCGAAATTGCGGCCGACACAGTAGATGCGGCGCACTGGAAACGTACCGCCACCGGCGACCGGAATGCGGGGTTGTTCGGGGGCCGGGATTACATCAGACATGCGCGCGTCCTGTGGGAAGGGGTCGCACGAGTGTATTCCGCCACGCCGCAAATCGAGTAGTGCCGACTGTTAGTCGGCAACCCAGCCAAACCCGGCAAACCGGCCAAACCCACTCAACGCGACAGCGGCAACGCCTGCTTGCGCACCACGCGGTACTCGCCTTCCACCACCTGCGGATCGGCCGCACGCGCGGCCTGCTTGCGCGAAGCCAGCAGCTTCCACGCCACGCCGGCGATGATCATCGCCGCGCCCACGAACACACCCACGAACACCAGGGCGGCCAGGATCGCCAGACCCAACAGGCCCACCGCAACGCGCACCAACGGATGGCGCGGCTTGCGCGGCGCAAACAGGGAGCGGAACTGGTTGAACTGGAAGCGGTTGTACATGGCGGTTCTTTGGCTGAAGTCAGCGAGATGTCAGTATCCCGGCACTCTTTTGTCATTGAGTGAAAAACTCGTTAAACGCGACCTGCGTTTATTTGAAATCAATGACTTGTGTTCATCGCAGAGCCAGCCAGATGAGGGCGTGAGACAATCGAGCACCGTGCCCTGGATGCTGTTTCCATGTCTGTTTCCGATGCCTCCGCCACTGCCCTGATCGCCCTGGAACGTATTGTCGACGGGGGATTTGCCGAGGCGGAGGGATGCATCGACGGCGACCACGAGTCGCTGGTGCTGTACCGCGACGGCGACGATGTGCGCGGCTGGCTCAACATCTGCCCCCATGCCGGGCGCCGGCTGGATTGGGCACCGGGCCAGTTCCTCAAGAGCAAGGCCGGCGAGCTGGTCTGCGCCGCGCACGGCGCGTCGTTCTCGCTGACCGATGGCGAATGCGTAGCGGGCCCGTGCAAGGGCGACCGGTTGCGGAGCGTGGCGCTGGAAGTGCGGGACGGGCAGGTTTTCCTGGCGTGAGGCATGCCGACCAACGGTCGGCATCTACCGGTAGGTACCGACCGTTGGTCGGTACACCACTCAGAACATCAGGTTGATCATCGCCACCACCACGATGGTGTAGATCAACGACAACGGCGCGCCCACCCGCCACAACTCGCGCGGGGTGTAGTTGGCCGGTCCGGTGATCATAGAAATCACCGGGTTTGAAGCGGTCATCAGATTGTTGGACGCCGACAGCGCCACGATCAGCGCGAACGCGGTCGGGCTGCCACCGGCCGCCAGCGCCAGGTTCACCGCAATGGGCACCATCACGATGGTCGCGCCTACATGGCTGATTACCAGCGAAAACACCGTGGTCAGAAGCGCCAGCGCGATCTCCAGCACCCACACCGGAATGCCGGCAGGCAGGCGGTCGATGGTGTGCCCGGCCACCCAGGCCGCCGCGCCGCTGCTGTCCATCGCCCAGCCGAGCGGAATCAGCCCGGCCATCATGAACACCGTCTTCCAGTTGATCGAGGCATACGCCTCGTCCATGCGCAGCACGCCGGTGAGCAGCATGCCAGCCACGCCGGTCATCAGGGTCAATGCCACCGGCAGCTTCGAGGTCAGCGCGATCAGGATGGTGATGGCGAAGATCGACATGGCGATCTTGAACTTGTGCGGGCGCTGTTCGCCCTTCGGGTAATCGGTGACCACCACGAAGTCGCGGCTTTTGGCGGCTTGGGCCAGGTCGGTCCAGATGCTGTGGAACACCAGCATGTCGCCGGCGCGCAGCGGCACGTTGCGCACGTCCTCGCGGATCACCTGCTTGTCGCGGTTGATCGCCAGCAGGCTGATGCCGCGCTGCTTGCGCAGGCGCAGGTCCGAGGCGCTCTTGCCGATCACCTCGGAGGTGGGCGGAATCACCGCCTCGGAAATACCCGCGCGGCTGGGGTTGAACAGGTCGCCCAGGTGCTTCAGCCGCGAGGACATGCGCAGGAACTGGTTCTGGGCGAAATCGCCTACCTGCTGGCGGCTGCCCATCACGCCCAGCACGCTGCCCACCCAGATCCGCATTTCCGCCGGCGGTGCCAGCCGGGTGTCGTTGCCGGTCTTGAGCGCCAGCATCAGCGGCGCGTCGTGCAGGTTCTCGGCCTCGCCCAGGGTCATGCCCACCAGCGGGCTTTCGGCGCTGACCACCAGCTCGAAAACATCGCCCTCGATCCCGTAGGTCTTGGCGAAGTAGCTTTCCGTGCGGGCCGGGGTGACGCCGTCGTTGGCCAGCGTTTCTTCTTCCACCAGCTTGCGGTCGCCGAAGTAGCGGAAGTACAGAAGCGACGCGGCCAGCAGCGCCAGGCCGATTGGCAGCGGCGCGAACATGCGCAGCGGTTCGATCGTGGCCAGGCCCGAAGGAAGATTGTTGTTGGCCGAGGCCAGCAGATCGTTGAGCAGGATCAGCGGCGAATTGCCGACCATGGTCAGTGCGCCGCCCATCACGATCGCCGCGGCAATCGGCAGCAGCAGGCGCTGCAGGGTCAACCCGGTACGCGCCACCAGCCGCGACGCCACCGGCAGGTACAGCGCCATCACCGATGGGTTCTGCATGAACGACGAATTCAACCCGGCAATGGCCGTGGTCATCATCAACAGCCGCGTCTCAACCCCATGGCCGCGCCGCAGCAGCCACGCCGCCAGCCGGTTCAGCGCCCCGGTGCGGTCCAGGCCGGCACCGAGGATGGTGGTGGCGATGATGCTCATCACCGCATTACCCGAGAAGCCGCCGAAGATTTCCTCCGGCGCGATCAGGCCGGTCACGCCCAGCACCACCAGCACCACCAGCGCCACCACGTCGGCGCGGATGCGCTCGAACAGGAACATCGCCATCGTGAAGCCGACCAGCCCCAGGACGAGCTTCATGTCGGTGGTCAGCGTCAGCGTGGTGTCCATGGGGTAACGCGGTTCCTTGGATGGGGATCAGGTGCGGTCGTACAACAGGTCCCACACCCCGTGACCCAGTTTCTGGCCGCGGGTTTCGAAGTGCGTCTGCGGCCGCCACTCCGGCCGCTCCACCTGCCCGCGCGGACCGGCACGGTTGACCAGCCCCGGGGTGGCGTCCAGCACCTCCCACATCTGCACCGCATAGTCTTCCCAGTCGGTGGCGCAGTGCAGCCGCCCACCCACGCGCAGCTTGCGCACCAGCAGTTCCGCAAACCCCGGCTGGATCAGGCGGCGCTTGTTATGGCGCTTCTTGTGCCACGGGTCCGGGAAATAGATGCGCACTTCATCCAGCGCGCCATCGGCGATTTCTTTTTCCAGCACCTCCACTGCGTCGTGGTGGTACAGGCGCACGTGGTCGGCATTGTCGTCGGCCAGTGCGTTGAGCAGGCGGCCCACGCCGGGGGCGTGCACTTCCAGCCCGATGTAATCGCGGCTCGGATCCTGCTGCGCGGCGAAGCGCAGCGCGGCCCCGTTGCCGAAGCCGATTTCCAGCACCTTGCGCGCATCGCGCCCGAACGTGGCGTCCAGGTCGCGCGGCTCGCCGGTGAAGTCCAGGCCAAAGCGCGGCCATCGGTCGTCGAACGCGCGCTGCTGGGCGGGGGTGAAGCGGCCCTGGCGCAGCACGAAGCTGCGCACCTCGCGGCGGCCTTCGGTGACGGTGAAGGGTTTGGGCGGCGCCTTGGCGCCCGCGCTGTCGAAGGGATTGGTCATCAGCCGATCAACCCGTCCACCGGCGAAGACGCGCTCGCATAGCGCTTGCGCGGAATGCGCCCGGCCAGGAATGCCTCGCGCCCGGCTTCAACCGCCTTGCGCATCGCGCTGGCCATCAGCACCGGGTTGCGCGCGCCGGCAATGGCGGTGTTCATCAGCACGCCGTCGCAGCCCAGCTCCATCGCAATGGCCGCATCCGACGCGGTGCCCACGCCGGCATCGACGATGATCGGCACCTTGGCGCTTTCGATGATTTCCAGCAGGTTGTACCTGTTCTGGATGCCCAGCCCCGAGCCGATCGGTGCGGCCAGCGGCATCACCGCCACGCAGCCGATCTCTTCCAGCCGCTTGGCCAGGATCGGGTCATCGGAGGTGTAGACCATCACCTCGAAGCCGTCGTTGACCAGCGTTTCGGCAGCCTTGAGGGTCTGCACCACGTCCGGGTACAGGGTCTTCTGGTCGCCCAGCACTTCCAGCTTGGTCAGGTTGTGGCCATCGAGCAGTTCGCGCGCCAGCCGGCAGGTACGCACCGCGTCTTCGGCGGTGTAGCAGCCGGCGGTGTTGGGCAAGATGGTGTAGCGGTCTGGCGGCAGCACATCCAGCAGGTTCGGTTCGCCCGGGTTCTGCCCGATGTTCGTGCGGCGGATCGCCACGGTCACGATCTGGGCCCCGGCCGCCTCGGTGGCGATGCGGGTTTCGTCCAGGTCCTTGAACTTGCCGGTCCCGGTCAGCAGCCGGGAAGCGTAGGTCTTGCCGGCGATCACCAGCGAATCGGGGGAAGAATGAGCAGTCATAAGCGAATTATCACACAGCCCACTGCCGCACAGACCCGGTAGCGCCGGCCGTTGGCCGGCCCACGCGGACCGTGAATCGTCACCCGCCGCCCAACGCGTGCACGATCTCGACCACGTCGTCGTCCTCAAGCACGTGGGTCGCGTGCAGGCTGCGGGTAACGATTTCGGCATTCACCTCCACCGCCACCCGGCGCTCGGTGAGGTGTTCGGCCTGAAGCAGGTCCAGCACGGTGGCACTTTGCGGAAGCTGGCGGGGTTCGCCGTTGAGCGTGATGTTGACGAAGTTCATGGCGCGATTGTCCCCCAAAGTCGTCACTTCTGCGTACCCTTGCGCCCCCACCGATGCCCGTCCCGGCCCGTGGTGTCTGACGTCTGCGTGCCCTTGGCCCCGGCCATGCCGCAGCGCAGCGTGATGTCGCCGGGGTGCAGTGGAACCATGGCACCGTGCGCCGCCGTACGTCGGCCGTCATCACCCAAAAAGGAGTTTTTTCCATGCTGCTCAGCAAGCGTCCCCTGCGTTCCCTGATGGCCGTGGCCATCGCCCTGGCCGCCGTGCCGGCGATGGCGCAGTCGCCCTATTCGAAGACCATCTTCATCGGCGACAGCCTGACCGACCAGGGCTACTTCCGCCCGCTGCTGCCGGCCTCCGTGCAGCCGGTCACCGGCCAGTTCACCACCAACCCGGGTTGGGTATGGGCGCAGTACGTGGCCGACTACTACGGCACCAACGCCACTGCGCACGGCAACGGCCAGAATGGTGACAACTACGCCATCGGCGGCGCCCGCGTCGGCGTGGACACCACCCAGACGCTGGCCCCGGGCACCCCGGCCATTCCGGTCTACTCGCTCAAGACCCAGACCGCGCAGTACCTGGCCGCGAACGGCGGCAAGGCCGACGCCAACGCCCTGTACACCGTGTGGGGCGGTGCCAACGACCTGTTCGCCATCCAGGCCGGCGCACCGCTGCAGGCCACCCTTGGCGCGGCCGTGACCGACCAGGTCGGCATCGTGGGTACCCTCAAGGGCGCCGGCGCGCAGTACATCGTCGTGCCGACCCTGCCCGACATCGGCCTGACCCCGGCCGCACGCGCCGGTGGCGCGGTGGGCATGGCGCAGGGCACCGCGCTGGCCAAGGCCTACAACGACGCGCTGTTCGGTGGCCTGAAGGCTGCCGGCCTGCAGGTCATCCCGGTGGATACCTTCCACATCCTGCAGGAAATCGTCGCCAGCCCGGCCACTTACGGCTTCATCAACGTCACCAGCCCGGCCTGCACCACCGCCTCGTCGCTGACCTGCAACCCGACCGCCTACGCCAACCCGAACGCGGCAAACAACTACGTGTTCGCCGACGGCGTGCACCCCACCACCGCCACCCACCAGATGCTGGGTGAGTACACCCTGTCGATCCTGGAAGCCCCGCGCAACCAGCAGATCCTGACCCACTCGGCGCAGACCGTGGGCCGTGCGCGCGCCGACCAGGTCAGCGGGCACCTCGATGGCCGTCCGGCCGATGGCCTGAGCTGGTGGGGTGGCCTGCGTGGCGACATGCAGCGCTACGACCACGCTGACCTGTACGACGGCCTGGCCCCGGCCGGTCTGTTTGGTATCGACTGGGCCCACGACGGCATGGTCGTCGGCGGCTTCGCCGGCTATGGCCGCATGGATGCCGACTTCGGCAACAGCAAGGGCGATTTCACCCAGTCCGACACCACGCTGGGCCTGTTCGCGGGTTGGTACGGCGAGAAGACCTGGGTCACCGGCCAGATCAGCTACAGCTGGCTGGACTATGACGTGACCCGCCGCGTGCAGCTGGGCCCGGCCGAGCGCACCCACACCGGTTCGCCGGAAGGCAGCAACCTCACCGCCGCCCTGAACGCCGGTTACGAATTCGGCACCGAAGGTGGCTTCCGCCACGGCCCGGTGGCCGCGGTGATCTGGCAGCAGGTCAAGCTGGATGGCTACGTGGAATCCAACCCGAGCGCCACCGCGCTGGGCTACGGCAACCAGGATGCCGACTCCACCGTGGGCCGCATCGGCTGGCAGGCCCGCTTCGACGGCGGCAGCGTCAAGCCGTACGTGCAGGTCACCTATGACCACGAGTTCGAAGACGGCAAGCAGGCCAGCGCCTGGCTGCAGACCATGCCGGACGTGGGCATGTACAAGGTGCCGGGCCTGGAGTTCGACAAGAACTACGCCACCGCCGTGCTGGGTGCGCGCATGAGCATGTTCGGCCTGAACAGCAATGTCGGCATGAGCACCACTGCGGCACAGAAGCGGGCACGCGACATCAGCCTGTTCGCCACGGTGAGCGGCAGCTTCTAAGCCGGAAGCCGGCGGTGCACGGCCAAATTCGCCGTGCACCCACCCGGTAGGGCACGACCATTGGTCGTGCCGAAAGCAACGGGCGGCCGCAAACCGCCCGTTGCCTTTTAACCCCCCGGGCAACTAAACTTCCCCCGGCACCAAGCGGGTGTAGCTCAATGGTAGAGCTGTAGCTTCCCAAGCTACTGACGAGGGTTCGATTCCCTTCACCCGCTCCATCGGTTGCTGCGCAACCCGATGGAGCTCGGCGTTCATTCCGCCAGATCCCCGCGCCTGTATCTGATCGCTGCGACTGCGGCGTATCGGCGCCATGTCGGTAGGGTCGTATTCCAATCGACTGCCGGCAACGCTGATCGGCGCGGCGAACGCATGACCCTGATCGAAGAGCGTGCTCGCTTACGCTTCGCTCTCATTCCCCTTGCGCCTTGTTAACCTGATCGCTGGGACCATGCTCCGTCGGCGCTTTGCGCCACTGGTGGAGTACTCGTATGCATGGTTCCAACAAGTCTGTTCTCCTGCAGGCCAACGAGGCCGTCATCGCGGGCGACAACGAAGGGTTCCTTTCCCACTGCACGGACGACATCCGCTGGACGACAGTGGGCGAGGGTACGCTGGAGGGCAAGGATGCGGTGCGCCAGTGGATGCAGAGCGCCTACACCACGCCGCCGCGCTTCACGGTCGACCGCCTCGTTGCCGAGGACGACACGGTCGTCGCGCTGGGCACGATCATCGGCGAAGGTGATGACGGTGAGCCAATCGAGCTGGCCTACAGCGACGTCTGGCGGTTCCGCGACCGGAAGATGGTGGAGCTCAACGCCTTTGTGATCCAGCTACCGCGCTGATCTGGCTTACGGAGCGCGGTCGGCCTGGCGGACGTGCTCCCACCCGCACAGCGCGTCGGCGCTAGACAGGTCAAGTCGGTTGTGTATCACGGCGGGCGGGTAGCCATCCGCCAGTTCGATGAAAGTGCGCTCGCTGCAGATGTTGCTGGTCAGCACCGCGATGCAGGTCGAGCCGGGCTGCTTGCTGGAGCGATAGAGTATTCCTTCGTATCCCGCCCACTTCAGGAGCAGGCCGAAGCGCTGGCTGGGCGACGGAAGACCGAACTGTGCGGGCCACGCTCTCCAGTTCATATCCTGAAGAGTCGCCTGCAGTTTCGCGGGCGTTCGTATCAGCAGATCGGACGGCTTTCCCATCTTCAGCGATCTGGCCAGCTTCTCAAGCTCGGGAGGGACAGCGAACTTCGCCAATACCTTGGCGACTGGTTTCAGGTTTTCGATGTTGCGTATGTCGAACACCCGTTCGATGTGTCCGTTCAACCGAACTGATGCATCGCTTTGGCGCAGGCTCATCTCCGCTGGGGTCAGGCCTGTCGCCTCCATCTTTTTCGATGCCATCTGGTAGCACTCGCGGAACGCGGTCTCGTGCGAGTCGCCGATGTAGAGCGCCGGGAAGACGGCTGCGGCACCCGACTCATCACAGTCATTTCCAATGCTGAATCGTCCACCGATAGACCTGACGCTGCCGGCAGCGGAGAGGGGCTCATTCGCATACCGGTACTGCACCATGCGCACCCAGTTATTGAAATCATGCGGCGGTGCTGGTTTGGCGTTCAGTGCCTCGATCAGCTGATCCCGGCGCCGTATGCGTTCCGGTTCCAGGCCGTGGTAAAGCTCATCATGCAGCGCATCCAGCTCCCGGGAACGTTTCTTCCACACCTCCAGATCAGACTCGGAAAATCTGTCGAGGACGTGGATGCTGGCCGGGAAGTCGTCAGGAACACCGCGAACGGGAACCGGCTGCTGGCGCCTGCGTGGCATGCGTTACCTGACCTTGTCCTCTTGGATGGCGGTGACGATGAATCTGCGCAGCCGGTCGTGTCTTCCCAGCCGGACCATGTCCCTTGGGGCAACATCGCCCAGCAATGGGTTTTTGGTGCGGAACCACAGTGCGGTCTTGGCGGCGTCGCCCTGGAAAATGTCCGCCACCATGTTCGCGATGGCGCCGATTTCCTCCAGCCGCTCCTTGACCGCCTTGGGGACGTTCTCATCCCAACGGACGGATGCGCTGGATACCGACGCAATCTTGGACACCGCATTCCGATCCAGTTGCATGAACTCGGCGACCTTCTTTGGTTCGAACTGGTCGCCGTTGCCGAAGTGCAGGGAGTCCCCTTGGGGGACGCTGAGGAAGAGGGGGGCTGTTTGCATGAGGTGAGGGGAGGATGCGGGATGGGCCGAGTATTGCACAGCAATGAGCCGCTCGCACCAACTTTAGACCACTATGGAACCAATTTTTAAACAATAAAATAGCAAATAAAAACAGCAAGTTAGAGCGTTAGTGCCTATGGATGTGCATGGGGTTCTACGGTTCATTCTCGTTGACGCTTTTGGTAGATCCCCTGCATCTGTAGTCACCGGCGGCACGCTATGCTTCGCGTCCTATCCGATCCCCCATCAAAGCCGCGATGAAACTGGCCATCCTTTCCCGCAACAGCAAGCTCTACTCCACGCGGCGGCTGGTGGACGCGGCGCGTTCGCGCGGGCATACCGTGCGGGTGCTCGACCCGCTGCGCTGTTACATGCGCATTGCCGCCGACGGTTTCACCATGCATTACAAGGGCCGGCCCATCACCGGGGTGGATGCGGTGATTCCGCGCATCGGTGCCTCGGTGACCCGCTACGGCACCGCCGTGCTGCGCCAGTTCGAGATGATGGGGGCAGTCACCCCCAACCCGTCCGATGCCATCCTGCGTGCCCGCGACAAGCTGCGCGCGCACCAGATCCTGGCCTCCAAGGGCATCGACATGCCGGTCACGGTGTTTGGCGACAACCCCGATGACACCGTGGACCTGCTCTCCATGCTGGGCCCGCCGCCGCACGTGGTGAAGCTCAATGAGGGTACCCAGGGCCGCGGGGTGATCCTGACCGAAAAGGCCAGCGCCTCGCGCGGCATCGTCGAGGCCCTGCGCGGGCTGTACGCCAATTTCCTGATGCAGGAGTTCATCGGCGAGGCCCAGGGGGCCGACCTGCGCTGCCTGGTGGTGGGCGACCACGTGGTGGCCGCCATGCAACGCCAGGCCCCGGACGGCGACTTCCGCTCCAACCTGCATGCCGGCGGCAGCGCCCGCGTGGCCAAGGCCACCCGCGCCGAGCAGCAGGTGGCGGTGCGCTCGGCCCGGGCGCTGGGGCTGGGGGTGGCCGGGGTGGACCTGATCCGCTCCAGCCGGGGCCCTTTGGTGCTGGAGGTCAACTCCACCCCCGGCCTGGAAGGGATCGAGGGGATCAGCCAGGACGACCTGGCCGGGCGCATCATCGAACACGTGGCTGGGCAGGTGGCTGCTGCGAAAAAGCCAGCAAAATCAAAGGCATGAATTTTTATTGAAGCCGCTTGGCCGGTTTTAACACCGGTTTAATCGCCCCCGGCGTAGGCTTCAACGAACCGCAGCTCTGCCCTCCTCAGCAGATAACGGTAATCGGGAATGACTTCAGGCCCAGGCGGGATCCGTCTGGGCCTTTTTCTTCCCGTGCCATCGCTCACTTGCTGAGGTGAAGGCGAGGGGGATACATTCGGCGTTCCGTTCAGTTGACTAAGGATTGGTTGAAATGAAGCGAGTGATTCTGGCCGCCGGGACCGCGGCCCTCCTGCTGGCAATGGGCACCACCCAGGCAGCGCCGCAGGCCGAAGTGTTTGCCCGTGGCAAGCCGCTGGCAGAGCAGATGCAGCGCATCGACGTCGAAATGAACGATGGTGAGACCTACTCGGAGCTCACCCTTGAAGACCGCAGCCGGGTCCGCGCGGCCTTGGGCCGCATGCGTGGCGTGCTGGACCAGTACCCTGACCAGGCCACCATCACGGACGTCGCCAAGACCGAGCTCTACAACGACCAACAACTTGTGAACACCGTTTTGACGAAAGCGCGCGAAGATAGTCGCCAGATCTGCACCCGCGAAAAGTCGACCGGCTCACACCGTGCAACTACGCAGTGCAGGACCGTGGCCCAGCGCGAGCGGGACAAGACGTCTGCCCAGCACCAGCTTGGCACCGTGCAGCGTGTGGGCCACAACGTCATCCCTTAAGAGGTCACATGCGAATTCTTGTAATTGAAGACAACAGCGACATCGCCGCCAACCTGGGCGACTACCTCGAAGACCGCGGCCACACCGTGGACTTCGCCGCCGACGGCGTGACCGGCCTGCACCTGGCGGTCGTGCACGAGTTCGACGCGATCGTGCTGGATCTCAATCTGCCGGGCATGGATGGGATCGAGGTCTGCCGCAAGCTTCGCAATGAAGCGCGCAAGCAGACCCCGGTGCTCATGCTGACCGCACGGGATTCGCTGGACAACAAGCTGGCCGGGTTCGACTCCGGTGCCGACGACTACCTGATCAAGCCGTTCGCGCTGCAGGAAGTGGAAGTGCGTCTGAACGCCCTGTCGCGCCGCGGCAAGGGCGTGCAGACCCGGGTACTGGAAACCGGCGACCTGGAATACAACCTCGATACCCTCGAGGTTCGCCGCCAGGGCAAGCTGCTGCAGCTCAACCCTACCGCGCTGAAGATCCTGCAGGCGCTCATGGAAGCGGCCCCGGCCGTGGTGACCCGCCAGGAGCTGGAAACCCGCGTGTGGGGCGAAGAGCTGCCCGATTCGGATTCGCTGCGCGTGCACATCCACGGCCTGCGCGCCGTGGTGGACAAGCCGTTCGAGGTGCCGTTGATCCAGACCCGCCATGGCATCGGATACCGCATCGCCGCCCCGGAAGCCTGATCCGGTGACGGGCAGGGGGGAGCGCCGCCGGGGCCCGTACCGGCGCCGGCTGCGCAGCCGCATCATCGTCTCATTCGTGCTGTTGGGCTTCTGCCTGACAGCACTGTTTGCCTTCGCCACCAACCTGGCCCGCGCGCGCGTGGAGAACCAGCTGGTCGAAGACGTGATGAACCGCAACATCAACGAGTACGCGCGCCGCTACTTCGCTGATCCCTCGCGCAACCCCGACCTTCCCGTGCAGCAGATGCGCGCGCGCATCGTGGGGCCGGACAAGTTCGAAGCGCTGCGCCAGGAAGAGCCGGACTGGTACGAATTCCGCGATGGCATCCACGGCCTGAGCGGCGTGGACGAGCGGGGCAACCCCTTCTCCTACAAGCTGGCGGTACGCAAGACCCCCGATGCGTGGTTCTTCCTCGCCTACGACATGACCGAAAGCCTGCGCGGCGCAGAGCAGTTGAACCGCGCGCTGTTCTTCTCGGTGCTGGTGTTCAGTGCGTTGTCGCTGGTGCTGGGCTGGTGGTCCGCCTCGAAGGTGATGAAGCCGGTGTCCGACCTGGCCGCGCGCCTGCGCGCCTACCGGGGCGGTACCAGTGACCCCACGCCGTTGGCGCCACGCTTCCCCGACGACGAAGTGGGGCAACTGGCGCAGGCGCTGGATGACTATTCGGCCCGGCTCACCGAAGTGGTACAGCGCGACCGCGAATTCAACGCCGACGTCAGCCACGAGCTGCGCACCCCGCTGGCCGTGATCCGCGGTGCCACCGAGCTGCTGCTGACCCGGCCGGACCTGGACCCCAAGGTGCTGCAGCGCCTGCAGCGCATCCAGCGTGCCGAACAGCAGTGCACCGACCTGATTGGCGCGCTGCTGCTGCTCTCGCGCAACGAGCGCGGGCAGGGCAGCAGCAACGTGGCGCGGGTGGCCGAACAGCTGCTCGATTCACACCGCGCCCAGCTGGGCGGCAAGCCGCTGGAGCTGGTACTGGAGGGCGACCGCGAACTGGTCATCGATGCCCCGGAATCGGCGCTGTCGGTGGCACTGGGCAACCTGATCGGCAACGCCGTGAAGTACTCGCAGGAAGGCTCGGTGCGGGTGCTGGTCACCGGCAACCGGGTTGAAGTGATCGACAGCGGCCCGGGCCTGAGCGCCGAAGATGCGGCCAAGCTGTTCCAGCGCGGCTATAGAGGCACCCACGCCGGCCACTCGCAGGGCGGCGGTATTGGTTTGTCGATCGTGAGCCGCCTGTGCGATCTGTACGGCTGGCAGGTCAACGTGCGGCCAGGCGATACCCGGGGCGTGGTAGCCACGCTGACGTTCGCCCCGGCGGGCTGACCTACACCTGTGCTGCCAACTGGCAAGGGACCGCCAACTGGGACCGCTCCGCCAATTGTCGCCGCCTGGCGCCGCTCCGCGGTAGAGCCACGCCTTGCGTGGCTGCTCTTCGCCGGACACCGCGCCAGCCACGCAGGGCGTCGCTCTACGGTGTGTGCCGTCTGCTAAAGTGCGACAGGCTCACCTTGCAAGGACGTTGATGATCGTGATTCGTTTCGAACGAATTCGTGAGGACGAGGACCTGGGTTGGCTGGTGGATGAATACTTCGACTACATCCACGATGTAGCCGATCGCATGCCGCCGGAGCTCCGCGATTTCGCTGTCCGGAGCGAGCACTACCAGTTGCAGGGAAAGTACAGCCTGCACGATTCTCGAATGCGCTCATTCGCCATTCGCAAAGAGCCCACAGAAGGAGAGGGCGTATCAAACGCCACCTCGGTGGATGTCATCTTTCTCGACCAGCTCTTCGAACATGAGTTTTCCCTCCACTACGGCGGGGTGTCGTCGTTCGTAGTGACCGAGGGTGATCTGCCGACACGCCGTGCGACGGATGTGCTCATGCATGAGATCAGCGTGCTTTCCAAGTGCAATTTCAGGCATGTGGTCAGATTCGACGGTGGGGGAGGTTATGCCGTCGAGTTCTCGTCGTTCAATCGAAAGCTGGATCTCACGGTCGGCAACTGATGAGGGTAGGGGGCATGTTTGTCAGGTGCTTCGGAACATTCGTGGGCCTTGAATTTGCTGCCTACGGTTGGGCGGTTGCGTCTGGAATGACGATTGGCCCAGCTATCTGCCGGACGGATTGCCAAATGAACGCCTCGCTGAGGCAGCTGATCGGTGATGACGCTGCGAACCTTCTGTTAGGCGGTTCGTGGATGGTTGCCGGTGTTGTATTCATCGCGTTCATTAACCTGCGGCGAGGCGCCAAGCAGTCGAAGCGACCTGCCGGAAGCATGGTGGGGCGCGCCTGAACAGTTGACTCGGCCATGTGGAGATCAGGAGGAAGTCGTGGGGGTTATTGAGAAGACCACCTTTGACGATTCGATGAAGAACTGCCTTTTCTACTTTGAACAGGCAGCGAGAAGCATTTCAGGTGGGCCGGAGCACGCGGCCCAGCAATTCGATGCTTTCCATGCTGCGGCTTGGGAGCTCAGGCAGGAGATTATGGTTGGATCGCCGCTACTTGCTTGGGACAGGGTGTCTGAGGCGCTTCGCGAGAGCATTGAACATCCTGCCTGGGTGCAAGTCAGGGATGCGGCGACCCGGTTTCTGGCTGCCGCCGAAGCTGAGCGGCCTCAGGTAGGGGAGGGAAGTGAGTTGGGGGGCGGTCCATGAAGCGACATAAAGCCCGTGCCATCGTTGATGCCTCACCACTCACACCGGCGGGCATCCGAAGGGTGGTGCTTTCCGTCTTTCCACGCAGGCATGATTACGGTGACTTTGATCTTGCTGATCTCGTCACGGAGCTGGCGGAGTTTGGTATCGCCACGGTCAAACCTCTCCGTCTTCTCATGAAGAAGCACAGGAGGCAGATACTTATCGATGAAAGGGTAAAGATGCCTCGCGCGGAGACGCTTTATCTGGCAAGTGAGTACAACCCGGCGGGGGTGGACGTTCACTCGAACACATCCTGGTACGCGGTACCGGGGTTGGTCAGGCAGGCAATGGAAAAGGAATTCGGTTGGGACGCCGTAATCGGCATTCATGAAGTGCGGCCGCAAGACCACGCGGCCAGCCCTAAGGTCTGCTGCTTGGCCTGCTCCGGTAGAGCGCATCCAGCCGCTCCACTTCCGCCTGCAGATGATCCGGGTGCCCATCATTGACCACCACGTCATCCGCCAGCGCCAAGCGCTCCTCCCGGCTGGCCTGCGCCGCAATCATCCGGCCGGCCAGATCGGCCGTGGTGCCATCGCGCTGCATCAGCCGCGCATGCTGCACCGCCACCGGCGCATCCACCACCAGAATCCGGTCCAGCCATGGGTACTGCTGGCGGCCGCCGGCTTCGGTCAGCAGCGGGATGGCCGCAATCGCATAGGGGCTCCCAGCCTGCTCACAGGTCTGCCGCAGCAGTTCCCGAATGGCAGGGTGGGTAATGGCTTCCAGCGCCTGCCGTTCCTGTGCGGAGCTGAAGATGCGCTCGCGCAACGCCGCACGGTCCAGCTGGCCATCAGCCAGCAGAATTCCAGACCCAAAATGCGCCACGATCCGCGCCAGGCCGTCGCTGCCAGGGGCAACTACGGCACGGGCGGCCACGTCGGCATCGGCGATGGTGATGCCCAGCGCCTCGAAGCGCCGGGTTACCTCGGTCTTGCCGGCGGCCACGCCGCCGGTCAATCCAATCACGAACTGGCTCATCGCTGCCTCAGCGCAGGCCGGACACCCGCAGATACGCGTTGATCAACGGCTCGCCCCACATGAACACGATCCAGCCCGCCAGGGCAAGGTAGGGCCCGAACGGAATCGGCGTGGCCCGGTCGCGGCCCCGCGAGTACAGCCAGATCGAACCGATGATCGCCCCAAGCACCGACGAGAGCAGGATGATCGGCAGGATGCCCTTCAACCCACACCAGGCGCCCAGCGCGGCCAGCAGCTTGAAATCGCCGTGGCCAATGCCTTCCTTGCCGGTGATCTGCTTGAACAGCCACCACACCGACCACAGCAGCAGGTAGCCGGCAATGGCGCCCAGCAGGGCAGGCTTGGCCGGCATGTACAGGTTGTCGATGCTGCCTATCAGCCCCAGCCACATCAGCGGCAGGGTGAGCTGGTCCGGCAACAACTGGGTGCGCAGGTCAATGCCGGACAAGGCCACCAGGAAGCAGCTCAGCACGATGGCGCCAAAGCCCTGCCAGCCAAAGCCGAACTGCCAGACGCTCGCTACCACCAGCAAGCCGGTCAACAGCTCGACCAGCGGGTACTGGATGGAAATCGGCGCATGGCAGTGGCGGCACTTGCCGCCCAGGACCAGCCAGCTGAACAGCGGGATGTTCTCGTACCAGGACAGCTTGTGCTTGCAGTGCGGGCAGTGCGACGGCTCGACCACGATCCCGGGCGGGGGTGGCTCGTAGATGTCCGGAAGCTCGAGCACCTCGCGGGCGTCGCGCTTCCACTGCCACTCCAGCCGCTTGGGCAGGCGCAGGATCACCACATTGAGGAAGCTGCCAATCAGCAACCCCAGTGCGGCCGCGGCCGGATAGCCGAGGCCGGGATGCTGGTCGAGAAATGCCATGTGCCGTTAGACCACCGAAGCCAGTTTGAAGATGGGCAGGTACATGCCGATGACCATGCCGCCGACAATGGTACCAATGAACACCATGATCAGTGGCTCCAGCAGGCTGCTCAGCGCGTCCACGGCATTGTTCACTTCCTGCTCGTAGTACTCGGCCACCTTGAAGAGCATCGTGTCCAGTGCGCCTGCTTCCTCACCAATGGCGGTCATCTGGACCACCATGTGCGGGAAAAGGTTGATCTGCTTCATCGCCATATTGACGGGATAGCCGACCGACACATCGTCACGCATGCGCAGCACGCCCTCCTCGTAGACCTTGTTGCCGGTGGCGCCAGCGACAATTCCCAAGGCCTCCACCAATGGCACGCCTGCCCTGAAGGTCACAGCAGTCGTGCGAGCGAACCGCGCGATCGAGCTGTTATGCATGATCTGGCCGATGACGGGCACCTTCAGAATCGTCCGGTCCATCGCATGCTGCATCGAAGGCGATCGCTTGTAGGCGAAAATGAAGCCGCCAATGGCGCCGCCGGCGATCAGCAGCATCAGCCACCACCACGAAACCATGAACCGCGAAAGATTCACAATCATCTGGGTGAACGCAGGAAGCTCTGCCCCAAAGCTGGCGAAGACGTCTTCGAACTGGGGGACAACCCAGACAAGCAGGATGCCGCTGACCAGAATGGCCACTGCCATCACCATGGCAGGGTAGAAGAGCGCCTTCTTGATCTTGCCCTTGAGTGTCTCGATGTTCTCTTTATACGTGGCAACCGTGTCCAGTACCGTTTCCAGAACACCCGCCCCTTCGCCAGCGCGAACCAGGTTGCGGTAGAGCTCATCAAACTGGACCGGGTGCTTGCTTACCGCTTCATAGAGGGACGAGCCCCCCTCGATGTCGGCGCGGACAGTGTCCACCATCTTCTTCATGCGCGGGTTCTTGTGCCCGCTACCGATGATCTCCAGCGCGGAAACGATCGGGACGCCGGACTTCATCATGGTCGCCATCTGGCGGCTGAAGAAGGCAATGTCCTTGGCGCTGATGGTCTTTCCGGCGGCGCCGAACAGCGGTTTGGGCTTGGGCTTGACCACGTTCGGCGTAATGCCCTGCCGGCGCAGCTCGGCCCTGAGCAGATTTGCGTTCTTGGCGGGCTGTTCGCCCTTCATCTTCACGCCCCGCTTGTCGGTCCCCTCCCAGACAAACGGCTGCAACTCCATGGTGCTACGCGCCACGGGCTCTTTCTTGACAGCACTACGGCTCACAGACATACAGGCTCCCCAGCCGCGCCATCCCCAGGCGGGCTTCTGCGCCGAATGGTAGCTGGTTCCGGGCCGTCATGGCATCCCTTCATGACGGCAATCCGTGACCGGGGTCCAGGACCGGGGCCGTCAAAAGGTGACGTAACGCGTCACAATGCCGGTTGTGTCGCAAATTACCGTGAGGGGGGTTCCAATCCTGAAGATTGCTGCCATCATTGCGCCGGGGAATGCTGGGGAGCATTGCTGAGAAGTTGGCACGCAACCTGCTTTCAACCACCCGCACGGGCGATTGCCTTGCTCAGCCGGTTTGCCGGCCAGGCGCGACCCAGTGTTCATTTTTCAAACCACCTCTAGGGGATGTACTCATGAAGAAGCAGCAGGGCTTTACCCTCATCGAACTGATGATCGTTGTCGCGATCATCGCCATCCTGGCCGCCATCGCAATTCCGGCTTACCAGGACTACGTCGTCCGCTCGCAGGGTGCTTCTGCCCTTGCCGAAATCACCCCGGCGAAGGTCGGTTTTGAGCAGGCTATCAACGAAGGCAAGACCCCGTCGACTGCCGCTGCTGACGCTGGCTTCGTCGGTGTGGGCCCGGACACCTCGTACTGCACCGTGACCGTCGGCGCTGACAACATCCAGTGCGTCACCAAGGGCGGCAACGCCACCAAGTTCAACGGCAAGAAGGTCACTTGGACCCGTACCGCCGACACCGGCCTGTGGGCTTGCACTTCGGACCTGGACGCCAAGTACAAGCCGGGCAAGTGCACCTAATAGGTCGCCTATCGCTTGAAGAAGAGGCCTCCGCTTAGCCGGGGGCCTTTTTTTTTGCCCCAATGAACTTGGCACGAATTCTGCTTTCCTTGCTGATTAACGATAGGGGAGCGTTTCAATGCAGAGGTCCAACGGCTTCACGCTGATCGAGCTGATGATCGTGGTGGCGATCATCGCGGTGCTCGCCGCGATCGCCATTCCCGCCTACCAGGGCTATGTCGCCAAGACCCAGGTCACGGCCGCGCTGGCCGAGATCGCGCCCGGCAAGAACGGGGTTGAGTCGGCGCTGGCGACAGGCAATGCGTCTCTGGTCGACGCCGCCTACGTCGGCCTCGCCACCCCTACCAGTCATTGCTCGACCGTGGTCGCCTCCCTGGCTGCCGACGGTTCGGCGCAGATCAGCTGCGTCGTGGTGGGAAACCCGCAAGTGGTGGGTGCGAGCCTGAGCTTGAATCGGGATGCGGGCGGCCAGTGGAGCTGCGAAGCGCCCAGCCTCGCCGAGCGTATCCGCCCCCGCAACTGCAATTGATTTCCCATTCTCTGGGTTAAGCTGTAGCCCCCGGAGCAATCAGCCGTGACGCCCCTATGAACGCAGTAGTGACCGCCAATCTCGTCGGCATCACCGGTATCGCCCGTCGTCTCGTGCAGGACGGTGCGCTGGATGAGGCTGCAGCGCGCGATGCGATGGCCAAGGCGGCCGCAGCGAAGCAGCCGTTGCCGCAGTACTTTGCTGAAAAGAAGCTGGTAACCCCGGCGCAGCTGGCCGCAGCCAATGCGCTCGAATTTGGCATGCCGCTGCTGGACGTCTCGGTATTCGACAGTGCGCAGAGCGCCATCAGCCTGGTCAGTGAAGAGCTGCTGCGCAAGCATCATGTGCTGCCGCTGTTCAAACGCGGTGGCAAGCTGTTCGTGGGTACCAGTGATCCGACTCACTCGCTTGACGAGATCAAGTTCCACACCAATCTGGTGGTCGAGCCGATTCTCGTAGACGAGGAGCAGATCCGCCGCACGCTGGAACAGTGGCAGTCCAAGCATGACACCCTGGGCGGTTCCCTTGGCGGCGGCGACGACGACGGCATGGCCGACCTGGATGTGTCGGGCGGCGATGATGAGGGTGGAGCTGGGGCAGATTCCGGTCACGACGCCAAGGGGGACGACACCCCGGTCGTGAAGTTCGTCAACAAGGTGCTGGTCGATGCCATCCGCAAGGGCGCATCGGACATCCACTTCGAACCGTATGAAGACGACTACCGCGTGCGGTTCCGCATCGACGGGCTGCTCAAGAACGTGGCCAAGGCGCCGGTGAAGCTGAACCAGCGCATTGCTGCACGCCTGAAGGTGATGTCGCAGCTGGATATTGCCGAAAAGCGCGTACCGCAAGATGGGCGCATAAAGCTCAACCTCTCCAAGTCCAAGCAGATCGACTTCCGCGTCAGCACCCTGCCGACCCTGTTCGGCGAAAAGGTGGTGCTTCGTATCCTCGACGGCAGTGCCGCCAAGCTGGGCATCGACAAGCTCGGCTACGAGCCCGAGCAGCAGAAGCTCTTCCTGGAAGCGATTCATAAGCCCTACGGCATGGTGCTGGTCACTGGTCCCACAGGCTCGGGTAAGACGGTATCGCTCTACACCGCGCTGGGTATCCTCAACGACGAAACCCGCAACATCTCCACGGCGGAGGATCCGGTAGAAATCCGGCTGCCTGGCGTGAACCAGGTCCAGCAGAACGTCAAGCGCGGCATGACCTTCGCCGCCGCGCTCCGATCCTTCCTGCGACAGGATCCAGATATCATCATGGTCGGCGAAATCCGCGATCTGGAAACGGCCGAGATCGCCGTCAAGGCAGCGCAGACCGGCCACATGGTGCTCTCCACCCTGCATACCAACGATGGTCCGCAGACCATCGCGCGCCTGATGAACATGGGTATTGCACCGTTCAACATCACCAGTTCGGTCACGCTTGTGATTGCTCAGCGTCTTGCGCGCCGACTGTGCAACAACTGCAAGCGGCCGGTGGACCTGCCGCCGAACGCCTTGCTGGCCGAGGGCTTCACCCAGGCCCAGCTGGACGCCGGCATCACCCTGTATGAGCCGGTTGGCTGCGAAGAGTGTACCGAGGGCTATAAGGGTCGTACCGGTATTTACCAGGTCATGCCGATGAGTGAGGAAATTTCGGTCATCGTCCTGGGCGGTGGCAACGCGATCCAGATCGCTGAAGCTGCCCAACGTGCCGGTATCAAGGACCTGCGCCAATCTGCGCTGATCAAGGCGGGCGCGGGCACCACCAGCCTGGCCGAGATCAACCGCGTCACCAAGGACTAAGCTCCTTCGTTTCGCCAGAAACGCATAGGTAGGGCCGGGCTCTGCCCGGCAAGAAACCAAGACGGGGCTGGGACGCACGGCCCCGTCCGCTGCACCCGTTTGGTGCCCAATCCCTGATCCTGCCGCGATCACCTGCTACCATCCACAAGCAACATTGCCCGGCGGGGAGCTGGGCCCAACCTTCGATTGCCAGCCGCTGCCGCCGCTTCAATGCGGCGCCGTGCTTGGCGACATACTTCAATGCAGTTCGTTTGGCCTTGTGATAGGCAATGGGGATGCACGCATGACGTTGGTTAAGAGCAGGGCTGGAACGTGGCTGTTGTGGATATTCGTGCTGTCCGGCTTCTCCGGCCTGATCTACCAGTCCATCTGGACGCAGTATCTGGGCTTGTTCCTGGGTCATTCCTCCTACGCGCAATCGCTGGTGCTCATTCTGTTCATGGGCGGCATGGCGATCGGTGCATGGCTGGTCAGCCGATGGAGCAGCAGAATTCGTCGGCCGCTTCTCGCCTATGCGCTCATTGAGGTCGTCATTGGCCTGCTCGGATTGAGCTTCGACGGCATTTATCAGGGTGTGACCGGCTGGGCCTACGCACAAGTGCTGCCGATGCTGCCGTCAGGGCAGCTGCAGAACGTTCGCTGGTTGCTGGCGGCGGCGATGGTGCTGCCGCAATGCATTCTGCTTGGTGCGACCTTCCCGCTGATGAGTGCTGGCTACATCCGCCTGCAGACCCACGCGGAGGGCCGGGTGCTGGCAGGCTTGTATTTCTCCAACAGTCTCGGCGCGGCCATTGGTGCGTTGGCCTCGACGTATGTAATGCTGCCCGCGATCGGCATGCCGGGCACGGTGTTCTCGGCAGGGCTCATCAATATCCTGGTCGCGGTGATGGTGTATCCGCTTAGCAAGCAGGAGCGACCACTAGCGCCGGATTCCGCCCTCGTGCCTGCAGTGGATGCGCGCACAACCGGCGCGGTTGCCTCCAGGCCGTTGCTCATTCTGCTCGTGGCCGGTCTCACTGGGGCAGCATCCTTCGTCTATGAAATCACCTGGATCCGGATGCTCTCGCTGGCACTGGGAACCACGATCCATTCGTTTGAATTGATGTTGGCGGCCTTCATTCTGGGCATCGCGCTGGGTGGGCTCTGGCTGAAAAACCGTGCAGATAGGCTGACCGCACCGCTTGCGACTGCCGGTTGGATCCAGGTGTGGATGGGTGTCGCCGCATTGGCGTCCATGTTCGTCTATGCCAACGCGTTCGAGTGGGTCGGATGGCTGATGATGGTCATCGTGCACAGTGCGGAGGGATATGGCCTATTCAACGTGGCAAGTGCAGGTATCGCGCTGCTCGTCATGTTCCCCGCAGCCTTCTTTGCCGGTATGACGCTGCCTCTGCTCACGCTGGCACTGCTGCGGCAGGGCCATGGCGAAAAATCGATCGGCCAGGCCTACGCATTCAATACGCTGGGCGCAATCATTGGCGTACTCGCCGCGGTGCATCTGCTGATGCCCGTGCTGGGCCTGAAGTACGCGCTGCTGAGCGCTGCCGTGCTCGACATCGGTCTGGGTCTGGTGCTGCTGGCTCGTTATGCGCCGGCCTCGACCCGTTGGCGGCTGCCACCGATGGTGCCGGCGGCGGCGATTTCTGCTGCTGCGGTACTGGCTGCCAGTTGGCTGGTTACCTTCGATCCGGCCGTTCTGAATTCATCGGTGTATCGCTTCGGTTCCACGTCATTGGGCGCGGACACCAAGACGGTGTTCTTCAAGGATGGGAAGACCGCGACTGTTGCCGTCATCGAACGGAATGAAGAGGACGGACCCGTGCGGATGATCTCCACCAACGGCAAGGTGGATGCCGGCCTGGCGCTGCAAGCCGATCAGGCGCCGACGTCCGATGAGTCGACCATGGTGTTGCTCGCCGCGATCCCGTTGTCCATGCGTGAGCACTACGACCGCATCGGTGTAATCGGGTTTGGCTCGGGCATGACCACGCATACGCTCATGGGGCACGCAAAAGTAGGCGCGGTGGATACGGTGGAAATCGAGCCGGCAATGGTCGAGGGTGCCCGCCACTTCGGCGACCGGGTTTCGAGGGCGTACAACGACCCGCGCTCGCACGTGATCATTGACGATGCCAAGGCGTACTTTGCCTCGGTGCCCAAGAAGTACGACCTGATCATCTCCGAGCCTTCCAATCCGTGGGTCGGTGGCACCGCATCCTTGTTCAGTACCGAGTTCTATCAGTACATCCCGAAGCAGCTCAATCAGGATGGCTTGTTCGTTCAATGGCTGCAGTTGTATGAAATCACCCCTGAGCTGGTCAACTCGGTGCTCTCGGCCATGCTGGTCAACTTCAAGGATGCGAAGGCGTATCTGGCCAACGAGGGCGATCTGATTCTAGTGGCCTCACCGCACGGAGAGGTCCCTGATCTCTCCGCGGACATTTTTCGCCAGCCGTTGGTGGCTGCCGATCTTGCTCGTATCGGCGTGACCGACCTGCGTGCTTTGCAGGACACCAAAGTGTTGAATCGCCGTGGTCTGGAAGGCTATCTGGCGCTCTATCCGCACCAGATGAACTCCGACATGTTCCCGGTGTTGAAGCTCCAGGCGCCGGTGGCTCGGTTCCAGCGTACCCAGGTGGCAGACTTCGATGCAATGGGCTCGGCTCCGTGGCCGTTGGTCCGCAGCCTCGGTGGCCCGATGCCGGCAAGCGACCGTTCGTTTGGCACTAACCGTCTATCGCTCGCGTCGGTTCGGCAGGCTGAGGCCGCTCAGGAGGTATTTGCTGCATTGGTGGAGGGGAGCAAGGCGCCGCCCTCAGCAATGTCCGAGTTCGACGCATTGCAAGTGGACGCACTGCGCGGGCTGGCGGCTGCCTGCGAACTGGACAGCCGACCGGAGCGGACGGCCACAATGATTTTCTCGCTGGCGACGGAAACCGTAGTGTTCCTGGACTCCGCGCGGCTCGAGCGCATCTGGGGCAAGCCGACGTGGCTGCGTTGCCCTTCGAATGATGCCACCGTCCAGGCCGCCCTCGGCCTGGTAGCGGCCGCCTCGGAAGATCGGCATCGCGACGTAGTCGAGTTGGGCCTGGAGCTGTTGGACGGCGAGCATGGTGCAGCACTGCTGCAGGATGGCGTCTCTGGCTACTACATCATGGGCGCGATGCAGTACGCAGCACTGTCAGAGGGCGATCCTGCCGTCGCTCAGCAGTTGATGCAGCGCTATTGGTCGCGCTTGGACCGGAAGGCGCAGGGCAATCCTTCGCTGCGGTTGATGACGCTGCTGGCGACGCGTGCTGAACACGGAGGGCGTAGCCCGTAGCGCGGCTATCGGCACCATGGTCCCGGCTTTTTCACAAATCGAGACGTGGCGCTCATTTCCATAAGCGCCATTCGAAAAGACTAATGCGTCAAACGTCAGTGGGCGCTCATTCCTGCGCCCGCAGTTGCCCATCCACAGAGAGGTGGTTGTGCCCGCGCGCGTCCTGAAGAATATTCTCTTGCTGCTAGTGCTTTCGCTGCTTCCAGTCGTTGCATCTGCAGCGCAACAGCCACTGGCCGAAACAAAGTTCTGCTTCGAGGGCAAGTGTTTCCCAACGCTCAGCCAAGCCGAAGCCGAGCTTCGTTCCAAGGCGGGTACATATGGCCCCCTCTGGACCAAGGCCCGCGTATCTCGTTACATGGACTCGGTGCTGATGCACCAGTATGTGGTGAAGGATCAAGAGGCGGAAACCATGTACAAGCCCGGGTACCGGGCGAGTGGAAATGGCGTTAGAGAAGTCAACTGCGCGGCACAGATGGATCCATATGATGGTGCGGGAACGGAAATTCTCTAGTCTGTTGGGCGGTGCCACCACGCTTGATTGGAACATAAGCGCAAGGTGCGTCTGCGATGGCGCAAGCTTCAGCCTTGACGAGTTTCAGGTCGATTTGACCCCGGTTGTCTATCTTCGAAGGCCGGATCAGTACAGCTCACCGGGCCATGCGATGGAGGTGAGGCTCAAAGAGCTGGATCATGTGGGTGACATCAACGCCTGGAGTGCTGGTGAGAAAGCTAGCGCAGAGTCCTATGAGCGATTTTTGAGGCTTCAGGCGTATCAGAGCCAAGCCGAGTGCGAATCGAACAATAGAGACGCTATGGAGTCTTTTGTGCGTACCGGCTTTTATCCAGCGATGATGGGTTCAATTTACCGGTGGGATTTAAGTCGAAAGCATGACGTGACGGAATGGTGACTTACTTCTCACTTTTTGCGCGGGCTGAGGCGATGGGTGTTGATTGAACTGGAGAGATCTTTGATGATCCGATACCTGCTGGTGATCTGTGTGTCCCTCGTTTGTGCATTCTCGATTCCGATTGGGAGGGTGGGCGCTTCTCCGTCTTGCCAATGCCCGCCGATGGAGCTCGAATTTAAGCATTCGGAAGGCTCGCCCGAGCTGCGTACAAGCGTTTTAACACTTCGGAACCTCGGCGATGTGACTGTGTACTTCCCGCTATGGGAGCCGAATTCCGCCTCTCGCGTGCCCCTCCTGCATTGGGGCGCGTACCAAATCTACACCCGCAACTCGAACTACACCCGCGAATTAAATATGCGGGGATGGGTGCCTATCCTTGAAGCGGGCTCGTTACCTCCATGGGGAGGGGCTCTGGTCGTCAATCCAGGTGGGACCGTCGACTTGCATATTGGAATCGAGCGCGTCCTTCAGGAGAATGACATTCCGGAAGCCATGGTCATGGTGGAGCTGATTTCGATTGCCACAATGTGCCAGGTGAGGTCGACTGCGATAAGCGTGCAGGATCTCGCGAAGCTACTTCCACCTAGTCAATAGGCCAGCGTCTATGAAGTGACTACATACCGTCCATGCAAGCGTCCGACGTCGGGAGCTTCTTCCAAAGGGCGCGCGGCAGCGCTTGAGCAGGAGTTGAAGGGAGTGGTGTACTCCACTGAAAGGGAGTGCTCAGACGCAAATAGAGGCAGGCTTCAGTCAATAGTGGAAGCCGGAGCGTACGACGCTTTTTCTGCGTCTAAGCGCAGGTGGGATGACAGTGGTCGACATTCGAGGGGTGTGCCATGAGGCTGAGCGGGAGTGTCCTGCTGTTGGCTGTGCTGTTAGTCCAAGGTTGTGCCGCTGAACTTCGTCGTAACGCAGCGTGCCCTTTGCTGGACATCGACTTCGTCGGCGTCAAGGATCGGGGCTCGTTGCAGGCTCGAGGAGAGTTCACGATACGTAGCTCAGGTGCGCGTTCCAGCGATATCCCTCTTGGAGACCCTGGCCGCTCCTTGGTTGATGATTACTACGTACGTGTGCTTCGACGAGATTCGGCGACCTCGGAATGGCGGGAGGATGATCCCGATCTCGGGCATTCGAGGGCGCCAGCGGGTGCGCTGGAGCTTGAGCCCGCAGGCTCTACGACGCTCTATGTGAAGAAATGGTTGTTTTCAGATCAACCTTCACTGCCGGAGGGTGAGTTCGCAATTCTGTTCTATAACGAGGACTTCACTTGCCGCTCAATCTCGGCCCCCTTTACGATTCATTGATGTGGCGGAGGTGGTCGTAGGGTGGCGACCTACGGGGGCGCTTCCTGGCAAGTCACGAGGATACTAAACTGCTCCAGATCTCTGATGAAACAGATGACGTCATCTTCCTGCTCTCAACCGACTGGTTCTCAACCTGGATGTTCTCCTTGGGTCAATGGAGGGGCGGGCAGGCTTCATTAGCGCTGACGAAGGACGTCGCCAGACGTGCTGCCTCGGACATTCTTTCGGGATCCACTGATTACTACTTGGTGGATCTGTCGCCCACCAGAAAGGCGGCGACCTTTGATCAGTTCATGAAGGAGCTGAAGGCGTGCTTGGATGAAAAGGCATCGCGGGATCTCCGTAGGCTGGTGGATTCAATCACCGGTCATTCGCTGCTATCTCGTGACCAGAGATGGGCGCTCAAGGCAGCTTTGATTCGTGCGATGGCCCTCGGTCTCGGGGCTGACGCCCGCGCTGCGCTGGGCGAGGGAGTGGTGGCCGTGGTGATCAACATGTTGGAACTGCTCGGTGCCGGCGAGATTCCATTCCAGCCTGAAAGCAGATGGGACGTGGAGCTCGACAGCAAATTTGGTGGTCTTCCTGGAAGGCTCGAAGACCTCGCAAGCGCTGCCTACGCCCCCAGCGTGCTCTTGCAGGAAGTGGCAGTTGCCACTCGTCGTCTGCATTACGGCCAGCCTGACGTGGCGCGGCTGGCTGACTGGTGGGCAGGTGCTGCCCAGCATCTCTGCATGTATGTCGAGCCGCGCTCCCTTGCCATCCATCTGGACGAGCTTGGTGGCTTGGCTGGAGAATCGTAGACCACTCGCCTCCGGTCGGTGCCTTCGGATGTGGCGTGTAGTATCTGGATTGCTCATATAGGGATTTCAGGTTTGTTATTGCGGGAGGCTGGCGTGAGTGAAGTGACGTGTCAGGAGATGTTTGATGATGTCGAGTTCCATGATGGCGTCATCAATTCAGTCTCCCTATCAATCGTTGAGCGAACATGCGAGATCGATTTATGCCTTGGTGACTACAAGGTGGGTAGGGCGAGGTCAGCGTGCTTGCTCGCCTGTACGGGCACAGAGGACTTCTTCGGGCGATTTGGTTTTGAGGAGTTGGCTGACAACGCCTCTTCCGGGAACATCCAGGATGGCCGCGTTGACACCTCACGCGGAAGTCTTCGGCTCTACCTAGCAGGAGGACTCGTCGAGGCGGCTGGTTGTGATGTGCGGTTGGCTGCAATGTCTCGGCCAATGGATGCAGCAGGAACGCCGTGCGGCCGGACTGGCCGCGGCGGGTTCAAGAAGATCGAGGACGTAGAGTTCGATTTCTCACATCTGAAATCGATTCATTTCTCGCCTGCCGTCGGTACTTGCTCCATGAATATGCTCATGCGCAAGGGAGGCATGACCTCAGACCCCCAGCCCGTGACGATCGCATTCAGTGGTGTGACGTCTTGCCTGGCCAAGCTGGATGTCGCCTCGCTGGCGGGCGACCACCGGTTTGGCAATGTTCGAAGCTGCATAGTACACCGCAAGCAGAACATGATCAGGATGTACGTCAGCGATGGTTTCATTGAAGTAGTAGCGACGCGCGTCTCGATTGTTCAGTGATGACAGCCCGGGAAGTCTTGCCGTGATGCTGTTGTTTGGTACGCCCATGGTCGTAGTTTGTTGTTCGTCGCTAAATGAATCAAAGGCTTCCTGTCGTCTGTGGCACGGCCCTTCCTCGCGCTCGAAGGAATCACCATGACCAACGCGTTGTGATGGATAGCAGTAGTACCCGCCGCCCTTGTCAGTTTCGTGGCTTTATTCATGTTGCTGGCGTCGCTGCGCGGACTGTTGCTGCGCTTCTGTCCGGACGGTGATCTGGGAACGGAGTGGACCTCGGATACGAACTTCATCCCGGAAAGACGTCATGGGCGGGGCACCAGCAACAGTTCCGATCTTGGCAGGTGAATCTTCGCGGCAACCTTGAGGTGGCAGACGCGATGAACTGCAAAGGTTATCCTTCCGACGCTTGGGAGTGGGCAACGAAGCCAGTCCCGACTCAGCCTGCACCGAGGTAGTGTTGATGGAATTTTTGGACCGCCATGCTTTGGCAAGTGCTTGGGTTGCCTTGCAGAGCGCCACCGATGGCTCCGCTCTACAAAGCGATTCCCAATGGTCTGCCATTCAGCTCAATATGATGTGTATTGAGGATCCAGAACAGGCATGGGGATCGGTTGTCGAGATATTTGAATTGAGCTCCGATCCGTGGGTGCTGGAAAATCTGGGGGCTGGTCCCGTGGAAACGCTGTTGGGCTTGCATGGCCAATTTGCATTGAACGCTATTGAGTCGTACATGTCCGAGAAGAAGGCCTTTTTGGTTGTCTTGACCCATGTGTGGCGCGATGCACTGTCGCCGGAAGTCGCACAAGGGCTGACGTCTCTAACCAAGAGACGGTGAGCGCGCGAATTCAGTTCTGTTGAACTTGCGATGGAAAAGGTTGTGCGTTGAGCAAAGGTCAGCGACATTCAGCGGCAATGCGCTTCCGCGGGCAACGTGGAGGTGTAGTGTTTGGCTTGGTGCATCGCGTTGGTGTGGAAACTGCTTGGTGCTGCAGAGGTAGTCTTGCCCTCTCCGGATTTGCCTCGAATCGCGCACGATTCATCGTCTCAATCCCACAGGGTTTGGGTCTACAGTAGGAATGCGATCAGAGTGTTGGGCGATGCTTTTGCTGCGCTTCTGTCCGGACGGTGATTTAGGAACGGAGTGGACCTCGGATCTATCGCTACCCAGCCCAGTAGGGAGCATGCCAACTTGTTATGCGGCATGGTTTCCTGATGTCGAGATGGCACTGTTGGTGTTCGCGTTCACGGTTGCGGTGGGCGCGGCCGGATGCGCAGCGGCATGGGGGGCGCCTCCCAGGAAATTGGCATGTGGATTGTCTGCCGCCGGCCTGGCCATCCTGAACATGTATCTGCTTTTCCGCTTCTCGTGACAACGTTCCGTGTCCATGCTCAGGAATAGAGGGTGATTGGTACAGTGAAGATGTTCTCAGACGATTGGTTCAAGGCGGAATGGAGGAAGCTTGGATACCACTACGAGCGGGATGATGAGGCGAAGCAATGGAACATCGTTGGATCCAAAGCTGGACTTCGCTCGCTCGTCACTGAGATGCGTGACTACGCCTCTGATCAAGAGAATGACTGGGTTTCCTGCCACCGCAATCTTGGGCCGTACGACTACCTGGAGATTGGTACATGGAGCTCCGCCGTAATCGATGATCATTGGATCGCAGGCGCTTTGAGCGACCTGCTTGGTCTGGCCGCCCACATTGGGGATTGGGTTGACGCCTCGCGGGTTGAGGCGAGTCTATCTGTAAGGCCATTTTTCAGCCCGGGCTCTCCTTATGACCTTTGCCTGAGGATCGAGGCAGATGACTTTGATCCTTCATCGCTGGATATGGCTTTGTAGGGGCCGGCTGGGGCGGGGTCAGCGCATTGAGCGGTGCTTGAGTTGCAGGTCAAGCAACAATCCTTGCGAGGTTCGGCAGAACGGCCCTGGACGCTGTGCCAGATCAATATCCAGATCCACGTCCTGGTCGCCAGCGAGGAAACATTCGGTGAAGTCCTGAAATACACCGATGGCGTGAGCTGAGATCTGGCGCGGACAAGGTCACAGGCTGGAAGGTGGTAACAAGGTTGTTGGATATCGAGCTCCAGATATCATCGCGTATCTGCTTACTTCGGCACTAACCAGCATTTCCAGATGTCGATCAGGCAACGAATGCCTTCATGGTTGATCGTGCTTTCTATTTCAGCTGGCGTGCTCGTAGTTGGCTGCTCGAGGCCTGAGGTCGCGTGCGGAACAGTTGTCAAGCCGAAGAATGCAACGGATTTCGAGCTGCAGCTTATAGCTATTGCGCGGGCTGAGTCCGAAAAAGTCTGCACCCAAGTGGAGGGTGCGAGGTGCGATTTCTCGGTCTATAGGACGAAATCTGGCTGGACTGTTCAAGCGTCCCCGAGCTTCCCTTATGAAGGTAGATGCATCACCCGCATTGGCGGTGAGAGATACTATGCCTTTGATGAGGTTGGGAAGCTGGTCGATGTCATCAACGGTCTTTAGCCGCGTCCGGTCTTTGGCGCGGTCGGTAATGGGGCATGAGATCCTTGGGGCAGATGATGAAATTCAGATTTGATTTTTCCCTGTTCTACTCTCCCACTCAACCGTATGGCTGCGTTACTGGGTATCTTGAAATGCCATCCGCCCCCGCGTTGGGGGAGCTGGTCCAGATGTTTGGAGAGGGAGAGGATGGGGTTCAATTGGCGCTGAGAGTGGACGCGGTACTGGAGGCTGATCCAGATCAGCCCAGAACTTTGATGTTGGAGGACCATGTCGCCGACGGATTCGCCGAAGCCGAGTTGCTTGCACGCTGTTTGGAACAAGTACACAAGTTCTTTGTCGACGTCTACTAGGTTGCGGACGCGCGGACAACAGGGTGAGATGCTGCATGACCGCAGCTTGTGTGATCATCCCTTTTCCAAAGGTAATCATGGTATTACGGGAAGAATCACCACTTGGCTGGGTCACGCTGCTGACCTCAAAGGGCTGCTCGCTAGTATTGCTGACATGATTGTGCTTGGAGAGATGGCGGGTTGCGACATGAGCCTTGAAGAAGGAATGGCGATTGGTCTGATTGTTCCGGATCCTTGGGGGCGTTTATGAGATTCCATGTCGATATGTCGCTGTACTCCTCACCGACGGAGCCATACGGAAACGTGACGGGGTTTGTTGAGCTTGATTCGCGTCCGTCTGTCGGGCAGATGTTTCAGCTCATCGGGAGTAGTGAGACCGGCTCGGCGCTGTCTCTTCGCATTGAAGCTGTGAGGGCTGCTGGTGAAGAAGAGGCTTCTGGTTCTATAGCCCTGGAGGACTACGTCGTTGAAGGGCCTGAGCTGGCGGAGCGTCTGGGTGAAAGGTTGGATAAGGAGACTAGGTTCCACGTTTACGTGTATTAAAGGGGGAGCACAAGCACGTATGGTCGTCGACTGAAAAGGGGAAATGAACGGACCCGGGCGCTGGGCCAGATCCAGATCCACATCGTGGTCACAGGCCAGGAAGCATTCGGGCAGTGGAGTGGCGCAGCCGCGCTCCTTCGGGAAACTCCACCCGCGTGATGACCAGCTAGCCGACAGTCGCCTCGCACCTACGCTTACGCCGATCTTGAAGCCTGCGCTTTCCAGCCAGTGGCCGTGTATCGTTAAGCTGGATGCGGTGCCGCCGCCGAAAGTGTCCATCCACGCATAGGTGTGGGCGCGAACGGTGTAGTGGTGTGGCCGTTCTGCCGTGCTCTGGAAGTCGTATGCTTCCCTCGGGCGTGGGTGCCAGTTCGAAGTCTGGGACACGCGGGAATTGGTAGATGGGCTTCTGAAGGGATGCGGGGATGAAAGACATAACGGGTCATATGCAGAGATTCAAGGAGGCAAGCCGGCATATCTGGAATTCCTACCTGATGCCTGGCGAAGGTGTTCTGGACATGGCGGTGGAGGATTCTTTCCTCCAGATCGAGCGAGAGCTGCTGCGCAGCATGGTCCTCGAGGGGAGTACCGTTGCAGATTAATACGGGCACTCCGCCATTGGTGGCCTCATCGTGAAGCCAAAATCAGTGTACCGGGAAGTGCCTGTCCGGTTTGCCAGCGCGGGGTCCGATGGAAAAAATTACTGGAGCGAGGACGAGCGGGTTGCAGTGGCAGATATTCCCAAGCTTGATTTCGTGGACTTCTTCGACTGGACGCACTACGGGTATATTGACTACGCCATTGTTCGCGCAGCCGAGTCTGGCTCTGGGCGGCGGGTGCTGATCCATGCCTTGTACTGTGATTTCTGGTGGGACGGGATAGACGGCGGGTCTCAACCTTGAGAGGTTCGAGCGCGGTCTTGGATGGGAAATGAGAACGCGACCTGCCGGTTGCAGGCCAATGGAAGCTTTGTCTGAAAATGAGTAGTATTGCAACGCGCTGCGAGGTTGATTCCGAATCGGTGCGCATAGGCGACCTGGCCGGTTGGATTGGTGGCGATGATCATGGATAAGTTCGTTTTTTATCTCTTCTACATCGCCGTGGCCATCGTCATCAGTCGAACGTGCGCGGTGATTCTTGCGCGTCGAGTTGCGGAGAAGACCGCGGGCGAGGAAGTTCTCGCCAAGCTGCCCCTATTGGCGTCCAGAGACATCGGCGATATGCGCGACACCTTCTACGGGTGCGTGCTGGCGATCAAGACTGGTTCCTTGCACAGGCCGGCGACAATCGCTGCGCTTGTGCAAATGTGCCTGTGGGGCGTAGTCGTTGCCCTGCTGTTGATGATGGCCGTCTTGGGTATTATTGAAATTGTGCAACACGGACAGGGGAAGTGATCGTGTATCCGGATACGGAAAAATCAAGCCCCGGGAATGACTGGAAGGAACTGATCGCGTTCTTGCGGGCGCTGTGTTCAGTCTATGAGCGCGGGAAAGTTCAGGCTCCACACGTGCACGTCAAGTATGCCCAAGACGAGCAGATATACGTCAACTGGACCCCGGGACGTCAGTCGGACATCGAAGTGAACGGGCTTCGTGATCCCGGGTTTGGCCCTGGACCGGTGTACTACGCTGACCTGGATTTGGTCGAGGTCAGGCTGAGTGATTGGGTAGCGCAGAAGGGAGAGGCCGGACGGGCAGACTTTGCGTATCTTTTAGAGACGCTGGCCGGTAGCCCCGACCTTGAGCTCGGCCACGACACCGTTCTCTGGAAGAAGCGTTGACCTTGCCTTCCAACGTGAGGGGGCGTGATCACCAAGCTCCCGAGGAGTAGCAGTGAAGTACGAAGACGGAACTGAGGTGCTGCTCCATGATCGGGTGGATCTGGGCGGGGGGATGACCGGATGGGTTGTCGCGGTGTTTGATAACGGGAGATACACCCCTGATTACCCAAAGGAGCATTGGGGTCACCTTGTGCAAGGTGCCCTGGTGAAATCATCGGAGATGGGCTTGGTGCATTTTCCGGTTCCCAGTGTTGATTTCTCGCTAATTCGGCGTGGTTGAGGCGCCTTGCGGTCTGGACGGGAAGAGGCCTCATGGGGAGCAATGATGCAGCGGTTCGTGCGTGAGTCCGGTACGGTGCTGGGGCTCCTGTGGAGCGCGTACGGTGCCGCTGTGGTGACTGGAATGGCTGTTTGGCCGGTCGTCTGTCGCACCGAGTGTCAGTTTAGTGGATATTCCGACGTGTCGGGGAGTAGCAAGGGCGCGGGGACCATCGGCGGGGATGCGTTGCTACGCACAAGCAGCCGAAAGATACGCGACCTGCCTCTCTGGCCGACCAATTTCACCGCTTGACACCTGGGATAATTAATGTCGGAAGAATGGATTATTCAAATTCAAGGGTACATCAGGCGTGGCGATGCTCGAATAGCAGCGGAAGTATGTGTATCGACGCCCGAATCCGTTGCTGGTGAAACGGAGTATCGATGCAGAGTTCGGTTATCGCCATTTTGGGGAAGGGAAGTTGAAATTGCTGGCATGGATTCACAGCAAGCCGAGAAGCTGGCCACTGACTTCGCCAAGTCGATCATAGGAGACGAGCTGCTGGAAGACGAAGCCGGTCAGCGGATTCAATGGTAGGTGCTCGTCGCTGGGCTGGTGGCGAAGATGCCGCTTGCTGCACTTCCTTCATGCACGCCTTCCTGATCTGTTCGGGATGCCTGAACTGAATCCCAGGCGTGTAGAGACTTGTCGTGTCTTCGGCAGTCCTTCACCGTATTGATCGGTGCTTTAGCTGAAGCTCAAGCCACAAGCCTTGGGAAGTTTTGCAGCACGGCCCAAGGCGCTATGCTAGATCCAGATCCACGTCCTGGTCGCCTGCGAGGAAGCATTCGGCGAAGTCCTGTGATACGACGATGGCGTGGGCGAAGTCCAGGGTGGAAGCGCCCATCGGGGCGAGGATGAGTTCGCGCAACAGCCAGACGGGGTTCTCGATGATAATTCGGCTGTCCGGGGTGGTGCGGCCCTGCTTGGCGACGTCTTTCTGGAAGGCCGTGGAGGTGCTTCGGCGCGCTTCTTCGGGGTACTCAATCAGGGTCACGATCAGCTTGCTCTGGGTTGCTTCGACGCTTACGCTTGCGCCGACTTTGAAGTCGGCGCTTTCAAGCCAACGGCCGTGTATCGACAGGCAGGGGACTGTGCCGCCGTCGAAGGTGTTGCGGGTGCGTGCTGGCGATCAGAACTGGTTCCTTGCGCAGGCCGGCGACAATCGCTGCGCTTGTGCAAATGTGCCTGTGGGGCGTACTCGTTGCCCTGCTGTTGATGGTGGCCGTCTTGGGTATTATTGAGATTGTGCAACACGGACAGGGGCAGTGATCGTGTATCCGGATATGGAAAAATCAAGTCCCGGGAATGGATGGAAGGGACTGATCGCGTTCTTGCGGGCGTTGTGCTCAATCTATGAGCGCGGGAAAGTTCAGGCTCCACACGTGCACGTCAAGTATGCCCAGGACGAGCAGATATACGTCAACTGGTCCCCGCGACGTCAGTCGGACATCGAAGCGAGCGGGCTTCGTGATCCCGGTTTTGGCCCTGGACCGGTGTACTACGCTGATCTGGATTTGGTCGAGGTCAGGCTGAGTGATTGGGTAGCGCACAAGGGAGAGGCCGGACGGGCAGACTTTGCGTATCTTTTAGAGACGCTGGCCGGTAGCCCCGACCTTGATCTCGGCGACGAGACCGTTCTCTGGAAGAAGCGGTGATCTTGCCTTCAGCGTGAGAGGGCGTGATCATCAGGCTCCCGAGGAGTAGCGCGGTGCCGTACGAAGACGGAACTGAGGTGCTGATCCAAGATCGGGTGGATCTGGGCGGGGGGATGACCGGATCGGTTTTCACGGTGATTGATAACTGGAGACCCTGATTACCTAAGGGAGCATTGTGGTCACCTTGCACAAGGCGCCTTGGTGAAGTCGTCGGAGATGGGCTTGGTGCATTAATGGGTGTCGAAGCCGGAAGGGTTAAGTCCAGATTGAGTGTCTATTGAGCCGTTTGCTAATTGACCTTGGAGTGGCTTTATGAGGTACGTCAACGAAGCGAGGAGCATTCGGGCTGGAGACTCCGTACTTGTTGAGGGCGGTGTAAAAGGCGTTGTGGTTTGCGATTTCGACCGCGGAAACTGTTTGAGTGGTTATGAAAGCTGGCTAAGCAAAGTTGAAGTGGTCGGCGGTACATCCTTGTCGAGCGGGGTTCTAGTCGAAACCTCCGAGATCGGAATGGTCCATTACGCCGAACCAGATGATGAAATAGTGTTTCTTGCCAGCATTGACGCTGACCACCACCCGCGTTGAAGTGATGGAACCTATGGAACGGAGTAAGTGTTGGTGTTTGATGTTTGGCGCGTGTATCGCGATGGCCAGCGCTGCCTGTTCAAAGCCCCAAATAGACTGTGGAGGCGGGGTGTACCCAAAGGCGGCAACCGATTCCGAATTGCACCTTGTGAGCATTGCAAAGGTTGAAGCAGCGGAATTTTGTAGCCAGGCCGACTCTGGCTGTGACTTTTCCGTCTACAAGACGAGGGCGGGCGCCACGGTCAAGGCTAGGCGGATGGTTGCTCACGATGGGCGGTGCGTGAACTTCATCGGAGATGAAAGGTTTTACAGTTTCGATAAATCAGGGAGGCTTGAGGGTTTAATTAAAGGGCTCTAGCGGAATCTTCCAGGTCGCAGCTCCGTAGTCGCCGAGCGGTAGGGCGCGGTCATGTAGTGAGCGTTGACAGTCCTTGCCAATGATGTCGGTCAAAGCAATTGATTATCGGAAAGTGCGACGCTGGCTTGAGATGGCAATGGTGGAAGCGCCCGATTACCATCCTGCTGGCTGAGCTTATTAAGCAAGCTGGAGAATCCTTCACGCCCGTCTCGGCCTTGATGATGCGTAAGCCGAGAGGTCTGGAAATGCTTGCTCGGTCCACTCCGAGTGAGAACAGGAGAATGACGATGGAAGGTGTATCTGAGGAGGATCTTGAGGATTCAATGAAGAGTTGCCTCTTCTACTTCGCAGACTCGGCCAGAATCGCTGCGGCTGGCCCCCACCTAGCGTTGCAGCAGTCCAATGGTCATTTCGCTGCCGCGTGGGAGCTCAGGCAGGAGCTTTTGGTTGGAGAGTCACTGCTGCACTGGAGTGGATTGTCGGAGACGCTGAAACAGAGAATTGCATGTCTGGTGGAGGCTTCGGTTGCATACCGGAAGCCGCGTTTGCAGGGAATGAAGCGAGTGAGCTCTTTCACCCGTCTTGGGAGCAGGTAAGGGACGCCGCGACCCGATTTCTCGTCGCCAGAGAGATCGAGCAGGCTGGATGAAGAGGGTGCTGCGATGGTTGGGGCTCATGCCCGGGTTCCCGAGTGCCGAAATGGCCTTGCTACTATTCGTGTTTGCAGAGGGGAGCTGCAGCCGGAGATCCAGCCGAAGCGGATGGTAGATGAGTACTCAAAGCAGAAGCTCGGCGCGAGTTCAACCTGTCACATCCTATGTCGCTGCAGGTTCCCAAGGAGTGATGAGATAATCCCGCATGGCTAATCTTCCAACTGCAGTAACGACCGAGTACGACCGCCTTGTCAGCGCGGATGACTGGGATGGCGTGAGGGTCCTGCTCGCGCCTCTTGTGGAGTCAGGTCTTGCTGAGGCGCTTTACCTATCGGCCATGTCGAGTCAGCCGGGCGAGGGTGAAGAGGAATTCCACGCACGTCATGTCGATTCTGTAAGAGTGGCGGCGGAATCGGGATACGCGCCTGCACTATTCATGCAAGGCATGTATCACTTGTTTGGTGACATGGCGCCATTGGACAAGGAGTCGGCTGCAGAGAATTTTGCGGCCGCAGCTCGTCAAGGCTACCCACCCGCTCAGTATGAGTACGGACTCTCGTTGGTACATGGGGTCGGCGTTCCCGCCGATATCTTGAAAGGGATGAGCCTGGTTCACGCTGCCGCTGCTGCTGGGAATGAGGCTGCCCAGGAGTTTGTTCGAGCCGAGGGCGGAAGTGCCAGGTTATAGATAGGGGCCCGGGTGGGAGCGGCAGTGCGAAGGCGGTGCGGTTTTGTTGGGGTGTTGGCGACAGGGGGGGGGCTGGCGTCACGTGGACACGCATGGCGTATCGCTACGCGGGTTTTCGCCTGTTGCGACACGCCAATTATGTCCATCGCGATGCCAGGCGCAGGCGAAGCGTCGCGATACTTGAGGCGTTCCCAACGGCAGGCCGTGCGGCCGTCCAGCGGAGGAGGACGGCATGCCTTCGGTCCCGCAGTGACTCGCCCCACGCCCACACCGCGGCCCGATCGGCTTCCTCGCTCTGGAAGTCGTATGCTTCCCTCGGGTGTGGGTGCCAATTCGAAGTCTGGGATACGCGGGAATGGGCAGATTGGCTTCTGAAGGGATGCGGAGATGAAAGATGTAACGGGTCAGATGCAGAGATTCAAGGAAGCAAGCCGGCATATCTGGAATTCCTACCTAATGCCTGGCGAAGGTGTCCTGGACATGGCGGTGGAGGATTCTTTCCTCCAGATCGAGCGAGAGCTGCTGCGCAGCATCGTGCTCGAGGGGAGTGCCGCTGCAGATCAATACGGGCACTCCGCCATTGGTGGCCTTATCGTGAAGCCAAAGCCCCTGCTCCGGGAAGTGCCTGTCCAGTTTGCCCGTGCTGGGTCAGATGGAAATAGCTACTGGAGCGAGGACGAGCGGATTGCAGCTGCCGATATTCCCAAGCTTGAGTTCGTGGACTTCTTCGACTGGACTCACTACGGGTATATTGACTACGCCATTGTTCGCGCAGTCGAGTCTGGCTCTGGGCGGCGGGTGCTGATCCAAGCCTTGTACTGTGATTTCTGGTGGGACGGGATGGACGGCGGGTCTCAAACTTGAGAGGTTCGAGCGCGGTCTTGGATGGGAAATGAGAACGCGACCTGCCGGTTGCAGGCGAATGGAAGATTTAAGGGGTCAGCCGGCCATGCACAGATTCTTCGTCGCATTCAGGTCAATCGGACCTAAGTGCCGAGCGCGACGCTCGGAGTACGGAGGCATGACTCCAGCTTCTGAGTTGGGGATTGAGGTGAAAGGCGGAATTCAACTGCAGGGTGGCTTTGGTGTGGAGATGACCAAGTACTTCAATAGCAAGGAATGCACTTGCGGGGAGATCAATTGAGCTGCTGCAAACGGGTTGGTGTCTATGCAAATGCCCTATACCTTCTTGCTAGCGCCATTGCAGGTCCGATTCTTGCGGCCAGAATGCCGTGGCCGAATGAAGTACATCTTCTGCAGAAGGCTTTGGTGCTAGCGCTTGTTTCTGCTGCAGCCACAATGACGGTGGGCGGAATTCTGTATGCAGTTGGTGGTCGAAGTGTGTCCTGGATAAAACCTTCAATCAAACGGCCATTCTATGTTCCCGGGGGGCCGCTACAGGTCGCCTATATCGGAGCCCTAGGGTTCCTTTCCATGGCGGTAGGTTGCATCATCAGCTTGCTATGGGGCGGAGAGGAAATGGCTTGGCTCTTCTTCTTGAGTCTTGGCGCGGGGTTCTTCACTGGTCAGCGTTTTTTGGGGCTTGCTTTTGTGGATCGCCGGACCGGTCCCTGAGGGTTAGAGGTGTACGGAATGCGAGCGTTTCCTGGCCACACATCGCGCGCGACACCACTTTGGCCTTTGTTGACGGCATGAGAATGGGAGATCAGGCTTACTGCGTCTCAGCCCCGCAAGGCGTGGCTCTACGGTCGGTGTGGATGGTCAGCGTATTGATCGGTGCTTGTGCTGCAGGTCAAGCCATAGGCCCTGTGAGGTGCGGCAGAAGGGGCCGAGACGTTGGGCTAGATCGATGTCCACGTCTTGGTCGCCAGCGAGGAAGCATTCGGCGAAGTCCTGCGATACGCCGATGGCGTGGGCGAAGTCCAGGGTGGAGGCGCCCATCGGGGCGAGGATGAGTTCGCGCACCAGCCAGCCGGGGTGCTCGACGATGATTCGGCTGTCCGGGGTGGTGCGACCCAGCTTGGCGACGTGTTTCTCGAAGGCGGTGGAGATGCTTCGCCGCGCTTCTTCGGGGTACTCGATCAGGCTCACGATCAGTTGGCCTTGGGTTGCTTCGATGCTCACGCTTGCGCCGACTTTAAAGCCGGCGCTCTCAAGCCAACGGCCGTGTATCGATAGGCATGGGACTGTGCCGCCGTTGAAGGTGTCCATCCAGGCGTAGGTGTGTGCGCGCACGGTGTAGTGGCGCGGTCGGTCGGCCGTGGGCAGCAGCAGTTCTGGGAAGAGGGGGGTATTGCGTGGCGAGCGCATGGGGAGCCTCCAAGGGGAAAACCTCCCTTGCCGGTAGGGCAAGGGAGCCGGGAGGTTCAAATCCGCGTAAGTGCGAGCGGCGTGGAGTATTTCCCCGGATGAGGGGTCTTGTATTAGCCACCCTCCCGACATGGGATGTCCATAATTTTGCACTTACGTGGAGATTTGAAGCTCCAACGCCACCATGCGCCGTGGTGGGGGCGGTAGCCAATCGATTGTGTCTGTTGGTTTTGCCGGGTTTGATAGGTGATGCCAACAGGTTGTCGCTAGCGGCCCGGGTGGGGGCGGTATTGCGACGGCGGTGCGGTTTTGTTGGGGTGTTGGCGACAGGGACTCCAGCGTTACGTGGGACACGCATGGCGTGTCTCTACGCGGGTTCGTGCCTGTAGCGACACGCCGTGCGTGTCCAGCGCGGTGTGGGACGCAGGCAAGATGTGTAGCGACACGCCGTGCGTGTCCAGCGCGGCGTGGGGCGCAGGCAGGATGTGTAGCGACACGCCATGCGTGTCCAGCGGGATGTCTGGTGGAGCGGTCCCGTGAGCGGTTGGGTTGGTCGGCGCGTCTCAGCCACGCAGGGCGTGGCTCTACGGGTTCAATCCATTCCCAGCTTTTTCAGCTTGTACCGCAACGCGCGGAACGTGATCCCCAACTGCGCGGCTGTGCGCGTCTTGTTCCAGCGGTTCTCTTCCAGCGCCTTCTGGATCGCGGTGCGTTCCATCTGCTCGATATAAGAAGGCAGCGCGCCGCTCCCCGCCGGCAGATCCACCACCGCTTCTTCATGCGCCGCCACGGGAGCCCCACCATGCCGAGGCACACCCTGCTGCGGCAACCGAAGGTCGCTTGCCCCGATGGTGTCACCCTCGGCCAGCGCCAACGCACGCTCCAGGATGTTCTCCAGCTCGCGCACGTTGCCCGGGAAGTGATACGTGCCCATCGCTTCCAGCGCCGACGGCGCCAGCAGCGGAGTGGGCCGCCCATGCGTACGGGCCAACCGGGCCAGGATCGAAGCTGCCAACTGCGGCAGATCACTACGGCGCTCGCGTAGCGGCGGCACACGCAGTTCAATCACGTTGATACGGTAATACAGATCGTGGCGGAACCGCCCATCTTCCACCAGGTCGCCCAGATCCTTGTGGGTGGCAGAAAGAATGCGCACATCCACCGGCACTTCGGTGGCCGCGCCCACCGGGCGGATCGACTTTTCCTGGATCGCACGCAGCAGCTTCACCTGCATCTGCAGCGGCAGTTCGGCCACTTCATCCAGGAACAGAGTGCCGCCATGGGCGGCCTGGAACAGGCCCGGCTTGTCGGCATGGGCGCCGCTGAAGCTGCCCTTCTTGTGCCCGAAGAATTCGCTTTCCATCAGTTCCGATGGAATGGCGCCGCAGTTCACCGGTACGAACGGGCCGGCCGCACGTGCGCTCTGGCCGTGGATGGTGCGGGCCACCAGTTCCTTGCCCACGCCCGATTCGCCCAGGATGTACACCGGCGCCTGGCTGCGGGCGACCTTGGTGATGGTGGCGCGCAGGCCATCCATCGCCGCCGATTCGCCCAGCAGCCGCGCGGTGGTGTCGCTGGTCAGCGGCGGCGGGGCAGGGCGTTCGGTGTTGTTGAGTTCCAGCGCATGCTTGACCAGCCCGCGCAGCACCGAGATGTCCACCGGCTTGCTGACGAAATCAAACGCGCCGGCCTTCAACGCTTCCACCGCCAGGTCCATGCTGCCGAACGCGGTGATCATCGCCACCGGGGTGCGCGGGTAGTGCTGGGCGATTTCAGTGACCAGCTCGATGCCGTTGCCGTCGGGCAGCCGCATGTCGGTGATGCACAGGTCGTAGGGGTTGCTGGCCAGCAGCTCGCGCGCTTCGGCGAGGTTGGCCGCGGTGCTGATGCGCAGGCCCATGCGGCCCAGGGTCAGTACCAGCAGTTCGCGGATGTCGCGTTCGTCGTCGACGACGAGGGCGCTGCGGTTTTCGTTCATATGGGGGAAAGATAGCCGAGTGCGGTTGAAAACGACAAACTATTGACGCCTGCAGGGTAGCGCGTCATTGCGGCCGCATGGTGTGCGGCCCGGGCAGTACCAACCGGAAGCAGGCACCGCCGGCGGGCACCGAGACGTACTCCAGGCTTGCCTGGTTGCCCTTGCACAGCTCACGGGCGATATACAGGCCCAGCCCGGTGCCGTGTTCGGAGGTGGTGTAGAACGGGCGGAACAGCTGGCTGGCCACCGATTCGGGAATGCCCGGGCCGCGGTCCATGACGTCGATCACCGCATTGCGGTCCTGGCGGGCCACACGCAGGCGTACGCGGGCCGGGTCCTGGCCGGTGCGGCCGTACTTCAAGGCGTTGTGCACCAGCACGGTGAGGATCTGGTGCAGGTGGCGCGGGTCCACCAGCCCGTGTACGGAAGACTCGCTGATGATCGGCTCGATGCTGTCGGTTTCCAGCGTGAGGCTCTGCTTGTACTCCAGCACGAAGCGGCGCACGAAGGCGGCCAGGTCCAGGTTTTCCGGGTTGGCCCGCTCGCGCCGGGCCAGGCCCAGCACGCTTTCCACGATGCCGTTGGTGCGCTGGCACTGCTGGTGGATGATCTGCAGCAGGCGGCGGTCGGTATCGCCAATGGCGGTGGATTCCTCCAGCAGCTGGGCGGCGTAGTTGATGGCTGCCAGCGGGTTGCGGATCTCATGGGCCAGGCTGGCAGAAAACCGGCCCATGGCCGAGAGGGTGAGCGATTCGGCGCGGCGCGAGACCACGGTGGAATCGTCCAGGAACACCAGGGTGAGGTCGCTGCCGGCCAGCAGGCGGGCAAAGCGCGGCTGCACTTCAGGCTGGTCGGGCGACAGCTGCAGTGGGGTCTCTTCGTTGGTCCAGCCATTTCGCCAGCGCTGCAGGCGGCGGCTCAGGTCGGGCGCGGCGCTGCCCAGTTCCAGCAGGCCGCTGCCGCTGTTGCCGTCGTTGTCGCCGATAAGGGTGGCGGCGGCCTCATTGGCCAGGGTGATGCGGTTGGCACCATCGACCACCAGCACGCCGGTGCGCATGCGGCGGATGATCAGTTCGTTGATCTCGAACAGGTTGGCGACTTCAGCGCCGCGCTGGTTGGCCAACTGCTGGTTGCGGCGGGCGCGGTTGCCCACCTGGTAGCTGACGAAGGCCAGGGCCAGGAAGCTGGTGATGAACATGGCCAGTTCGGCCAGGGTGCGGTTGGGCTCGCCGTTCTCGAGCAGGTTCCAGACGTATTCGCCGGCGGTGGCGGCGCTGGCGGTGAGGGCCAGGCTCAGGCCCAGCGACAGCGGCAGCAGGGTGGCCGCAGCGGCGATGTTGAACAGCAGGGCCATGGAAAGGCCGGCGCTGGCACCGGGCAGCGCGTGGGCCAGCAGCACGGTGGCGACGATGTCGATGAGCACGCTGCCCACCACGATCGGGCGCAGCCAGCGGTCGTTGCGGCCGGCCACCAGGATCAGCAGCGACAGCGCCAGGTAGCTGCCGCTGACCACGGCGGCCAGCTGCGGGTGGGTGGATTCGCCCACCATCGCGCTCAATGGGCTGAACAGCAGGGCGGCGATGACCGCTGCGATCAGGACCCGGTAGAGGGCGAAAAAGTACAGCTCCCGCTTCGGCATGGACTCGATGCGGTCGATCAATGAAGCACTGGGTGACACGCCGGAACTCCCCTTCTGGCTGGGCCCAGTATAGGCATAGGTTTGGGCCCCGAGCCGCGCATTTTGACCATTCCCGACCCACCCCCGGGGGGGCGGCCCGGGCGCAACTGCCTGAATGAAGGTGGAAATCTCCCCCTCTTCACGCCCGGGGCCCGGTTTCTTTGCGCCGCGCCGCCGGGTCGTCCACAATAGTGGGCCCGCCGCGGTCCGTGCGTGCGGTCGTTCCTATTCCCACGGTGACGCATGAATTTCCACGAATACCAGTCAAAACAGCTGCTTGCCGAGTACGGCATTCCCGTCCCGGCCGGCAAGGTCGCGGCAACCCCCGATGAAGCCGTCGCAGCTGCCAACTCCCTGGGCCAGGGCCCCTGGATGGTGAAGGCGCAGATCCATGCGGGCGGTCGCGGCAAGGCTGGCGGCGTCAAGTTCTGCAAGACCACCGATGACGTCAAGGCCGCTGCGGCCAAGATGCTCGGCACCAAGATGGCCACCTACCAGACCGCAGGCGTTGAACTGCCGGTCAACCTGGTGCTGGTCACCACCGCCGGTGAGATCGTCAAGGAGCTGTACCTGTCGGTGCTGGTTGACCGTGGCACCAAGACCATCACCTACATCGCTTCTTCGGAAGGCGGCGTGGAGATCGAGCAGGTCGCTGCTGAAACCCCGGAGCTGATCCACTCGCTCAACGTTGATTTCGTTGAAGGCGTGCAGGGTTACCACGGCCGCGATTTCGGCTTCAAGCTCGGCCTGACCGCCAAGCAGGCCGGCCAGTTCGCCAGCATCATGGTGAACCTGTACAAGCTGTTCAACGAAAAGGACCTGGCACTGGTTGAAATCAACCCGCTGGCCATCCTGGACGACGGCAACCTGTACGCGCTGGACGGCAAGTTCGACAGCGACGACAACGCCGCGTTCCGTCAGAAGGCCCTGGTCGCCATGCGCGACAAGACCCAGGAAGACGAAACCGAAGTGACCGCTTCGGAGCTGGACATCAACTACGTCACCATGGACGGCAACATCGGCTGCATGGTCAACGGCGCCGGCCTGGCCATGGCCACCATGGACGTCATCAAGCTCAACGGCGGCGAGCCGGCGAACTTCCTGGACGTGGGCGGCGGTGCGAACAAGCAGCGCGTCATTGAAGCGTTCAAGCTGATCCTGTCTTCGGACAAGGTCGAAGGCATCTTCGTCAACATCTTCGGCGGCATCGTCCGCTGCGACATGATTGCCGAAGGCATCATCGCCGCTGTGAAGGAAGTGGGCGTCAAGGTTCCGGTCGTGGTGCGCCTGGAAGGCACCAACGTGGAAGAAGGCAAGCAGCTGCTGCGCGACAGCGGCATGGCCATCATCCCGGCCGACAACATCAACGACGGTGCCAAGAAGGTCGTTGAAGCTGTCAAGAACGCCGCCTGATCCGACACCGAAGGAATAACAATGTCTGTTTTGATCAATAAGAACACCAAGGTGATCGTGCAGGGCTTCACCGGCCAGCAGGGTACCTTCCACGCCACTCAGATGATCGAGTACGGCACCCAGGTTGTTGGCGGCGTGACCCCGGGCAAGGGCGGCACCACCCACATCGACCTGCCGGTCTTCAACACCGTTGCCGACGCCGTGCAGGCCACTGGCGCCAACGCGTCGGTGATCTACGTGCCGCCGCCGTACGCGGCTGATGCGATCCTGGAAGCTGCGGCTGCCGGCATCAAGGTCATCGTGTGCATCACCGAAGGCATTCCGGTGCTGGACATGCTGCGCGTGAAGAACGTGCTGACCCGTTCGCATCCGGACACCGTGCTGATCGGGCCGAACTGCCCCGGCGTGATCACCCCGGGCGAGTGCAAGATCGGCATCATGCCGGGCCACATCCACAAGCCGGGCAAGATCGGCATCGTGTCGCGTTCGGGCACCCTGACCTATGAAGCGGTCAAGCAGACCACCGAAGTGGGCCTGGGCCAATCGACCTGCATCGGTATCGGTGGCGACCCGATCAACGGCCTGAACTTCGTTGACTGCCTCAAGCTGTTCAACGAAGACCCGCAGACCGAAGGCATCATCATGGTCGGCGAAATCGGCGGCGACGCCGAGGAAGCCGGTGCGGAGTACATCAAGAACCACGTGAAGAAGCCGGTCGTCGGCTTCATCGCGGGCGCTTCGGCTCCGGCCGGCAAGCGCATGGGCCACGCCGGTGCGATCGCATCGGGCGGCAAGGGCACCGCTGAAGGCAAGTTCGCCGCCATGGAAGCTGCCGGTGTGGTCACCGTCCGCTCGCCGGGCGACCTGGGCGCTGCCATCGCCAAGCTGGTGAAATAAGCGCGCCGGCCAACCCTGCGTAGTGCCGACTGTTAGTCGGCAAAGGAAAAGCCGCCCCAAAGGGCGGCTTTTCTGCTTTTGCAGTCCGCCGAACCACCAGCGCTACAATGGGCCATCGCAACCACAGGCTTCACCCCATGACGTCGATCCGCATCGCGATGGCCCAGTTCGATTTTCCGGTGGGCGCGGTCGCGCAGAACACCGACAACATCATCGCGATGATCGCCGAGGCGCGCGATGAGTTCGGCGCCGAGCTGGTGGTGTTCCCCGAGCTGGCCATCAGCGGCTACCCGCCCGAAGACCTGCTGCTGCGCCCGCGCTTCCTGTACGACTGCCAGGTGGCAATGGGCCGGATCGCCGAATCCACCCACGGCATCACCGCGGTGGTTGGCTGGCCCGAGGCCACCGGGGCAGTGGTCTACAACGCGGCCAGCGTGCTGCGCGACGGCGAGGTGCTGCACACCTACCGCAAGCGCGAACTGCCCAACTATGCGGTGTTCGATGAGCGCCGCTACTTCGATGTGGACCCGGACGGCGGCAGCTGCGTGTTCGAGCTGAAGGGCGTACCGGTGGGCGTGCTGGTCTGCGAGGACCTGTGGTTCCCCGAACCGCTGGCCGACACCGTGCGCAGCGGCGCCGAACTGGTGGTGATTCCCAACGCTTCACCCTACGAACGCGGCAAGCATGCCCAGCGCGACGCGCTGCTGGCCGAGCGCACCCGCGAAACCGGCGCGGCGCTGCTGTACGTCAACATGGTGGGCGGGCAGGACGCGCTCACCTTCGATGGCGCCTCGGTCGTGGCCGATGGCGATGGCACCGTGCACCCGGCTGCAGCGGCCTTCACCGACCAGTGGCTGGTGGTGGACTACGACGCCGAAAGCCGCCGCTTCCTGCCGCGCGAGTGGATGGACGACGGCGACGAGAGCATGGATGCACTGGCCTGGCGCGCGGTGACCCGCGGCATCCGCGACTACTGCGGCAAGAACGGCTTCAAGAAGGTGTGGCTGGGTCTTTCCGGCGGCATCGATTCGGCGCTGGTGCTGGCGATGGCGGTGGACGCGCTGGGCGCGGACAATGTCACTGCGGTACGGCTGCCCTCGCGCTATACCGCCGACATGTCCAACGACCTGGCCGCCGAGCAGTGCCGCGCGCTGGGCGTGAAGCTGGAAGCAGTATCGATCGAGCCGGTGTTCGAAGGCCTGATGACCGCGCTCGGCCCGATGTTCGAGGGCCAGCCGGCGGATGTGACCGAGGAGAACCTGCAGTCGCGCGCGCGCGGGGTGATCCTGATGGCGCTGTCCAACAAATTCGGCGGCCTGCTGCTCACCACCGGCAACAAGAGCGAGTACGCGGTCGGCTACGCCACCATCTACGGCGACATGTGCGGTGGCTACGCGCCGCTGAAGGACCTGTACAAGACCGAGGTATTCGGCCTGTCCAAGTGGCGCAACACCGTGGGCGGCGCGCCGGTGATCCCGCCGGCGGTGATCGCGCGGCCGCCGTCGGCCGAGCTGCGCGCCAACCAGACCGATCAGGATTCGCTGCCGGCTTACGACGTGCTGGACGGCATTCTGTACCGCTACGTGGACCAGGAGCAGTCGCGCGAGGAGATCGTCGCCGCCGGCTACGCCGCCGAGGTGGTCGACCGCGTGCTGCGGCTGGTACGCACCAGCGAGTGGAAGCGCCACCAGGCCGCACCCGGCCCGAAGGTGTCGCGCCGCGCATTCGGCCGCGAACGCCGCTACCCGATCAGCAACGGCTACAAGGGCTGAGCGAAACCCGGAAGCGCGGGCAGGGCGGGCGGGTGATGCTGGGCGATTCCCCCAGGAGCTGCCCCATGATCTGTTTACCCCCCTGCACGCGTCCGGCCGATGTCCCACGTAACGTGGTGACGACGGCATTCGCCGCACGGCCGGAGCCGTGCCAAGTCCGTAACCATCCGCCGCTGCAGGCACCGGCCGTCGTGCGGCCCGTGGACGACGACATGGGTGCCTGCCTCAGGCAGGCACCGGCCGCCACTACGCACATCACCTCGCTCTTCAACCGGCGCCAGGAAAGCCTGCCCGTTGAACAGCGCGGGCGATTCCAGGTGATGCCCACGCAGCTTCCTTCGCTGCAGGCGGGCCCGCGTTCGATCCTGAAGCCCTCGCTCCCTGCGCGCGACTATCACGGCGCATCCTCCGCGCCGTCGATACCCCGGGTGACGCTCAGTGCCTGGTCCACGGAGAAGGATTGCCATGGCCGGATAACCCCGGTGCCGACCCGCGGCGTAGCTGGGCTCTAACCGCCCAACCCCGAAAACAAAAAAGGGTCCCGCAAGGGACCCTTTTTCTGTTTCAGCACCGCGCTGGTATCAGCGGCGATTCATCGTGGCGTTGCGCTGGCCGGTGCTGGCGGACTTCTCGCCGGCGAACGGGTTCAGCTTGCGGATCATCCACGGATACTTCGGCCAGTTGCCCTGCAGCCACGGGTGCTCGGGCTGGTTCAGCTCCAGCACGCGGCGGGCGTCGTCGGCCAGGGTCTTGTTGCCCAGGTGGGTGTAGGCCTCGCCCAGGGCGGCCACGGCGTCGTACTGGAACGCGCTCTGCGGGTAGGTATCCAGCAGGTAGTTGGCGCGGCCGGCGGCGGAGACGTAGGCCTCGCGGCGCAGGTAGTACAGCGCGTTGTCCAGCTCATGCTGGGCGAACACGTCGCGCAGCTCCAGCATGCGGCTGCGTGCATCGGCAGCGTAGCGGCTGTTGGGGTAACGCTCGACCACGATGTTGAAGTCGGCGTAGGCCTGGCGCGGGGTGGACAGGTCGCGGCGGCTCGGGTCCAGCGACCACACGCGGCGCAGGAACACCGTGTTGCGGTTGCTGTTGGCCAGGCCACGCAGGTAGTACATGTAGGCGATGTTGCGGTGGGTCGGGTAGGTGCGGATGAAGCGGTCGATGCTCGACACCGCGTCATCATGCTTGCCGGCCTTGTACTGGGCGTAGGCGGTTTCGATCATCGCCTGCTCGGTGTACGGGCCGTACGGGTACTGGGCGATCAGGCGGCGGAAGGTGGCTTCGGCGCCACTCCAGTTGCCCTTCTGCATCAGGCCGTGGCTCTTGTCGTAGATCGTTTCGACAGGCTGGCCTTCTTCCGGGTTGTCACCCTTGGCGCCACGGTGGCAGCCGGTGGAAACGAGGGCCAGGACCAGCATCAGGGCCGCGGTGCGGACGGGCGCGGACAGCAGGGAAGAGCGTCGGATCATGGGGTCAGGGCGGGACGCGGCTGGAATACGAAGGGTCGATGATAGCCTAGTGGCCTGTCCTGCGACTGAAACTGGTCGCCGGGACCCCCAATTTGTCTTCCTGCGGTGTGCTCCCCATGTCCGATAACGCTTCTGAAACCGAATCCACCCGTCAGGCCGTCGTGCCTGATACCGCCGCCGGGCGGCGCTTTGACGCCGTGCTGGCCGACCTGTTCCCCGAATTCTCCCGCTCCAAGCTGAGCGAGTGGATCAAGTCCGGGGACGTGCTGCTGGACGGCGAACCCGTGCGCGGGCGCGACCCGGTCCGCGGCGGAGAGGTGGCCAGCCTGCATGTCGTGCTCGACACCCAGACCCACGCCGAGCCCGAGGACATCCCGCTGGACATCCTGTACGAGGATGAACACGTTTATGTGATCAACAAGCCGGTCGGCCTGGTGGTCCACCCCGGTGCGGGCAACCCCACCGGCACCCTGGTCAACGCGCTGCTGTTCCGCGACCCGGGCCTGTCGGTGCTGCCGCGCGCGGGCATCGTGCACCGCCTGGACAAGGACACCAGCGGCGTGATGGTGGTGGCCCGCACCATCCAGGCGCAGACCGCGCTGGTGGAGCAGCTGGCCGCGCGCAACGTGCACCGCCAGTACCTGGCGGTGGTGGTGGGCGCGCTGGTCTCTGGCGGTACCGCCGATGCGCCGATCGACCGCCACCCGCGCGACCGCATCCGCATGGCGGTGCGCGAGGACGGCAAGGACGCGGTGACCCATTACCGCCTTCGCGAACGCTTCCGCGCCCACACCGCGCTGGAGTGCCGCCTGGAAACCGGGCGTACCCACCAGATCCGCGTGCACATGGCGCACCTCAAGCACGCCATCGTGGGCGATTCGCTGTACGGCGGCGCGCTGAAGCTGCCCAAGGGCGCCACCGACGCGCTGGTCGCGCAGCTGCGCAGCTTCAAGCGCCAGGCGCTGCATGCTGAAACGCTGGAGTTCGCCCACCCGATCACCGGCGAGCCGATCCGCAACAGCGCGCCGCTGCCGGCCGACATGGTGGCGCTGCTGGACGCGCTGCGTGAAGACACCAAGCGGTTCACCGAGCTGGAACGCGGTCGCCGCTGATGGCTGCGCCCTTGGCCCCTGATTCGCCGCACGCCGCGCTGCTGCCGGTGCTGGCCGCCGACTGGGCGGCCGCGCCCGGGGTGCATGCGCTGACCACCCTGCGCCACGGCGCAGGCGGCTCGAAGGCGCCATTCGACCAGTTCAACATGGGCAATCGCACCGCCGCCGACGGCGACGACCCGGACCAGGTGGCGCGCAACCGCGCGCTGCTGCAGGCCGGGCTGGGCCTGCCCTCGGCACCCCACTGGCTGCGCCAGGTGCATGGCACGGGGGTGCTGCGGTTTGATGCGCCGCCGGTGGAGAGCGGCATTGACGCCGAACCCACCGCCGATGCGGCGGTGACCTCGGTGCCCGGGGTGGTGCTGGCGATCCTGACCGCCGACTGCCTGCCGGTGGTGCTGGCCGCGCGCGATGGCCGCGAGATCGGGGCCGCCCATGCCGGTTGGCGTGGCTTGGCCGACGGCATGCTGGAAGCCACGGTGGCGGCGATGCATACGCCGCCGGGCGGGTTGCAGGCGTGGCTGGGGCCGGCGGCCGGGCCGGCCGAGTACGAGATCGGGGCGGACGTCTTCGCGGCGTTCGTGGACCTGGATGCGGGGGCGGCGGAGGCCTTCGTGGCCACCCGCCCTGGGCATTGGAAGGTGGATCTGTACGCGCTGGCGCGGCGGCGGCTGGTGGCGGCCGGGGTGGACCCGGGCGAAATCAGTGGTGGGCAGCTGAGCACGATTGCCGAGCCGGGGCGGTTCTATTCGCATCGCCGGGATCGACGGACGGGGCGGATGGCGACGTTGGCGTGGATGGCGCCGTGAGCCCCGATTCCGGGGCGGTGATCGTGTTTGATGGCGTTTGCGCGCTTTGCAGCCGCTGGGTGCGGTTCCTGCTGCGGTTTGATCAGCGGGGGCGCTACCGTTTCGCGGCGATGCAGGGGGCGCATGGACGCGCGTTGTTGCAGCAGCACGGGCTGGATCCGGATGATCCGTTGTCGTTCCTGCTGGTGGAGCACGGGCGCGCGTGGAGCGATACCGATGCCATCGTGCGGGTGCTGGCCGGGTTGGGCGGGGCGTGGAAGGCCGCGCACGTGCTGAGGATGGTGCCGCGCGGTTGGCGCGATCGTGCATATCGCGCGCTGGCGCGTAACCGGTACCGGTGGTTTGGCCGGCATGAGCAGTGTTTCCTGCCCACACCGGCGCAGGCGGCGCGCTTTCTCGATTGAAGGCGCGCGGACGCGCGTGTCACTGAAGAACGCTGTATTCAATCCGCCGATTACGATCCCGCCCACTTTCCAACCGGTTGTCGGCCACCGGATGTTCTTCGCCATAACCACGCGGCTCCAGCGCGCTTGCCGGCACCCCCAACGCCTGCAGTTCCGCCACCACCACATCCGCGCGTTGCTGGCTCAGCTGCAGGTTGGTTTCGGCAGCCCCCAGGCTGTCGGTATGCCCGCCCACTTCGAGGCGCACACCGGGCCCGGCGGCCAGGATCGCCTGCGCACTGGCCCGCAGCATGTCGCGCCCGTCGGCCCGCAGCACCGGCGACTTGTGCTCGAACCCGACCTTGCCCTGGTTCAATGCCGCCACCAGCGCGTGCGGTTCGGGCTGGGCCGGCAGCTGCGCCAGCGCGATCCGGCCCGCGTCCCACAGCCCGCTCACCTGCAGGTGGCCAAACGCGCGGCGCAGGGTATTGGACACCGCGATCCGGTCCCCTTCCGGCAGCCGGGTCATGTCCACGTGCAGCGCGTCGCCGGTAAATGACAGCGAAAGCCCGGGATGGCGAAGCACCGGGGCCAATGTCACCAGCCGGTCCAGCCAGCGCGGGGCCTGTGCCTGTGGGTCACGCAGGATGTCACCGGTGACCCCGCCCTGGCCGTACTGGGCCACCAGTGCGCTCCATACCCGGCGGCGGTCGGCCTCGCCTGGCAGGCGGCCGCGTACGTCGATCACGCCGCCGCTGTTCACCAGCGACAACCGGGGCGGGTGCTGCTGGTCGGCATAGGTCGGCGCGGCACCGGTACTCACCCGCGTCTTCTGGTGGATCCAGCCGGTCAGGCACAGCAGCACGCCGGCTACCATCACCCACAGCAGCCCGCGCGCGGCGGTGCCCCGTACCAGGCGCAGGGCGGGGCTGCGCGGCGCCGCCTGTTTCACGGGATGGGGCGCCTGCGCGCTGCGGGCTTCCTGCTCCAGGACATCCAGCAGGCCTGGCAGCAGGTCGGAGGCCACCACCGCGAACATGCCGGTGGGGAAGGCGGCCCGCCGCGCCAGCACGGCCAGCTCTTCGCGGCCGATCACGCACTCCAGCTGGCTGGCCAACAGCCGCGAAGGCCGTTCATCACCGGGAAAACGGCTGCCCAGGCCCACGGCATCGAAACGACGGCGCAGGCCATGGATGCCGCCCGGCAGGCCGCGGATGTAATCGACCAGCACGTCCACCAGGTTGCGCGCGCGGTGACCAAGGCCCATGTGCAGGGCGGTGTCTTCGATGAAGCGATCCAGCAGTGACATCAATCCGATTCCCGGTTCCAGCCCCTGCGGCATGCACGGGCGTTGCGGGAGTCAATGTCGGAACGGCCTGTCAATGAAAAATGAAAGTTGCGCGGGTTCCAGGTTGCGAATCGGTCGTAGTTTCCGACGATTTAGGAGGCCTATCGAAATGGCACGCTGCGGCTATCGGGATTGCCACGGCGGGGAGTGCAGAAAGCGACACACTCCTAAAACGAGCGCATCACAGCGGATGATGCGCATGGCGGGGGCGAGTTCAGGCCAGAAGCGACAGCTTTCTGGCCCGACAACATGTCGTAATCAGCCGTTTTCCAGTGCCTCCAGATAGCTCTGGCGCCAGTGGTTGATGTCATGGGTGCGCAGGTGATCCATCATCGCCTGCCAGCGCTCCATGCGTTTGCGCAGCGGCATGGTGGCGGCGGTGGCGATGGCATCGGCCACGCCATCCAGGTCGTGCGGATTCACCAGCAACGCCTGCTTCATTTCGTCGGCCGCGCCGGCCAGCAGCGACAGCACCAGCACACCGGGGTTTTCCGGGTCCTGCGAGGCCACGTATTCCTTGGCCACCAGGTTCATTCCATCGCGCAGCGGAGTGACCAGGCCGACGGCAGCGGCGCGGTAGAAGCCGGTGAGCGTGGCATGCGCGAAATTCTGGTTCACGTAGCGCAGCGGGGTCCAGTCCGGTTCGGCAAAGCCGCCGTTGATGTGGCCGGCGATCTGTTCCAGCTGGCTGCGCAGCTGCCGGTACTCGGTGACATCGCCGCGCGATACCGGGGCGATCTGCAGGTAGGTGAGGCTGCCACGCTGGTCGGGGTGGCGCTGCAGGTAGCGCTCGAAACCCTGGAAGCGTTCGGGCAGGCCCTTGGAGTAGTCCAGCCGGTCCACGCCGATCGCCAGCTGGCGGTCGCGCAGGCTGTTGCGCAGGTCGCGCACGGCCGGCTTGTTGGCACCGGCCTTGGCCTGGCGTTCGATGTGCGCGGTATCGATGCCGATCGGGAACGCGGCGGCGCGGAAACGGCGCCCGCCGGGGGCTTCCAGCATGCCATCGGGCAGCACCTTGCCGCCGGCGAACAGGCGCACGTAGGACTGGAAGCGGTCGGCGTCGCGCTGGGTCTGGAAGCCGACCAGGTCGTACGCGTACAGGCTGGAGAACAGCCGCAGGTGGTCGGGCATGGCCTGCAGCAGGTCGGCCGAGGGCATCGGCACGTGCAGGAAGAAGCCGATGCGGCAGCCGATGCCACGTTCGCGCAGCAGCGAGGCCAGCGGGATCAGGTGGTAATCGTGGATCCACACGATGTCGTCTTCGCGCAGCAGCGGCGCCAGCTTTTCGGCGAACAGCGCGTTGACCCGGCGGTAGGTTTCGCGGGTGGCGCGGTCATAGTCCACCAGGTCCAGCCGGAAGTGCAGCAGCGGCCACAGGGTGCGGTTGGCGAAGCCGTTGTAGTAGCCGTCGACGTCGCGCTTGTTCAGGTCCATGGTGACGTAGCGGATGTCACCCTCGGTCTGCTCGTGCAGCTCGCCGCTGTCATCGCGCACGGATTTGCCGCTCCAGCCGAACCACAGCCCACCGCGTTCCTTCAACGCGGCCAGCAGTCCCACCGCAAGCCCACCCGGGGCGGCCACGCCGGGCGCGGCCACGCGGTTGGAGACCACGACAAGGCGGCTCATGAGGCCTCCTGCCAGCTGCGCGAGAGTCGCATGGCGGCGGTGACCAGGCCCACGTGCGAATAGGTCTGCGGGAAGTTGCCCCAGGCCTCGCCATTGTCGAAGGCCAGGTCTTCGGAGAGCAGGCCCAGGTGGTTGCGGCGCTCGAGCAGCATTTCAAACATCTCGCGCGCTTCGTCGAGGCGGCCGATGGCGGCCAATGCGTCGATGTACCAGAACGTGCAGATGGTGAAGCTGGTTTCCGGCTCGCCGAAATCATCCGGCGCCACGTAGCGGTACAGCGCGTTGCCGTGCTTGAGGTCACGGCCGATGGCCTCGACGGTGGCGACGAAACGCGCATCGTCGGCGGCGATGAAGCCGATGTCGGCCAGCAGCAGCAGCGAGGCATCCAGGCGGTGGCCGCCGTAGGTGTCGGTGAAGTGGCCCAGCTCGTCACTCCAGGACTCGCGCAGGATGCGCGCGTGGATGGTGTTGGCGCGGTCGCGCCAGTACTCGGCGCGGTGGTCCAGCTTCAGGCGCACGGCGATCTTGCACAGGCGGTCGCAGGCGGCCCAGCACATCGCGCTGGTGTAGGTATGCACTTCGGTGCGGCCGCGGAACTCCCACAGGCCGGCGTCGGGCACGTCGTGCAGGGCGAAGGCCTGTTCGCCCAGCGGTTCCAGCCGCGCGAAGGTGTGGGCGTCGCCGGGGTCCTGCAGGCGGCGGTCGAAGAACAGCTGGGTGGAGGCCAGTACCACGCTGCCATACACATCGTGCTGGCGCTGCACCCAGGCCAGGTTGCCGCGCCGCACCGGCCCCATGCCACGGTAGCCATCGAGGGAGGCCACTTCGCTTTCTTCCAGCTTGGCCTCGAAGCCGATGCCGTACAGCGGCTGCAGGCTGCCATCGCCGGTGGCGAGATTGAAGATGTAGCCCAGGAACTGTTCCATCGTGCGGGTAGCACCGAGGCGGTTGAGCGCGCGCACCACGAAGGCGGCATCGCGCAGCCAGCAGTAGCGGTAATCCCAGTTGCGGATGCTGCCCGGCGCCTCGGGAATGGAGGTGGTCATGGCGGCGATGATGGCGCCACTGTCTTCGTACTGGCACAGCTTCAGGGTGATCGCACTGCGGATCACCGCGTCCTGCCATTCGAGCGGAATGGACAGGTAGCGCACCCATTCGCGCCAGTAATCGCGCGTGCGCTGGAAGGATTCCTGCACATAGCCGCTGAGCGAGCGGTTCAGCGATTCGTCCACGCCCAGCACCAGGTGCACGGGGTGGCTGAGTACGAACGGCAGCTCATCGCGCACGAAGCGCAGCGGCACGTCGGTGGTCAGGCGCAGGACGTGGTCGGGCAGCACCCAGCGGATGTGGTTGCTGCCCCAGGTGGCCTCGGGCACGCGCGCGCCCCAGTCCGCCAGCGGGCGGGCGCGCACGATGATGCGTGGGTTGCCGCCCAGCGGGCGCACCTGGCGGATCAGGCTGACCGGCCGGTAGAAACGGTCGTTCTGGCGCCAGCGCGGGGCGAAATCGATGATTTCCAGCGAGCCGCCGTGCTTGTCGTGCAGTACGGTGCGCAGGATGGCGGTGTTGGTCAGGTAGCTCTGTTCGCTGCTGACCATGTCTTCCAGTTCGATGGCGAAATCGCCACCGACCTGCTGGTTGGGCTGCAGCAGTGCGCAGAAGGTGGGGTCGCCGTCGAAGGTGGGCAGGCAGCTCCACACGACGCGGGCGTGGCGGTCGATCAACGCGCCGAAGCTGCCGTTGCCGACCACGCCAAGGTCCAGGTTGGAATCAGTCATGGGTGGGGGTCTCTGGGTACATCAGTCAGCGTTTTCCTGCAGCCAGCGGTGTACGTCGCGCACACGGGGCAGGGCGAAGACCGCGGCACTGGGCTCGCGTTCGCCCACCAGCACGCTCCAGCCATGCAGGGTGTTGGCGGCATCGAAGCCGTACTCGTCGGTCAGGTCGTCGCCCAGGAACACGGGAATGCGGCCGCGGAAAGGCAGTTGCTGCATGAGCTGGCGGATCGCGCGGCCCTTGTCGCTGCCTTCGGGAATGAATTCCACCACGTGGTCGCCGGGCTGCAGCCGGTACCCGGTGTTGCCGCCGATGTGGCGTTCGGCGAACGCACGCACTTCGTTGGCGGCATGCGGCGCGCCACGCCAATGCAGGGCCAGGCTGCGGCCCTTGTCTTCGACCAGCACGCCGGGATGGCCATGCGCGAATCGCATGGCCTGCTGGTGCACGGCGTGCAGCCATTCGCTGGTGTCGCTGTCAGTGGCGCTGCCGGTGCGACCGTCAACGGCGTGGGTGGCACCGCCGAGGCCACGCACCTGGTGGCCGTGCAGGCCAGCGGCGGGCAGGTGCAGCGGCGCGAACAGGCGGTCCAGCTGGGCCAGCGGTCGCCCGCTGATCAGGGCAACCGCACCGTCGAGCCGGTCGCTGATGCGGCCGATGGCCTCGCGCACCTCGGGCAGCAGGGTGACGGCCTCGGGGTCGTCGGCAAATTCAATGAGGGTGCCATCCACGTCCAGGAACAGCGCGCACGCATTGTCCAGCAGTGGTGGCGGCGGACGGAGGGGGTAGTCGTTGGCCATGTTGCCAACATGCCACCGGAAGCGTGATCGTCCAGTAGACGATCACGCTTCCATTCAAACGCGCCCGGCAGCGCCAGGCCCTGCCTGGCGGTAGCAATGATCAGAACGTGTAACGAACGCGCCCGTAATAATAGGCACCATTGCTGCCAATCGGCGACAGCACGTCATACGGCAGGTTGCCGAAGTAATAGATGTCCTCGTTGGACAGATCCGAATAATTGTCGGTCAGGTTCTGCCCACCCAGCGCCACGCTCCACTGCGGCGTGATCCGGTACTCCACCTCGGCATCCAGTTGCCACTCGGCGCCATAGGTCTGCCGCGGCACATACCCATCGCCGAAGTTGAACACCCGGGTCACGCTGCCGTAACGACTCAGGCGGCTGCTCAACGTCCAGCGGTCATTGGCCCAGGTCGCCGCCAGCTGCGCCCGCGTGCGCGGCGTGGCATCGGTCAGGGTGTTGGTCTCTTCCAGGCCGAACAGCACGTAGTCCGGGTCCAGCGCCAACAGGCTCGCCGGCGTGGCCAGCACGTTCTTCAACGTGGTCTTGTTGTAGGCGTAGGTGCCGGTCAGCACCAGTTCCCCATCGCCCAGCCCTTGCCGCCAGTTGGTCACCAGCTCGGCGCCGCGCGTGCGGGTATCGGCGGCGTTGACGAAGAAGTTGGCGCTCTGCAGCCCGGCCACGCCGAACTGCTGCTGCACGTAATCGGTGAGCGCATCGCCGGTGATGCTCTCCGACAGCGCGATGCGGTCATCGATATCGATCTGGTAGAAGTCCAGCGACAGGTCGAAGTGATCGCCGATGCGGCTGGTGAAGCCCAGGCTGGTGTTGACCGACTTTTCCGGCTTCAGGTCGGTAGCGCCCAGACCGCGCGCGATCGGGTTGTTCACCGACAGCGTGCGGCCCTGCACGAGCTGGCCGGCGGCGTTGTAACCGGTGGAGGTGGATTCATAGCCGATCTGCGCCAGCGACGGCGCGCGGAAGTTGTTGGAGATCGCGCCACGCAGTGCGAACGCCGGGGTGAACTCATAGCGCAGCCCCAGCTTGCCGGTGAGCTCGCCGCCGTAATCGTCGCTGTGCTCGTAGCGTGCGGCCAGGTCGCTGGAGAAGTGTTCGCCGAATTGGCTGGACAGGCTGGCATACGCACTGGTCACGTCGCGGCTGAGCGAGGTGGCGTCCTGCGGGGTCAGCCCACCACCGGCCTGCGAGCCGGTCGGGCGGTCGGTGTAGGGGCCGGCGGCGTAGCTGGCGGGGTCACCGGGGCGGGTCTGGAAGTGGTCGCGGCGCGCTTCCAGCCCCAGGCCGAGGCTGTGGGTGTTGTCGCCCTGGGTGAACACCCGGCCGAGGTCGAAGTTGCCCACGGTCAGTTCATTGCGGTAATCGCCGGTCTTGAACCGGGTCGGGCTGTCCGGGCCCAGCGAGGCGTTGAGCGAGTTGCGCAGGCGGTAAGTGAAGTCATTGAAGCCGTAATCCAGGCTGGCGTCGTAGTTCCACTCGCCCCACTGGCCCTTGGCCCCGGCCACGGCCTGCACGTCGCGGTTCTCGCCTTCGGAAATTGGGCGGTAGCCGTTGGGGTACAGCTCGGTCCAGTTGGCGTCGCTGTCGGGGTAACGGAAGTAGTTGGCGCCTTCGCTTTCGCGCTGGTTGAAGGTGCTGAAGAAATAGAACTTCGAGGTTTCACCGAACGGCAGTTCGGTGTTGATCCAGGCGTTGAGGTCCTTGGTCTTGCCATCACCGAGCACGTAGTTGCGCTGGCCCTGCAGGGCCAGGTTCGTATCGGTCTGGTCCCACGGCGGAATCTGGTCGAAGCCGGCGCGGTTGGTGCCTTCGCGGTTCTTCAGCTCCAGGCCCACGCGCAGGAAGCCGCCGTCTTCGCCCAGCGCGGTGCCGACCTTGGCGCTGGCGAAGCTGGTCTGGCCATCGGTGAGCGTGCGGTCGATCGGCTTGAGGTTGGTGTGGTTGGCACCGAAGCTGGCTTCGATGGCGCCGCCTTCCGGGGCGTCATCCAGGATCACGTTGATCACGCCGGCCACCGCATCCGAGCCGTAGAGCGCACCGGCGCCGTCGCGCAGGACTTCGATGCGCTTGATGGCGCTGACCGGGATGGAGTTGAAGTCCACCGGGGTGGTGCCCTTGCCGATCTTGCTGTCGGTGTTCACCAGCGCGCTCGTGTGGCGGCGCTTGCCGTTCACCAGCACCAGCACCTGATCGGGCGACAGCCCGCGCAGCTGGGCGGCGCGCACGTGGTCGGCACCGCCGGAGTTGGACTGGCGCGGGAAGTTGAACGAGGGCAGCAGCGCCTGCAGCGCGCTGCCCAGCTCCCCATTGACCACGCCGGCGCGGCGGATGTCCTCGGCGGTGAGCACATCCACCGGCGAGGTCGATTCGAGCACGGTGCGGTCGATGGCGCGGGTGCCGGTGACGATCACCGTGTCCAGCGTGGTGGCGGAGGCGGGCGCATCCTGCGCATGGAGGTCCTGGGCCAGCAGGGGAGAGGACAGGACCAGGGCAATGGCGAGGCCAAGGCGCGACGCGGACGGACGGGACATGCGGGCTCCAGCAGCAAAACGGGGGAGGGTGGTGCCGGGCGCTGCCCGGCTGGTCCCAGATGAAACTATTGTTCCATCCGGATGAAGCGATATATTATCTTGGCGTGAACCCCACCTGTGATGCAAGTCCCAGTACGGACGGCTATCAGCAGATAACCGGACGTGATCAGCATCGATCCCGGACTATGTCCATCACGTAGCGACACGCCATGCGTGTCCCACGGAACCCTCGCAACACCCGGAGCCCCCGCACCATGAAGCTTTCCCCCCTCCTGCTGGCCGCCTTCCTCGCCCTCGGCGGCTGCGCCACCGCTACCCCGACCCCGCGCACCCCCGAATCGGCCACCGCCACCCTCCAGGGCGACGCCGCCCGCCCGGATGCGGCGACCAACTGGGTGCGCAGCGAGCTGTACTTCGGCGTGGGCGAGGAGAGCGGTGCCTCCGACCGCAAGCAGACCGATGCGATCAGCGAGGCGCAGTGGCGCGACTTCCTGGACAAGCAGGTCACCCCGCGCTTCCCGGATGGCCTGACCGTGTTCGATGCCTACGGCCAGTGGCTGTTCCGCGGCGCCAAGGAGCCCAACCGCCTGCGTACCAAGGTGCTGGTGGTGCTGCACGAAAATACTCCGCAGCGCCGTGCGGACATCGAAGCGATCCGCCTGGCATGGAAGCAGGCGACGAAGCACCAGTCGGTGCTGTGGTCGCAGCAGGCGGTGGAAGTGTCGTTCTGACCGCGTACCGACCAACGGTCGGTACCTACCTTGGTATGAATCGGCGTGCATTCGCACGCTGATGTCACCTGCGCGGGTCTAGGCTGGCACTTCCCCCAGAGCGTGGAAGTGCCGCCATGAGCAAGCGCGTTGCCGAAATCGTCGTCGATACCCTGCAGGCCGCCGGTGTGCGGCACTGTTACGGGATCGTCGGCGACACCCTCAACCATGTCACCGATGCGATCCATCGTAGCGACATCGATTGGGTGCACGTGCGCCATGAAGAGACCGCGGCGTTCGCGGCCGGTGCCGACTCGCTGATCAGTGGCCAGCTCACCGCCTGCGCCGGCTCCTGCGGCCCGGGCGGGCTGCATTTCATCAATGGCATCTTCGAGGCCAACCGCAACCGCGCCCCGCTGGTGCTGATCGCCAGCCAGGTGGTTACCACCGAGCTGGGTATGGAGTTCCCGCAGGAAGTGGACTTCAAGGCGGTGTATGCCAGCTGCAGCGTGTTCTGCGAGCAGATCTACAACCCGCAGCAGGCGCGCCGGGTGGTGGCGCTGGCCTGCCAGGCGGCGATCAGCCGGCGCGGGGTGGCGGTGGTGATCTTGCCGGCCGATATCGCCGAAGCCGAGGTGAAGGACGACGTGCCGTTCTCGGTGCACCATGCCCAGCCGGTGCTGCGCCCCAGCGACGACGAACTGCAGCGCATTGCGGCGCTGATCGGCGAGGGCAAGCGCGTGGGCATCTACGCCGGCGCCGGCTGCGAACACGCCCATGACGCACTGGTGGCGCTGGGCGCGCGGCTGAAGGCGCCGATCGCGCACACCTCGCGCGCCAAGGATTTCGTGGAGTACGACAATCCGTACAGCATGGGGATGACCGGCATCTTCGGGATCGAGTCGGGCTATCACACGCTGATGGCATGCGACACGCTGCTGCTGCTCGGTGCGGACTTCGCCTGGGGCCAGTTCTACCCGGACAAGGCCACCCTGATCCAGGTGGACCGCGACGGCAGCCATCTCGGTCGGCGCCACCCGGTGCAGCTGGGCGTGGTGGGGGACATCGGACCGACCCTGGAAGCGCTGCTGCCGCTGCTGTCCGAGCGTGAGGACCGCAGTTTCCTGGACGAATGCATCGAGCACCGCGAGAAAGCGCTGGCGACCCGGGCGAAGGAGGAGCATCCAGGCGAGGGCAGCCTGATCCACCCGCAGCACCTCACCGCGCTGGTCGACCGGCATGCCAGCGAGGATGCGCTGTTCACCGCCGACTGCGGCTCGCCGATGGTGTGGGTGCTGCGCCACACGCGCGCCAACGGACGCCGGCGCACCCTGACCAGCCTGCTGCACGGCACGATGGCCAATGCCATGCCGCAGGCGCTTGGCCTGCAGAAGGCGTTCCCGGGACGGCAGGTGATCTCGCTGTCCGGCGACGGCGGCCTGGCCATGCTGCTGGGCGACCTGCTGACCGCGGTGCAGGAGAACCTGCCGATCAAGGTGGTGGTGTACAACAACAGCTCGTTGAACTTCGTCGAGCTTGAGCAGAAGGTGCAGGGCCTGCTGGACAACTACACCGATCTGAAAAACCCCGACTTCGGCCGCCTGGCCGAGGTGATCGGCTTCTACGGTCGCACCGTGACCCGCAGCGAAGACCTGGAGCAGGCGGTGCAGGACGTGCTGGCCCACCCCGGCCCGGCGCTGCTGGACGTACATACCAGCCCCACCGAGCTGGTGATGCCGGCGCAGGCGGAGGTCAAGCAGGTGGCCGGCACCGCGTTGTACGCGGCCAAGGCGCTGCTGCACGGGCGGGTAGGGGACGTGCGCGACCTGCTGGCCAACAATTTCCTCAACAAGCCGTAAGGGTGTCTGACGAACGTCACGACCAACGGTCGTGACCTACCGGCCAACGGCGGTCGCCCCGCCGGTAGGTACCGACCGTTGGTCGGTACGGGCACATGGCGGTCGCCCCGCCGGTAGGTACCGACCGTTGGTCGGTACGGGGCGTGCCCCGGTGTTCCACGCATGCGTCTGTCCCCGGGCGCAATGAACGCCTACCATCGGGTACCCCCCACCCCGTGCCCGCTCGCATGCCTGCATCCGCTCCTGTCTCCGGACGCCCCCGCTGGTTCGTCGCCGGCGATCTCAATGGCTTCTTCGGCCTGGTGGTCGACAACCTGTCGATCCTGGGCTTCATCGCGATGGCGCTGGTCGGCATCTTCCAGTTCCCTGCCGACGTGGTGTTCGGGCGCATGTTCCCCGGCACCGCCTTCGGCGTGTTGGTCGGCAACGTGCTCTACACCTGGATGGCGCGGCGGCTGGCCGCGCGCACCGGCCGCGATGACGTCACCGCGATGCCGCTCGGCCTGGATGCGCCGACCAGCATCGGCATGGCGCTGCTCGTGCTGGGCCCGGCGTTCCTGGCCTTCAAGGCGCAGGGGCTGGCTCCGCACGATGCGGCCATTGCCACCTGGCAGCTGGGCATGGCCTCACTGGTGATCATGGGCGTGCTCAAGACCGTGCTGTCCTTCTTCGGCGAGGCGGTAACCCGCGCGCTGCCACGCGCTTCGCTGCTGGGCTCCATCGCCGGCATCGCGATCGTGCTGATGGGTTTCCTGCCGCTGCTGGAAACGCTGCGCTCGCCGGTGGTCGGCTTCGTCACGCTGGGCCTGCTGCTGTACGTGCTGGTGGCCAAGCGCAAGCTGCCGATCCGCGCGCCGGGCGTGCTGGTGGCGTTCGTGTTCGGCACGGTGCTGTATTACGGGCTCGGCCTGGCCGGGCTGGGTGCACCGGGCTTCAAGGTGCCCGAGTGGACCCCGCTGCAGATGGTGCTGCCGTGGCCGACGCTGGGCTTCATCGATGGCCTGCCCACGGCGATCACTTACCTGCCGCTGCTGCTGCCGTTCGGCCTGCTGATGGTGGTGGGCGGCATCAACGTCTCCGAAAGCGCACGTGCGGCCGGCGATGACTACCGCACCCGCGACATCCTTCTGGTGGAGGCGGTGGCCACGCTGGTGGCCGGCCTGTGCGGTGGCGTGGCGCAGACCACGCCGTACATCGGCCAGCCGGCGTACAAGCACATGGGCGCGCGCAGCGGCTACACGCTGCTGACCGGCCTGTTCGTGGGCATCGGCGGCATGCTGGGGGTGATTTCCGGGTTGGTGCAGTGGCTGCCGCTGGCGGTGCTGGCGCCGATCATCGTGTACGTGGCCATCGACATCACCACCCAGGCGTTCCAGGCCACCCCGCGCGAGCATGCCGGTGCGATGGTGCTGGGGTTCCTGCCGTCGGTGGCCTACCTGCTGGCGATCAAGGCGCCGGGCTGGATCCCGCCGGAGCAGCTGGTGGCGATGACCACCACGCTCGACGGGCATGGGCTGCCGGAGCTGGCGGTGATCTTCACCCTGGGCAATGGCTTCATCATCACCTCGATGCTGTGGATTGCCGCGGTGGTGGCGATGATCGACGGCAGGCTGCTGCGCTCTTCCGGGATCCTGCTGGTGGCCGCAGCGTTGACCCTGTTCGGGCTGATCCACTCGGTCGATCCGCGCGGTGGGATCTACCTGCCGTGGACGCTGGAAGGCTTGCCGGAACAGATCATGTGGCAGTTCGCGGGCGCGTATGTGGCGCTGGCGGCGCTGCTGGGCCTGTTGTCGCTGCAGAAAGGCAATCACGACCAACGGTCGTGATCTACCGGTGGGTCACCACCCGTCGAGCCCCGGTAGGTCACGACCGTTGGTCGTGACCGGACCTCAATCCTCGCCATCCAACTCCGGGTAATGCCGGAAAATGCCGTTGGTGTTGAACGCCAACCGGCGTTCCGAGGCCAGGTATGCGGCGATGTTCGGTCGCCGTTCCACCCGGTCCTTCAGTGCATGCAACAGCGGCAGCGACGGCCGCAGTGCCTGCATGCGGCGCGGGAACATGTAGTCCAGCCCGCTCAGCAGCTGGAACAGCGACAGGTCCACGTACGAGTGCTCGCGCAGCGGGTGCAGGCCGCCATTGGCCTCCAGCACGCTTTCGAACCAGCCGAGGAACTTCGGCAGCCGCTCTCCCCGCATCGACGCCGCGCGGGCCTTCGCTTCCTTTTTCTGATCCTCGTAATACTGCGAGGCCGCAATCGGGTGGTGGGTGTCGTGGATCTCCGCGACCAGGTCGGCGATGGTCAGCTGCAGCTGCAACGCCTGCACCCGGCGTGAGGCGGCTTCGGGTACCAGCCCCAGCTCCGGCCCCAGATGATCGAGGATCGTGCCCACCTGCGCGATCACCTGCCGCCCACTGACCAGGAACGGCGGCGCGAACGGGCGCAACCCCTCGGCCTTGCCGTCCAGGAACGGCTGCATCACCTCGTCGCCGTGCACCCGCGCCATGTCCGTATAGGAGGCGCCAGCATCTTCCAGCGCCAGCCGGATGAACTCACCCCGGCCCTGGATGCCGGTCCAGTAGTACAGCTCGTAATGCATGCGCACGCTCCGCGACAGGAGCGCCCAGCCTCCCGCCCGCGCCGCCAAGCACGCGTGATGGGGATGTCGCTGCCACGTCGTCCGGGGCCTGAATGCGTTCTCATCCCCCCTTGAAACACGCCTGCATAACCGCATCTGTCAGATAGTGCTGGCTCGGCCAGCGGCAACATATCGAGGACACCCCCATGCGGATGGACAAGCTCACCTCGCGTTTCCAGCAGGCGCTGGCGGACGCACAGTCGCTGGCCGTGGGCCGCGACCACAACATCATCGAACCGGTGCACGTGCTCACTGCGCTGCTCGACCAGCAGGGCGGCAGCACGCGCCCGCTGCTGGCCCAGGCGGGGGTCAATGTGCCGGTGCTGCGCGAGCGGTTGACCGAGGCGCTGGACGCCCTGCCGAAGGTCTCCGGGCAGGAAGGCAACCTGTCGATCGGCAACGACCTGAACCGGCTGCTCAACAAGACCGACAAACTGGCCCAGGAGCATGGCGATGCGTTCATCGCCAGCGAGTGGTTCGTGCTGGCCGCGCTCGACGATGGCGGCACGCTGGGCATGGCGCTGCGCGCTGCCGGTGCCGACAAAAACAAGATCGACGCGGCCATCGACAAGATTCGTGGCGGCGAAAGCGTGCAGTCGGAAAATGCCGAAGAACAGCGCCAGGCGTTGGAGAAGTACACCATCGACCTGACCGCGCGTGCCGAGAGCGGCAAGCTGGACCCGGTGATCGGGCGCGACGAGGAAATCCGCCGCACCATCCAGGTCCTGCAGCGCCGCACCAAGAACAACCCGGTGCTGATCGGCGAACCGGGCGTGGGCAAGACCGCCATCGTGGAAGGGCTGGCCCAGCGCATCATCAACGACGAAGTGCCCGAGGGCCTGCGCGGCAAGCGCGTGCTGTCGCTGGACATGGGCGCGCTGATCGCCGGTGCCAAGTTCCGCGGTGAGTTCGAAGAGCGCCTGAAGGGCGTGCTGAATGACCTGGCCAAGAGCGAAGGCCAGATCATCCTGTTCATCGACGAACTGCACACCATGGTCGGCGCGGGCAAGGCCGATGGCGCGATGGACGCGGGCAACATGCTCAAGCCGGCGCTGGCGCGTGGCGAGCTGCACTGCGTGGGTGCCACCACCCTGGACGAGTACCGCAAGTACATCGAGAAGGATGCCGCACTGGAGCGCCGCTTCCAGAAGGTGTTCGTGGGCGAGCCCAGCGTGGAAGACACCATCGCGATCCTGCGCGGGCTGAAGGAAAAGTATGCTGTGCACCACGGCGTGGAGATCACCGACCCGGCGATCGTGGCTGCGGCCACGCTGTCGCACCGTTATATCGCCGACCGCCAGCTGCCGGACAAGGCCATCGACCTGATGGACGAGGCGGCCTCGCGCATCCGCATGGAGATCGACTCCAAGCCGGAAGAACTGGATCGCCTGGAACGGCGCCTGATCCAGCTGAAAATCCAGCGCGAGATGCTGAAGAAGGAAAAGGACGACGCCTCGCGCCAGCGCCTGGCCGACCTGGAAACCGAGATCGATGCGCTGGAGCGCGAGTTCTCCGACCTGGACGAGATCTGGAAGTCGGAGAAGGCGGCGCTGCAGGGCACCACCAAGATCAAGGAGCAGATCGAACAGGTGAAGCTGGAACTGGAAGCGGCGCAGCGGCGCCAGGATTTCGGTCGCATGAGCGAACTGCAGTACGGCCAGCTGCCGCAGCTGGAAAAGCAGCTGCACGCGGCGCAGGAAGCGGAAAACACCGAGTTCAAGCTGGTCCAGGACCGGGTCACCGCCGAAGAAATCGCCGAAGTCGTGTCGCGTTGGACCGGGATTCCGGTCAACCGCATGCTGGAAGGCGAGCGCGACAAGCTGCTGCGCATGGAGGACGTGCTGCATGAGCGGGTGGTGGGTCAGGAAGAGGCGATCAAGGTCGTCTCCGATGCGGTGCGCCGTTCGCGTGCCGGCCTGTCCGACCCGAACCGGCCGAGCGGCTCGTTCCTGTTCCTGGGCCCGACCGGCGTGGGCAAGACCGAGCTGTGCAAGTCGCTGGCCGAGTTCCTGTTCGACAGCAGCGACGCCATGATCCGCATCGACATGAGCGAGTTCATGGAAAAGCACAGCGTGGCGCGCCTGATCGGTGCGCCCCCGGGTTACGTGGGCTACGAAGAGGGCGGTTACCTCACCGAGGCCGTGCGTCGCCGCCCGTACTCGCTGATCCTGCTCGACGAAGTGGAAAAGGCGCACACCGATGTGTTCAACATCCTGCTGCAGGTGCTGGACGATGGCCGCCTCACCGATGGCCAGGGCCGCACCGTGGACTTCCGCAACACCGTCATCGTGATGACCTCCAATCTGGGCTCGCACCAGATCCAGGACATGTCCAGCGATGACAGCCCGGAGGCCTACACGCAGATGAAGGCGGCGGTGATGGGCGTGGTGCAGGCGCACTTCCGCCCGGAGTTCATCAACCGGCTGGACGACATCGTGGTGTTCCACCCGCTGGACAAGGTGCAGATCAAGCAGATCGCCCGCATCCAGATGCAGGGCCTGGAAAAGCGGCTGGCCGAACGCGGCCTGCGCATCGAGGTCAGCGATGCGGCGTTCGAGCTGCTGGGCAACGTCGGCTTCGATCCGATCTACGGTGCCCGTCCGCTCAAGCGCGCGATCCAGGCGCAGCTGGAAAACCCGCTGGCGCAGAAGATCCTGTCCGGCGACTTCGTCGGCGGCGATGTGATCCAGGTGGATGCGGCCGAAGGCCGGCTGGCATTCGCCAAGGGTTGAGTGGCGATGTGATCCAAACAGAAGGCCCCGGTTTCCCGGGGCCTTTTTTTCGTTACTTGGCGACGAACTTCAGCGGCCCCTTGTAATCGGGCCACGAGATGGAGCGCTCGTCGCGCACGTTGAGCGCCACCGGCTCGGCGGGCGCTGCCGTGGTGTCGGCGCTGCCTTCCACCGCCACGGTGGTGAACAGCGTAGGAGTGAAGAAGGTGGCGAACAGCGTGCGCTCTTCGTCGACGATCAGCGGCTCCATGGTCATCGTGGTGGTCTTGCCGGCCTCCACCGTGAATGACAGGACGTCCGGGTTCACGTAAGCACCCTTGGCCAGCACTTTCTCCACGCTGAAACCGGTGTGCGGTTCGAACCCGACCGTGGTCAGGCGGTAGGTGCCGGCGGGCAGCTGCAGCGTCTGGGTGCTGCCGTAACGGGTCATGTAGTTCACATCGAAATCGACGAAGCGCTTGTTGAGCAGGGTGACCACCATCTGCCCATCACGCAGCCCCCACTCGATGCCGCCGGTCTTGAGCTGCGATTCGATCTTGGGCTTGAGCGCCACTTCGGAACGGAACGGCTTGAGATCCAGTACCAGCGTACCGGTACCGGTTTCGGATTCGGCCGAGCTGGTGAAGCTGCCCAGCAGCAGCACCGAAGCCAATGCAAAACGGATGGCAAAACGCATATGTCGTCCTTGGTCAGCGTGGAATGAACTTGATGGGGCCGCGGTAATCCGGCCAGGCGGTGGAACTGTTGTCGCGCAGGGTGACTGCTTTACGCCGGGGCGCTGCGCCGCCCGGTGCGCCGCCGTCCGCGCTGGACACGCTGGCGAACAGGGTGGGGATGAATACCGCCGGGTTGAGGGCGTCCTCATCCATGATCACGGGCCCCACCCGCACGGTGACGGTCTTGCCGGCTTCGATCGTGAAAGACGCCACGTTGCGGTTTACGAAGGTCGCCCGGTCCAGCAGCCGCTGTTCGCTGTAGCTGCGGCGGGGTTCCCGGCTCACGGCGGTGATCCGGTAGGTGCCCACCGGCAGCTGCAACGCGTGGCGGTACCCATAGCGGGTGGTGAAGCCGTAGTCGAAGTCGAGGTACCGGGTATCGACGACGGTGAGCACCAGTTCGTTGCCCTTGATGCCCCAGTCCACGCCGCCGGTGCGGATCAGTTCCTGCAGTTCCTTGCTGAGCGGTACTTCCGATTGCAGCTTGTCCACTTCCATGACCAGCGTGCCGGTGGCCGTCTGGGCCAGGCAGGCGAAGCTGCCCGACAGCAGCGCAGCCGCCAGCAGTGTGCGTAAGGCAAAGCGCATGTTCCGTCCCTTGGTGACAATCGCAGGGACCCCGCCCCTGCTGCGACGTCGCCGGAAGCTTCCCGGGCGACCGTCGCGGAGTATGCACGTTCAGCTGGCAGTTTGAAATGTGACTAGGCGTTAGAGGTAAACGACCCGCTCCGAGGCGTTGCGGGTCATGGGGGCTCCGGGCGGGCACTGGAACGCGTGTGCGTAGGCGGGCATGTTGGCCGGGCCGACGTCCGCGCGTGGGGGGCCGAAGGCGTGCACGTCCGTTTCCACGTCCCTCTGCAGGCGTTCGCGGGTCCGTATCTCCCGGTACAGCATGCCCCAGCTGAGGAAGAAGCGCTGTTCGCGGCTGAGCCCGTCGATCATGGGATCTGTCTCGTTGCGGTGGGCGAATTCCAGTGCGTCCAAGGCGATCGCCAAGCCGCTCAGGTCGGCCAGGTTCTCATTGGCGGTCAGCCGCCCATTGAGCGGCAGCCCGTCCACCTGCTGCTGGTCGAACTGCGCAGCAAGCTGCGCGGAGATCGCGGCAGCGCGCTGCCGGTCGGCATCGCTCCACCAACCGTGCAGGCTGCCGTCCAGCCCGAACTGGCTGGATTCGGCGGAGAACGCGTGTGAAATCTCATGCCCGATGACCGCGCCGATCGCGCCGTAGTTGAGCGCGTCGTCTGCTTCCACGTCGAAATAGGGCGGCTGCAGCAGCGCCGCCGAGAAGGCGATGTCGTTGTTCATCACGTCGTGGTACGCGTCCACGGTCTGCGCGGTCATCCGCCAGCGCGCGCTGTCCACTGGGGCGCCCAGGCGGGCCAGTTCGTTGCGCTGTGCGAACGCGGTGGCCGCGCGCAGGTTGCGCAGGTAGCCGCAGGACTCGGTGTGCAGCCCGGACCAGTCCGGCCAGCGTTCGGGGTGGCCGATGCGCGGCCGGAACGTATCGGCCTTGAGCAGCGCGGTGGCGCGTGTTTCGGGGTCCATCCACGGCACCACCGCCAGCCGTCGCTTCAGCGCAGCCATGATCTGCTCGATCAGGGCGATCGCCCGTGCCCGGGTTTCCGCCGGCAGCGCGACCGGAACGTACAGCTCGCTCAGCGCTTCACCGGCCACGCGTTCGATGGCGGCCAGGACCTGCTTCCAGCGTGGCGGCATCGCATCCTGGCCCTGCAGGGTCCTGGCGTGGAAGGCATGGTGGGCGCGGACGAAGTCGTCGCCCAGGAACGGGCTGGCCGAATCGAGGGTATGGAAGCGCAGGTAGGCGCGCCATGTGGCCGGTTCTTCGTTGGTCAACGCGCGCCCCACCGCCTGGTGGAAGGCGGGCGTGGCCAGCGAAAGGCGGTCCGGCGGGGCCACCCCCAATGCCTGGAACAACGCACTCCAGCGGAACCCGGGGGTGAGCGCATCCGCCTCCGGCACCGTCAGCGGATGATAGAAGTTGGTGACGTTCTCGTTGAGCTCGTCCCACGGCGCTGATGCGTTGGCAAGGCGTCGTTCCAGCGAGAGAACCGCATCGGCCTGGCGCTCGGCCTCGGCCGGCGCATCACCGGCCAGCCGCAGCACGTGCGCGACATGCGAGCGATAGGCGAGAGCGGCCTGCGCGTGTTCGGCGTCCAGATAGTAGTTGCGGTCCGGCAGCCCAAGGCCGCCCTGGAAGGCGTAGGGGATCTGGCTGTCGCGCGCGTCCATGTCCAGGTCGACGCCGAACCCGAACACGGGGTTGAGACCGACCGCGGTGAGCGCGTGCAGATGCGCCTCGATGGCCTCAGGCGTCTGCAGTGCGTCGATTGCCGCAAGCTCGGCCCGCAACGGTGCGATGCCGTCGGCATTGATCTGGCGCTGGTTCATGCCGGTGCGCCAGAGATCGGCCACGATCTTCTCCACGTGGGTTGGCGTGTCCAGGTTGGCGGCCTGTTCCACCACCCGCCGCTGCAACGCCAGCGAACGTTCCTGCAACATCGTCGGCATGTTCCACAGCGACTGGTCGGGTGGCCGCTGCTCCGTCGCATGCCAGCGGGAATTGATGTGTGCGTACAGCGACTGGCAGGGCGGGTGGTCCGGGTCGATGTCAGCCGGGTTGAAGCGCAGCGGCGCGGGCAGGCCATCGGCGGTCTCCGGCGTCTGGACCTGCGAGTCGGCGGCAGGGAGACCCGCGAAGCGGGTAGTGCACTCGTCCCGGGCTGCGCGGTGGCCAGCCTGGTAGCCCAACCACCCGCCGACGAGCGCACCGCCCAGCGCGGTGACGGCGGCACCGGCGAGGAGTTGCGGACACTGGCGGGGTCGCGACAGGCAGCCTGCAGCGGTCGCTGAAGCAATTCCGTTCAATGGATCCTGCGCCGGCACGGCCAGGTACGCCTCGCCCCGCGACGCGCCCGCACCAGGCAGCAGCGCCGGCCGTACCGGCGGCGTCGAATCCGCGCGCGCCGCGGCCGACGCTGACGCCGGTACGATCAGGCTGGAGAGCGCGGCGAGGGTGAGCACGCCCGCGTTGCCCACGCGCAGCAGCGGTGGATGGGCGCTACCGAACCGCTGGTGCCGGGCGTGATCCTGCGCGGGCTGTTGGCCGCGCAGCGACCGATCGAATTCGCCCACGCTGCGGCGGTGTTGTTGTACGGCATCGGCACGCATGGCGTGACCTCCACTATCAGTCGTGCGGGAGCCTGCCGTCGCAGGCGGAGCGCGATCATGACCAAGGGCGCGCAGAACGCACATAGGAGTGGTACGAAACGCACCCTGCACATCACCACAGGGACGGTGCTTATGAGCAACCGGCATGACAGGGCGCGGTGGGGCTCGGCTATGGTGCGTTTTCGCACGCACCGTGCGCGGAGACCTCACGATGTCGGAACCGGACACCTCGCTGCCGCCGTGGAAAGCGGAAACCATCGCCGTGCATGGCGGGTATCGCCCGGACCCGACCACGCGCGCGGTGGCGGTGCCGATCTACCAGACCGTGGCCTACGCATTCGACGATACCCAGCACGCGGCGGACCTGTTCGACCTCAAGGTGCCAGGCAACATCTACACGCGCATCATGAACCCGACCACCGACGTGCTGGAGCAGCGCCTGGCGGCGCTGGAAGGCGGCATCGGCGCATTGGCGCTGGCGTCGGGGCAGGCGGCCATCACCTACGCGATCCAGACCATCGCCGAGGCGGGGGACAACATCGTGGCGTCCAGCGCGTTGTATGGCGGCACCTACAACCTGTTCGCGCACACCCTGCCGCAGTTCGGCATCCAGACCCGGTTCGCCGATTACCGCGATCCGGATGCGTTCGCGGGTCTCATCGATGACCGCACCAAGGCGGTGTTCGTCGAATCCATCGGCAACCCACGCGGCAACATCACCGACATCCAGGCGGTGGCCGACATCGCGCATGCGCACGGAGTGCCGCTGATCGTCGACAACACGGTGGCCACCCCGTACCTGCAGCGCTCGTTCGACTTCGGCGCGGACATCGTGGTGCACTCGCTGACCAAATACCTGGGCGGGCACGGCACCAGCGTCGGCGGGGCGATCGTGGATTCGGGCCGGTTCCCGTGGGCCGAACACAAGCAGCGCTTCCGCCGCCTCAACGAGCCGGATGTGAGCTACCACGGCGTGGTCTATACCGAGGCGCTGGGTCCTGCAGCCTACATCGGGCGTGCCCGGGTGGTGCCGCTGCGCAATACCGGCGCGGCACTGTCGCCGTTCAATGCCTTCCTGATCCTGCAGGGCATCGAAACGCTGGCGCTGCGGCTGGACCGGATCAATGCCAACGCGCTGGCCATTGCCGGTTTCCTGCGCGACCACGCCAAGGTGGCGTGGGTGAACTACGCAGCGCTGCCCGACCACCCCGAACATGCGCTGGTGCAGCGCTACCTGCGCGGGCATGGCTCGGGCGTGCTGACCTTCGGCCTGCCGGGCGGCCGCGCGGCGGGTGCGCGCTTCCTGGATGCCCTGCAGCTGTTTACCCGGTTGGTGAACCTGGGCGATGCCAAGTCGCTGGCCACCCATCCGGCATCGACCACGCACCGCCAGCTGGATGCGGCGGAACTGGAACGCGCCGGGGTGAGCGAAGACACCGTGCGGCTGTCGATCGGCATCGAACACGTGGACGACCTGCTGGCCGATCTGGAGCAGGCGCTGGCCAAGGCGTGAGGCGGGACCACCCCGGCCGGTGCGGGCCGGCCGGGGTGGGTTTTCATCAGGGCGCCGGCGCGTGCAGCCACGCGTCAAGGGCGTTCTCGATCACGGCGAGCGCGGCCATGGCGCGACGCGGGTCGACCTGGTCGAGCTGGTCATGGCGGTTGTGGATGTTGGCCATTGCACGTGACAGCGGCAATGCCCTATAGCTGTGCATGGCGTGTTCCATGGCGTCCATCCGCGTTTCCATCGCCTGCGTCTCATCCGGTCCCAGGGTGCCATTGAGGTAGTGCTCGAACCGGCTCCAGTCCACGTCCGCATTGGCCAGCCACAACCGTGTACGCGCCTGCTGCATGTCGCGTTCAAGGGTGATGTCGGCCGCATCGGCCAGGTTCATTCCCAGCGCCGGCACGCCGTCGCGCTGGAAGGGAATATGGTCGGACTGCATTACCCAGCCCGTGCTGTCATGCACGGTCAGCCCGACCTCGCCGGCAGCCGCTTCGAGCAGCCCACGCAGCTGCGCTTCGGCGGCGGTGACCGGAGCCGGCGGTGGCTGCAGCGCACGCGAATCGCCGTCCATGTAGAAGTGGTGGCGGTCCGAGCCGGACAAGGTCATGCCGTCGCCGCGCCCGGTCATGTCCAGATTGAGCGCCACATCGGGGCAGCTGGCCTGCGCCAGGCAGTGTTCGACGAAGGCTTTGGCGCCGAGCATGCCGTGCTCCTCCAGATCGGACACCAGCAGCTGGACGCGAACGCCGTCGGGCAGCGTTGCCGCGCCCAGTTTCCGCGCCAGCGCCAGCAGTGTGGCCAGCCCGGTGCCGTTGTCGCTGGCACCGCTGGAGCCTTCGCGCGCGCCGGTCATGTCGCCATGGGCGAGCACCATCATCGTGCGTCGGGGGGGGCCGGCGCCGGCAAACTCCAACATCAGATTGCAGCCGTTATAGGTCCGGTCGAAGCCGAAGGAGTCGCGGGTGGTGCCGGAGAACGGCAGCTGCTGCAGCGTGTGCCCGTCGCGCCGGAACAGCGCACGAAGCGTGTCGAAACGCGCGATGTTGGCGGCCACCTCGCGCTGTGCACCGGTCATGCCCGGCTGTTGTGCCTCCAGTGTGGCCTGTGCGATCTGCTCCAGATCCAGCTGGAAGCACGCCTGAGCGGGGCTCACCACGCTGCCCAGCAGATCCGCTGCCCAATCCACCCACGACAGCATGGGGGCCAGTGCGGCCGCGTCGGCACCGGCGGGCCAGCCGCCGTGCGTGTGCGTTTCAGCATGGCGGGCCACGCCCAGCGTCACCATGATCTGCCGACGGGTGGCTTCAGGGAGTTCCTGCAGCAGCGACCGGATCGCCGGGGCGGTGCAGGCCGCCGCATCGGTGCCGCAGTCGCGGACGATCTGCAGCAGCTGCATGCGCTGCTCGTCCGGCAGCAGCGCATACAGCGACTGCGGCAGGGATGGGGATGACTCGCGAGACGCTTCGGTGCCGGCTGCGGGCGCAGTGGAACGCCCCAGTGCGTAGCCCAACACACCGCTTCCTATCGTGCTGGCCGTCAGCGCGCCGTAGGCCAGCAGGCTGGCGGCCAGCGTCTGCGGACAGTGCCGGGGGGACGCGATGCAGCCGAGCGTGGCGCCATTGGCGATATGTTCGAGTGCGACCACGGGCGCCGTTGGCGCATCGCCGAGCATCGGCACGGCCTGGTGGTCGATGCCGCCCTGCGCCCTGGCGCCCGGCAACGGCGTCGGGTCTCCCACCGGCGCCCTCACGCCGCGCGGCGGCATGCGACCGATGGCCATCGCCGAGGATAGGGCCAGTGCGGCAACCAGCCATTGCTGGCCGTTTCGTACCGTCAACGGGCCCGTCCGGCCTGGCAGCGCCTGCACGCCGCGCGGCTGCGCGATCCTGTTGTTGAACTCGCCCTGGGCGCGGCGGACCAACGAAATATCGAGTGGCATAACAACCTCCTCGTTGAGGGAGCGCCGTGGCCGCTGCGGTGCAGGTGGCGGGGCGCCGGTGCGATGCACAGTGCACGCGCGTGCCGAAGTTGCCCATGGGAGTAGTTGCGTTTGCCAGACCCGGGCCCGCTTCCGCAACGCGGTGCTCATTACGGACCGGATCGCCATCACACCGGAGGACGCCGAAGCGCTACGATCCGCCCTCAGGTGCGCAAGATCCGACACGCGCTGCGGATCTGGACGACCCTGAGGACGTCCCCGAGGCGATCCTGCGCGCCGATATCTGCGTGCCGCTGGCGGCCCGTTAGACCACCGGAATGGTGTGCTTGCCGATGTTGCGGTAGGGCGGGGTGGCCATGACCATTTCGGCCAGCGAGTACGCCAGTTCGCGCTCGGCCATCACCGTGCCGTCGGCGCCGTGTTCGAGCAGGTGCTTGACCTCGGTGTCGCTGTGCGCGCGCGCCAGCAGGGTCAGGCCCGGGTTGAGCGCGCGCAGCTTGGCCAGGGTTTCGCCCGCTTCCAGCGGCTGCGGAATGGCCAGCACCGCGATCTTGGCGCGTTCGGGATGGGCTTCGGCCAGCACGCGGTCGGAGGCGGCACTGCCACGGATCGCCGGCAGGCCGGCGGCGTGTGCTTCGGCGACATGCTCCTTGTTGTCATCTATCACCAGCACCGGCACGCCGCGGTCACGCAGCACCTGCGCCAGCGCGCTGCCGACCCGGCCGTAGCCGATCACGATGGCGTGGTCGTGCAGGTCCAGCGAGGGGCCGGGCGGCAATTCGGTTTCCACGGCGGCGGCGGGGGTCTCCTGGTGCTTCACCAGCCAGCGGTCGAGCAGGCCGAACACCAGCGGGTTGAGCATGATCGAGATCAGCGCGCCGGCCAGCACCAGTGCCTGGCCGGTGGGCGGCAGGATCTTCAGGCTCACGCCCAGGCCGGCGATGATGAAGGCGAACTCGCCGATCTGCGCCAGGCTGGCCGAAATGGTCAGCGCGGTGCCGTTGGGGTGGCCGAACGCACGCACGATGAAAAACGCGGCAGCGGACTTGCCGAACATGATGATGGCGGCGGTGGCCAGCACCTGCCACGGGTGTTCGACCAGGATGGCCGGGTTGAACAGCATGCCCACCGAGACGAAGAACAGAACCGCGAAGGCATCGCGCAGCGGCAGCGAATCGTTGGCGGCCTTGTGGCTGAGCTCGGATTCGTTGAGCAGCATGCCGGCGAAGAACGCGCCCAATGCGAAGGACACGCCGAATAGCATGGCCGAGCCGAACGCCACGCCCAGTGCGATGGCCAGCACCGCCAGGGTGAACAGTTCGCGCGAGCCGGTACCGGCGATGCGCTCCAGGATCCACGGAATGACCCGCCGGCCGACCACCAGCATCACCGCCACGAACAGGCCCAGCTGCACGAAGGTCCAGCCGATGCTGGCCAGCACGCTGCCGACGGTGTGGGTTTCATTGGCGGCATCCGGGCCGAACACGCCGGCCAGCACCGGCATCATCACCAGGGCCAGCACGCAGGCCAGGTCTTCGACGATCAGCCAGCCGACCGCGATCTTGCCGCGCTGGGTTTCCAGCAGGCGGCGTTCTTCCATTGCGCGCAGCAGCACCACGGTACTGGCGGTGGCCAACGCGAAGCCGAACACCACGCCGTGGATCACCGGCCAGCCCATCAGCCAAGCAAGGCCCCAGCCCAGCAGGGTGGCGACCAGGATCTGGCCCACCGCGCCGGGAATGGCGATCGCCTTGACCGCCATCAGGTCTTTCAATGAGAAGTGCAGGCCGACACCGAACATCAGCAGCATCACGCCGATTTCGGCCAGCTGGTTGGCCAGTGCCTGGTCGGCGACGAAGCCGGGAGTGAACGGTCCTACGCAGATGCCCGCAACCAGGTAACCGACCAGCGGAGACAAACGCAGCTTGTTGGCCAGCGCACCCAGGATGAAGGCGAGCCCAAGGCCAACGGCGACGATGTTGATCAGGTCGGTGTCATGGTGCATCGGGGCTCGCAACTTGGGGGATGCCCCGATTTTCACCGATGCGGCCCGATCCGGCAAACCGCGCTGCGGCCTGCCGGATCCGGTGTCAGCCGATCATCACCACTTGTAGGTCACGCGACCGTAAACGTAAGCGCCGTTGAAGCCGTACGGCGAGTAGTTGCTGTACGGGAGCATGCCCCAGGTGGAGTTCTGCAGGTCCACGGTGCGGTCGGGGTACTCGTCCAGCAGGTTGTCCGCACCCAGGGTCAGGGTCCAGTTCTCGCTGGGCTTGTAGGCCACCGAGGCATCGAGCACCCACGAGGCATCGTAGGTCTGGTCGCGGGTCGGGGTGGCTGAATTGCGCACCGTGAATGAGCCGTAGCGCGTGGCGGCCAGGTTCAGGTCCCAGTGGTCCGAACGCCAGGTGCCGCTCAGGATGGTCTTGTCACGCGGGTAGCTGTCTTCGATGCGGCCCACCTCATCGCGGCCGATCAGCGACTGGGTCAGGCCCAGCGAGCCGAACACGGCCGGGGAGGCGATGAACTTCTTCACCTCGGTGTCGTTGTAGCTGTAGGCCGCGGTCAGTTCCAGCGAGCTGGCACTGAACGGGATGGTGTAGCTGGACACCGCGTCCACGCCGCGGGTGCGGGTATCCACGCCGTTGGTGAAGTAGGAGAACGCGGTGACCTGCGGCAGGCCCAGGTCGGCCAGCAGCGCATTGGTGGCAGCGTTGGTGGTGATGTTGGTGGACAGGATGATGCGGTCGTCGATGTCGATCTGGTACGCATCCACGGTCAGGTAGAGGCGGTCGATCGGCTGCAGCACCAGGCCCACGCTGTAGGAGGTGGAGCTTTCGGCCTTCAGCGGGCTGGCACCCAGCGCCTGCGCGGCGGTGCTGGTGGTGGGGAAGGTGCCGCGTTCGACGAACACGCCGTTGACGATGGTGCTGGTCACCGCCTGGTAGCTCTGCTGGGCCAGCGACGGGGCGCGGAAGCCGGACGAGGCGGTGGCACGCAGCGCGACCTTGTCGGTGAAGGCGTAGCGGGCCGACAGCTTGCCGGAGAACTTGTCGCCGAAGTCCGAGTAATCCTCATAGCGACCGGTGACGCCGGCCGAGAACTTATCGGTCAGGTCCGCTTCCAGGCCGGCGTAGACGGCGTAGTTGTCGCGGTCGGCATCGACGGCATTGAGCGGGGTGAAGCCGCCGAAGCCCTGCGCACCGGTGCCGAAGTAGGAATTGGGCTCGCCCGCGCTCTGTTCCCACTTCTCGCGGCGGTACTCACCGCCGAAGGACAGCGTGACCGGGTAGGCCAGGCCCCAGTCCAGCTGCTTGGTGATGTCCACGTTGCCGATGTCCTGGGTGTATTCCAGCGCGCCGGCGTAGAACGAACGCGGGCTGTCCACGCCCAACGCGTAGTTGATGCTGTTGCGGGTGTGGAAGTCGATCTTGTTGGTGCCGTGGTTGTAGCTCACGTCCCAGGTCCAGCCGCTTTCGGTGTCGCCCTTCACGCCGGCCACCAGCGAGCGGTCCTTGGAGTACTGGTTGATTTCCGGCACGAAGCCGTCCGGGTAGGTCTGCGCCAGCAGCGCGCCCTGGCCGCTGTTGGTGCGCGACCGGTAGAACGCGAACGAGGTGATGTCGCGGTTGCTGGCCAGCGCGGTGGCGTAGGCCGAGACGTGGTCGCTGAACTGGAAGCTGGCATTGGCCGAGGCGGCGGTGGCATCCACCTGCGGGTCGCCGACCACGAAGGTGGTCTGGCCCACGCTGGGGAAGTTGCCGGTGTTCGGCGTAGTGCCCTGGTAGGGCCCGGCGCGGTTGCTTTCGTCCTGCTGGGTGATCTGGCCGGCTACGTGCACGCTGCCGCGGCCGTCGGCGAAGCCGATGCCGGTATCGCCGGAGAGCTGGTACTTGTTGCCGTCGCCGGCCGAGTACTGGCCGGCATCCAGGGCCAGGCTGCCGCCCGCGCTGGAGCCCTTGAGCACGATGTTGATCACACCGGCGATGGCGTCCGAGCCGTACTGCGCCGAGGCGCCGTCGCGCAGCACTTCGACGCGCTCGATGGAGGCGATCGGAATGGCGTTGATGTCCACCGCCGACGAGCCGCGGCCAATGCTGCCATTGACGTTGATCTGGGCCGAGGTGTGGCGGCGCTTGCCGTTGACCAGCACCAGTACCTGGTCCGGGGACAGGCCGCGCAGCTGCGCCGGGCGGATGCCACTGGTGCCATCGGTCAGCGCCGGGCGCGGGAAGTTCAGCGAGGGCAGGGCACGCGCCAGCGCGGTGGCCAGTTCGGTGGTGCCGGTGGACTGCAGCGCCTCGGGGGTGATGATGTCGATCGGCGACTGCGACTCGGCCACGGTACGGTCGGCCACACGGGTGCCGGTCACGATGACCGTGTCCAGGGTGTTGGCGGTGGCGCGGGCAGGGGCGTCCTGGGCGGCGACACTGAAGGCGGAGGCCCCGAGGGCGACGGCGACGGCGGCGGCAAGCGTACGGGTCTTGCGGTTCATCAGGATGTGGCTCCGGTTGGGACGAGGCGGCACCGGGCGACATCACGACTGCGGGAAAGCGGGTCAGCGAGGACGGGTGTTGCGGTGCGCAATTAACGGATTAACGGTATTTTTATTGGCTGTCAAATTGAAAAAACGTTGCAAAAGCAACGGTTTAGCAAGATTCGGTCAATCAGGCGGGAAAGGGTCCCGGGGAAAGCGCAGGCAGGTTCGTGGGAGAGAGACGAGGCCTGCCGCGCATCCCGGGGCGCGTCAAGTATTCGTTAACGCTAGAATTGCGTCGCAGGAAAGGTGCTCACCAGCACATTCCATTCCGTTATATGGACCCCCCAGATGATTTCCCTTCGTAACTTCGCCTTGCGCCGCGGCGAGCGGCTGCTGTTGTCCAATGTCGACCTGACCCTGCATGCGGGCTACCGCGTGGGCGTGGTCGGCCGCAACGGGGCCGGCAAGTCCAGCCTGTTCGCGGCCGTGCAGGGCGAGCTGGAGGCCGACAAGGGCGATGTGGACCTGCCCGGCAAGATCCGCATCGCCAGCGTGGCCCAGGAAACCCCGGCGCTGCAGGACCCGGCGCTGCAGTTCGTGCTGGAAGGCGACACCGAAGTGGCGGCCGTGCTGCGCGAGGAAGCCGAGGCGACCGCGCGCGAGGACTGGGAAGCGGTGGCCAATGCGCACCAGAAGATGGCCGAGATCGGTGCGTACGATGCCGAATCCCGTGCGGGCAAGCTGCTGCATGGTCTGGGCTTCCCGTCCGACACCCATTCACGGCCGGTGGCGACGTTCTCCGGTGGCTGGCGCGCGCGACTGAACCTGGCGCGCGCGCTGATGATGCCCAGCGACCTGCTGCTGCTCGACGAACCGACCAACCACCTCGACCTGGACGCGGTGTTCTGGCTGGAACAGTGGCTGCTCAAGTACCCGGGCACGCTGCTGCTGATCTCGCATGACCGCGAGTTCCTCGACAACGTGGCCACCCACACCCTGCACCTGCATGGTGGCGGCGCCAAGCTGTACCCGGGCGGCTACACCGACTTCGAGCGCCAGCGCGCCGAACAGCTGCGCCAGCAGCAGATCGCGCACGAAAAGGAACAGGCCGAGCGTGCCCACCTGCAGAGCTTCATCGACCGGTTCAAGGCGCTGGCCAGCAAGGCAACGCAGGCACAGAGCCGCATGAAGCGCCTGGCCAAACTGACCGGCACCGAAGCGGTGCGTGCCGAGCGCGAGTTCCGCATCGAGTTCGCGCCGCCGGCCAAGCTGCCGTTCTCGCTGATCCGCCTCAACGATGTGGAGGCCGGTTACAGCCCGGACGCGGTGATCCTGCACAACGTGGGCTTCGGCCTGGAGGCGGGGCAGCGCATCGGCCTGCTGGGTCCCAACGGCGCGGGCAAGACCACGCTGGTGCGGACTCTGGTCGGTGAGCTGGACCCGGTGGCCGGCGATCGCTCGGCGCACCCGGACCTGCGCATCGGCTACTTCGCCCAGCACACGGTGGAGTCGCTGCATGAAGGCCAGTCGCCGATGGACCACTTCCGGGACATCTCCCCGGATGGCAGCAACCAGTCCTTCCGCGATTTCCTCGGCAAGTGGAACTTCGCCGGCGACCGTGCCTTCGAGCCGGTGGATGGTTTCTCCGGTGGCGAGCGCGCGCGCCTGGCGCTGGCGATGATCGCCTGGCAGCAGCCCAACGTGCTGCTGCTCGACGAACCGACCAACCACCTTGACCTGGAAATGCGCGAAGCGCTGGCCGAAGCGCTGGCGACCTTCGAAGGGGCGATCGTGATGGTCTCGCACGACCGCCACCTGATCGGCCTGGTCTGCGACACCTTCTGGCGCGTGGCCGACGGAGTGGTGGAGCCGTTCGACGGCGACCTGGACGAGTATGCAGCGTGGCTGCGTTCGCGCCCGGCCGCGCAGGGCACCAAGCAAAAGATGGCGGCTGCCGCGCCGGAGCCGGTGCCGCCGACCCCGCCGCTGCCGCCGAAGAAGACCGTCAACCCGGTCAAGCTGGCCAGCGCCGAAGCCAAGGTCAACGAGCTGGAAGCCCGCTTGGCCGAGCTGGATCGCCAGCTGGCCGACCCGGTCAACTACGCCGACGCCACCCGCATGGCGGTGCTCGGCCGCGACCGCGAAACCACCGCGCAGCAGCTGGAAAAAGCCGAAGCCGCGTGGATGGAATTGATGGCCTGAAGGCCCGTGCCGACCATTGGTCGGCACAAACATGCCCGCGTAGCGACACGCCATGCGTGTCCACGGAATGCCCGAACGAAATCCGGACACGCATGGCGTGTCCTACGCCTGCGCTTCCAACCAGGTCCTGAAACGCTTCCCCGCCTCGCTTTCCGCCCGCGAGCGCAACCGCGTCAGCCAATAACTCCCCAGCTCCAGCGTCTGTGCGAACGGCTGCACCAGCCGCCCCTGCGCCAGGTCCTGTTCGAACATTCGCAATGGCAGCAACGCCACGCCGGCACCGGCGGCGGCCGCGCTGGCCAGCGTCAACGACGAATCAAACACCGGCCCGCGCGCCTCCAGCTCGCCCACGCCAGCGGCCTGCAGCCACTGCGGCCATTCATCGCTGCGGTAGGAACGCAGCAGTGCCACGCTGGCCAGGTCGCGCGGTTGCCGCAGCGTCCGCGCCAGTGCCGGCGCGCACACCGGTGCAAAGGGCGCCGCCAGCACCGGGGTGCACACCTGGCCCTGCCAATCGCCATCGCCGAAGCGGATCGCCAGGTCCAACCCTTCGCCGGCCAGGTCGATGCGGTTGTTGTGGGTCTGCAGGCGCAGCTCGATATCCGGGTGCCGCGTGTTGAAATCGGCCAGCCGCGGCAGCAGCCAACCGGTGGCGAACGTGCCCACTACGCCGACCCCGAGCACTTCGCGGAAATGCCCGCCGACGAACCGGTCCAGGCTCACCGCGATACGGTCGAAGGCCTCGTTGAGCACCGGGTAGAGGCGCGCCCCCTCATCGGTCAGGGCCACTCCACGCGGCAGGCGATGGAACAACACCGCCCCCAGTCGCTCCTCCAACCCCCGGATCTGATGGCTCAAGGCAGCCTGGCTGACGCACAGCTCCAGCGCGGCGCGGGTGAAATTCTGATGGCGCGCGGCGGCCTCGAAGGCACGCAACGCGTTGAGCGGGAGCTGGGGACGAAGCATGGGCGAGTCGTGAGGAATCTTGATGGGTAATGGTAACGCCGGCAGGGCCAGCGGTCGGCGCCACCAACGGTGGCCGCCGTGCGAGGGTAGCGTCGACCGTTGGTCGACCCAGGCGGTGCTGGATGCATCTCGGGCCGTGACCCTCCGTGGTCGATGCAGCACTCCTTGGGCCGACCAACGGTCGGCGCTACCACGCGCGGACGCCATGCGAGGTAACCCTGCCCTTACCACCACGCCATCAATCCTGCTCATGTCTCCTGCTGAGAATACTCGCTGGTGGCATGTGGCCCGAAATGCTTCCATGGCCACTTCCCAGCCCCGGAGATGCCCAATGCTCGCCCGCCGCCAGTTCCTCCAGATGACCGGTGCCGCCGCAGCTTCCGCCTTGGCCGCCACCGTGTTGGCCAAGACCCCGCCGACTGCGCTGGTGGGTGGCAAGCCGCAGGCAGCCGATTTCGCCGCCCTGGAAAAAGCCAGTGGCGGGCGTCTGGGCGTGACCCTGCTCGACACGGCCAGCGGCCGCCGCATCGGCCATCGCCAGGACGAGCGCTTCCCGATGTGCAGCACCTTCAAGTTCGCGCTCTCGGCGGCGGTGCTGCATCTGGCCGACCAGGGCACGCTGTCGCTGGACCGGCGGCTGCCGGTGCGCCAGCAGGACATGCTCTCCCACGCACCGGTGACCAAACGTCACGTGGGCAAGGACCTGACCGTGCGCGACCTGTGCCGCGCGACCATGGTCACCAGCGACAACCCGGCGGCGAACCTGCTGTTGGGGGTGGTCGGCGGGCCGGCCAGGGTGACTGCGTTCCTGCGCGCCAATGGCGATGCGGTGACCCGCAACGATCGCCTGGAGCCGGACATGAACCGGTTCGCGCCCGACGATCCGCGCGATACCACCAGCCCCGCCGCGATGGCCGCCAGCCTGCAGCGGTTCGTGCTGGGGGAGGTGCTCACGCCAGCGTCGCGACTGCAGCTGGCCGACTGGCTGATCGACAACGAAACCGGTGATTCGCGGCTGCGTGCCGGACTGTCGCCGGCGTGGCGGGTGGGCGACAAGACCGGCAGCAATGGCGAGGACACCACCAACGACATCGCCATCCTGTGGCCGCTGGCCGGTGGGGCGCCCTGGGTGCTGACCAGCTACCTGCAGGGTGCCACGGTGGATGATGCCGGGCGCAACGACACGCTGCGCCAGGTGGCGGTTATCGCCGAGAAAATGATCAGCGCGCACGCGCGCTGATCACTGTGGCGTCAGGCGTTGCCGGTTTCCTTGACCGCATCAAGGAACTCGCGCCCCCAGCGATCCACATCGTGGTACTCCACGGTGCCGAACAGCTGGCGCATGCGGCCGTTGGCTTCTTCGTCGGGCATTGACAGCGCCTGCAACAGGCCGGCGCTGAGATCGGCCGGATCATGCGGGTTGGTCAGCACCGCGCCCTTCAACTCGGCCGCCGCGCCAGCGAATTCACTCAACACCAGCACGCCATTGCTGCCTTCGATGCCATGGGTGGCCACGAACTCCTTGGCCACCAGGTTCAGACCATCGCGCAGTGGGGTGATCCACATCACCTGCGCGGCCGCGTAATGCGCCACCACCTCTTCGAACGGCAATGCCTGTGCGAAGAAGCGCACGGGGGTCCAGTCCAGCCGCGAGAAGCGCCCGTTGATACGGCCCACCGCTTGTTCGATCTGGTTCTGCAGCGTGCGGTACACGGTCATCTCGCGCGCGGCCGGCACGCACACCATCAGCAGGGTGACCTTGCCCTGGCGGTCCGGATGCTGCTCCAGCAAGCGCTCGAACGCTTCCAGCTTGGCCAGCGTACCCTTGGTGTAATCCAGCCGCTCCACCGACAGCACCAGCTTGCGCGCACCAATCTCACGGCGCAGCTTGAAGATGTCGTTGCGCACGCTGGGCCGGGCCAGCACATCGTGGATGCGGCGCAGGTCCGTGCCGACCGGGTGCGCACCCAGTGCCACCTCACGGTCACCGACCCGGATGCGCGTGGTCATGGTATCCAGCCCGACCGCGCAGCCATAGGTCAGGAAGCGTGGCGCGCAGCTTTCCCAGGACAACCGCTCCGCCGGCATCGCACCGCGCACCACATCCACGAAGTTCTCCACCTGGCGCGGGATGTGGAAGCCGATGTAATCGCAGCAGAGCAGGCTGCCGATGATCTCGCGGCGCCACGGCACCACGTTGAACACATCAGCCGATGGGAAGTAGGTGTGGTGGAAGAAGGCGATCTTCAGGTCCGGGCGCAGCTCGCGCAGGGTGGCCGGCACCATCCACAGGTTGTAGTCGTGGATCCACACGGTGGCGCCATGTGCGGCTTCGGCGGCGGTGGCTTCGGCGAAGCGCCGGTTGACCTTCAGGAACACCTGCCAGTCATCCTCGCGGAAGCGTGCGCGTTCCCAGAACACATGCAGCATCGGCCAGAACGCTTCCTTGGAGAAGCGCTTGTAGAAGATGTCCACTTCCTGCCGGGTCAGTGGCACGCGCGCGGCCGTCAGCGTGGGGTAGCGCTCGGCGTCCACCGCCATATGGGTCTGGAACGGGCCGCGCTTGGGGTCGTCGATGCCCCAGGCCACCCACGAACCGGTCTGGCCGCCCTGGAAGAAGCTCAGCAGCGAGGGAATGATGCCGTTGGGTGAGCGCGGTGGGCGCTGCACCAGCACGCCGTCTTCCATCACTTCGTCGAAGGGCATGCGGTGGTAAAGCATCACCAGGTCGGCGCCTTCGGCGCGCTTGGCCGCTGGCGGCTTCAGCCACGCATCATCGGCCGGCAGCAGGGCGAAGTGCTCGATCGCCTCAAGGATGCCGCCGCAGCCCGGTGCCTGCGCATGGTAGGTGTGCGCCAGCCCGGTGGTGGCGGCGGTGAGCGCCGGTTCTGAATCGCCCACGCATACGCCGCGGAAGCCGGCGGTGTACATCGACAGGTCGTTGAGCGTATCGCCGGCCACCAGGATGCGGTCACGCGGCAGGTCCAGCAGGCGCGCCAGCGCAGCCAGGGTGCGGCCCTTGTCGGTGTCCGGCGGCAGGATGTCCAGGTAGCGGTCGGCTGAATACAGCACATCGCAGCCCAGCGCCTGCGCGGCTGCTTGGATCTGCGCGCGCAGCGGCGCCAGCGTGGCCGGGTCGCAGAAGTAGGAGCATCGCCGCTCCTGCGGCACGTCCTGGCGCTGCAGCGCGGTGAACGGCCGCATCGCGGCGGCCACCACCTGTTCGCCGGGCCAGTGCGCGTCGATCATCGATTGCAGGGGCTGCAGCGGCTGCAGGGTGTGGCCATCGACCACGGTTGCGCCGACATCGCAGACAACGTAATCGGGGCGCGGAATGGCGGGATCGGAGAGCAGCGGCATCACCGCTTCCAGGCCGCGGCCGGTGATGAAGATCAGGCGGATACCGGGGTGCTGGTCGACCAGCCGGTACAGACGGTGGCGCGCGGCGGCATCGCCGGCGAGAAAGGTGCCATCCAGGTCGGTGGCGAGAATCAGTTGCTGGGCCGGGGGAGCCGCCGGCGTGCGGGATGAGGTGGACGGGGTGGGTGTCAAAACAGTCAATGCACTTCCTTATCGGTGTCGTTGGGTGAGGGAGAAGGGGTGTCCGGCGGCGGAGCGACGTCCGTTTCCGGCATCAATTCCAATGCCGCCGGCGTGGTGCGCAGCATCAGCCGGAACACCACCGGGTGCGTGCGCAGCCGGTCGAAACTGAGCAGGCGCGCGGTGGTGAACAGGGCCAGCACGCCGAGCACCGCGGCGAAATACAGGGGCAGGGCGGCCGGGCCGAACTGCTGCATGGCCGCACCGGCCAGCGCCGGGCCGAACGCCGCGCCCACGCCGTGCACCAGCAGCAGGCTGGAGCAGCCCGACAGCAGGTCCTGGCGCGGCAGGTAATCGAGCATGTGCGCCACCGCGAAGGGATACAGCGCGAACGCCAGGCCGCCATAGAAGAAGAACAGCCCGAACAACAGCCAAGTCTGCTGTTGGATCATCGGCATCGCGGCCACCAGCGCGATGCCGGCGGCGGCCAGGCACAGCGCCACCAGCCCGACGCGCCGGTCATGGCCGTCGCTGATATGCCCCAGCGGCCACTGCAGCAGCGCGCCGCCGGCAATGGCGGTGAGCATGAAGCGGGCCACGCCGTCATTGTCGAGGCCCACCTCGCCGGCATACACCGGGAGCAGGCCCCAGAACGCGCCCATGGCCAGGCCCGACAGCCCGGCGGCGACCGTGGCCACCGGCGCCATGGCGTACAGGCGCGACAGCGTCAGGCGCGGCACCGACGGCACCTCCGGTGGGGTGAGCCGGGTGGCGGTGATCGGCAGCACTGCGGCGCAGACCAGCATGGCGATCAGCATGAACATCGACATGGCCGGCGCATTGCTGACCATCAGCAGGATCTGGCCCAGCGCCAGCGCGGAAAGATTGACCACCATGTACAGCGAGAACGCACGGCTGCGCTGGCGCGGGTCGGGTTCGGCGTTGAGCCAGCTTTCGATCACCGTGTACAGGCCCACCAGCGCGATGCCGGTGATGATGCGCAGCAGCCCCCACAGCCAGGCGTTGAGCCACAGCGGATGCAGCAGCACCGCGATGGCGGCGAGGGCGGCAAAGAAGGCGAACGCACGGATATGCCCGATACGGCCGATCAGCGACGGGGCGAAGAAGGTGCCCATGAAGAAGCCGGCAAAATAACCGGACATCACCAGGCCCAACGTACCGGCACCGAAGCCGGCTTCACCGCCGCTCACCGCCAGCAAGGTGCCCAGAAGCCCGCTGCCGGTCAACAGCAGCGCTACTCCCGTCAGCAGGGCGGTCAGCCGCAACACGCGTGCGACCTTCGTGGGGAAGGCGAACCGGTCACGACAACGACCCTAACACAGACATGATTAATCCCTTGTCGCGGATGGCGCGGATTTGCGCATTGCGCCCACGCGGGCTACGGTGTCCGCATGACTGTGTACAAGTTCCTGCCGCTCGCGGCTGCGTCGTTGCTCGCCGCGTGTGGTGGCCAGCGTGACAGCGTGGCCCACGATGTTGCGATGGCCCCGGCCGACGCGTTTCTCGCTGCTGTTGCCGCGCATTGCGGCAAGGCGTTTGAAGGCCATATCGCCGTCAACGAGCCAAAGGGCACCGGGCCTGACCCGTTCGACGGCAAGCGCCTGGTGATGCATGTGCGCGGCTGCGATGACGCCTCGCATACGCTGCGCATTCCCTTCCATGTGGGTGACGATCATTCGCGCACCTGGGTGCTGAGCCGTACCGATACCGGCCTGCGCCTCAAGCACGATCACCGCCATGCAGATGGCAGTCCGGACGCGGTCACGATGTACGGTGGCGACAGTGCACCGCCCGGCACCGCGCAGCGCCAGTCGTTCCCGGTGGATGCCGATTCGGTGGCGATGTTCCGCAAGGCCGGCATGGAGGCGTCGGTGACCAATACGTGGGCGATGGAAATCGAGCCGGACAAGACGTTCGTGTACGAGCTCACCCGCCCGGGTGGACGCCGGTTCCAGGTGGTGTTCGACCTCGCCCACCCGGTGGCGTTGCCGCCCGCGCCCTGGGGCGCGGACACCGAGCCGACCAACAAATAGCCGCGCCGGTAGGGCCCGACCGTTGGTCGGGCCGCGTTCCCGTCAACGCGCGCCGAACCTCGCCCGGCACCCGTTGCTGACCCACACCATGCTCGGCCGATAGCCCCAGCTGCGGTTCTCTACGCAACTGCTGCCCGACAGCTGCTCCAGCAGCACTGGCCTGCCTTGGCGTGAATCCCACGCGCAGGTCTGCTGGCGGTTGCCGTTGCTGCTGCAGGTCACGCTGTAGTTGCTGCCGCCTCCGCCGCCGCCCCAGTTGCCGCGCGATTCGGCGAATTCGCCGCGGCAGCCGCGGGTGACCCAGATGGCGTTGCCGCGCATGCCCCAGGTCTGGTTCTGCACGCAGGCCGAGCCGGAGATCTGCCGGACCAGTGCGGCATTGCGCCACGGGGTAGGGCAGCTGCGCTCGCGGTTGTCGTTGCTTTCGCAGCGGATGGTGGTGCCGGGGCCGCCGGTACCCGGCCCCCAGCCGCCCCCACGGCCTTCGACGAATTCGGCCCGGCAGCCGCCGCTGACCCAGACCTGGCCATTGCGGGAGCCCCAGTTGTTGCCTTCCACGCAGCGGGTGCCGGAGATCTGCCGGGACAGGCGCGCGCTGCGCCAGCCGGTGGTGCAGACCCGCTGGCGGTTGTCGTTGCTTTCGCAGCGGACCACCCCATTGTTGCCGCCGCCGCCGGGGTTCCATCCGCCGCCGGAGCCGCCCAGCGAGGTGGCGATGTCCTGCTTGATCCGGGAAAAGCCCCAGGACGAGCGGTTCACCTGGTCCAGGTAGAAGCGCATCTGGTCGTCGGGGATGCGCCGCCCCCCGGACTGTTCGGCGTATTCCTGGGCAATGACCCGCTGCTGGTCCTGGACCGACAGGGTGCGGAGGTTCTCCGGGGCGTAGGCCCGGGCATTGACCTGGGCCTGGGCCTGCAGCGACGGGGCGCCGCAGGCCAGCAGGGCGGTGAAACAAGCGACAGCGAGGCGGTTCATGGCAAATCCCCTTGCGCATGGTGGTGCGCGGACTATAGGTACGGGTCGTATTAAGCCCGTGTGACCGTCCGGATTTGCCCGATCGGGTCGCCGGCCGCAGAATAACGGGCTGACCGGTGCCGCCTGGCGCCGGCAATCTCCTGCGGAGCTTTACCCCCATGCGTACCCACTTCTGTGGCCTGGTCGACGAGACCCTGATTGGCCAGACTGTCACCCTCGCCGGCTGGACCGACGTTGCCCGCAACCTGGGCGGCGTGTGCTTCATCGATCTTCGCGATCATGAGGGCATCGTGCAGGTGACGGTGGAGCCTGAGAACGCGGACGTGTTCAAGGTCGCCGCCAGCCTCGGCTACGAGGACGTGCTGCAGGTGGAAGGCGTGGTGCGCAGGCGCCATGCGGTGAACGACAAGATCCGTACCGGCCAGGTCGAGATCGTCGCCACCCGCATCACCGTGCTCAACAAGGCCGAACCGCTGCCGTTCCACGCCCACGAGAACCCGGGCGAAGAAACCCGCCTGAAGTACCGTTACCTGGACCTGCGCCGCCCGGAAATGCAGCGCATGCAGCGCACCCGCATCAAGCTGGTGCAGGCGCTGCGCCGCCACCTCGATGGCGACGGCTTCCAGGACATCGAAACCCCGATCCTGACCAAGGCCACCCCGGAAGGCGCACGCGACTTCCTGGTGCCGGCGCGCATGCACCCGGGCGAGTTCTACGCCCTGCCGCAGTCGCCGCAGCTGTTCAAGCAGATCCTGATGGTGGCTGGCTTCGACCGCTACTACCAGATTGCGCGCTGCTTCCGCGACGAAGCGCTGCGCGCCGACCGCCAGCTGGAATTCACCCAGCTGGACATGGAATTCGCCTTCGTGCGCGAGCGCGACGTGCAGGACTACGTGGAAGGCATGATCCGCGCGATCTTCAAGGAAGTGGTCGACGTGGAGCTGGCTGCCAGCTTCCCGCGCATGACCTGGGCCGAGGCGATGCGTCGCTATGGCTCGGACAAGCCGGACCTGCGCATCGCGCTGGAGCTGGTGGACGTGGCCGAGCTGGTCAAGGCCAGCGAATTCCCGGTGTTCACCGCCGCCGCCAATGATGCCGATGGCCGCGTCGCCGCGCTGCGCATCCCGGGCGGTGCCAGCCTGTCGCGCAAGCAGATCGATGAGTACGCCGCGCACGCCGCCAAGTACGGCGCCAAGGGCCTGGCCTACATCAAGATCGCCGAGAACGGCGAAGTCAGCTCGCCCATCGCCAAGTTCTTCAGCGAAGAGGCCTTCGCCGCGCTGGTCGCCCACGTCGGCGCCGGTAACGGCGACATCGTCTTCTTCGGCGCCGGCGGCTACAACAAGGTGTCCGACTTCATGGGCGCGCTGCGCCTGAAGGCCGGCAAGGACTTCAACCTGGTCGCCGACGGCTGGGCGCCGCTGTGGGTTACCGACTTCCCGATGTTCGAGTACGACGACGAAGCCCAGCGCTACGTCGCCCTGCATCACCCCTTCACCGCTCCGGCGGTGGATGACATCGCCGACCTGCGCGCCAATGCGAAGACGGCCGTGTCGCGCGGCTACGACATGGTGCTCAACGGCAACGAGATCGGTGGCGGTTCGATCCGTATCCACCGCTCGGACATGCAGAGCACGGTGTTCGAGCTGCTGGGCATCGGCGCCGAAGAGGCCGAGGCCAAGTTCGGCTTCCTGCTTGATGCGCTGCGTTTCGGCGCGCCGCCGCACGGTGGCATCGCCTTCGGCATCGACCGCATTGCGGCGCTGATGGCCGGCACCGAATCGATCCGCGACGTGATCCCGTTCCCGAAGACCACCGGCGCGCAGTGCCTGATGACCGGCGCCCCGTCGCCGATCCCGGACGAGCAGCTGGCCGAAGTGCACATCCAGGTCCGCCCGCGGAAAAACTGATTCCGCGATCGTCCGATCGCACCCCTCCCGGTAGCGCCGGCCGTTGGCCGGCCCCCCTCACCGTCACATCGCTCAGGAGATCCAGGTAATGACCGAGTTCGCGTTCGTATTGGAATGGGAAAAGCTGGGCAATGAAGGCGCCGATGCCAACCTGGTGACCGAACGCGCCCGCGTGTTCGGTGGCTGGCTGGTGCGCGTGGGGACCAACCCGGCCGCGATGGCGCTGACCTTCGTCGCCGATGGCGAAGGCCGCTGGGACGGTGAGGACTTCGGCGTCGAGGATTACGAGGACGACGAAGAGGAAGAAGACGAAGAGTACGAAGAGGGCGAGGAAGAGGACGAGGAGGACGAGGAAGACGAGGAGGAGTACGAGGAAGAGGACGAAGAAGACGGCGAAGAGGAAGACGCCGCCAAGGGGACGCAGGCCTGAGGCCTGCCCCGTACCCGTCCATGTACACCATCCGCCGCGCCGGCCCCGATGACGCACCGACCCTGTCGGTGCTGGCTACCCGTACCTTCGTGGAAACCTTCGGCCACCTGTACCAGGCCCAGGACCTGCAGGACTTCCTGGACGAGGCCTACGCGGAAGACCGCCAGCGCGTGATCCTGTCCCACCCCGATTACGCCGTGTGGCTGCTCGAGCTGGATGGCGTGGCGGTCGGCCACGCCGCCGCCGGCCCCTGTGGCCTGCCGCACCCGGACGTGAAACCGGGTGACGGCGAGCTCAAGCGGCTGTACCTGATCAAGGAACAGCAGAGCTGCGGTTGGGGCAGCCGCCTGCTGGAAACCGCGCTGACCTGGCTGGAGCGCAACGGCCCGCGCACCCTTTGGCTGGGGGTGTGGTCGGAGAACTTCGGCGCCCAGCGTTTCTACGCCCGCTATGGGTTCAGCAAGGTGGGTACCTACGAATTCCCGGTCGGCCAGGTGCGCGACCTTGAGTTCATCCTGCGCCGCCCGCCGCAGGCGACCTGAACGGCGGCGGGTTTCACCCGCCGTTCCTTCGTCCATTTGTCTAATGGCACCGTTGGCTACCTCTGGAACGGTTTCGCACCGGCTACGCTGAGCACATGACTCCCCCCGTTTTACTGCTGCACGGCATCTGGAATGCCCGCGCCTGGGTTGGCCCGTTGGCCTGGCGCCTGCGCGCGCGCGGCTTCAGCGTGGATACCTTCGGCTACGCCAGCGTGTTCGGCGGCCCCGACGTGGCCGTGCCGCAGCTGTTGAAGCGGCTGCAGGACAGCGGCCCGGTAGCGCTGGTCGGGCACAGCCTGGGTGGTCTGGTGGCGCTGGAGGCCCTGCGCCGCCAGCCGGACCTGCCGGTGTCGCGGGTGGTCTGCCTGGGCTCGCCGCTGCGCGGCAGCGGCACCGCCCGTTCGCTGGCCGAGCATGGCTGGTCGCTGGCACTGGGCCGCAGCAGCGAACTGCTGCTCGATGGCCTGCCGGCCTGGGAGGGCAGGGCGCAGGTCGGGCTGATCGCCGGTTCCGTGCCGCATGGGCTGGGCAGCCTGCTGGGTGCCTGTGGCGACGCCTCCGACGGCACCGTGGCGCTGGATGAGACCCGCCTGCCGGGCCTGGCCGACCACTGCGTGGTGGCCGCCAGCCACAGCGGGCTGGTGTTTTCCCCGGACGCCGCCCGCCAGACCGCCGCGTTCCTGCGCGATGGCTGCTTCCGCCCGGACCCGGCCGCGCACGCCGCCTGAGTCCCGGCTAACACGGTGAGGGCGGCCGATCAGGTAGAATCCGCGCCCTGTTCCTGACGCAAGCACGGAAACACCCATGGGTAGAGGCCCTTCCATCGAAAACCGCAAAAACGCGTCTGACGCGAAGCGCGGCAAGATTTTCACCAAGATCATCCGTGAGATCGGCGTAGCCGCGCGCGGCGGTGGAGGCGACCCCAACAACAACCCGCGCCTGCGGGTGGCCATGGACAAGGGCCTGGCCTCGAACATGTCCAAGGACGTGATCGAACGGGCCATCAAGAAGGCCACCGGCGAGCTGGAAGGCGTTGAATACGAAGAGATCCGCTACGAGGGCTATGCCCCCGGTGGCGTGGCCGTGATCGTGGACTGCCTGACCGACAACCGCGTGCGCACCGTGGCCGATGTCCGCCACGCGTTCAGCAAGTGCGGCGGCAACATGGGCACCGAAGGCTCGGTGTCCTTCATGTTCAAGCGCATGGGCGTGCTGCACTTCGCCGGCGGCGCCAACGAGGACGCGGTGACCGAGGCGGCCATCGAGGCCGGCGCCGATGACATCGTGGTGTACCCGGAAGACGGCGCCATCGACGTGCTGACCGCGGCGGACATGTACCACGCGGTCAAGGATGCGCTGGAGGCCGGTGGGCTGAAGCCGGACCACGCCGAGCTGACCTTCCGCGCCGACAACGACATCAAGGTCGAGGGCGACACCGCCCTGCAGGTCAAGAAGCTGCTGGACATGCTGGAAGACCTGGACGATGTGCAGGACGTGTTCTCCAACGCCGACCTCGGCGCGGACGCCTACGCCTGACGTCCATGCCCCCGTCTCGCCAAGTGCGACGTCGGGGGCGGACAATGCGGACCATGATGACTCCCGACGTTCCACGCATGATCCGCATCCTCGGCATCGACCCCGGTTCGCAACGCACCGGGGTGGGCATCATTGATGTGGACCCCACCGGCAGAGTGCTGCACGTGCACCACCTGCCGCTGGTGCTGCTGGGCGCCGACGACTTCCCCAACCGCATGAAGCTGCTGGTGCTGGGGCTCAACGCGCTGGTGGAGGAATACCGCCCGCACGAAGTGGCCATCGAGAAGGTGTTCATGGCGCGCAACCCGGATTCGGCCCTGAAGCTGGGCCAGGCCCGCGGCGCGGCGATCTCGGCGGTGGTCATGCGCGACCTGCCGGTGCACGAATACGCGGCCAGCGAGATCAAGCTGGCGGTGGTGGGCCGGGGCGGGGCGGAGAAGCAACAGGTCCAACACATGGTCGGGCTTATGCTCAACCTGAAAACCAGGCTGCAGGCCGACGCCGCCGACGCGTTGGCCGTGGCGATCACCCACGCCCACGTAAGGGCAACGGCGCAGCGCCTGGGCGTCAATGCCCGCCAGGCCTGGAGCCGGAAATGAGGACATCTGCATGATTGGTCGTCTGCGTGGGATCGTGGCGTACAAGGCGCCGCCGTGGCTGCTGATCGACGTCAACGGCGTCGGCTACGAACTGGAGGCGCCGATGAGCACCTTCTACGACCTGCCCGAACTGGGCCGCGAGGTCACCCTGTTCACCCACTACGCGCAGAAGGAAGACAGCGTGTCGCTGTATGGCTTCCTGCGCGAGGGCGAGCGCCGGTTGTTCCGCGACGTGCAGAAGGTCAGCGGCATCGGCGCCAAGATCGCGCTGGCGGTGCTGTCCGGGGTGAGCGTGGATGAGTTCGCGAAGATGGTGCAGGCCGGTGACATCACCGCGCTGACCCGCATTCCGGGCATCGGCAAGAAGACCGCCGAGCGCATGGTGCTGGAACTGCGCGACCGCGCGGCCAATTTTGGCGGCGGCGGCGCGCCCATTGCCGGCGCAGCGCCGGCCACCGACCCGGTCTCCGAAGCCACCGTGGCCCTGCAGCAGCTGGGTTACAAGCCGACCGAGGCCGCGCGCATGGCGCGCGATGCCAACGCCGAGGGCGATGATGTCGCCACCGTGATCCGCAAGGCCCTGCAGGCCGCGCTGCGCTGAGCGCGCCGGCCTTTTTCCCTACCGACCGACGCCCTCCCGGAGTCCCATGTCCACCTCTTCCACCCAGCACGACAGCGGCCAGCACGGGCACGGCCATGCGCCGGCCGCCAGCGGCCTGGCCCTGATCGTCGGCGCCATCGGCGTGGTGTTCGGCGACATCGGTACCAGCCCGCTGTATACCCTGAAGGAAGCGTTCTCGCCGCATTACGGCCTCAACAGCGACCACGACACCGTGCTGGGCGTGCTCTCGCTCGCGTTCTGGGCGCTGAACATCGTGGTGACGCTGAAGTACGTCACCATCATCATGCGCGCCGACAACGACGGCGAGGGCGGCATCATGGCGTTGATGGCGCTGACCCAGCGCACCCTCCGCCACGGGTCGCGCTCGGCCTACGTGGTGGGCATCCTGGGCATCTTCGGCGCCTCGCTGTTCTTCGGCGACGGCGTGATCACCCCCGCCATTTCCGTACTGGGCGCGGTGGAGGGCCTGGAAGTCGCCGCACCGGGCCTGCATGCCTTCATCGTACCGATCACCGTGGTGGTGCTGTTGGCGGTGTTCGCCGTGCAGCGCTTCGGCACCGAGAAGATCGGCAAGCTGTTCGGGCCGATCACCTCGATCTGGTTCATTTCGCTGGCCGCGATCGGCATCTGGAACATCGTGGATTCGCCCGAAGTGCTCAAGGCCTTCAACCCGATGTGGGCGCTGCGCTTCTTCATGGAGCATGGCTGGCACGGCATCTTCATCCTCGGTGCGGTGGTGCTGGCGGTGACCGGTGGCGAGGCGCTGTATGCGGACATGGGCCACTTCGGGGCCAAGCCGATCCGCCACGCCTGGTATTTCTTCGTGCTGCCGTGCCTGGTGCTGAACTATCTGGGGCAGGGCGCGCTGGTGCTCAACAATCCCGAAGCGGTGAAGAACCCGTTCTTCGAGGCGGTGCCGGAGTGGGCGCTGTACCCGATGATCATCCTGGCCACCATGGCCGCGGTGATCGCCTCGCAGTCGGTCATCACCGGCGCGTTCTCGGTCTCGCGCCAGGCCATGCAGCTGGGCTACATCCCGCGCATGCGCATCACCCATACCTCGCACGACACCATCGGCCAGATCTACATCCCGGGCATCAACTGGGGTATCGCGGTGATGGTGATCGGGCTGGTGCTGGCCTTCCGCAGCTCCTCCAACCTGGCGGTGGCCTACGGCATCTCGGTGTCGGCCACGATGCTCATCGATACCCTGCTGCTGGCACTGGTGGCCCGCGCGCTGTGGCCGACCTCGCGTTACTGGATCATCCCGCTGTGCGTGGTGTTCTTCATCATCGACCTGGGCTTTGTGATCGCCAACGGCGCCAAGCTGCTGCAGGGCGCGTGGTTCCCAGTGGTGCTGGGCATCGTGCTGTTCACCATGATGCGCACCTGGCGGCGTGGCCGCGAGCTGCTGCGCGATGAGATCCGCAAGGACGGCATCCGGCTGGATACCTTCCTGCCCGGGCTGATGCTGGCCCCGCCGGTACGGGTGCCGGGCACGGCGGTGTTCCTCACCGCCGACCCCTCGGTGGCCCCGCACGCGCTGATGCACAACCTCAAGCACAACAAGGTGCTGCACGAGCGCAACGTGTTCCTGCACGTGGAAACCCTGCCCATTCCGTATGCGATGGAAGGCAAGCGCCTGAAGATCGAATCGGTGGGCGATGAGTTCTACCGCGTGTTCGTGCGCTTCGGGTTCATGGAAACCCCGGACGTGCCGCTGGCGCTGATGCGCTCGTGCGACCACGGCGGGATCTACTTCGACCCGATGGACACCACCTTCTTCGCCAGCCGCGAGACCATCGTGGCCACCGCCAACCGCGGCATGCCGATCTGGCGCGACAAGCTGTTCGCGCTGATGCACCGGAACGCGGCGCCGGCGACCGGGTTCTTCCGGATCCCAGGAAATCGCCTCGTAGAGCTGGGCGCGCAGGTCGAGATCTGACTGCGTCAGACCTCGACCTGCGGCCCAAGGTTTGCTTTGCAAACCTCGGGTCCCGGGGCATTCCGCCTTATCCCCGCGCCGTTGGCGCGCCCCCTTCAACAACAAGTGGGCTCTCCCCCAGACACGTCGTCGGTAGCGCCGGCCGTTGGCCGGCCCGCAGGAAGCCCCGAAACATGCGTCATTGCTTCATAATCGGGCAATGACCGACGACCGCATCATCGGCGCCGGTGCCACCCGCGAGGATGACACCACCGACGCCAGCATCCGCCCCAAGCGCATGGCCGATTACCTTGGCCAGGCGCCCGTGCGCGAGCAGCTGTCGATCTACATCGAAGCGGCCAAGGCCCGTGGCGATGCGCTGGACCATGTGCTGATCTTCGGGCCGCCGGGCCTGGGCAAGACCACCCTGAGCCACGTCATCGCCAACGAGCTGGGCGTGGCGCTGCGGGTGACCTCCGGGCCGGTGATCGAAAAGGCCGGCGACCTGGCCGCGCTGCTCACCAACCTGCAGCCGCACGACGTGCTGTTCATCGATGAAATCCACCGCCTGTCGCCGGTGGTGGAAGAAGTGCTGTACCCGGCGATGGAAGATTTCCAGATCGACATCATGATCGGCGAGGGGCCTGCGGCCCGCTCGATCAAAATCGACCTGCCGCCGTTCACCCTGATCGGCGCCACCACCCGGGCCGGCCTGCTGACCGCGCCGCTGCGCGACCGCTTCGGCATCGTGCACCGGCTGGAGTTCTACACCCCCGAAGAGCTGACCAGGATCGTCCGGCGTTCGGCAGCCATCCTCGGCATCGACTGCACCGCCGATGGCGCGGCGGAAATCGCGCGGCGTTCGCGCGGCACCCCGCGCATCGCCAACCGGCTGCTGCGCCGGGTGCGCGACTACGCCCAGGTCAAGGCCGCCGGCCATATCGACCAGGACGTGGCGCAGGCCGCCATGCAGATGCTGAAAGTGGACCCGGAAGGCTTCGACGACCTCGACCGGCGCATGCTGCGCACGCTGATCGATTACTTCGACGGCGGCCCGGTAGGCGTGGAATCGATGGCCGCGGCGCTGTCCGAAGAGCGCGGCACCCTGGAAGATGTGGTCGAACCCTACCTGATCCAGCAGGGCTTCCTGGTGCGCACCGCGCGCGGCCGCATGGCTACCCAGAAGGCCTACCGCCACCTGGGGCTGAAGCCGAAGAATCCCCCGGCCGACCTGTTCGCGGAGGTGCCGGATGTCGGTTGACCTGCGGTTCAGTTGGCCGACACGCATATATTGGGAAGATACCGACGCTGGCGGGGTGGTCTACCACGCCCGCTACGTGGCCTTCATGGAGCGGGCGCGCACCGAATGGATGCGGGCCCTGGGCTACGGCCAGGAACGCACCCGCACCGAGCATGGCCTGGTGTTCGCGGTCCGGTCGATGACCATGGAGTTCCTCAAGCCGGCGCGGCTGGACGACGCGCTGGCGGTGACCGCCACGCTGGTGCAGTGCAAGCGCGCCAGCATGGTGTTCGACCAGGCGGTGTGTCGCGGCGATGAAACGCTGCTGACCGCGCAGGTGAAAATCGCGGCACTGGACGCTGCCACATTCAAGCCGCGCGGCATGGACGATGCTCTCCACGCCGCGCTGAAACCCCACGTAATTCAAATAGCCGCATATTGAGGAACAACGGATGATCGGAATGCTCCTGGCCCTGCAGGCCACGGTGGTCGAAGCGCTGCCGCAGGAAGTCACCAGCGCCGCGTCGCAGACCGTCGCCCAAGCCGCGCACGGCGGTGGCATCAATTACCTGGACCTGATGATCAAGGCCAGCCTGCCGGTGAAGATCATCGTGCTGCTGCTGCTGGCCGGCTCGTTCATCAGCTGGGTGATCATCTTCCGCAAGGCGCGCGTGTTCAACGCCGCCAACCGCGAAGCCGATGAGTTCGAAAGCCGCTTCTGGTCCGGTGCCGACCTGGGCAAGCTGTACAGCGCTGCCACCGACCGCAATCGCAAGGTGGGCGGCCTGGAGGCAATCTTCGAGGCCGGTTTCCGCGAATTCACCCGCCTGCGCGACAAGCGCCGGCTGGATGGCCGCGCCCAGCTCGAAGGCGCCCAGCGCGCCATGCGCACCACCTTCACCCGTGAAGTGGACCAGATGGAACGCAGCCTGGAGCTGCTGGCCAACATCGGTTCCACCGCCCCCTACGTGGGCCTGGTGGGCACCGTGTTCGGCATCATGGTGACCATGCACGACATGATCAACAGCGGTGAGCAGGCCGGTATCGCCTCGGTTGCACCGGGTATTTCCGAAGCCCTGTTCGCCACCGCCATCGGCCTGTTCGTGGCCATCCCGGCGGTGTGGGCCTACAACCGCTTCACCACCCGCGTCGAGCGCCTGTCGGTCCGCTTCGAGACCTTCGCCGAAGAGTTCAGCTCGATCCTGCAGCGCCAGTCCGCGGGCGACGAGTAAGCGCCCAGCACAAGGATCACGCCATGACCGCTGCCATCGGCCGCCGCAAGCGCCGCAAGCTCAAATCCGAAATCAACGTCGTGCCGTACATCGACGTCATGCTGGTGTTGTTGATCATCTTCATGGTCACCGCGCCGCTGCTCACCCTGAGCTTTGAAGTGGACCTGCCCAGTTCGCAGGCCAAGGCGCTGGAGAGCAAGCAGGACCCGGTGATCGTCTCGGTGCGCCTGGACGGCCAGCTCAGCCTGAAGCTGCCGGAAGCCAAGGAGCCGGCGCCGATGGACGCCGGCCAGCTGCAGGCCCAGCTCGGCGCGCTCGCCGCACAGGACAAGAACCTGCGCGTGATCGTGGCCGCCGACAAGGCCGTGGCCTATGAAAAGGTGGTCGCGGCGATGGACGTGATCAAGCGCGCCAACGTGGAAAAGGTGGGCCTGGCGACCGATGCACGCTGAAGCCCTGCCACCGCAGCGCCAGCCGGAAGGCGAGTGGGGCCTGCCGATCGCCCTGGCGATCCTGGTCCACGTGCTGCTTGCGCTGGTGTTCATCGCCGCCTGGCTGTGGTCACCCCAGCGCAGCACCGAAGCGGCCGCCGGCGATCCGGCCATTGAAGCCAGCCTGCAGCTGTCGGCCTCGGAAGCCGCTGCGGCACGCCAGGCGCTGCGCGCCTCGGAAAAACTGCCTGACCTGCCCGAGCCGGTGGCCGAGCCGATCCCGGTGGAAGAAGACACCGTGCCGCCGCCGCAGCCGCTGCCCGAGCCGCGCCCGCAGGACGCGCCCACTCCGCAGCAGCAAAACGCCCAGGAACGCATCGCCCAGCCCGACACCGTCGACCAGGCCGCGGTCAACGCGATGTCGATCTCGGCCGAGAAGGCCAAGCAGGAGCAGGAAGCCAAGCGGCGCCAGGAGCAGATCGACCTGACCGAGCGCAAGCGCGTGGAAGAGGCCGAGCAGAAACTGCGTCTGGCCAAGCAGCAGGAAGAGGCCGCGCAGAAGAAGAAGCTGGCCGAGCAGGAGCAGAAGGCCAACGACGTCAAGGCAGAAGCCGAGCGCCAGAAGAAGATCGCCGAGATCCGCAGCCGCCGCGAGGCCGCCGAGAAGGAAGCGAAGCTCGCCGAGCAGAAGCTGCGCCAGCTGGCTGCCGCGCGTGCCGCCGCAGGGCAGTCCACCGCCGGTTCCAGCGGCGCCGCCCAGCCGGCCGCAGGCGGCGGCGGTACCAGCGACGACCTGCGGGCCAAGTACGCGGCAGCGATCCAGCAGAAGGTGCTGGCGGCGTGGACCCGCCCGGACAACGTGCCGTTCGGCCAGCGCTGCAAGATCGTGATCGTGCAGCTGCCCGGTGGCAACGTGAATTCGGCCAAGGTCAGCCCGGATTGCCCGTTCGACGAGGCCGGCCGCCGTTCGATCGAAGCGGCCGTGCTCAACGCCCAGCCGCTGCCGTACCGCGGCTTCGAAGAGGTGTTCTCGCGCCAGCTCAACTTCACCTTTACCGCCCAGGACAACTGATCCCGGGCGGGCAGGCCGTGCCCGGTTTCGTTAATGACACGTGATTTTTCGTCGCATGACCACTCGGATTTCACACCCGGTTGGTTCATGATTGCGAAACCGTTCACTGCACTGCTGTTATCCCTCGTTCTGGTTTTCCCCCTATAGAGCGCCCATGAAGAAGATGCCTCGCTGGTTTGCCGTGTTCGCGGCTTTGTTGTTCCTGCCACTTGCCGCCGCTGCGCAGCAGAGGGGCCTGGACATCGACATCATCGGCGGCAACGCCTCCGCGCTGCCCATCACCGTGGTGCCCATGCCCTACCAGGGCTCGGCCGCCGCCCCGCAGACCGACGTGGCGCAGGTGGTTCGCGCTGACCTGGAGCGTTCCGGCCAGTTCCGCACCCTGCCCGAAGCGCAGATCGTCGAAAAGCCCACCCGTGGCGGCGAGATCCAGTTCGCCACCTGGCGCGCGCTGAAGCAGAACTACATCGTGGTCGGCCGGGTCATGGACGCCGGTGCCGGCGCCTACCGCGTCGAATACGAGCTGTATGACGTGCCCAAGGGCGAGCGCCTGCTGGGCCTGGCGATGACCGCCCGTGGCAATGCCATGCGCGACGTCGCCCACCAGATGGCCGACGCCATCTACGAAAAGATCACTGGTGTGCGCGGCGCCTTCTGGACCCGCATTGCCTATGTCACCGCCAGCGGCAAGGGCGATGCCATGCGCTACGCGCTGATGGTGGCCGATTCGGACGGCTTCAACCCGCAGACCATCGTGCGTTCGGCCGAACCGCTGCTGTCGCCCTCGTGGAGCCCGGATGGCAACCGCCTGGCCTACGTCAGCTTCGAGCGTGGCAATTCGGCGATCTACATCCAGAACATCGCCACCGGCGCCCGTGAGCTGGTCACCAGCTTCCGCGGCATCAACAGCGCCCCGTCGTTCTCCCCGGACGGCCGCCGCCTGGCCCTGTCGCTGTCGCGCAGCGGCAACCCGGAAATCTACGTGATGGACCTGGGCAGCAAGCAGCTCACCCAGCTCACCAACCACTTCGCCATCGACACCGAGCCGACCTGGAGCGCAGACGGTTCCAGCGTCTACTTCACCTCCGACCGTGGCGGCCGCCCGCAGATCTACCAGGTCTCCTCCAGTGGTGGCAGCGCCTCGCGCGTGACCTTCCAGGGCAACTACAACGCCACCCCGAGCATGTCCTACGACGGCAAGAAGCTGGTCGTGGCGCAGGGCAGCGGCAATACCTACAAGATCGCGATGATGGACAGCAGCCTGGGCTCGCCGCGCTGGAGCACGCTGTCGCCGGGTTCGCTTGACGAGTCCCCCACGTTTGCGCCCAACGCAAGCATGGTGCTGTATGCCGCCCGCGAGGGTGGTCGTGGAGTGTTGTATGCCGTGTCGGCTGATGCGCGCGTGCGCCAGCGGCTGGTACTGGCCGACGGTGATGTCCGCGAACCTTCTTGGTCGCCATACCGTACAAAGCGCTAACAGAGTGTTAAGATCCGCACGTATTCATCCCTACATCCGGCTTTAGGAGCCTCAAAGGTAACTACATGAACAAGACCACCCGCGTTTTGCTTGTCTCCCTGCTGTCCGTGGCCGCTCTGGCCGGTTGCTCCAAGAAGGTCAAGGAACAGCCTGCTGCTCCGGTCGACACCGGCAGCACCTCGCAGCCGACCGGCCCGTCGACCTCCGGCCTGTACGGCCCGGGCGACCTGGACACCGACGCCTGCCTGCGCCAGCGCGTTGTGTTCTTCGACCTGGACCAGGATGCAATCAAGCCGGAATTCCAGGCTCAGATGGCCTGCCACGCCAAGTACCTGCGTGACCGTCCGTCGTCCCGCATGACCCTGCAGGGTCACACCGACGAGCGCGGTTCGCGCGCCTACAACCAGGCCCTGGGTGAGCGTCGTGCCAACGCCGTGTCCTCGGCGCTGCAGGCCAACGGTGGTTCGGCCAGCCAGATCACCGTCGTGTCCTACGGTGAAGAGCGTCCGACCTGCACCGAGTCGAACGAAGGTTGCTGGTCGCAGAACCGTCGCGTCGAAATCGTCTACACCGCGCAGTAATCCATGCGCATCGGCATCAAATCCCTGATGCTGGTCGTTGCGGCAGCCCTCGTGGCTGCCGCACCGGCGCAGGCCCAGCGGCAGAGCCTGGCCGACCGCGTTGGCGCGCTCGAGCAGCAGGCCTACAACAACAGCTCCAACCAGGACCTGTTGAACCAGGTCAACCAGCTTCGGCAGCAGATCCAGCAGCTGCAGAGCACGGTTGAGCAGCTCCAGAACGAAAACGCCCAGCTCAAGCAGACCTCGCAGGACCAGTACCTGGACCTGGACGGGCGTCTGAACCGTATTGAAGGTGGCTCGGCCCCGATCCTTCCGGCCGCTCCGGCCGCGAATGCACCGGCCGTTGCCCCCAAGCCCGCCGCACCGGCAGTGGCCGCCACCGAGCGGCCGCCCTCCGTGCACGGCGACCCGGGCAGCCTTGCCGCCAGTGGCGATGAGCGCACCGCGTACAACGTGGCCTTTGATTCGCTCAAGGCCGGCAAGTACGACGACTCGGCCCAGCTGTTCCTGAGCTTCCTCGAGCTCTATCCCAATGGCGTCTACACCCCCAACGCGCTGTACTGGCTGGGTGAAAGCTACTACGCCACCCGCAATTTCCCGCTCGCCGAGGCGCAGTTCCGCGACCTCATCGCGCGTTACCCGACCCACGACAAGGCCTCTGGTGGCCTGTTGAAGATCGGCCTTTCCCAGTACGGCGAAGGCAGGATCGATGAAGCCCAGGCCACCCTGGAGCAGGTCGTCAACACCTATCCCGGCTCCGACGCCGCGCGCACCGCGCAGGACCGTCTGCAGGCCATCCGCCTCGGCCAGCAGATCCGCTGAGGCCCCGACCGGCCAAGGCCGGTATAATCAAAGGTTGGCCCGACTGTTTCGGGCACCGTAGAGCCAGGCCCTGCCTGGCTGCTCTCGTTTCCGTAACCGCACACCAGACGCCCACGATGACCACCCCCCTGTCCGCCGCCGCCGCGCTCCCCAGCGAGATCGTGCAGTCGCCCCTGCCACGGCTGAAGATCACCGAGATCTTCACCTCCCTGCAGGGCGAAGCTGATACCGCCGGCTGGCCGACCGTGTTCGTGCGCCTGACCGGCTGCCCGCTGCGCTGCACCTACTGCGATACCGCCTACGCCTTCCACGGCGGCACCTGGTGGGATATCGACGAGATCGTGCGCGAAGTGCTGGCCCAGGGCGTCCACCACGTGTGCGTGACCGGTGGCGAGCCGCTGGCGCAGAAGCGCTGCCTGGTGCTGCTGGAAAAGCTCTGCGAGGCCGGCCTGGACGTCTCGCTGGAAACCTCCGGCGCGCTGGATGTGAGCGGCGTGGACCCGCGGGTGTCGCGCGTGGTCGACCTCAAGACCCCCGGTTCGGGCGAAATGGCACGCAACCGCCTGGAAAACCTGCCGCTGCTGACCCGCCGCGACCAGATCAAGTTCGTGCTGTGCAGCCGCGAGGACTACGACTGGGCGCGGGGCATGGTCCGCGAGCACCGCTTGAACGAGCGCTCGATGGTGCTGTTCTCGCCCAGCAAGGGCCAGGTCAGCCCGCGCGAGCTGGCCGACTGGATCGTGGAAGATCGCCTGCCAGTTCGCTTCCAGATGCAGCTGCACAAGATTCTGTGGGACGACGAACCGGGCCGCTGAGCCCGTTCGTTGCCCCTTGATGTACCGGCGCGGGACAGCGTGCTGGCTTTCCCGCAACCCACCGGAAACACCCTCATGAAGAACGCAGTTGTCCTCCTGTCCGGCGGCATGGATTCCGCCGCCGTCGTCGCCATGGCCCGCGAGCAGGGCTTTGCCGTGCATGCGCTGAGCGTGCGCTACGGCCAGCGCCACACCTCCGAACTGGACGCCGCCGCAGCCGTGGCCAAGGCGCTGGGCGTGGTCGCGCACAAGACCGTCAACGTGGACCTGCGCAGCATCGGCGGCTCGGCGCTGACCGACGACATCGACGTGCCCGAAGCGGGCGGCGAGGGCATTCCGGTCACCTACGTGCCGGCACGCAACACCATCATGCTCTCGGTCGCGCTGGGCTGGGCCGAAGTGCTGGGCGCCAACGACATCTTCTGCGGCGTCAACGCCGTGGATTACTCCGGCTACCCGGACTGCCGCCCTGAGTTCATCAGCGCCTTCCAGACTTTGGCCAACCTGGCCACCAAGGCCGGCGTGGAAGGGGCGGGCATCCGGGTACACGCGCCCCTGCAGTTCCTGAGCAAGGCAGACATCGTGCGTGAAGGCGTGCGCCTGGGCGTTGACTTCGGCCTGACCGTGTCCTGCTACAACGCCGACGACAGCGGCGCCGCCTGCGGCCACTGCGACGCCTGCCGCCTGCGCGCGCAGGGCTTCGCCGACGCCGGCGTGGCCGACCCGACCCGCTACGCCTGATCGCCGGGCTACGCCTGCGGCGCAAGATGGGTTAGAATGCGCACCCCCGGCGCGAAGTCGGGGCATGCAATGGGCCGTTAGCTCAGTCGGTAGAGCAGAAGACTTTTAATCTTTTGGTCGATGGTTCGAATCCATCACGGCCCACCAATTGCATCAACGACTTAGGCGCCCGAGGGGCGCCTTTTTTTGTGGTCGTGGAAAAATTGGCGGAAATATTGGGGTGTTTCACGCCTTCAACCTGCCGTCTGGCTCAGCGCCTGAAGCGCACGAAAGCGCGCTTGGCCAGGTACAGCAGGTTGCCCCCCAAACCGGCGTCCTGGGCCTTCCGCAGCGATGTGTTCTCGGCGTAGAGCGACATGATGTGCGCATCTCGTTGCCAGATCAGATCGCGAATCTCGGCCACGTCCGCGCCGGCAAGCGTGTGCCCTTCGACGATCCGTTCGGGCAGCTGGCGCTTCACGTACAGGGTCGTGTGGCGGTCGACGATCTCGGCCTGCGGCCTCTCCTTGGTGTAGAAGTAGAGCGCAATGGAGCGGCGCGTCTTGCCTACATGTTCAGTGGGCAGCTGGATGGCGTTGAAGCCATGCCAGGAGCGCTCGGAGGTCTCAAAGAGGACGCCACGATTGAACGTGGGCGCGATGGACAGGTCCGGGCGTGCGGAGGCATGGGGATCCCGGAACAGTTCAAAGCACCCGCCCCAGTGCGGTTCCCATGTGGGATTGAGGTAGATGAGCAGGTTAAGACGCCGATGCCAGCGCTCGCTGGGGTGGTAGTTGAAATCCACATGCGGGTCCAGGCTCATCCCGCCGTGGTTCTCGTGGGTGCCGCCGCCCAGATACCACGGGTCGTACAGAAGGCCTTCGATGCCGGTGATGCGCGATAGCAGCTTGAGGAACTGCGGGGTCTGGATCGCCGCATCCAGTGCGCGGAACGCCGGGCCCAAGCCGCGGATCTTTTCCATGGTGGATTTGCCACCAAGCTGGCCGTTGTCGCCCATCCGGTTCCCTTGTTCGAAGGAGGGGAACTCGACGTACAACCGATTCACGAAGTCGCGTTGAAAGAAGTCGTCGATCACCAGGTTTGGAAACGGCGGCGCGGATCTGAAGCGCGCGGCGATGCGACTTGCATCGGCAAGGATCTTTGGATTCAGGATGGAACCAAGGTCATGACTATCCATACTTCACGGGTGCGGTGTTGCGCACCAGCCTCCACGAGTTGCGTTGGCCGTAATGGTACGGAGCGTTACTGTGTTGGTCCCCCGAAGGGATTTTATCGCGCCCAACTTTCATCAACAGGCAGCGAAAAGAATGGCAGCGGCATGCTTCATGTTCCTATGTGCTAACTGCGCGGACCGGATTAGTGTGTCGTGCCTGGCCGCCCATGCATCGAGACCAGCTACGGGCCAGACTTTGAAAAGATTCTGCTGAGAACGTCAGCTACCAGCTGACACAGGATGCACAGTGCCCATACGATCCCTAAGAAGATCGGGGTGAGCACCAGCAGTGACACAAAGATGAGGACAAGAATGCCCATCAGGTGGCTACCTCTACTGTTCTAAGGATCTAGATCTGCACCGGACGGTGGGTACGCCATGATTCTGATGGCGAGTTGCCAGGCCCACGTTCCCGGCGGGGTGATGTCGGCGACGACCACGTGCGCGGACTTGCTGATGCTCCTGCGGGTCTAGTGCCCGCGCTAGCGAGAGAATCGGCGGCGCATTCTGACCACCTCATCCGCAAGGATGTTCAGCACCATGAAGAGAAAGCCGGTGCGCCACATCACCACGAGCAGGAAAGCAAGGACGACATACAGAGCCAGCATGCCAAGCAGTAGGGCGGAAAAGTTGTTCATGCGAAGAACTTACCACCCCTATGCGATGCAACATTTTGCACGTGCACGATCGCGCCACTTACTCGGTTCAACAAGGGACACTTGCGACAGTTAGATATGAGCGAGTAGGTGGGCCGACGTACCTTCGCTCGTGATTGGTCAGTGCGGATGGCGGCGTAAGTCCGCCAATTTGGCGTCGCCGCTTCCGAATGCATCGCTGTGCGCCGTGAAGAATCGAACTTCCCAATCCGATTTTTAAAAATGAGGTGTCGATCACTTCGAGGATTGTCGTGACCGGCTGGTCTGATGCGCTGATCTCAGTGCTTTGCTCTGGCGAGAATCGGTGAACTCCAGTCCCACACCCGATTGCCAAAGGACGTCATGGGACGCTCCACGTAACGGTGAACTACGAGGGCTGTCACACAGCAGGTTGCCATTGTGCTGAAGACGAATGCAGCGTTCGCGAAGCTGGTTCCTGTTGCATCTAGTGATCCCCAGGCGCGGCCTGACAGCGAAAGTACGAACGCGTGGGTCAGATGGAGCGAATAGGACGCATCCCCGAGCCGAATCGCAATGCGCGGCGGCTTTATTCGCCCCTCGGCTTCCAGTCGAACAAGGCCAGCGACGACGAGGGCGGAGGGGAGCCCGAACGCAACTACGCGAAATCCGTCAGTCTGTCCGTGGAATGGGTGGTCGGCCAGCCACATGCAGGTACCTGCCATCCAGATCAGTCCTGTGGTCAGTGCGCCCCATGCATGGCGAGCGGATAGTGCTCTCCAATGGAGACCAGCAACCGCGCCTGCCATGAACTCCAGTGCCGACGGACTGATAAGCAGTTTCGGCCATGGCGTATGTGTGGGGAGGAGCTGAAGTATGAGAAGTACGATTGCCCACATGGCGATCAAACGAGAAATTCGCGACCGCGAGCATACGACCATGGTGATCGCTGTCTTGGTGTAGACGAACAGCTCGTAGGTCAGCGTCTACCCGACGACAAGCATCGGCCCGCCTTCCTGGGGCAAAAGCAGTAGGGAATGAAGGATGCTCTTTTCGGCGATGCTGGCGTCAAGCGAATCAGGACGCACGATCAGCGCCAGCACGATGGCTGCAGAGCACAGCCAATAGAGCGGGAAGATGCGCAGCGCCCGGCGTCCAAGAAAGTCCAAAGCACCGGTGGTACTGCCCAATCGCCCGGCGGTGATTGTGGCGATGATGAAGCCGGATATGACGAAGAACACGTCCACCCCAGCGAACCCAAAGTGGGCGGGACCGCCAAAAAATGTTGCGCCGCCTCCATAGACGCTTTCTGCATGGACCAGGTGGTAGATCACGACCAATGCCGCCGCTATCGCGCGTAGCGCTTGAATCGATTGAAGGTGGCCCCCGCCCAATGGCGGACCGTGGGGCTTCGTCGCTGGGTGAGACATGTTTCGGGATGCTATGCGTACTGCGAGGGCGGCATCCTCTGGGGTCGGGGAGGGCAATGAAAGGCGAGATGCGACAGGGCGCGTTCTCGTTCCTGGGGTGCCTGGGTCGGTTGACCGGTGTCATCAGGTGTGGGGCTGGTTGCGGCACGAAGCCAGCCACGCAGGGCGTGGCTCTACTACACTTGTTGCATCCCGGTAGCTCCCGGGCGCTGACATGTGCTCTCCAGTGAAGATTCTCCTGACAGGAAGTTCAGGCCGGGTAGGTCGCGCCATCTTTGGCGCCCTGGCGGCCCGCCACGAGGTGGTGGGCATTGATCGCAGTCCCTTCGCGACCACGCGTCACGTGGCCGATTTCACCGATACCCGGATGCTGGCCAAGGTGCTGCAGGGCGTGGATGCGGTCATCCATGCCGCTGCGCTGCACGCGCCGCATGTGCGCCTTTTCAGCGACAGCGAATTCCAGCGCATCAACGTGGAAGGCACCCGCACGCTGGCGATGCTGGCGCGCGAGGCGGGCGTGCGGCGGCTGGTGTTCACCAGCACCACCGCGCTGTACGGGCACGCCATCGTGCCGGGGCGCTGCACCTGGGTGGATGAGCAGACCACGCCCCAGCCGCGCACCGTTTACCACCGCTCCAAGCTGGCCGCCGAACAGTGGCTGGAAGAGGCCGCTGGCCCCGACCTGGATGTGCGCGTGATCCGGATGTCGCGCTGCTTCCCGGAGCCGCCGGAACGCATGATGCTGTACCGGTTGCATCGCGGCATCGATGTGCGAGACGTGGCGGACGCCCATGTGGCTGCGCTGACCAATGACGGCCCGGCGTTCCAGCGTTACCTGGTCAGTGGCTGGACGCCGTTCCAGTGGGAGGATTGCGAGGCGCTGGTGACGCACCCGCGTGACGTTCTGGCCCAGCGGTGCCCGCAATGGTTGGCCGAGTACGACCGTCGCGGATGGTCACTGCCGATGGTGGATCGCATCCACGACGCGCGCGCCGCCAGTGTCGGCCTGCAATGGCGCAGCTGGCGCGGGCCGGAAACGATCCTGGAGCAGCTGGCGGTGGGCAGTATCGAAGTCCTGCCCGATACCGCCCGCGTCGATGACTGCACCATTGAATAGCGCACTTACACGCCGCCTGAGCGCGGCATGGCGCAGACTAGGTAGATTGAGTAGCGGGCGCTGTGGAGGTGCCATGAACCGTTTTGTCCTCATTGGCCTGGGCGCACTGGCGCTGGCGGCCTGCAAACCCACGCCGACCGATACGACGGCTGCACCCACCGCGCCCGCCACGAGCGAGGCCGCGTCCGAATCGCCGAAGCCGGCAGCCGCGCCAGCCGCGCTGCCGGCGGCAGGTTCCGAGGGCCCGTCGTTCGATTGCGCCAAGGCCGGCTCGGATGCGGAGAAGACCGTATGCGGTGACGCACGGTTGTCCGCATTGGATCGGGAGCTGGCCGGGCTGTACAAGGCGGCGCAGGCCGGTCCGGGCGAGCTTGACGTGGCCGCTGAACAGCGCGGCTGGATCAAGGGCCGCGATGCCTGCTGGCAGGCGGTGGACGCCAACCGCTGCCTGCTCGAGTCGTACCAGACCCGCATCGTCGAGCTCCGCCTGGCCGCGGCCACTGGGCCGGGACCGGCCGCGACGCAGTATCAATGCGATGACGCCAGCAAGCCGCTCTCGGTGGTGTTCTACAACGAGCTTGACCCGCAGGTTGCGGTCATTCGGTTGGGCCGTGACCAGGCCATCGCGTTTGCCGCACCGTCAGCCAGTGGCAGCCGCTACACCCGCGAGGGCGTGGAGTTCTGGGAGCACCAGGGTGAGGCCACACTGGAGTTCTACGGCACGCGCCTGAGTTGCAAGGTGGCGGGCAGGTAAAGTGAAGTGGGTGCCGGCACAGGCCGGCACCGACTCACCTCAGCGTACGCGGCGGTAGCGCACTTCGTTCTGACGATCGCCCACTTCGGTGGTGACAAAGCCATCGCGGCTCTGGTTGATGTCGAACACGCTGCTGCCCACGTTGAGCTGGCCGCCATTGACCCAGCCCGACAGGTTCTGTCCGCTGGCCTGTGCCGACATCCGGCCATCGGCTTCGATGCGCATGCGGATGTCGGTGTTGTACATCGGGTTGTAGCCCTCGAACTCGCCCACCATCCACTGCGGCACGTACGAGGTATGACGCGCGCCCTGGTAGTTGCCATCGTCGTAGCGCTCGTCCTGCTTGTTGGCGTTATGCACCAGCGCGCCCAGGATTGCCGCACCGACCAGCACGCCGGCCGCCACCTTCGCATCATGGTTGTCGTCGTCGCGGCCATGGTGGCGATCATCGCCGCGCACCCGGAACGAGGCGCGGCAGCCGTCGTCGACCCACACATTGCGGCGGTCATAATCCCAGCTGCGCCCTTGGCGGCAGTCGGCACCGGACAGCTTGCGGTCCAGCGTGACATAGCCGGCGTAGGGCAATGCACAGGACTGGTAGCGGTTGTCGCGGCTTTCGCAGGTGACAAAGTCATCCGCGCGCACGTCGGTCAGCGTGGCCAGGAGTAGCAGGGGCGTGCCAAGCAGCAATCGGGTCTGCATGATCAGGATTCCGGCAAGGGAGGTTCACTTGCCGAACGATGCGCAGGGCTTGATGAAATCCTGATGAAAGCAGGGCGCGGCCAGCGCGCCCTGTCGGCTTCCGGGCTCAGGCCGCCCGATCCACATCCTGGTCGCCGAAGCAGGCGCGGATCGCATCCAGCAGCTCGCTCATCGAATAAGGCTTGGGCAGGAAATGAATGCCCGGCGCCAGCTGCGGGGTGACCCGGTCCGGCTGCAGGCCGGAGGTGACCAGTACCGGCAGGCTGGGCTGGTGCTGGCGGATGCGGTGGGCAGCTTCAATGCCGCTCAGCCCGCCGAGGCAGACGTCGGTGAATACGAGATCGAAGCGCTCGCCGGCCTGCAGCAGGCCCAAGGCGGCTTCGGCCGAGCTGACGGCGGCCACGTCGCAGGCCTGGCTTTCCAGCGCCATGCGGCTCAGTTCACGGGTGTCTTCGGTGTCTTCGATCAACAGCACGCGCGGTGCAACATGGCGCTTGGACAACAGCATGACGCGGGTTCCCCTGCAGGGTTTGGGTGGAAAGGCGCGGCAGTATGGGCAGCAGAAGGTGAGGGGATCGTGCAAAAACCGCCAGCCGAACGTTGTTCTGTTGTGCGCGGGTCAGGTAGGCCACGGTACAGTCGGGATCTGACCCCGAATGGAGCCAAATCGATGCAATGCCCCGTATGTCCGACCCAAGCGCTGGTGATGTCCGAGCGCCAGGGCATCGAAATCGATTATTGCCCGCAATGCCGGGGCGTGTGGCTGGACCGTGGTGAGCTGGACAAGATCATCGAGCGCTCGGCCGGTGCCGCTGCGCCCGCTCCGGTACGTGCCGCCGCGCCGCCTCCGCCGCCGCAGCAGGTCCACCCGCAGGTGCAGCACCGCGACACGCGCCACCTTGGCCAGCAGCACTATGGCGATGGCCAGGGCTACCGCAAGAAGAAGAAAGAAAGCTTCCTGTCCGACCTGTTCGATTTCTGATCGCCCACGCGGTCCGCGCGCCGGTCCTGCTCAGGGCCGGCGCAGGATGAATTCCAGGTCGCGGCTGTCGCCTACCGGGAATTCATAGCTGCCAACCTGCACACAGCCGTAGCGCGCGTAGAAGCGCTGCGCGCCGAAGTTCTCCGACCACACGCCCACCCACAGCGTGCGGCGCCGGGGCTGGTCCAGCCAGTCCAGCAACGCGTCCATCAGCCGTGCGCCGTGGCCGCCGCCTTGGTGGCTGGCGTGCACGTACAGCCGCTTCAGTTCGATATCGCCTTCCGTCGCCAAGGCATGGGCCAGGCTGTTCGGCCCGGCCGCGAGGTAGCCGATGGCCTGCTCGCCATCGAACAGCAGCCATGCGGCGCTGAGCGGGTCTTCCAGCTCACGACGCTGGGGTGCGGGTGAGTAGTGCGCGTCGAGGAAGTCGCGCAGGTCCTGCGGCGGATACGAGTCGCCGAAGGTCTCTGTGTAGGTGGCCATGGCCAATGCAGAGAGCAGCTCTGCATCGGCAGGCGTTGCACGGCGGATCTGCAGTGCCATCAGAACCAGACCCGCACGCCGGCCACCCAGCGGGTGTCACGGGTGTGCTCGCCCGCTGCCTGGTGGTAATCGGCCGTGTCACCGAACAGGCGCTCGTGGCTGACACCGATGTACGGGGCGAAGCGGCGGCTGAACTCGTAGCGCAGGCGCAACCCGGCCTCGACCTTGTTCAGGCCCGCACCCATTCCGTGCTCGGGTTCGTCCCTGGCGGCGAGCGTGGCCTCCACCAGTGGCTGCAGGATCAGGCGGTTGGTGAGCAGCAGCTCGTACTCGACCTCCACCGTGGCAGCCAGTTGTCCGCCTTCGCCGACGTACGCCGTCGCCGAGGTTTCGAACTTGTACGGGGCCAGGCCCTGGATGCCGAACGCGGCCCAGGTGCGCGAGTCCGCCGGGCGGAAGTCCTGCTTCACGCCCATCAGCACGTCCCACCACGGTGACACGCTGCGCCCGTACAGCACTTCGAGATCGGAAGACTCGGTGCGACCGCCATTGCGTTCGCCTTCGCTGCGCAGCCACAGGCGGTTGATGTTGCCGCCGACCCAGCCGCTGGCTTCCCAGGCCTGGCCGGTACCGTGCTGGCCATCCCAGTGTTCCAGCCGGTTGATCAGCAGCAGGCTGTGCACATTCGGTGCGTGCTCCATCGCATCATGGTTGATGGGTGGGAAGGCGGCCGCTCGGTCGGCGTCGGTGACTTCGGGAATGGGTTCGCGCGGAGCAACCGGCGTGGTGCCATGGCCCATGGCGGCGTGATCCATCGTCGAGTGATCCATCTGCGCGTGGTCAACGCCGCCGTGATCCATGGTCGAATGGTCCATCGTTGAATGATCCATATTCGAGTGGTCCATCTTCGAGTGGTCCATCTTCGAATGGTCGACCGCGGCCTGTGCAGCCGCGGGTGCTGTATCGGTGTGTGCGTGCGCATGCGACTGCGCCCACGCCGGCCCGGCGATGGCGCTTAGAAGGGCAACGGTGAGCATCTTCATTCTTCGATCCTCACTTCGCGCATCATCCCAGCTTCCATGTGGTACAGCAGGTGGCAGTGGTAGGCCCAGCGGCCCAGCGCATCGGCGCGCACGCGGTAGCTGCGGCGGGTGCCGGGCGGCATGTCGATGGTGTGCTTGCGCACCTGGAATTCGCCGTCGGCGTTTTCCAGGTCGCTCCACACCCCGTGCAGGTGGATGGGGTGCTGCATCATGGTGTCGTTGACCAGCACGATGCGCATGCGCTCGCCGTAGTTCAGGCGCAGCGGTTCGGCGCTGGCAAACGGAATGCCATCGAACGACCAGCTGAATTTTTCCATGTGGCCGGTGAGGTGAAGTTCGACCTCGCGCGACGGCTCGCGCCCATCGGGATCCTCGAACAGACTACGCATCGCGCCATAGGTGAGCACCTGGCGGCCGTTGTCGCGCAGGCCGATGCCCGGGTCGTCGAGCTTGGGCCCGGTGGCCGCGCTCTGCATGTCGACCAGCGGGTTGCCGTTCTCGCTCGGCGCGTGGCGCGGTGCCTTGCCGGCGCTGCCATGGCCGGCGTGGCCCATATTGGCGCCGCAGCCGCCTTCCATGCCTTTCATGTCGTGGCCCATGCCACCCATGTCATGCCCCATGTCGCTCATGGTCAGCAGCGGGCGTGGGTCGCGCGCGGGGATCGGTGCCTGCAGCCCGTGGCGCACGGCCAGGGTGCCGGCGGCGTAGCCGGTACGGCCCATGTCCTGGCAGAAGATGGTGAACGCATCCTGCCCAGTGGGCTCGACGATCACATCGAAGGTTTCCGCCGGTGCGATGCGGAATTCATCGATGCTCACCGGGTGGATGTACTGCCCGTCGGCGGCGACCACGGTCATCTTCAGGCCGGGAATGCGCACGTCGAAGTAGGTCATCGAACCGCCGTTGATGAAGCGCAGCAGCACCTTTTCGCCGCTGCGGAACAGCCCGGTCCAGTTGCCGGCCGGGGCGGTGCCGTTGAGCAGGTAGGTGTAGGTGTGGGCATTGATGTCGGAGATGTCGGTGGGGGTCATCCGCATCCTTCCCCACATGCCGCGGTCGGCCGTGGCCGCGCTCCAGCCATCGCGGCGCACGTCGCGCAGGAAATCGGGCAGCGTGCGCTTGTAGTAGTTGTCGTGCTCGGCGAGCTTCTTCATGCGCCGGAACAGCGCGCCGGGGTCCAGGTCGGTCCAGTCCGACAGCAGGATCACGTGCTCGCGGTCGAACCGGTAAGGGGCCGGCTGCAGCGGGTCGATGATCAGCGCGCCGTACAGGCCGGCCTGTTCCTGGAACATGGAATGGCTGTGGTACCAGTAGGTGCCGGACTGCTTGAGGGTGAACCGGTACTGGTAGGCCTCGCCCGGGGCGATGCCGTTGAAGCTCAGGCCGGGCACGCCGTCCATGTTGGCCGGCAGCAGGATGCCGTGCCAGTGGATCGACGTGGGGTGGCCCGGCAGGGCGTTGGCCACGCGCACGTTGACGGTGTCGCCTTCGCGCCAGCGCAGGATCGGCGCGGGCAGGCTGCCGTTGACGGTGATCGCCGGGCGGGTGCGGCCGGTGAAGTTGGCCAGTGATTCCCCGATGCTCAGCTGGAACTGCTGGCCGCTGAGCACCTGCGGGGCGGTGGCCACGCGGGGGGCGGCGTTGGCCAGGGCGCGCCCAGGCACGGCGCCTGCCAGGCCGGCAACCACGCCGCCGGCGGCCAGGCCCTGCACGAACAGGCGTCGCGACGGTACGGGCGGGGCGCCCGCGCCGGGGGAAGAGGGGTATGACATTGCAACTCCGAATCGGATCCGAGGGGCACGCGCAGGTGCCGGCAGGACGCGCGTGCGTCAGCACGGCATCGCGTTACGCAGGCGTTCGTGGCGAACGCGCGCTCAGGCGATGGGAGGGCGGGTGATGCGGTCCAGCGGCGGGCTGGGCAGGGACGGGGGGGCAACCTGCAGCAGCACCGGCGACAGCGGTGGCGGTACCGGGATCCAGGCGATCTGCACGGTCAGGCTGGGCTGCTGGGCGCAGTTGCGCAGGCAGTCCTTGATCCTGCAGTGCTCGCTGTCGTCCGGTGCCTGGGCCGGCGGTTCGGCCGGGGCACCGTGCAGGGCGGCATGCTCCTGGCCATGGCAGGGCGGCGCGGGTGCGTCTTCGGCAGCGGCGGGCGACGCCATCGCCAGCATCATGGGGCCGGCCATGGCCGCGTTCAGCCCGTTGAGCAACAGGCTGAGCATCAATACCACTCGCAGGAGCAGGCCACCGGCGGACATGGGCGCCACCTTAGCGCCAAAGCGCGCACCACGCACCCGTGCCTGAACGGCAGGTTCAACGTTGGACGTGGGTCTGGCTGGGCGCGCGCGCATCAGCCTTCTTCGCGGACGATCTCGACCAGCCGCTCGCCGTAGCGGGACAGCTTGGTGCCACCGATGCCGCCCACGCGGCCCAGCGCGTCGATGCTGGTGGGGCGCTGTTCGGCGATGTTGCGCAGGGTGCTGTCGTGGAAGATCACGAAGGCCGGCACGTTCTGCTCGCGTGCCAGCTCGGCACGCAGGCCGCGCAGGGCGTTGAACAGGGCAAGGTCCTGCGGCAGCACCGACAGGCCGGTGCGCTGGCCGCCGCGCTCGCGTTCGCGGGTTTTGGGGCTTTCGCGGCGCATCATCACCTTGCGCTCGCCCTTGAGCACCTGGCGGCTGCCGTCGGTCAGGCGCAGGCCGCCGTAGGCGTCGCTGTCCACTTCCAGCAGGCCGGCGGCCACCAGCTGGCGGAACACGCTGCGCCAGGTGCGGGCATCAAGATCCTTGCCGATGCCGTAGGTGCTCAGTTCGGTATGGCCAAACTGGCGGATCTTGTCGTTCTCGCCGCCGCGCAGGATGTCGATCAGGTGGCCCACGCCGAACCGCTGGCCACTGCGGTACACGCAGCTCAGCGCCTTCTGCGCGGCCACGCTGGCATCCCAGGCATCGGGTGGCTGCAGGCAGTTGTCGCAGTTGCCGCACGGCTGCGGATAGGTTTCGCCGAACCCGGCCAGCAGCACCTGGCGGCGGCACTGCATGGATTCGCAGTAGCCCAGCAGGTGGTCGAGCTTGGAGCGTTCCAGCGCCTTGCGCTCTTCGCCCGCCTCGGACTGCTCGATCATCTGCTTGAGCAGTACCACGTCGCCCAGGCCATAGCAGAGCCAGGCTTCGGCCGGTTCGCCATCGCGGCCGGCGCGGCCGGTTTCCTGGTAGTAGCCTTCCATCGACTTGGGCAGGTCGGTATGCGCCACGAAGCGCACGTCGGGCTTGTCGATGCCCATGCCGAAGGCGATGGTGGCGCACATCACGATGCCGTCTTCGCGCAGGAAGCGGCGCTGGTTGGCCGCGCGCACCTCGGCCGGCAGGCCGGCGTGGTAGGGCAGGGCGTTCATGCCCTCCTTGCACAGGAACTCGGCGGTTTCCTCGACCTTGCGCCGCGACATGCAGTAGACGATGCCCGCTTCATCGCGGTGGCCGCGCAGGAAATCCAGCAGCTGGCGCCTGGCGTTGTCCTTCTGCACCACGGTGTAGCGGATGTTGGGGCGGTCGAAGGAGCTGACGAAGTGCTGGGCATTGGTCAGGTCCAGCCGCTCGGCGATCTCGCGCTGGGTCGGCGGGTCGGCGGTGGCAGTCAGCGCGATGCGCGGCACGTCCGGCCAGCGCTCGTGCAGAACGGTGAGCTGGCGGTACTCAGGCCGGAAATCGTGGCCCCACTGCGAGACGCAATGGGCTTCGTCGATGGCGAACAGCGCAATGCGGCTGCGCGCCAGCAGGGACAGGAAACGGCCGGTGAGCAGCCGCTCGGGCGCGACGTACAGCAGTTCCAGCTCGCCGGCGGCCAGTTCGCGCTCGACCCGGGCCGCGGTTTCGCCATCCAGGGTCGAATTCAGGTATTCGGCGCGCACGCCCAGCTGGCGCAGGGCTTCCACCTGGTCCTGCATCAGCGCGATCAGAGGTGAGATGACGATGCCGGTGCCCTCGCGCAGCAGGGAAGGCACCTGGTAGCACAGCGACTTGCCGCCGCCGGTGGGCATCAGCACAAGCGCGTCATTACCGGCCGCGACATGCTCGACGATCGCCTGCTGCGGACCGCGGAAATCGTCGTAACCAAAGATGCGGTGCAGCAGTTCGTGCGCGGGGCGGGAAGACATCGCCGTAGTTTACAGGGCTGAGCGACCCAAGGCGGGTCATCCAATTCCGGATCTGAACGTAGGCGAGAGACCATCCGGCCAAGGAGCCCCCCTTGAGTCAAGGGGGGCGCGCCGACAGGCGCGGGGGCTGTGGCCGGCGACTTGTGCAGGGTCCAAGGTTTCGCGAAGCGGAACCTTGGAAATCCCGCAGGGGCAAAGCCCCAGAGGGATTACTGCAGGAGCGAGCGGAGCATCCAGGCGTACTTCTCGTGGGTCTGCAGGCGCTGGGTCATCAGGTCTTCGGTCGGGGCGTCGTCGGCGTCGTCGGCCACGTCCAGCACCTTGCGGGCGGTCCGGCACACGGCCTCGTTGGCGGCGACCAACTGGCGTACCATTTCACGCCAGTCCGCGCTGTCGGTCAGGCCCGGTTCCTCGGCGATCGAGGTCAGGGCGGCGAATTCGCGGTAGGAGCCCGGCGCGTTGAAGCCCAGGGCGCGGATGCGTTCAGCCACGTCGTCCAGGGCCGCCCACTGTTCGGTGTACTGGGTTTCGAACATCAGGTGCAGCGAGTTGAACATCGAGCCCGTCACGTTCCAATGGAAGTTGTGGGTCTTCAGGTAGAGCGTGAACGCGTCTGCCTGGAAGGCCGACAGGCCCTCGGCAATCTTCTTGCGATCCGCTTCCTTGATCCCGATATCAATGTTCGGGGCCGAGGGCGCCGCTGCTGACAGCTTCAGTTTGGCGCCCTGGGGCTTGGTGGCCTTGGGTTTGGCCGGGGTCTTGGTCTTCGCCATGGGGGAAATCCTCGTGTTGGATGGGATGGCCTTCACAATAAGTCAGACTAACCTTCAGTTGTACTCATAAGTTCTAAACGATCCGATTGATGACCGCTATCAAACAACCCGATGCTTCGTCCCTGGCTTCGCAGCAGGCCGCCATTGACGGGGCCATGAGCCGTGATCGCGGTCGTCTGCTCGGCATGCTCTCGCGCTGGCGGGCCAAACCGGCCGATGCCGGCGCGGCGGCGGCATTCCAGCAGGCCCTGCACGCGTCGGTGCAGCGGCGCCAGGCGCGGGCGCTCAACCAGCCGTCGATCAGTCTGGACGACAGCCTGCCGATCGCGCGTGAAGCCGAGCGCATCACCGCGCTGATCCGCGAACACCAGGTCGTGGTCATCGCGGGTGAAACCGGCTCGGGCAAGACCACCCAGCTGCCCAAGCTGTGCCTGGCCGCCGGCCGCGGCCAGGCCGGGATGATCGGCTGCACCCAGCCGCGACGGATTGCCGCACGTGCGGTGGCCACCCGCGTGGCGCAGGAGCTGCACTCCGAGCTGGGCACTACGGTCGGCTACCAGGTGCGCTTCACCGACCGGGTCGGCGACGATACCCGCATCAAGTTCATGACCGATGGCATCCTGCTGGCTGAAATCAGCAGCGACCGCTGGCTGTCGCAGTACGACACGATCATCGTCGACGAAGCGCACGAACGCAGCCTCAACATCGATTTCCTGCTCGGCTACCTCAAGCAGCTGCTGCGCAAGCGCCCGGACCTCAAGCTGATCGTCACCTCGGCGACGATCGATACCTCGCGCTTCGCCCAGCACTTCGACGATGCGCCGGTGATCAGCGTGGAAGGCCGCACGTTCCCGGTGGAAGTACGCTACCGCCCGCTGGAAGGCGAGGGCGGTGGCGATGAGGACGGCGGCCGCGATGGCGAGCGCACCGTCAACGATGCGGTGGTGGCGGCGGTGGATGAGATCACCCGGCTCGACCCGCGCGGTGACATCCTGCTGTTCTTCCCCGGTGAACGCGAAATCCGCGACGCGCACCAGGCGCTGGAACGGCGTAAATACCGCGAAACCGAAGTGCTGCCGCTGTACGCGCGGCTGTCGGTGAAGGACCAGGACGCGGTGTTCAACCCGGGCAGCAAACGCCGCATCGTGCTGGCCACCAACGTGGCCGAAACCTCGCTCACGGTGCCGCGCATCCGCTACGTGATCGATCCGGGCCTGGCCCGGGTCAAGCGCTACAGCCCGCGCCAGAAGCTGGACCGGCTGCATATCGAGGCAGTTTCGCAGGCCAGCGCCAACCAGCGCAAAGGCCGTTGCGGTCGCGTCTCGGCAGGCATCTGCTACCGGCTGTACTCGGAAGCGGATTTCCAGTCGCGCGCCGAGTTCACCGATCCGGAAATCCGCCGCTCCAGCCTGTCCGGGGTGATCCTGCGCATGCTGCAGCTGGGCCTGGGCCGGATCGAGGACTTCCCGTTCCTGGAAGCCCCCGACGAGCGCGCCATTGCCGATGGCTGGCAGCAGCTCGGCGAGTTGGGCGCGATCGACAACGACCGCCGGCTCACCCCGATCGGCCGCCAGATGGCGCGCCTGCCGGTGGATGTGAAGCTGGCCCGCATGCTGGTCGCCGCGCAGGCGCAGGGCTGCCTGCGCCCGATGCTGGTCATTGCCTCGTTCCTGGGCATCCAGGATCCGCGCGAACGCCCACCCGAAGCGCGTGCCGCGGCTGACAACGCACACGCGCTGTTTGCCGATGGGCGCTCTGAATTCGTCGGCGTGCTGCGCCTGTGGGAAGGCTATCGCCAGGCCCACGAAGACCTGACCCAATCCAAGCTGCGCGGCTGGTGCGATCGCCATTTCCTCGGCTTCCTGCGCATGCGCGAATGGCGCGAGCTGCACCGCCAGCTGCGGGTGCTGTGCGAAGAGCTGGGCTGGAGCGAAGAGCCGGTGGACAGTGCGATGGCGCCGTTGCTGGCCGGTTCGTCGGCCCCTGCGCCCGTGCGCGATGATGCCGAGAGGGCCAAGGCCACCCGTGGCCAGCAGCATCGTGCCGCCCGCCTGGCCCGCGAGGGCAAGACCGAACCGCCGGCTGCCACGGTTGTGCCCGCCCCCGCAGCGGCCGTAGAGGCCCGCAATGCCTTCAGCGAGCGTGTGCGTGCCGCGGCCTACCAGACCCTGCACCGTGCACTGATCGCCGGCCTGCCGACCCAGATCGGCCACCGCAGCGACAAGGGTGATTTCCTGGCCCCGCGCCAGCGCCGCTTCCTGCCATTCCCCGGCTCGGTGATGGCCAAGCGGCCGCCGCCGTGGCTGCTGGCCGCCACCCTGCTGGATACGCAGAAGGTATGGGGCCTGACCAATGCCGCGATCGAACCGGACTGGGTGATCGCCGAACTGCCGCATCTGCTGCTGCGCAAGCACTTCGATCCGCACTGGTCGCGTGCGCAGGGCCAAGTGCTGGCCTCGGAGCAGATCAGCCTGTTCGGGCTGGTGCTGGCCCCGAAGAAGCCGGTGCACTTCGGCCGCATCGCCCCGGGCGAGGCGCACGACATTTTCGTGCGCCAGGCGCTGGTCACGGGCGAGATCAACACCCGCGCCAGTGTCATCGCCGACAACCTCAAGGTGCTGGAGCAGGCGCGCGAAGAAGAAGCCAAGCTGCGCCGCGCCGGCATCGTGGCCGATGAAGGCTGGCAGGCGCGCTGGTACCTGGACCGGATTCCGGCCGAGATCCACTCGGCCACCGGGCTGGATACCTGGTGGAAGGCGCTGGCCCCGGAGAAGAAGCGCGCGCTGGCGTGGACGTTGGCCGACCTGCTGCCGGGCGAGGGCAGCGATGCCGAGCGCTACCCGACGTACCTGCCGCTGGGCGATGCGCGGCTGGCGCTGCACTACCGCTTCGAACCCGGAAGCGACGAGGACGGCGTCAGCCTGGATGTGCCGTTGCACCTGCTCAACGCGTTGGACCCGGCACGTCTGTCGTGGCTGGCGCCGGGCTTCGTGGCCGACAAGGCTTCCGCGCTCATCCGCAGCCTGCCCAAGGCCATGCGCCGCAACTACGTGCCGGCGCCGGACTTCGGGCGTGCCTTCGCCGAGGCGTTCCCCGCGCCCAGCGCCGACGACCTGCGTGGCGAACTGGCCCGGTTCCTGTCGCGCGCGACGGGGGCGCAGGTGGCGGCCATCGATTTCGATGAAAGCGCGCTCGATCCGCATCTGCGCATGAACCTGCGCCTGCACGATGCGCAGGGCAGGTTGCTGGCCGCCTCGCGCGACCTGGAGGCGCTGCGCGCCCGCTTCGGCGCGCAGGCTGGCGATGCATTCGCCGCACGCGCTGGCCGTGCGTTGGCAGCCGAAGGACTGCGTGATTTCCCGGCGGCGCCGATTCCGCTGCAGGTACCCGGTGAAGCCGGCGTGCCGGCGTATCCGGCGCTGGTCGATGCCGGTGAATCCGCCTCACTGCGCATTTTCGCCGACCGCAACGAAGCGTTGGAGCAGCATCCGCGTGGCGTACGCCGGCTGATGGATATCGCGTTGGCTGACAAGGCCAAGCAGGCGCGCAAGCAGCTGCCGGTGCCGCCCAAGACCGGCCTGTTGTATGCCTCGATCGAATCGCAGGAACGCCTGCGCGGTGACCTGGTGGATGCGGCGATGAATGCCGTGCTGGCCGACGGCCTGGGCGAGATCCGCGACCCGGCGGCCTTTGCCAAGCGGCGCGATGCCGCCGGCCGCGACCTGTTCGGCGAGGCGATGGCGCGGCTGAAGCTGGCCGAGAACATCCTGGCGCACGTGGCCGAGCTCAAGCCGCTGCTGGAAGCACCGCTGATGGGCTGGGCGCGCGGCAACCTGGATGACCTGGAACAGCAGCTGGCGGCGCTGGTCCATCCCGGGTTCCTGCGTGAGACGCCTGCTGAAGCACTGGCGCAGTATCCGCGCTACCTGCGCGCGATGATCCTGCGCAGCGAACGGGCCAAGCGCGATCCGCCGCGTGACCAGGCGCGGATGCTGGAACTGCGTCCGTTCCTGGATGCCTTGGAAGAGGCGCAGGCGCGCGGCCTGCGCGACCGCACGCAGTGGCAGGCGCTGCGCTGGGACCTGGAAGAGCTGCGGGTATCGCTGTTCGCGCAGGAACTGGGGGCCAGGACCGGCATTTCGGCCAAGAAACTGGCCCAGCGGGTGGCCGCCCTGCGCCAGGCATGAGCCTGCAACGCCCCGCGCGGCAACCGCGCGGGGCGTGCCCCATCACTTGACCCGGCGGACCTTCGCGCGGGTGTTCACGCCCTTGATCTGCAGGTACCACGCGCCGATCATGCCCGGCGCGATGGACACTTCCGGATCGGTGCGGCGCACGCCGGCCAGCGTGGTCTCGTCGGTCTGTTCCCATTCCTGCTTGTTGGCGAGCACGTAACGGCGGCCCTTGCCGAAGCCGCGGAATTCGCCCTGCAGCGTGCTCACGATCGGCTCGTTGCTGCCGAAGTCGAAGAAGCCGCGGTTCTTCACGATCACTTCCTGGCGGCCTTCCTCGCGTGCTTCTTCGCGCACCTGTTCGCGCACCTGCTCACGCACGTCAGCGCTGACTTCGGCCACCTTGCCCTGCAGCCAGCCGTTGAGGGCGGCCAGTTCGGCGGGGCTCAACTTGTCCAGGCCCGCTGCCTTGAATTCGGCCGGGGACATCTGCTGCTGCAGGTCGCCTTCGACCACGCGCTGGGCGAGGGCGGGCCCGGCCATGGCCAGCAGGACGGCCGCAGCGGCCAACACTCTAAGACGGGAAAAACGCATGGCAGCTCTCCAGGAATGCACGATGGAACCGGTTCTGATTGTCCGGCAACGATACCAGCGCTAGTGTAGGGCTCTCTATCTTGTCTGCATGATGCTGTGAACCGCGCTTCTGTCCCCGGCCTGGATGGCTTGTTGAACCGACCCTCGGCGGCCTCGCTGTCCCCCGCAGTGCGCGAGGCGCTGCTGCAGCGCTGGCAGGCCAACGATGCCGACCACGCCCAGTCCGCCCCCTGGCCGGTGCTGGCCGATACCCTGGATGCGCTGGCCCTGCTGTCGGCCGACGACAGCGCCCTGCTGGCGGCCCTGTTGTTCGACCTGCCCTGGCTGCGTGCCGGGCTGGACGCACTTCCGCTGGGCAGCCACAAAACGGCCGTGGTCGGCCTGCTCGAGGGCTTGGACGCGGCCGACCAGGTCTGGGCGCTGCACGCCGGGCGCGATGCCGGGCGCAACAGCGAAGGCCTGCGCCGCCTGCTGCTGTCGATCATCCAGGACCTGCGGGTGGTACCGATCCTGCTGGCCCGGCAGCTGGCGCGGATGCGCGCGGCCGACCGCCTGCCCGAGGAAGAGCGCCGGGCGCTGGCCCAGCTGACCCGCGATATCCATGCGCCCCTGGCCAACCGGCTCGGCATCTGGCAGCTGAAGTGGGAGCTGGAAGATCTGGCGTTCCGGCACCTGGAGCCGGAGACCTACCGCCGCATTGCACGTGAAGTGGACGAAACACGGCTGGCGCGCGAACGCTATGTCGAGTCGGTCAAGAAGGTGCTGTCGCGCGAGCTGCTGGCGCAGGGCATCGAGGCCGAGGTCAGCGGGCGCCCGAAGCACATCTACAGCATCTGGCGGAAGATGCAGAAGAAGCGGCTCGCCTACGAGCAGCTCTACGACATCCGTGCGGTGCGGGTGATGGTCAAGGACGTGGCGGCCTGCTACGCCGCGCTGGGCGTGGTGCACTCGCTGTGGGCGCCGGTGCCGAGCGAGTTCGATGACTACATCGCCCGGCCCAAGGCCAATGACTACCGCTCCCTGCACACTGCCGTGGTGGGGCCGGAAGGGCGGACCATCGAAGTGCAGATCCGCAGCCACGACATGCACGCCCAGGCTGAGCTCGGCGTGGCCGCACACTGGCGCTACAAGGAAGGCAGCAAGGGCGCGGAAAAGGCGTTCGACCGCAAGATCACCTGGATGCGCCAGCTGCTGGAGCACTCGCAGGAAGGTCACGGCGGGGAGCTGGCAGGTGCGCTGGACGCCGAGCTGACCGAGGACCGGGTCTATGCGCTGAGTCCGAAGGACGAGGTGATGGACCTGCCGCAGGGCGCTACGCCGCTGGATTTTGCGTACCACGTGCACACGATGGTCGGCCACCGCTGCCGCGGTGCGAAGGTCAATGGGCGCATCGTGCCGCTCACCTACCGCCTGCGCAGTGGAGACCGGGTCGAGATCCTCACCGGCAAGGAAGCCGACCCGCGCCGGGACTGGCTGCTGGCCTCCAATGGTTATCTCGCAAGCAACCGCTCGCGCGAGAAGGTGCGCGGCTGGTTCCACAAGCTGGACCGGGCGCGCAACGTGCAGGCCGGGCGCGACCTGCTCGACCGCGAACTGAAGCGGCTCGGGCTGGCGCAGGCGGACCTGGCCGTGGCGGCGAAGAAATTCCATGCCGACAGCGTCGATGACCTTTACATCCAGGTGGCGCTGGGCGACACCGGCCCGCACCAGGTCAGCCGGGCATTGCTCGAAGCCGAACGTGCCGCCACGCAGCCGGCGGTGCCCGCGTTGCCACGGCCCACCGCGCGCCGCGACAGCCTGGGCAAGTCCAAGTTCACCGTACAGGGCGTGGGCAATCTCCTGGTGCAGCTGGCGCGCTGCTGCCAGCCGGTGGCCGGCGAGCCGATAGTCGGTTACCTGACCCGTACCCGCGGGGTCACCGTGCACCGCACCGACTGCGCCGCATTGGCGCGGCTGTCCGCTGCGAGCCCGCAGCGCATCCTGCCGGTCGAATGGGGCCAGGCAGGCGGAGGCTACGAGGTGGACGTGGTGGTCGACGCGGTGGATCGCCGCTGGCTGCTCAAGGACATCACCAACCTGATCGCGCAGGAGGACGCGTACGTGCTGGACATCCACAGCGACAACGTCCGCAACAGCGGCCGTGCGCACCTGCGCCTGCGCCTGAAAGTGAGCGACTACGGCCAGCTTTCGGCGCTGTTGGGGAAACTGGATGCCTTGCCCGGCGTCAGCGACGCGCGGCGTCTGGGCTGACCTCACGTGACCCACGCTACGCTCACGGAATGAGCCGCCATCCCGACCATGAGGACGCCGCGCATGCCGCCCTGCGCCGCGTGCGCCGCGCAGGCCGGTGGTGGTGGGTGCAGGCCTGGCAGTCGCGGCGCATCTGGCGCTGGGCGCTGCTGGTGGCGGTGGTGGTGTTCGTACTGCTGGTCGCGTTCGGGCGCCCCTTGGCCAACTGGTTCTGGAATGAGCCGCAGGTGGAGCAGCTGCTGGACAGGGGCGACCGCGCGCTGGCCGCGGGCCGCCTGAGCGCAGCCGATGGCAGCGGCGCGCGCGAGTGGTACCAGGCGGCGCTGGCGCTGGACAGCGATCGTCCGCAGGCCCGCGCCGGCCTGGCGCGCACCGCGCGCGCGGCGCTGCGGCAGGCAGGTGCTGCGCTGGATGCCGGTGACCTGGCGACCGCACAACGGGCGCTGGCCCTGGCCCGCGAACTGCAGGTGCCGCAGCGCGACTACGATGCGGTGGCGCGTCGCCTGCGCGAGCACCAGCAGGACGGCGCCGGGATCGGTGCGTTGCTGGGCCGTGCCGAATCCGCGCTGCAGGCGCAGCGCCTGGATGGCAGCGATGACAGTGCGTTGCCCTTGTTCCAGCAGGTGCTGGTGCGCGCGCCCAACCACCTGCGCGCGCTGGAAGGGCGCGAGGATGCGCTTTCAGACCTGCTGCAGCAGGCGCGCGACGCGGCGGCGCAGGGTGATGTGGCGGGGGCAGCCTCGCGCGTGCAGCGTGCGCGCGCCTTCGATGCCGGACATGTCGATCTCCCGGCCAGCGAGGCCGCGTTGAACGCCGCGCTGGAGGCACGCGTACGTGACGGCCAGCAGCTGCTGCGGCGGCAGCGCTGGCAGGCCGCAGGTGACGCGTTCCAGTCGGTGCTCGCGGTGCGTCCGGACGATGCGGCCGCGCAGCAGGGGCGACAGCAGGTGGTCGAGGCGCTGCTGGCATCGGCAGCACGGCAGGCCGCTGATTTCCGCTTCGACCTTGCCGGGCAGGCGCTGGATGCCGCGCAGGGGTTCGGTGCGTCCGAACGCCAGTTGGCCGCGTCACGCCAGGGGGTGGCGCAGGCCCGCCAGGCCGAGCGCGCGCTGACCGCGCCAGCCACGCCGCATCGACGCCGCGAACAGGCACTGCGCGACCTGTTGGCGCGTTTCGAGGACGCGCAGGCGCGTGGCGACATGCTTTCACCACCCGGAAGCAGCGCTTACGACGCACTGCGCGAAGCGCAGGCGTTGGCGCCGCAGGATGCGCGCGTGCGTGCGGCCGCGCAGCGGATGCTGCCCGCCACGCAGCAGTGTGTCGACGATCGCCTGCGTGAGAACCGGGTGCAGGCGGCGGGCGCCTGCCTGGAGGCATGGCAGGCATTGTCGCGCAGCGGCAGCCAGGCCGACGCCGGCCTGCGCCTGGGACAGCGCTGGTTGGCGATCGGCAGCGAGCGCCTGGGCCGCGGCGACGTCGCATTCGCACGCGAGGCCCTGCGCCAGGCCGCGCGCTGGGGTGTCCCGCCCACGGCGGCCGAATACCAGACGCTGCAACAGCGCCTGGGCGACGTCGAACCGGTGCGCTGACCGTGTCGGGTATAGTGCGCGCACGTTTTGACGTGGATGGACGATGACGGTTCTTGTTTCCGGCGGCACCAGCCAGATCGGCCGGTTCCTGCTGCCGCGGCTGGTTGCCGCCCAGCTCCCCGTGGTGGCGCTGAGCCGCCATGCGCAGGCCCCGCAGCGCGGCGTGGACTGGCAGGTGGGAGACATGCGCGCCCTGCCGTTCCCGCAGGAACCGTTGCAGGCGATCGTCAGTTTCGCGCCGCTGGATGCGTGGGGCGACTGGTTGGCCCGCCAGCACACCGCGCCGGCAGCGAAGATCATCGTCACCAGTTCGATGAGCGTGCTCACCAAGCAGGGATCGGCGCAAGCGGACGAACAGGCGCTGGTGGCGCTGCTGCAGCGGGGCGAACACAACCTGGCCATGCAGGCCGAGCGCCTGGGCATGCAGTGGACCGTGTTGCGCCCGACCCTGGTCTACGGTGCCGGCGTCGACCGCAGCCTGACCCCGATCGTTGCACGCGCACGTCGCACCCGGTTGTTCCCCATCCCGATGGCGCACGGGCTGCGCCAGCCGGTACACGCCGACGACATCGCCCAGGCGGTGATGGCCGCACTACGCAGCGATGCCGCTGCGGGCCAGACGCTGCAGATCGGGGGCGGCGAGCGCTTGGACTACCAGCAGATGTTCCAGCGCGTGCGGGCCAGCATGGGCATGTTCACGCTGCCGGTGTACCTGCCGGGGGCGGCGTTGCGGCTGCTTGCGGCGACGGTGCCGCGTGCGCGTGGCCCGGTGTCGCGGTTGGGGCACGACCTGGTGGCCGACAACAGCGCATTGACCCGAAGCCTGGGCGTGACGCCGCGCGCGTTCCAGCCCACGCCCGCCACCTGGCGGGAAGCAGGCCGGTAAACTGCGGCGTCAGCCGACGAATACCCGCCGCACCGTGTCGCGTGCGGCGTCCAGTGAGAAGTGGTCGGCCACGTTGTGCAGGCCCGCAGCGGACAACCGCTGCCACAGCGCCTCGTCGCGATACAGCCGCACCACGGCGGCAGCGAAGGCCTCGGCATCATCGGCCACCAGCACATCCTCGCCATCGCGCAGGTGCATGCCTTCCACGCCGACGGTGGTGGCCACCACCGGTTGCCCGTGCGCCATGCTCAGGTTGACCTTGCCTTTCACCCCGGCGCCGAAGCGCAGCGGCGCCACCGCGATGCGCACCTTCTCCATGTAGGGCGTCACCACCGGCACGAAGCCATGGATTTCCACCCCGGGCTGGCTGGCAGCCAGGGCCTGCAGCGACGGCGGAACGTCGGCGCCGATGCAATGGAAGCGCACCTGCGGCAGCTGCGCGCGGATGCGGGCGAACACCTCACCGATGAACCAGTGCATCGCATCTACGTTCGGCGGATGGCGGAACCCGCCGACAAACACCAGGTCGCGCCGTTCCGCCCAGCTGGCGCCACCTCCAGCCACTTCATGCAGGTTGGAAATCAGCTCTACGTGAACCGCCGGGGCGTCGGCCTGGAGCTGCACGCGCTCGGCCTCGCTGACCAGCACGGTCACGTCGCTGGCGGCCATCACCGCCAGTTCGCGCGTGCGCGTGCGTTCGGCATTGCGCAGCAGCCCGGCATCGCCAGCCAGTTCGGCGCCGCGGCGCTCGCGCAGGTAATGCAGGTCCACGGTATCGAACACCCGCCGCGCATCCGGTGCGTAGCGCTTCAGCAGCGGCAGGCATTCGCTGGCCACGTGGTGGCGCACCATCATCACCACCGCAAAGCGCGATCCGTGCTCGCGCAGCCACGCGCCGACGCCCTCCAGGAACGGCGCGTACCAGACTTCCACGCCCAGCGCCTGCAGTGCTTCGGTGGGCGCGCCGGCATGTTCGCGCAGTGTTGGCACGAACACCACGTGCAGGCCTTCGGCCAGCAGCATGCGGATCAGGTTGTACTGGCGCAGCGAACCGGAATCGCGATCCGGTTGCGGTACGCGTTCGTCCAGGATCAGCACCTGGCGTTGGTGGCGGTGCAGCAACGCCGGCGACGGCACGCTGCCGGGGGCCGGATGCCGGGCCAGCACCTGCGCCCACCGGGCCGCGAACACGCCCTGGTTGCGGACCTGGTAGGCCTTGATCCCGCTGCCGGTGTCGGTGCCATTGCTGGTGCCTTCGTCATGCACCACCCGGCTGGCAGGTTGCACCAGCACCCGGTGGCCGGCGGCGCGCACGGCAAAGGCCAGATCGGTGTCTTCGTAATAGGCCGGGCGGTAGCGCGTATCCAGCCCGCCCAGCTGGTCCCACAGCGCACGCGGCAGCATCAACGCGGCGCCGGAACAGTAGTCCGCATCGCGCAGCGCGCGGTAGCGCGGGTCGTCAGGCGATTCGAAGCGGCCGTAGCTCCATGCACTGCCGTCGTTGAACACCACGCCGCCGGCCTCCTGCAGGCGGCCGTCGGGATACAGCAGCTGTGAGCCGACCAAACCGGCCTGCGGCACCTTGTCGAGCGTCTCCAGCAGCGCATCCAGCCAGCCGGGCTGCGGCACGGTGTCGTTGTTGAGCAGCACCACGAAGGCGCCGCGCGACCGCGCCACGCCGTCGTTGCAGGCCTCGATGAAGCCGCCGTTGGCCGCCCGGACTTCGTAGCGCAGCCCCTGCACCTGCGGCATCCACTGCAGGGTCTCGTCGCTGCTGCCGTCGTCGATGATCAGGATCTCGCAGGCCACGTGCGGCGGGTGGGCCGCCAGAGCGCGCAGGCAGGCCAGGGTGTGGGCGGCATGGTTGTACACCGGGATCACAATGCTGACCCGTGGCTCAACGCTGTACGGCACCGCGAACGGCGCGAACGGGACGGCCGCCGGCAGGTACAACGGGGCGCGCTGCAGCTCGGGCAGGGGCTGCGCATGGACCCGGATACGCTGCCAGGTGGCCCGCCAGCCCCGGGTGCGCAGGCTGGCCACGCTGCGCCGGAACAGGCCGATCATGCGGTTCAGGAAGTAGCGTGCATCGGCCAAGGATGTCGACATCCCGTTACAACTCCAGCTAAGCGGGGAAAACCGGGGGACACGCGCGCTACCGTGGCTGCGCTAGACTCGCCGGACTTTTACATTCTTGCATGCCCGTGCCCCCACGCTACGATTCCGACGACAACGACGCGTTCGAGGACGACACCGACAGCCGCTGGCCGCTGTGGCGCCGTCGCCTGATCACCTGGGGCATGGCCGCCGTGGCGCTGGCGCTGGGTTTCCTCATTCCCTATACGGTGTACCTGAACACCCAGGTCACCCAGCGCTTCGGCGAACTGCGCTGGCAGATCCCCACCCGTGTCTACGCACGGCCGCTGGCGCTGGCGCCGGGCGTGGCCATGGATACCCAGACGCTGAAGACCGAACTGGCGGCATCGGCCTACCGCGATGACGGCACCGGCAAGGCGCCGGCCACCTTCAGCCAGGACGGCGGCCGCTTCGTCGTGTCCAGCCGCGGCTACAACGACGTCGACGGCAAGGTCGCGCCGCGCCGGATCGAGCTGAGTCTGTCCGGTGGCCAGATCGCCTCGCTGCGCGACGCAGACAGCCGCAAGGCGCTCAAGGCCGCGCGGCTGGACCCGGCGCGTATCGCCACCCTGTACGGCCAGAAGCAGGAAGAGCGCCGCCTGGTCCGGCTCGAAGACACCCCCGAGCTGCTGGTCACCGGCCTGCAGGCGGTGGAGGACAAGGATTTCAACCGGCACCATGGCATCGACCTGAGCGGCATCGCGCGCGCGGTCTGGGTGACCGTGCGCTCCGGCGGCCAGAGCCGCCAGGGCGCCTCCACGCTGACCCAGCAGCTGGCCCGCAGCGGCCTGCTCGGGATCGGCAAGGAACAGACCGTCACCCGCAAGTTCAACGAGGTGCTGTACGCGCTGATCATGGAGGCGCGCTACGACAAGCGCACCATCCTGGAGGCCTACCTCAACCAGGTGTACCTGGGCCAGCGCGGCAGCCAGGCGATCCACGGCATGTCCTCCGGCGCCGAATTCTGGTTCGGTCGTGACCTGTCCTCGCTCAACACCGAACACATCGCGCTGCTGATCGGGCTGGTCAAGGGGCCGTCCTACTACGACCCGCGCCGCAACCCCGAGCGCGCGCTGGACCGGCGCAACTTCGTGCTCGGCAAGCTGCACGAAAACGGCCTGATCGACGACACCGAGCTGCAGCGTGCGCTGAAGGCGCCGCTGGGCGTGCCGAAGAACCCCGGCCTGATCGCCGCCAACCGGTTCCCGGCCTATGTCGACCTGGTGCGCCGCCAGCTGGGCCATGACTACCCCGAAGCCGTGCTGCAGGGCGCTGGCCTGAGCGTGATGACCGGCATGGCGCCCTCGGCCCAGGCCTATGCCGAAGGTGCGGTGACCAAAACGCTGAAGTCGCTGGAAAACAAGCGCCGCCCCGAACTGCAGGCCGGCCTGGTGCTCACCGACGTGCACAATGGCGACGTGCTGGCCGTGGTCGGCAGCCGCGATGTGTCGGAGCCGGGCTTCAACCGCGCCATCGAAGCGCAGCGGCAGGTCGGCTCACTGCTCAAGCCGTTCGTGTACCTGCTGGCGCTGGCCCAGCCGGACAAGTATTCGCTGGCCACCTTCGTCGATGATTCGCCGGTGACCGTGCAGCTCAGCCGCGGCAAGCGCTGGACCCCGGGCAATGCGGACAACCGCAGCCACGGCACCGTGCGCCTGGTCGATGCGCTGGCCAATTCCTACAACCAGGCCACCGTGCGGGTGGGCATGCAGGTGGGGCCGGAGCGGGTCACCCAGCTGATCCACGTGCTGGCCGGGTTGAAGGCCGAGAGCAATCCGTCGGTGATCCTGGGCGCGACCGACCAGAGCCCCTATGCGATGGCGCAGCTGTACCAGTTCCTGGCGTCCGGTGGCGAGATCCAGCCGCTGCACGCCGTGCGCGGCGTGCTCGATCCGCAGGGCAAGCTGCTCAAGCGCTATGACAAGACCCCGGCGCCGGCCCAGGAAGGCGACTCCATCGCCGCCAACCTGATCAGCATCGGCCTGCAGCAGGTGGTGTCCAGCGGCACCGCCGCGCGCCTCAACGCCGATGGCCTGTCGCGCCTGCAGGCGGCCGGCAAGACCGGTACCTCCAACGATGGTCGTGACAGCTGGTATGCCGGCTATACCGGCGACCACCTGGCGGTGGTCTGGATGGGCAACGACCAGAACGAGCAGACCGGCCTGTTCGGCGCCACCGGCGCCATGCGGGTCTGGTCGGGCATCTTCAGCCGCCTGCCGAGCGCGCCGTTGAAGGTCAGCAACAAGGGCCTGGACTGGCAGCCGGTGGAAGCCGGCGGCACCGCCGCCACCGACGAGTCCTGCCCGGGCGCGCGCCGCTTCCCGTTCGTGGTCGGCTACGCGCCGGCCTACACTGCCTGCGTGGCCCCCACCGCATTGCCGGAAGGCGAAGGCGGCGAGGGTGGCGAAGGCGGTGGCTGGCGCAGCTGGTTCGGCCTGGACAAGAAGCCCGAACCGGCCGCCGAGCCGGCGCAGGCCGCCCCCGCGGCCACTCCCCCCGCTCGATGAAGCGCAACGCAAGGCAGCTCCGCATGACGACTTCCCGCACCGTGATCCGTACCGCTTCCGTGCTCGCGCTCGGCCTGGCGTTGGCCGCCTGCGTGTCCACCGCGCCGCCGGTGAAGCCGCCGGTCGACACCACCACGCCGGCCCAGCGCATGGCGGCCGTGGATGCCAGCGCCGGCAAGGACGACAAGGAGCTGGATGTGCAGCCGCTGCGCGATGCCGGCATCGAGGACCTGCGCGTGGTGGCCAAGGCCAAGCGCCAGGCCAACGACCTGGCCGGTGCGGCCGAAGCGCTGGACCAGGCGCTGCTGATCAACGAAGGTGATCCGTCGATCGTGCAGGAACGCGCGGAGATCGCGCTGCTGCAGGGCGACTGGGCCCGCGCCGAAACGCTGGCCCGCAAGGCGGTGGAGCTGGGCTCGAAGACCGGCCCGTTGTGCCGCCGCCACTGGGCGACCATCGAACAGGCGCGCCTGGCGCGCGGCGAGAAGGAAAACGCGGCATCGGCGCACGCCCAGCTGGAAGGCTGCACGGTGCCGGGCATCAAGCGCTATTGAAACGGTGCCGGCCAGCGGCCGGCACTACAATGGCAGCATGTCCCGCCTTGCCCACGCCAGCAGTGAAGCCCTCAGTGAGGGCGGCACGCTCGCCAGCCAACTTGATGCCTTCGTCGCCCGTCCGGCGCAGCTGCGCCTGACCACGGCCATCGCCGAAGCCTTCGACCAGCGCGAGGTGCTGCTGGCCGAGGCCGGCACCGGCACCGGCAAGACCTTTGCCTACCTGGTGCCGGCGCTGCTGTCGGGCCTGAAGACCATCATTTCCACCGGTACCCGCGCGCTGCAGGACCAGCTGTACCACCGCGACCTGCCGCGCGTGCGTGCCGCGCTCGGGGTGGGGCACAGCAGCGCGCTGCTCAAAGGGCGGTCCAATTACCTGTGCCGGTACCGGCTGCAGCAGGCGCGCGGCGAGCCGCGCTTCACTTCGCCGCAGGAAGTGGCGCAGTTCCAGCGCATCCTGGCCTGGTCGGGGCGTACGAAATTCGGCGATATGGCCGAACTGGAAGCGCTGCCCGATGATTCGCCGCTGTACCCGATGGTCACCTCGACGGTGGACAACTGCCTGGGTACGGAGTGCCCGTTCTGGGATGACTGCTTCGTAGTACAGGCGCGCCAGCGTGCACAGGCGGCCGACGTGGTGGTGGTCAACCACCACCTGCTGCTGGCCGACCTGGCGCTCAAACAGGAGGGCTTCGGCGAAATCCTGCCGGGCGCGCAGGCGTTCGTGATCGACGAAGCGCATCAGTTGCCGGAGCTGGCCGCCAATTTCTTCGGCGAAGGATTCGGCATGCGGCCGTGGCAGGAGCTGGCGCGCGACTGCCTGGCCGAGAGCCGCAGCGTGGCCGGCGCGCAGGCCGCGCTGCACGCGCATGCCGGCGCGCTGGAGCAGACCCTGCGCGAGCTGCGCACGGCGATGGACGGCCTGCCCGCGCGCGGTACCCAGTGGCGCGCCCTGGCGGTGCCGCAGGTGCGCGATGGCTTCGATGCCGCGATGAGTGCGCTGGTGGCGCTGCGCGACGTACTGGATGGCGTGCGCGCGGCTTCCCCCGGCCTGGATGCCTGCCACGCGCGGGCGATGGAGGCGGTGTCGCGGTTGTCGCGCTGGTTGGGCGATGATGCGCCGCTGCTGGACTTCGATACCGACCCGGAGCAGGTTCCAGCACCGGCCGAGGTGCTCTGGTATGAGCTCACCCCGCGTGGCTTCCGCTGCCAGCGCACGCCGATGGATGTGTCCGGACCGCTGCGCGAGCACCGCCAGCGTTCGATGGCGGCGTGGATATTCACCTCGGCCACGCTGACGGTGGACGGCAGGTTCGAGCACATCGCCCAGCGGCTGGGCCTGGACGACCCGATCACGTTGCTGCAGCCCAGCCCGTTCGACTGGGCCCGGCAGGCGCTGTGCTATCTGCCGACCGACCTGCCGGATCCGGCCGCGCGCGGCTTTGGTACCGCGCTGATCCGCGCGCTGACCCCGGTGCTGGAAGCATCGGGCGGGCGCGCATTCCTGTTGTTCGCCTCGCATCGCGCATTGCGCGAAGCCGCCGAAGCGCTGCGCGACGCGCCGTGGCCGTTGTTCGTGCAGGGTGAGGCGCCGCGCGCCACGCTGCTGCAGCGCTTCCGCGAATCGGGCAACGGCGTGCTGCTGGGCTCGGCCAGCTTCCGCGAGGGCGTGGACGTGGTGGGCGATGCGTTGAGCGTGGTGGTGATCGACAAGCTGCCGTTCGCCGCGCCCGATGACCCGGTGTTCGAGGCACGGCTGGATGCCATTCGCCGCGATGGCGGCAACCCGTTCCGCGACGAGCAGCTGCCGCAGGCGGTTATCGCGCTCAAGCAGGGCGTGGGGCGGCTGATCCGCAGCGAGACCGACCGGGGCGTGCTGGTGCTGTGCGACCCGCGCCTGGTCAGCCGCAGCTACGGCCGCACCTTCCTGGATTCGCTGCCGCCGTTCCGGCGCACGCGCTCGCTGGGCGATGTGCAGACCTTCTTTGCGCCACAATGGCCTGCCACTGCTGCCGACACCGGGACTACCAGTCCCGCCCCGGTTGCCGATGCCTTTCCTACTTCCCTGTTCTGATCCCCATGAAACTGCTCGCCTTTGAAACCGCCACCGAAGCCTGCTCCGTTGCCCTGTACGTGGATGGGCAGGTGCGTGAGCGCTTCGAAATCGCCCCGCGCCGCCATGCCGAACTGAGCCTGCCCTGGGCCGAGGAACTGCTGGCCGAGGCCGGGCTGGCGCGCTCGCAGCTGGATGCGATTGCTTTGGGGCGGGGGCCGGGCGCGTTCACCGGCGTGCGGCTGGCGATTGCCATCGCACAAGGCATCGCGCTGGCGCTGGATCGCCCGTTGATCCCGGTCTCCACCCTGCAGGTGCTGGCGCTGCGCGCGCCGGCTGAAGCCACCCACGTGCTGAGCAGCATCGATGCGCGCATGGGCGAGGTCTATGCGGCGCGCCACGTGCGCGTGGACGGCCAGTGGCAGCTGCAGGGCGAGGAAGTGGTGTGCGCGCCGGAAGCCGTGGAACTGCCCGATGGCAGCCGCTGGTTCGGTGTCGGTACGGGCTTCGGTGCGGCCGAGGGCGTGCTGGCCACGCGGCTTGCCGATCAGCTGGACGGTGTTGACGCGCAGGCATTGCCGCGTGCCTCCGACCTGCTGGCGCTGGCGGTGCCGATGTTCGAGCGCGGCGAGGCGATGGCCCCGGAGCTGGTTGAACCGGCCTACCTGCGCAACAACGTCGCCCTGACCCTGGTCGAACAGCGGGCTGCGCGGGCGGCAAAGCAGCGCTGATCAATCAGAGCGCCCGGAGCCGAGCCGGCCTTACCGGTCGTCGCGCAACTCGCCGCCGGGCAGGAACACCCAGGTCCGGGTGACCTGCAGGATATCCACGCCGTCATCGGTCTTGGGCAGCGGCGGGAACGGCTGGGCCAGGCGGATCACCCGCAGCGCGGTTTCATCCAGCAGCGGCGTGCCGCTGCTGCGCAGGATCCGGCTGCTTTCCACGCTGCCATCGCGGCGCACGCCCACGGTGATCACCACCTGGCCGCCCAGCCGGCGCTGGCGCGCCTCATCGGGGTAGTTGAGGTTGCCCACGCGTTCGGCGCGGTCCACCCACGCGCGCAGGTAATTGGCGTAGGCGTATTCGCGGGTGCTGGCCGACACGAACTTGCGGTTCGGGCGCTTGGCGTACTGCGCCGAACGCAGGTGCACCTCGGCGGCCAGCCGGGCCATTTCGGCATCGCGCTGTTCGCGCGCGGTCATCGCCGCGTCCGGCTGCGGATGCTCCGGCAGTGGCTGTGGCTGCGCTTCGGCGATCGGGTCGGGGCTGTTGCGGCTGGCCACCACCCGCGCCTGCGGCGGTGGCGGGCGCGCGGCATCCTGGCGCTGCTGCGGCACCGGCGACAGCCCGGCCTGGGGCTGCGGCACGATCCCGGTCTGGTTGTCACGCGGGCGCTGCGCCTTGTCGTGGTCGCCGCCGCCCTGCTGGTTGGCCTGGGCCAGGAAGTCGGCCTGCCTGGGGGTCAGCGGGGTCTGGGTCTGGCTGAAGATCACGTCCAGGGTCGGCACCAGCGCGGCATTGTCGCTGACCGCGAAGCCCACCCCCAGGATCAGCAGCGCATGCACCAGCGCCGACAGCGCCAGGGTCGCGCCCAGGCGCTGCGATTCGCGGGCCTGCAGGGGCACCATCGGAGCGACCGCCGTACTCATTGCGCCAAGCTGGCCTCGATCGCGTCGAACAGGGTGCCGGCGATGTTCAGCCCGAACTGCGCATCCAGTTCGCGCACGCAGGTGGGGCTGGTGACGTTGACCTCGGTGAGGTAATCACCGATCACGTCCAACCCCACGAAGCGCATGCCACGGCGCTTCATCTCCGGCCCGACCTGGGCGGCGATCCAGCGGTCGCGCTCGCTCAGCGGGCGGCCTTCGCCGCGACCACCGGCGGCCAGGTTGCCGCGGAACTCGTCGCCCTGCGGAATCCGCGCCAGGCAGTAGTCCACCGGCTCGCCGTCGACCAGGAGGATGCGCTTGTCGCCGGCGGTGATGTCGGGGATGAATTTCTGCGCCAGGGTCAGCCTGCGCTCGCCATCGGTCAGCGTTTCCAGGATCACGTTGAGGTTGGGATCACCGGTGCCGCTGCGGAAGATCGAGCGCCCGCCCATGCCGTCCAGCGGCTTGAGCACGGCCTGGCCATGTTCCAGCACGAACGCCTTCAGGTCGGCGTGGCGGCGGCTGACCAGGGTCGGCGGGCAGCACTGCGGGAAGAGCAGGGCGGCCAGCTTCTCGTTGTAGTCGCGCAGGCCCTGCGGGTCGTTCACCACCAGCGCCCCCGCCTGCTGGGCCACGCCCAGTACCTGGGTGTCGTAGATGAATTCGGCATCCACCGGCGGATCCTTGCGCATCAGCACCACCTGGCCGGGGCCGAAGGTGGTCTGGCCGAATTCGCCCAGCGTGAACCAGTCATGCTTGTCGTCGCGCACCTGCAGCGGGGCGGTACGGGCCACCGCCACCCCGTCGCGCAGCGCCAGCCCGCCGGGGCTGACGTAGTGCAGGGCATGGCCACGGCGCTGGGCTTCCAGCAGCATGGCGAAGGTGGTGTCCTTGGCGATCTTGATATGGGCGATGGCATCCATCACCACGATGACGTTCAACGGCATGGTCGCAACCTGGCGGGCAGGCGCTGATGGTAGCGGCAATGCGCCCGTATTGCCTGCCCGGAGCGGCGGAACGCAGCGTCCGGCGGTCTTCACGCTTTGCGCAGTTCCGGGCCGGGCCGGTTCGCGGGGGGCGCTCCCGGCTTGGCTTGGGAAGCACACCCTTGATGACGGCCGCGTGGTGGGATATAGATACGCTTTCGCAGCGGCGCCGGACCAAAGCAGAAGCGTCGCGCGCTCGGGGAAAGGTAATGACTGAAAACATGGCTGCGGGTGGGGAACTCGCAGGGCTCAGGGTGATGGTCATCGATGATTCGAAGACCATCCGCAGAACGGCCGAAACGCTGCTCAAGCGTGAAGGCTGCGAAGTAGTGACCGCGACCGATGGTTTCGAGGCGTTGGCGAAGATCGCCGACACACAGCCGCAGATCATCTTCGTGGACATCATGATGCCCCGTCTCGACGGGTATCAGACCTGCGCGCTGATCAAGAACAACCAGCTGTTCAAGGCCACGCCAGTGATCATGCTGTCGTCCAAGGACGGCCTGTTCGACAAGGCGCGCGGTCGCATCGTGGGCTCGGAGCAGTACCTGACCAAGCCTTTCACGCGTGAAGAACTGCTGGGTGCCATCCGCACATACGTAAACGCCTGACCAGGGGGGAAAGGCACAATGGCTCGAATCGTTCTGATCGAGGACTCACCGACCGACCGGGCGGTGTTCATCCAATGGTTGACCAAGGCCGGGCACGAAGTGCTCGAGGCCGGCAACGCCGAGGACGGGATCAAGCTCGTCCAGGAACACCAGCCGCAGCTCGTGCTGATGGACGTGGTGCTGCCGGGCATGAGCGGCTTCCAGGCGACCCGCGCGCTGAACCGCGATGAGAAGACCAAGGCCATCCCGGTGATCATCGTGAGTACCAAGGCGATGGAAACCGACAAGGCCTGGGGGCTGCGCCAGGGCGCGGCCGCCTATGTGGTCAAGCCACCGCGCGAAGAAGACCTGATCGCGCAGATCAATGAACTGCTGGTGTCCTGATGCGTTCTCCCTTCGACATCCTTGAAGCCTACGAACGGCGCAGCCTGGCCCATGCGGTGCAGCTGCCCGAGCGGCAGTTCGCCCAGGACCTGTGGCGCGGCGTCGGCTACCGGGTCGGCAAGCGCCACCTGGTCTCGGACTTCCGCGAGGTGGTCGAAATCGTGCCGATGCCGCCGATCACCCCGGTGCCTGGCGCGCAGCCGTGGCTGCTGGGCGTGGGCAACCTGCGCGGCAACCTGTTCCCGGTGGTCGACCTGAAGTACTTCATGGAAGGCGAGCGCACCGTGCAGCAGGAAGGCCAGCGGGTGCTGATCATGCGCCAGGCCGGCGGCGACGTTGCCCTGACCATCGATGAACTGTTCGGCCAGCGCAGCTTCCAGCTGGACCAGGACGTCGAGAGCGGCGACCTGGCCAGCGGCCGTTACGCCCATTTCATCGACCGCGCGTTCCATGGCGACGGCCACGACTGGGGCGTGTTCTCGCTCTCGCTGTTGTCCCGTACCCCCGAATTCAGGCAGGCCGCGGCGTGAACGCTGCAGCCTGCCTCACTGCATTGAAGATCGAGGTTGAACGATGAGTACTTCTTCGGAAACCGCCAAGGCCGGCAAGCTGGGCACGGTAGGAACCAATTTCTGGCTGGGTCTGCTGGCCCTGTCGATGATCGTGTTCGGCGTCAACACCGGTGTGGCCACCTGGCAGGGCAGCCGCCTGGCCGGTGCCAGTACCGGCGCGGCCGATCTCCAGGTGCTGTCCCAGCAGTTGGCCAACCAGGGCCGTGAAGCGGTCTCGGGCAACGCCCAGGCCTTCACCGCTTTCAAGGACACCAAGGCGCGCATCGAAAGCACGGTGAGCAGCCTGCAGGGCCGCTACGGCAGCGAAGCCAACGTGTCCGGTCCGCTCAACCAGCTGACCCAGACCTGGGAGCCGCTCGGCAAGAGCGCGGCGCAGCTGGTGGCGAGTGAACCGGCGGTGCTGGCCCTGGCCGGCAACGCCAACAACTTCGTCAACGGCGTGCCTGCCCTGCAGGCCCAGCTCAACGAAGTTGTGCGTGCCATGTCGGCCAGCGGCGCCCCGGCCTCGCAGGTCTACAACGCCCTGCAGCAGGTCGTGGTGGTGGGCTCGATGGCCCGCCGGGTGACCGAAATGCGCGCCGGTGGCGGCAACGCGGCCGCCGCAGGCGACGCGTTGGCCCGCGACTCGGTGGTGTTCACCCAGGTGCTGGATGCGCTGCGCAACGGCAATGACGAACTGGGCATCGCCCCGGTCCGCAACGCCGCCGCGCTGGGCGCGCTGGAGCAGTCGCAGAAGCAGTGGGACACGATGAAGCAGGACGCCGATGCGATCCTGGCCAGCTCGCGCCAGCTGTTCTCGGCGCAGTCCTCGGCCGCTGCGCTGACCGCCGGCTCCAACAAGATGCTGGATGACAGCAAGAAGCTGTTCGAGGCGTTCTCCTCGTTCGGCTCGGTGCGCGACACGCGCTTGTTCCCGAACTTCTGGCTGGGCGTGATCTCCGGTGCACTGTCGCTGATCGCCATCATCGGCTTCGTCAGCAGCACCGTGCGCAGCCGTTCGCGCGAGCAGGAACTGCGTTACCAGACCCAGGTGGAATTCAACAGCCGCAACCAGCAGGCGATCATGCGGCTGCTGGACGAAATCAGCTCGCTGGGTGAAGGCGACCTCACCGTAAAGGCCTCGGTGACCGAGGACATGACCGGCGCCATTGCCGACGCAATCAACTACGCCGTGGACGAACTGCGCCACCTGGTGACCACCATCAACGACACCTCGGCCAAGGTCGCCGTGTCCACCCAGGAAACCCAGGCCACGGCCATGCAGCTGGCCGAAGCGGCGGGCCACCAGGCCAACCAGATCACCTCGGCATCGGACCGCATTGGCGAAATCGCGTCGAGTATTGAACAGGTGTCGCGCAACTCCGCCGAGTCGGCCGACGTGGCACAGCGCTCGGTGGTCATCGCCGCCGAAGGTGCCGGCGTGGTGCGTGAAACGATCCAGGGCATGGACCAGATCCGCGACCAGATCCAGGAAACCTCCAAGCGCATCAAGCGCCTGGGCGAGTCCTCGCAGGAAATCGGTTCGATCGTGGAACTGATCAACGACATTTCCGAGCAGACCAACATCCTGGCGTTGAACGCCGCGGTGCAGGCGGCCTCGGCCGGTGAAGCCGGCCGTGGTTTCGCGGTCGTGGCCGACGAAGTGCAGCGCCTGGCAGAGCGCACCTCCGGTGCGACCCGCCGAATCGAGAACCTGGTCCAGGCCATTCAGGCCGATACCAACGAAGCGGTCAGCTCGATGGAGCAGACCACCGCCGAAGTGGTGTCCGGTGCACGCCTGGCCGAGGATGCCGGCACGGCGCTGACCGAAATCGAACGCGTGTCCAACGCGCTCAACAACCTCATCAAGAACATCTCGATCGCCGCCCAGCAGCAGTCGTCGGCCGCGTCGGACATCACCCGCACCATGGGCGTGATCCGTCAGATTACCGGCCAGACCTCGCAGGGCGCGGGACAGACCGCCGAGTCGATCGGTCATTTGGCACAGCTGGCGGCCGACCTGCGCCGCTCGGTTGCCGACTTCAAGCTGCCGGCGTGAGCCGCGGGCAGGGCGGAGAGGGAAGGAATCAGCAGATGATGCATCGCGATAAAGCACAGCACGACATGCGCGCCCACCTGCCGGGAGACCTGGCATGAGCACGCTGCGCGATGCCATGAGCCACGCCGCCCTGGGCTGGGTGAAGCCGGAGCTGGACGAGACCCTGCGCCAGGTGCGCAACGAGCTCGAGTACTACGCCGAAGACCCTGCCGATGGCAGCCGCATGCGCTTCTGCGCCGGCTACCTGCACCAGGTGCAGGGCACCCTGCGCATGGTCGAGCTGTATGCCCCGGCGATGGTGGCCGAGGAGATGGAACAGCTGGCCAATGCCATCGGCGCCGGGGAAGTCCCCGACCGCGACGAAGCCTGCGCCACCCTGATGCGCGGCAGCGTGCTGCTGCCCGATTACCTGGAGCGCCTGCAGAACGGTCACCGCGACATCCCGATCGTGCTGCTGCCGCTGCTGAATGACATCCGCCTGGCGCGCGCCGCGCCGGTGATCAATGAAAGCGTGCTGTTCGCGTTCGCGCCGGACAGTGCCAGCGCCACCGAGGCCGAACTGGACCACGCACGTGGCAGCCTGAGCGGACGCAACCGCGAGCTGCTCGACACCGTGGGCAATGCGGTCAAGGAAGAGCTGCTGCGCATCAAGGACGCACTGGACCTGCACCTGCGTACCGGCGGCGAGCCGGCCCAGCTGCAGACCCAGGTCAACGAACTGGGCGCGGTCGCCGACACCCTGGGCATGATGGGCCTGGGCGTGGCCCGCGGCGTGGTCGTGCAGCAGCGCGATGCGCTGCGGGGCGTGGTCGACGGCCAGCAGCAGATCGATGAAACCCTGCTGCTGGATATCGCCGGTGCGCTGCTGTACGTGGATGCCTCGCTGGACGACCAGGTCGCCCACCTCGGCGCCGGCGGCAGTGGCGAAGACGATCCGAGTGCGGCCGAAGGCCGGCGTACCGTTGAAGTGCTTGCCCACGAGGCGATCGCCAACTTCTCGGCCGCGCGCGAGCATTTCGTCGCGTTCATCGAAACCAACTGGAACCACGAGCAGCTGCACGAAGTGCCACGCCTGCTGGGCGAGGTCGCCGGCGCGCTGCGCATGCTCGACCTGTCCACGCCGGCCGATTACCTGCAGGGCGTGCGCCAGTACATCGCGGTCGAGCTGATCGGCCGCCAGCGCGTACCCAGCGGCCGCCAGCTGGACACCCTGGCCGACGCCATGGCCAGCCTGGAGTATTACCTCGAAGCCCTGCGCGAACGCCGCCAGGGTCGCGACGACATTCTCGACATCACCCGCACCAGCCTGGAAACGCTGCGCTACTGGCCGCTGCCGGACGAAAATGCCGCCCCGGTCGATGCCAGCGCCGAGGCGCTGCCGGTTGCCCCGGAACACGTGGAGCTGACCGGATGGGATGCCCCCGTGGTGGCCCCGGTGGAAACGGCGGTCACGCCGGCCGCCCCGGCACCGGGCGACGTGCCTTCACCGCCGCTGCCGGACTTCACCTTCGAGCCGCTGCCTGAGGTCGCTGCCGCCGCGCCCGTCGCGCCCGTCGCGCCGGCCAGCAAGCCCGCGCCGACGCTGGTGTTCGAAGCGTCGACCGCCCCGGTCGCTGCGGACGCGCCGCAGTGGACGCTGCACAGCGAACCGGCGCGTACCGATGACGCTCCCACCTTCGCCCACTTCGATCCGGTGCTGGCGGAAGATGCCAGTGTCGGCACGTCGTGGCAGGCCGCACCGGCAACCGACATCGCACCGATCGCCCTCGATGGCCTGGACGCAACACCGTCCGACACCGGAGCACCGATCGCCACCGGGTTCGACCCGGTCGCCGCCGAACACGATGCACTGGAACTGAGCGACGAGCCGATCGAATTCACCTTCGACGAGCCGCTGCACAATGCGGGCGACGTGCTCTCGCTGCAGATCGACGACGCGCCGGCCGCCGACAGCAGCGAGCTGGATGTGCAGGCACTGCCGGCGTTCCTGCAGGAGCAGGCCGAGCCGGTTGAAGACGAACCGGTTGAAGCGGTCGCCGTACCGGCCGACGACCTGATCGAGGCCCGCCAGGACGAGGCTCGCGAAGACGAAGCTGCCATCGAAGCAACGGGCGTGGGCTCCGTCGCTGGCGTGCAGGAAGCCGTGATCAGCAAGATCGAGCTGGACGACGAATCCGCGCGCTTCCTTGCCGAGCTGGATGCCGCCGCCGCGCAGTTCTCCACCGCGCCGGCTGTCGAGGCGCCTGCCGTGGTCGACGCGCCGGTTGCCGCTGACGAGCCGGGCACCATCGACGCCGGCTTCGAGGACGATGGCGAGAACATCGACCAGGACATCCGCGACGTCTTCATCGAAGAGTTCGACGAGGAACTGGTCAACCTGGGCAACCTGCTGCCGGTGTGGCGCATGGCCCCGGACAACATGGACCGCCTGCGTCCGATCCGCCGCGTGTTCCACACCCTGAAGGGCAGTGGCCGCCTGGTTGGCGCGCGCACCCTGGGCGAGTTCAGCTGGAAGATCGAAGGCATGCTCAACCGCGTGCTGGACGGCAGCCGCCCGGCATCGCCGGCGGTGGTGGCAATGGTCACCCAGGCCTATGAAGTACTGCCGCAGCTCAACGCTGCGCTGCGCGATGGCAGCCGCGTGAGCGCGGACCTGCAGGCCATGCAGGGCATCGCCGACCGCGTTGCCGCGGGCGAGGAAACCTTCCATGTGCCGCTGCAGCGGCCGACTCCGGCCGCCGCGCCGGTGGAGCCGACCGACGTGGCCGTGGCCGGCGTCGCGCAGGAAGCCGCCGACGTCGAGGCCGTCGAGGCGGTCGAGGAAACCGGCGGAACCCCGGCCAACATCGACGAGGTGCTGCGCGAAATCCTGGAGGCCGAAGTCGAGGCCCACCACGCCACGCTGCAGGCCTGGCTCGAAGAAGCACAGGCGGCGCCGCAACCGGTCACCGATACCCTGCTGCGCGCGGTGCACACCATGAATGGTGCGTTCGCGATGACCGACGTGCCGGAAATCACCGCAGTCACCGGTAACGCCGAGAGCTTCATCAAGCGCTCGCTGGCGGCCGATGCGGTGCCGGGCAACGAAGGCGTCGAGGCACTGGCCGCTGCCGCCGTTGCGATCCGTACCACGATGGTGGCGCTGCAGGCCGACGCCCCGCGCATTCCGTCGCAGGCTGCGCTGGCCGAACGCCTGCAGGCGCTGGCCGAAACGCTGCCCGAAGCACGTTGGCCGGCACTGGTTGCCGACGATGGCATGGACCTGGACGGTGATGACGCCGACGAACGGGATGCCGTTGCCGATGCCGACAACGACGCGGAGGCCGATGCATCCCAGGCCGCGCACGATGTCACCGCGCATGAGCTGGCCGCGTTCTCCGCACAGTTCGATGAGCGCAATGGCTACGCCGTTGCCGACGACAGCACCGACACCGGGCTGCAGCAGGCCATCGTCGAGGCCGACGCGCTGTCGCTGGTCGACGCCGGCGAAACGGCCGACGATGCCCTGGTGGTCGATGAGCTGACGGGCAGCGACGATCTTTCGGCCTACTTCAACGCCGAGCTGGTGACCCCGTTCGATGCGCCGTCCAGCGCGCCGGTCGATACCACGCCGGAAACCGTGGACGCCCCCATCGTCGAGCACGGCCTGGAAACCGTGGAGCTGACGGGTGCGGACGATCTGTCGCGCTTCTACGAGCACACCCTGCCGGACACGGTGGAGGTTGCGGACGCAGCTGCCGCGGAACCGTCGCAGCCGCTCGACATCGTCGCCGAAGAGATCGTGGCCGAAGAGATCCAGCCCGAAGAGATCCAGACGGAAGAGATCCAGGCCATCGAACTGGAGGCCGTGGAAGTCGAGGCGCTGCACGACGCGATCGAATTGGAGACCGACGCACCGGTCACCGCTGATGACAGCGCCGGGTACAGCCTGGATGCCATCGAAGAAAACGAAGACGCTGCGGTGCTGGAAGACGTCATCCCGTCGACCCCCGCGTTCGGCGAATCGGTTGAGCTGCAGCAGGCGCTGGACGATGGCCTGACCATCGTCGACGGTCCCGATGCGGAGGCAACTGCCGACGACGCTCCGGTGCTGGGCCTGGATGCACGCCACGAAGCTCTGGACGAGCGCGATGCATTCGCCGAGGCCGAAGCAGGCCTGTCCGATGCCGAAGCATCGTCGCCGTCGGCACCCCTGTTCGAACTGGAAGACGCCCCGCTGTCCGCCGCCATTGCGGCGGACGAAGCGGCCGCCGAAGAAGAGGAAATCGACGACGCCGGTTCGCTGGACTTCAGCGTGCTGGACCGCGAGCTGGTCGACATCTTCGTCGAGGAAGGCAAGGACCTGCTCGACCATTGCGATGGCCTGATCAGCGAACTGCGCGCCGCGCCCCAGGATCGCGAAGCGATCGCCGGGCTGCAGCGTGATCTGCACACCCTCAAGGGTGGCGCACGCATGGCCGGCATCAACGCCATCGGCGACCTGGGCCACGGCATCGAATCGCTGCTGGAGGCGGTCGCCGCCAACCGTACCGATATCGACCGCAGCGACGTCCACCTGCTGGAACGCGGCTTCGACCGCCTGCACCAGATGCTGACCCGCACCGGTCGCCACCGCGACGTGGCCATGCCGGACGACCTGATCGCCGCGTTCGAGGCGCGCACGCTCGGCCGCGTCGAGGCAGAAGACGCGCCCGCCGCGCCTGCTGCTGCGGTCGAGGTCCCGGCGGTGGTCGATACGGCGGTTGCGTCGGCACCGTTGTCCGCACCGGTGCCGCTGGAAGCGTCCACTGACGAAGACACCCTGGCGCGTCCGCAGCAGGAGCAGGTGCGCGTGCGCGCCGACCTGCTGGACCGCCTGGTCAACCACGCCGGTGAAGTGGCGATCTACCGGTCGCGCCTGGAACAGCAGCTGGGTGCCTTCCGCGGTGCCATGGGCGAACTGGACCGCACCAATGCGCGCCTGCGCGACCAGCTGCGTCGCCTGGACCTGGAAACCGAAGCCCAGATCGTGGCCCGTTACCAGCGCGAGCAGGAACAGGTCGACCACAAGTTCGACCCGCTGGAACTGGACCGCTTCTCCACGCTGCAGCAGCTCAGCCGTGCGCTGAACGAATCCGCAGCCGACCTTGGCGGCCTTCAGGGCGTGCTGGACGATCTGTCGCGCCAGTACGACGTCCTGCTGCAGCAGCAGTCGCGGGTCAGCTCGGAACTGCAGGATGGCCTGATGCGCGCGCGCATGGTGCCGTTCGACGGCCTGGTGCCGCGACTGCGCCGCGTGGTCCGCCAGGCCGGCCAGGACACCGGCAAGCAGGTCCACGTCACCCTGGACGGTACCCACGGCGAACTGGACCGCAACGTGCTCGACCGCATGGTCGCGCCGCTGGAACACATGCTGCGCAACTCCGTGGCCCATGGCCTGGAGATCCCGGAGCAGCGTCGTGCCGCCGGCAAGCCGGAGGAAGGCGAGATCGCCATCCGCCTGCGCCGCGAAGGCTCGGAAATCGTGCTGGAAGTAGCCGATGACGGCGCTGGGCTGAACCGCGAGGCGATCCGTCGCCGCGCCGAACAGCGCGGCCTGGTCGAGGCCGACGCCGTGCTCAGCGATGCCGAACTGGACGCGATGATCTTCTCGCCCGGGTTCAGCACCGCCGACCAGGTCAGCCAGCTGGCAGGCCGAGGCGTGGGCATGGACGTGGTGCACAACGAAGTGCGCCAGCTGGGCGGCTCGGTGGACATCCACTCGGTGCCGGGCAAGGGCGTCACCTTCACCCTGCGCCTGCCGCAGACCCTGGCGGTCACCCAGGCGGTGTTCGTGCAGATCGGCGAGACCACCTTCGCGGTGCCGGTCGCCTCGGTCAGCGGTATCGGCCGGATCTCGCGCGAGCGCTTCGAATCGGCGAACGGCGGTTACCACTACGGCGGCGAAGAATTCGCGCTGCACGACCTGGGTACGCTGGTCGGCCAGGGCCAGGCCCGTGCCGAAGGGCAGGACCAGGTGCCGCTGCTGCTGGTGCGCGCCGGTGAACTGCGTGCGGCCGTGGCGATCGACCAGGTGCTGGGCAACCGCGAAATCGTGGTCAAGCCGGTCGGCCTGCAGATCGCCTCGGTACCGGGCATCTACGGTGCCACCATCACCGGCGATGGCCGCGTGGTGGTGATCCTGGACGTCGCCCCGCTGGTGCGCCGTTACCAGGCCAACCCGCTCAAGCCGATCGCACCGGCCGCGCAGGCAACCGACCGCCAGGCCCCGTTGGTGATGGTGGTCGACGACTCGCTGACCATGCGCAAGGTCACCGGCCGCATCCTGGAACGCCACAACTTCGAAGTGGCCGTCGCCCGCGACGGTATCGAAGCGTTGGAGCGCCTGGAAGAGCGGGTACCCGACCTGATGCTGCTGGACATTGAAATGCCGCGCATGGATGGCTATGAACTGGCCACCGCCATGCGCGCCGATCCACGCTACAAGGGCGTGCCGATCGTGATGATCACCTCGCGCAGCGGCGACAAGCACCGTCAACGCGCCTTTGAAATCGGTGTCCAGCGTTACCTGGGCAAGCCGTACCAGGAGCTGGACCTGATGCGAAACGTGTATGACCTGCTGGGGATCGCCCGTGCCCGTGAATGACCTGAACCCGCTGCCGTCGGTGGCATTGCTGGCACGGGTCGGCCCGGCGCGTGAGCGCCTGCGCGAAGCGCTGGCCCAGGCCGGTGCGACCGTGGTGCTGGAAGAGGATCCCAACAGCGTGGATCTGGAAACCCTGGGCGGCGCGGACGCCGGCGCGGTGCTGATCGCGCTGGAACCGGCCATCGAGGATGCGCTTGAACGCCTCGACCCGGTGCTGGCCTCGCCGTCGCTGACGGTCATCTTCGACGAAGCCGAACTGGCTGCGCGCCGCGAAGGCTGGGAAGCCCAGCGCTGGGCGCGCCACCTGGTGGCCAAGCTTCACGGCCATCAGGACGTGCTGCCGCCGGGCGCCGAGCAGGAAGGCCTGCTGCAGCCCGAGCCCGGCCTGCCGCAGACACCTGCCGAACTGCATGCCGACGCGCCGCTGGAATTCCATGTGCGCGAAGCCTTCGACGCCGCCGGCGACGTGCCGCCTGACGGCCTGTACCAGGCGCCGGAAGGCTACAGCGAGCCGATCTCGCTGGAGGAAGCACTGGCCGCCATGCAGGCGCCGGTCGCCGCACCGTCGGCCAGCGTGCCGCCGCCGGTCCCGGCCTCGGCCCCGCCTGTCCCGCGCGCGCCGCTGGGCGACCACAGCAGCTGGTCGCTGGTGGATGAAGACAGCGCGGTACCGGTTGCCGCGCCGGCTGCGCCGGCCAGCGCGCCAATCGAACCCAATGCGTTCGACATCGAGCGCCTGTCGCTGGTCGAGCTGGAAGCTGACGCCGACCCCAGCGGCGCCGCACCCGGCGCCGTGCTGGTGCTGGCCGGCATCGGTGGCCCCGACGCGCTGCGCCGGCTGCTGGCCGCGCTGCCGGCCGGGCTGGCGGTGCCGATCCTGGTCTACATGCGCCTGGACGGGGGCCGTTACGGCAACCTGGTCAAGCAGATGGCCCGTGTGTCGGCGTTGCCGGTGGTGCTGGCCGAATCCGACCAGCCGGTGCTGGCCGGCAATGCCTACATCCTGCCCGATGACGTGGGCGTGGCCGTGCACAACCGCGGCCTGCATTTCACCGCGGATGCCAAGGGCATCCAGGTGGCCGCGTTGCCGCCGGCGCACAGCGCCGTGGTGATGCTCAGCGGCAGTGACGTGGCGTTGCTGGACGACGTGCTGTCGCTGGCCGTGGCCGGCGGCTGGGTCGCGGGCCAGACCGGTGAAGGCTGTTACGACCCGATCGCCGCCAACGCGGTGGTTGCCGCCGGCATGGCCGCCGGTGATCCGCCGCAGCTGGCCGCCGCCATCGCCGAACGCTGGGGCGTGAGCGAGTAATCGCCACGCCGTATCACTTTCAGGAAGCAGACGCATGAGCTACGCCAGCAACGACGAAATCCGTGGGGTACTGATCCAGGCCGGGAGCGAGCGCGTGCTGCTGCCCAATGCGACGGTGGCCGAAATGATGTCCAAGGTGCCGGTCACCCCGGTGGACAACGCGCCCGCGTGGCTGATCGGCGAAATCCGCTGGCAGGGCTGGGACGTGCCGCTGATGTCGTTCGCGCGCCTGTCCGGCCAGGGCGAGGACGCGGTGGTGAGCAACAACAAGGTAGTGGTGCTCAAAGCGCTGGGTGGCAACCCCAATCGCCCGTACCTTGCGCTGCTGACCCATACCTTCCCGCAGCTGATCGCGGTGCCGCGCGACGGCCTGCTGGCAGACGCCTCCGAAGAAACCCTGCCGCAGGGCGTGCACATGCGCGTGCTGCTGGGCGAACAGAGCGCGTTGCTGCCCGATCTTGACGCCCTGGAAGCGGCTCTGGATGAGGCGCTTCCGGTGCATTGACCGGGGATTCGACACCCCGGAAATGCGGTAGCTCACGACCGTTGGTCGTGACGACGCGTCAGCCCAGATCCCCCAACCGCGCCTGCAGGGCCGCGATCGCGGCCAGCCCGGCGGTTTCGGTGCGCAGGATCCGCGGCCCCAGCTGCAATCCCTGGAACCCGGCTGCCGCCAGCGCCTGCCGATCGCGCGGCGACCAGCCGCCCTCCGGCCCGATCGCAATCACCACCCCACCGGGCGCGGCCTCCAGCGTCGACAAGCGGTGCTCGCCCAGCGGGTCCAGCGTCAGCTTGAGCGCTTCGGCAGGCATTCCCTTGGCCGCCTCCTGCACGCCCAGCGGCGCGGCTACCTCCGGCACCCGGGCGCGCCCGGACTGCCCACAGGCCGACACCACCACGCTGCGCCAGTGCGCCAGGCGCTTTTCCGCCCGCGCTGCGTCCAGCTTGACTTCGGTGCGCTCGGCATTGACCGGCACGATCGCCTGCACCCCCAGTTCGGTGGCCTTCTGCAGGATCAGGTCCATCTTCTCGCCGCGCGCGATGCCCTGCAGCAGGGTGATCGAGAGCGGGGATTCGTTGTCCAGCGCCTGCGCGGCCTCGATCCGCACGCGGGCGTCGCGCTTGCCCGATTCCACCAGCGTGGCGCTGTAGTCGTGGCCATCGCCATTGAACAGCACGCAGCCTTCGCCCTCGCGCAGACGCATCACGCGGACAAGATGATTGGCCACCTCTTCGGGCAGCGACAGGGTCTGGCCCACGGCCAGCGGAGCATCCACATAAGAACGGGTCACACGCATGCAACAGCTTCCTCGATCGCGGCCAGGGTGGTCTGGGCCAGCAGGTCCAGGTGTTCGTCCTCCACGCAGTAGGGAGGCATCCAGTACAGCACGTTGCCCAGCGGGCGCAGCACCACGCCGCGTCGCAACGCGGCGTTGTAGGCATGCAGCCCCACCCGCGCCCCAGCGGGGAAGGGGGTGCGCTTGTCGCCGTTGCGGGTCAGCTCGAACGCGACCACCATGCCGGCCTGGCGCACATCGGCCACATGGGCGTGGTCGGTGAAGGGCGCGGCCAGGGTGCGCATGACCTCGGCGGTGCTGCGGTTGCGCGCGATCACATCCTCGCTGGCGAAGATGCCCAGCGTGGCCAGCGCGGCCGCGCAGGCCAGCGGGTTGCCCGTGTAGCTGTGCGAATGCAGGAAGGCACGCTCGCGGCTGTCGTCCAGGAACGCGTCGTACAGTGCCTGCGTTGCCAGCACCGCCGCCAGCGGCAGGAAGCCGCCGGTCAGGCCCTTGGACAGGCACAGCAGGTCGGGCATCACCCCGGCCTGTTCGCAGGCGAACAGGGTACCGGTACGGCCAAAGCCGGTGGCGATCTCATCGGCGATCAGGAACGCGCCATTGGCATCGCACAGTTCGCGCGCCCGCTTCAGATAGACCGGGTCGTGCATGCGCATGCCGCCAGCACACTGCAGGCGCGGCTCCAGGATCACCGCGCAGATCTCGCCCGGTTGCTGGTCGAACAGGTCGGCGAGGCGATCAGCCGCCTCATGGGCGCGCTCAGCGGCGCTCTGTCCGGGTTCGGCCAGGTAGGCGTCCGGCGAGGGCGCGAACAGTGCCTCGGTCAGCAGCGGCGCGTACACGCGGCGGTACAACGGAATATCCCCGACCGACAGCGCGCCCAGGGTTTCACCGTGGTAGCCGTTCTCCAGCGCCACGAAGCGGGTGCGGTGCTCCTCGCCGCGGTTGCGGAAGTAATGGAACGCCATCTTCAATGCGACCTCGACCCCGGCCGAGCCGTTGTCGGCGTAGAACACCTTGGACAACGGCGCGCGCCCGGCCTGGCGCGGTGCGATCGCCAGCAACCGTTCGGCCAGTTCCACCGCCGGTTCGTGGCTGAAGCCGGCCAGCATCACCTGTTCCAGCTGGGTGGCCTGGCGGGCGATGGCCGCGCCGATGCGCGGCTCGGCATGGCCGAACAGGTTGGTCCACCAGCTGCTCACCGCATCCAGGTAGCGGTGGCCGTCGTGATCGACCAGCCACGGGCCTTCACCGCGCGCAATCGGCACCAGCGGCAAGGTGTCCGGGTGCTCACGCATCTGCGTGCACGGGTGCCACAGCACGGCCAGGTCGCGTTGCCGCCACCGGTCGGCCAACGTAAGGGGGGCTGGGTCTGCTAGCATTTCGAGCTCATGGCCACGTTTTCACCTGCCTGCATTCTATCGATCTCAAAGAGCCAGTTCGCATGACCCGTCCGCTGCCCACCATCCACCAGATCACGGACGAGGAAAGCGGCCCGTTCCAGCGGCAGCACCTGGACCTGGAGTTCTCCAACGGCGAACGCCGCCGCTTCGAGCGCTTGGTCAGCCGTGGCCACGGTGCGGTGGTGGTGGTGCCGATGCTGGATGACCAGACCGTGCTGCTGGTGCGTGAATACGCGGCCGGCGTGCACCGCTACGAACTGGGGCTGGTGAAAGGCCGCATCGATGCCGGCGAAACCCCCGAACAGGCCGCCGACCGCGAGCTGAAGGAAGAAGCCGGTTACGGCGCGCGCCGCCTGGACGTGCTGCGCGCCATGACCCTGGCCCCGACCTACATGAGCCACCTGTCGCACCTGGTGGTGGCCCGTGACCTCTACCCCGAACGGCTGGTTGGCGATGAGCCCGAAGAGCTGGAAGTGGTGCCGTGGAAAATCGCCGAGCTCGACCGGCTGATGCTGCGCGAGGACTTTTCAGAAGGGCGTTCGCTGGCGGCGTTGTTCATTGCCCGCCAGTGGCTGGAACGCGGGGAATGATCAAACTCACCACCGATCTGCGCGAAACGGTCATTGCCATTGCCCAGGACGCCGCCGCCGCCATCATGGCGGTGTATGCCACGCCGTTCGACGTGGAGATCAAGTCCGACCACAGCCCGGTCACCGCCGCCGACCTGGCCGCCAACCAGGTGATCCTGCGCGGGCTGGGCCAGCTGACCCCGGACCTGCCGATCCTGTCCGAGGAATCGGCGCAGGTGCCGTGGGAGGTGCGCCGGCACTGGGGCGCTTACTGGCTGGTGGACCCGCTCGATGGCACCCGTGAGTTCGTCAAGCGCAACGACGAATTCAGCGTCAACATCGCCCTGATCTACCAGGGCGCGCCGGCGTTCGGCGTGGTGCTGGCGCCGGTCAGCGGGGTGGCCTGGCACGCCATGCGCGGCGAGCTCGCCTATCGCCGTGACGGCATGCATGACTCGGTGCTGCGCACCCGCACCCCGGCGGCGCCGCCGCTGCAGGTGGCCGCCAGTCGCTCGCACCGCAGCCCGGAAACCCAGGCACTGCTGGATCGCATGGGCGAGATCGAGGTCGTCGCGCAGGGCTCGTCGCTCAAATTCTGCCGTCTGGCCGAAGGCACACTGGACGTGTACCCGCGGCTGGGGCCAACCGCCGAATGGGATACCGCCGCCGGCCAGTGCGTGCTGCACGCCGCAGGCGGTGCGGTGCTGTCGGCCGCTACCGGCAAGCCGTTCCGCTATAACCGCCGCGAAACCCTGTTGAACGGCGATTTCATCGCGCTGGGCGACACCCGCCTGCCGTGGCGTACCTGGATTCCCGCCTGACCGGAGCACCGATGTCCGCACCCGCCGAACTGGACCGCCTGCTGGGCATCATGGCGCGCCTGCGCGATCCGCTGCAGGGTTGCCCGTGGGACCTGCAGCAGGATTTCGCCAGCATTGCCCCGTACACCATCGAAGAAGCCTACGAGGTCGCCGACGCGATCGACCGTGGCGACCTGGACGACCTCTGCGACGAACTGGGCGACCTGCTGCTGCAGGTGGTGTTCCATGCGCAGATGGCCAGCGAGCAGGGCGCGTTCGGCTTTGCCGATGTCGCCCGCGCGATCAGCGACAAGATGCAGCGCCGCCACCCGCACGTGTTCGCGCAGGTGCAGGTCGATGGGGCTGAAGACGTCAACAGCAACTGGGAAGCGATCAAGCGCGCCGAGCGCGCCGCCAAGGGCGACGCCGACACGTCCGCGTTGGCCGGTATTTCGCGCGGGCTGCCCGAATGGCAGCGGGCGGTGAAGCTGCAGGCGCGCGCGGCCCGCGTGGGCTTCGACTGGCCCGGCCCGGCGCCGGTGCTGGACAAGGTGCGTGAGGAACTGGACGAGGTAGCGGCGGAATTCGCGCGCGGTCCGGTACAGGACAACCAGGCGCGGCTGGAGGAGGAGCTGGGCGACCTGCTGTTCGTCTGCGCCAACCTGGCGCGGCACGCCAAGGTCGACGTCGGTGCCGCGCTGCGCCACGCCAACCACAAGTTCGAACGGCGCTTCCGCGCCATGGAAGCGCAGGCGGCGGCCGCGGGCGCATCGATGGCCGGGTTGGACCTGGAGGCGCAGGAGCGCCTGTGGGAACAGGCCAAGGTCGCCGAAGCCAAGCCGTGAAAACGTTGCTGCTGTTCGTGCTGACCGCCGTTGCCGAGATTGTCGGCTGCTACCTGCCGTGGTTGTGGCTGCGCCGCGATGGCGCCGCCTGGCTGCTGTTGCCGGCCGCCGCCAGCCTGGCCTTGTTCGCGTGGCTGCTGACCCTGCACCCGGCTGCCAGCGGGCGTGTCTACGCTGCGTACGGCGGGGTATACATCGGCACCGCGCTGGCGTGGCTGTGGGTGGTGGATGGCATCCGCCCCGGACGCTGGGACCTGCTGGGCGTGGCCCTGTGCCTGGCCGGCATGGCGGTGATCATGTTCGCACCGCGCGCGGGCTAGGCGGGGCCGACCGTGGCGCACCGCCGCAGGCGTTGACGGAGCGGTTCTGGGATAATGACGATCTGCATTTTCATCCCCCGGATTGTGGTCATGACCCAGAAGACGCTACTCAACGATACCCACCGCGCGCTCGGCGCCAAGATGGTCGATTTCGGCGGTTGGGACATGCCCATCCACTATGGTTCGCAGCTGGACGAGCACCACCTGGTCCGCGCCGATGCGGGCATGTTCGATGTGAGCCACATGACCGTGGTCGACCTGCGCGGCGCGCAGGTGCGCCCGTTCCTGCGCCGCCTGCTGGCCAACTCGGTGGACAAGCTGAAGGTGCCGGGCAAGGCGCTGTACTCGTGCATGCTCAATGCGCAGGGCGGGGTGATCGACGACCTGATCGTCTATTACCTGGCCGACGACTTCTTCCGCATGGTGGTCAACGCCTCCACCCGTGAGAAGGACCTGGCCTGGATCCGCGAGCAGGCCGCCGCCTTCGATGTGCAGGTGACCGAGCGCGAAGACCTGGCGATCATCGCCGTGCAGGGTCCGACCGCACGCGAGCGCGTCACCGGCCTGGTGGCCGAGGCCGACCGCGCCGCGCTGCAGAAGCTGGGTCGCTTCGCCGCCGTGGACGTCACCGCTGCCAGCGGCGCACCGCTGTTCGTTGCCCGCACCGGTTACACCGGTGAGGATGGCTTCGAAATCCTGGTGGCCCAGGACCAGGTCATCGCCTTCTGGAATGCACTGGCGGCCGCCGGCGTGCGCCCGGCCGGCCTCGGCGCGCGTGACACGCTGCGCCTGGAAGCGGGCATGAACCTGTACGGCCAGGACATGGACGAAGCGATCAGCCCGCTGGAAGCGGCGCTGGCCTGGACGGTGGCGCTGGACGAAGGCCGCGACTTCATCGGCCGCGACGTGCTGGAGGCGCAGAAGGCTGCCGGCGACGCGCGCCAGATGATCGGCCTGGTGATGGACGAGAAGGGCGTGCTGCGCCATGGCCAGGCGGTGACCACCGCCGGCGGCACCGGCGAGATCCTGTCGGGCACGTTCTCGCCGACGCTGGGCAAGGGCATCGCCTTCGCCCGCGTGCCGGGTGGCGAGCTCGGCCAGGTGCACGTGGACATCCGCGGCCGGCAGGTGCCGGTGCGCGTGGTGAAGTTCCCGTTCGTGCGCGAAGGCCAGGCGCAGCCCGGCGTGCTGGGCGAAAGCTGAGCACCGGTTGTTTTACACTACCCCCGTTTTTTGACCCCCCTGAAATTCTTCGGAGCAGTCCCATGAGCGAGATCCCCGGCGACCTCAAATTCCTCAAGTCCCACGAATGGGCGCGCGTTGAAGGCAACGGCCGCGTCACCATCGGCATTTCCGACCACGCCCAAGGCCTGCTTGGCGACCTGGTCTACGTCGAGCTGCCCGAAGTTGGCGCCGAAGCAAAATCGGGCGAGGCGATCGCGGTGGTCGAGTCGGTCAAGGCGGCTTCCGACGTGTACAGCCCGGTCTCCGGCACGGTGGTCGAGGTCAATTCGGCGCTGGCCGACAAGCCGGAAACCATCAACGAAGACGCCTACGGCGACGGCTGGCTCTGCGTGATCGAGCTGTCCAACAAGGAGGAGGTCAACGACCTGCTGGACCCGGACGACTACGCCGAACTGCTCGAGGAAGAGGACAACTGATCCTCGCCTGCCTGGAAAGACGGCCGCCCTGTGCGGCCGTTTTTTTTTGCCTGCGCGCGGCATCGTCCGGTTGCCGACGTCCAACGCGTTATCCGTGCGTGATGGATGGCGACGCCGTCGATGGTCGCATCGACGTGCATCGACCCCCATCGCGCGGGTCATGGATGCACGCAACCGGCACGAACCTGGCGTCCACCACCGCCCAAAAGTTTGCGCAGTTCTGCAAATCCGGACGCAAAAAGCGTTCGCGGATGTGAAAAGTTTTTGCCCCTGTTTTGTTCCCGTGCGGGAAGCCGTTGCGATGCCGTCAGCGCAATCGCCGGTTGCGGGCTGCAGCGCGGGTGCATCTGCAGTGCAGTTTGCGAAAGTGCTTCTTTTAAGTGTTTTTCTTTCTACGCATCGCCGTTCGGATGGATGCGTGCACGCAAACAACGACCGTCGAAGGGGTGTCGCCGAGCGCTTGCGGAGGGTCCAGGCGAGGTGCGCCGGAGGGCATCCATGTGAAATTTTTTCGCGGGGGTTGTTGACAGTGAAAAAAAGCGTGATTAGGTTTCGCCCAGCAGACCTTGCCTGCCAAACGAGTGAGCCGAATCGACATCCAGTCGCGAAGCACAACCAGAACATCCGCCGCGCGTCCCAAGACGGTGGAGTCGGCTTCGCTACCTCCGGTGAAATGCAAGGGCACCCCGCATTCGATACCTGCCTGGCATCCTGTGGCAGGTATCTCCGTATCCGTCACGACGCGCTGGACGCGACGGCGGTCCCCGCACGGCAGTAACGGCGGGTTTGCTTTACCTGGGCGTTTCAACTCCATAGATCACTGACGAGGAGCCAATCCCATGGCAACCAAGAAAGCTGCGAAGAAAAAGCCGGCCGCCAAGAAGGCCGTGAAGAAGGTCGCCAAGAAGGCGGCTGCCAAGAAGGCCGTGAAGAAGGTAGCCAAGAAGGCGGCTGCCAAGAAGACGGTAAAGAAGGCAGCCAAGAAGGCGACTGCCCGCAAGGCAGTGAAGAAGACGGCAAAGAAGGCGGTCCGCAAGGTCGCCAAGAAGGCCGCCGCCAAGAAGACCGCAAAGAAGGCAGTGAAGAAGACTGCCAAGAAGGCCGTCCGCAAGGTAGCCAAGAAAGCGGCCGCCAAGAAGACCGCCAAGAAGGCCGTCCGCAAGGTAGCCAAGAAGGCGGCTGCCAAGAAGACTGCCAAGAAGGCCGTCCGCAAGGTCGCCAAGAAGGCCACCGCCAAGAAGGCCACCGCGCGCAAGCCGGCCGCCAAGAAGGCATCGGCCAAGAAGGCAGTGAAGAAGGTCGCCAAGCGCAAGCCGGCGGTCCGCAAGAAGAAGGCTGCACCGGTCGCCCTGCCGGCAACCCCGGCACCGCTGATCTGATCCATTCCCGATAGCCGTACCTGAAACCCCTTCCCGGCGCCCAGCGGGAGGGGGTTTTTTTTGCTGCGCAAAAAAAATCCCCCTCCCGCGAGGGATCAACGAACGTTGATCCCGACGGTAGCGCCGACTGTCAGTCGGCCCAGGCGGTATCGGGAGCCGGCCAGCGGCCGGCACTACAAAAAAGGGCGACCCGTAGGCCGCCCTGCACCGGATGCGATACAGCTCGCTGACGCTTACTGCGGCGACGCCACCGCACGATCCGACGACACGCCCTTGCGCTTGGCCGGCGTGCTGTCTTCGGTCATCAGGTTGTCGCTGCCGAAGTCGGTGTCCACGTCCAGCCAGCGTTGCGCGGGCAGGCCCATGGCCGCGTCGAGCACGGTCGGCAGCAGGCCGCTGGGCAGGCTGCTTTCGCCGTTCCACATGATGGCGATGCCCAGGTCGCGTTCGGGTACCAGCGCCACCAGGCCGCGATACCCCTGCACGGCACCGGCATGGAAGATCACTTCATGCCCGGCGTAATCGAAGTTGCGCCAGCCCAGCGCGTAGCCGGCCGAGTGCAGGCGCTCGCGACGCCAGCCCGAGCGCATCTCGCCCGGGGTGTTGATCAGGGTCGAGTGCAGCGTGGCCAGCAGCGGCGCCGGCAGCACGTCGGGGCGGTGCCCCGTGTGGGCCAGCAGCCACTGCGCCATGTCGCTGGCACTGGCGTTGACGCCTGCAGCGGGAGCGAGGCGGTAGTAGGTCGGCTTCGGGCTCAGCGACACCCAGCCGTTGCGGCTGCGCACGTGCGGGCGCGCCCAGCGCGAACTGGCCTGGATGCCGGCCAGGCCCAGGCTGGCATCGTCCATGCCCAGCGGCTTGAACAGGCGGCGTTCCACCGATTGCTCGTAGAAGCTGCCCGAGGCGGCGTACACCACGTCGCCGATCAGGCTGAAGGCCACGTTCTGGTACGCGTAGCAGTCGCCCGGCTGGCACTTGAGCGAGGTCGAGGCCAGCTTGTGGGTGAGCGTGTAGTACTCGGCGTTGGCTTCCACGTCGCGGTCGTAGGCGTTGTACGGCAGGCCGACACGGTGGCTGAGCAGATCGGCCACGGTCAGGCGCTCGGTCGCCTCGGGCGTGCTGAGCTGGAAGCCGGGCACGTAGTCGGTGACCTTGCTGTCCCAGCGCAGCGTGCCGTCGTTGACCAGCAGGCCGGCCATGGTGCCGGCGAACGCCTTGGACAGCGATGCAAGCCGGAACACGGTGTGCGCATCGACCATCTGCGGGTTGTTGACGTCGGTGACGCCATAGCCGCGCGCGCTGAGCACGCGGCCGCCCTGCACGATGGCCACGGCCATGCCCGGTACGCGCTCGCCATAGGTGAGCTGCTGGGCCATCGATTCAATGTTGGCCACGTTGAACCCGGCGGCCGGCGGCAGCACCTTCGGATTGGTCGTGGTGGCCCGATACGCCGCAGGCTGGGTGTGCGGAATGGCGGAGGCGGCGCTGTTCTCGATGTTGACGGGGAACGCGGCCGGTGTCGCACTGGGTGTCTGTGCGGTGGACGACATGGCGATGGGCATGAGCATGCCCAGCAACCCGGTTGCCGCCGAACGGATCGGTCGGCGCCTGCTGTTCTCTTTCATCGTTTGGGGCCCGTGCGCAACTGCTGGCACCGATTCTAGCGCTGCTTTTCGTGATTGCACAAACGAAGCGAAGATGAATGCGTATCGCATTGAAAAGGCCCGGTTTTTGCATCGAATGGGAGGGTCGTCGTCGACGCCCTGTTCAGGTGGCCGGGACCGGGGCCCCCAGCCAGCGCGCGGCGCGTTCGGCGATCATCATCGTGGGGGCGTTGGTGTTGCCGCTGACCAGACTGGGCATGACCGAGGCATCCACCACGCGCAGGCCCTGCACGCCCCGCACGCGCAGCTGCGGGTCGACCACGGCGTCGGCATGCTGGCCCATCGCGCAGGTACCCACCGGGTGATAGATGGTCTCGGCCTTGGCGCGGATGAAGGCGTCCAGGGCGGCATCGTCCAGGTCGTCGCGGGCCGGGAAGATCGGCGCACCGCGCCAGCGGTCAAACGCCGGCTGGGCCAGGATCTGCTGCGACATGCGCACGCAGGCCTTCATCATGGCCAGGTCGTGCCCCTCCGGATCGCCCAGGTAGTTGGCCTCGATCCGCGGCGCGGAGGCGGGGTCGGCATCGCGCAGCAGGATCCGCCCCCGGCTGCGCGGGTGCAGCGCGCAGGCATGCAGGGTGTAACCGTCGCCCGGCAGGCGGTGGCGCCCATGGTCGTCCAGCATGGCCGGCACGAAGTGGAACTGCACGTCCGCACCGTCGCCCTGCGCCAGCGGCGAGCGGGCGAAGCCGCCGGCCTCGGCGATGTTGCTGGTGCCGGCGCCACGGCGTCCGCGCAGGAAGTAGTCGAAGGCGATGCGCGCCTGGTTGCTGCGGTCGTAGCTGACGCCTGGGTGGGTGTGCACCAGCGTGCAGATATCCAGGTGGCCCTGCAGGTTGCCGCCCACCCCGGGCAGGTCGACCCGGGTACTGATGCCGTGCGCGCGCAGCTGCCGGTGCGGGCCGATGCCGGAGAGCATCAGCAGGTGCGGGGAGTGGATCGCGCCGGCGCTGAGGATCACCTCGGCGGCCGCATGCGCATGACGGTGCGCCCCCTGGTGGCGGAAGTACACGCCGTTGGCGGTGTCGCCCTGGAAGCTCAGGGCGCGGGCACGGGCACCGGTGAGCACGGTGAGGTTGCGGCGGCCACGCGCGGGGCGCAGGTAGGCCGTGGCGCTGGAGCAGCGCACGCCGTCGTGCTGGGTAACCTGGTACAGGCCCACGCCGAGCTGGTGCGCGCCGTTGAAGTCGTCGTTGCGTGCGTGCCCGGCCTGCACGGCGGCGTCCAGGAAGGCATCGGAGAGCGGGTTGTGGTGGCGCAGGTCGGACACCGACAGCAGCCCGGCATCGCCGTGCCAGGGCCCGGCGCCGCGGCTGTTGGCCTCGCCGTGCAGGAACCAGGGCAGCACGTGCGACCAGTCCCAACCGGTGGCGCCGGCGGCGGCCCAGCCGTCGTAGTCGGCCGCCACGCCACGCACGTAGCACATGGCGTTGATGGCGCTGGAGCCACCCAGCACCTTGCCGCGCGGCCACCACAGCCGCCGGCCATCAAGTGCCGGCTCCGGTTCGGTGTAGAGGTTCCAGTTGATGCGGCGGTTGTTGACCAGCCGCGCCAATCCGGCGGGCATGTGGATGAACGGGTTGCGGTCGCGCGGCCCGGCTTCGAGCAGCAGCACGCGGCAGTGCGGGTCGGCGCTGAGCCGGTTGGCCAGCACGCAACCGGCCGAGCCGGCGCCGACGATGATGTAGTCGTACATGTCCGTTCCCCAACGGTGATGGCACGAGCATAAGCCAGTCGCCCCCTAGCGATGTTGCGGTGCATCGTTTACCGTGCGCGCTTTGCTGCCCGGAATCGCCACGATGCTGCCGCTGCCACGCCGCCTGTGCGGGACCTGCGCGCCATGAATGCCCCGGACCCGAGCGCGCCCGCGCAGCCCGGCCTGCGCGCAGCGCTGCGCCAGTCGCCCCCGCTGTTCTGGGCCTGCGTGTATTTCTTTTGCCTGCTCAGCGGGTATTACGTGCTGCGCCCGGTGCGCGAGGCGATGGCGGCATCGGCCGACCTGCAGACGGTGTTCCCGCCGGCGCTGATCGCGTGGTTCGACGGCCATGGCATCGCGCTGCAGGACTTCGTGCTGCAGGTACTGTTCACCTGCGTGTTCGTGATCATGGTGGTGCTGCAGCCGCTGTACGGGGCGCTGGTGAGCCGCTACCCGCGCCGGGTGTTCCTGCCGGCGGTGTACGGCTTCTTCATCGTGACGCTGCTGGGCTTCTACCTGCTGTTCGACAGCGGGGTGCCGGGGCGGGGCATGTTGTTCTTCTTCTGGACGACGGTGTTCAACCTGTTCGCGGTGGCGGTGTTCTGGAGCTTCATGGCCGATGTGTTCTCGAACGTGCAGGCGCGGGCGTTCTACGGCTACATCGGGGCGGCCGGCACGATCGGCGCGTTCCTGGGCCCGACGCTGACCTCGACGCTGGTGCAGCGGGTGGGCATCGCGAACCTGATGCTGGTCTCGGCCGGCTTCCTCAGCGTGTGCCTGTTCTGCATCTGGCGGCTGCGGTTGTGGGCGGTGGCACGCGAGCAGGAGCTGCAGCTGGCCTCGGGCGAGGCGCCGATGGGCGGCGGGGTGCTGGACGGCTTGAAACTGATCGCGCGCGAGCCGCTGCTGCGCTGGCTGGCAGTGATGGTGGTCTTCGGGGTGGGCATCGGCACGCTGCTGTACAACGAGCAGGCCTCGATCGTGCGCCGGCTGTACACGGACCCGGCGGCGAGCACGGCGTTCTATTCGCGGGTGGACCTGGCGATCAACGCGCTGACGCTGATCCTGCAGCTGGGGCTGACGCGCTGGCTGCTGTCGCGCTTCGGCATCGCGCCGGCGCTGCTGATCCCAGGGTTTGCGATCATCATCGGCTTCTCGGTTCTGGCCGCCTCGCCGCTGCCGATGCTGGTGGCGGTGGTGCAGGTGATGACGCGGGCCAGCGAGTTCTCGCTGGCCAAGCCGGCCCGCGAGACGATCTTCACCCGGGTGGACCGGCAGTGGCGCTACAAGGCGGGCGCGGCCATCGACACGGTGGTGTACCGCGGTGGCGACCTGACCTTCGCATGGGTGCACAAGGGGCTGTCGCTGTTCGGCTCGCATGCGGTGTTCGCCGGCGGGCTGCTGGTGGCGGGCATCATGACGGCGGCGGCGTTCGGGCTGCTGCGCGAAGAAAAGAAGCTGCCGGTCGAGCGGCCGGAGTAAGCTTCCTCCATCTTGTTTGAGGGTTGCCCATGTACTGGACCGCACTGATCCTGACCTTGGTGGTCGCGCTGCTGCACGTGTACTTCCTGGTCCTGGAAATGTTCCTGTGGACGCGCCCGCTGGGCCTGAAGACGTTCCGCAACACGCCGGAGAAGGCGGAGCTCACCCGCGTCTTGGCGGCCAACCAGGGCCTCTACAACGGCTTCCTGGCCGCAGGCCTGTTCTGGGGCCTGTTCGACCACCTGCCGATGCTGGTGAACTTCATGCTGGGCTGCGTGATCGTGGCGGGCGTGTACGGCGCCTACAGCGTCAACAAGCGCATCTTCGTCATCCAGGCCCTCCCGGCCATCCTCGCGGTCATCGCCTGGCAGTTCGTGCCGGCCTGACTCGCCCTGCGGTAGGTACTGACCGTTGGTCGGTGCGATGTTCGCGGAGAGCCAACAGCCGAGGCCTGCGAACGTGCTCGCGCTGGGCCGGCGGGTGTGGGTTTGCGGGACACGCCGCAAGTACGTCCATGTAGGCTCGTTCGCGCCATCCATGGCGCTCTACGGTCCCGCAAACCCACCCCCGCCGACCCTGGACAGTGTGTTGGTGGCCAAGGAATATCAACGGCAACGGCGTTCTCCGCTCATTTTTCATGCGTTACCGGGGGGGCATCGTGGGCGGTCGTTTGGGAACCGACCTGCGCAGGAGGGCACCGCCTCGTAGGGACACGCCGTGCGTGTCTGGTTTTTCCATCCGCACACGACCAACCATCGGGGGCGGCCGGCGGGTTGCCCCCGGAGGGACGCTAGAAAACATGGATGTTTTCCAGCAGCCTACAAGGACGTACTTGCGGCGTGTCCCGGAGCGGGGCTGCCCGACGGCCGCCCCTGCTCGTAAGAACTGAAACGCTGCTCTTCGCGAGATTCAGAATCAACCGCGCTTGACCGGCGACACCCACATATCGATCCGCGCTTCGAACACCACCGTTCCGGCGGTATCACGCACCTGCACCTTCACCGGCAGCGCATAGCCCGCTTCGGCACTGACAATCGCCTGCGCAGGCGTGGCGACTGCATGCTGCGTACCGGTCGCCTTGGCCAGGTACTTCACCTCCATGCCCTTGGGGATCCAGCGCATGCCCTTGGGCAGCGAGGCATCCACCATCAGCCCGGCGGTGAGCTCGGCCAGATTACACAGCGCGATGGCGTGGACGGTGCCGATGTGGTTGGTCACCCGGCGCCGGTGCGCGATGCGGCCTTCGCAGCGGCCCGGTTCGAGCATGGTGATGCGCGGGGCGATGCTGGCGAAGTAGGGGGCCTTGAAGCAGACCGCGCGCGAGAACAGCCATTGGCCGGCGGGCCAGCGCTGCATGCGGCGGTAGAGGGTCAAGAGGGGGGCGGACATCAGCAGGTCTCCCGGAAAGCGGCTGCGAGGAAGGCAATGAAAAACGGCGGACCGAAGTCCGCCGTTCTGGGGTGTATCGAGGCTGGCGTTATGCCGCTTCCTGCGACTGCGCGTCCTTGCGTTCGCGGTCGTAGTAGCTGGCCGAACGCAGTTCGTGCGGCTCGAAGTCGTCCACCGTGATGGTGTCCATGGTCAGCGTGCGCAGCTCTTCCAGCAGCGTGCGCTCGTCCTGGGTGATCACCCCTTCGGACACCGCTTCGTCGAGCTGTGCGTTGAAGTCCAGTGCTTCGATGCCCTTGGTCTTGAGCGCCTTGATGAACTTGCGCTCCACCGGCTCGGCCATGATCGCCTTGGACAGGTAGCTGTTGATGCGGCCACCCGGGTTGTTCTCGCACGGGGTCAGGAACACGCCACTGGCCAAGCGGTCGCGGGCTTCGTTGGGCGCCATCAGCAGCGCGGCCACGCGGTGGCCCAGGCGGTCGCCCGGGGCTTCGGCACGGCGGCCGAACGGGAAGATCAGCAGCCACATCAGCCAGCCGATCGGACGGATCGGGAAGTTGCGCAGCGCCGCCGAGAGCGATTCCTCGATCTTGTGCACGCTGTCATGGAACGCCCAGGCCAGCAGCGGCTGGTCAGCCACGGGCGCGCCTTCGTCCTGGTAACGCTTGAGCATGGCGCTGGTCATGTACACGTGGCTCAGCACGTCGCCCAGGCGGCCCGACAGCGATTCCTTGAACTTCAGCTTGCCGCCGAGGGTCATCATCGAGATGTCGGCCATCAGCGCCAGGTTGGCCGAATAGCGGTCCAGCTTGCGGAAGTAGCGGCGGGTGTAGGCATCGCCCGGGGCGGCGCCGAAACGCGCGCCGGTCAGGCCCAGCCAGAACGAACGCACCGCGTTGGAAATGCCGAAGCGGATATGACCGAACAGGCTGCGGTCGAAGGACTGCAGGCCGGCCTTGGTGTCCGGATCCTGCGCCGCCTTCATTTCCTGCAGTACCCACGGGTGGCAGAGGATCGCACCCTGGCCGAAGATCAGCAGGCTGCGGGTCATGATGTTGGCGCCTTCCACCGTGATCGCGATCGGCGCGGCCTGCCAGCTGCGGCCGGCGAAGTTGCGCGGCCCCAGGATGATGCCCTTGCCGCCGATCACGTCCATCACGTCGGAGATCACTTCCCGGCTCATGGTGGTGCAGTGGTACTTGGCAATGGCCGACGGCACCGACGGCACGTCGCCGCGGTCCACCGCAGCCGCAGTGGCCTGGCACAGCGCGCTGATCGCATAGGCCTTGCCGCCGATGCGGGCCAGCGCCTCTTCCACGCCTTCGAAGCGGCCGACCGACAGGCCGAACTGCTTGCGGATGCGCGCATAGGCACCGGTGACCACCGCACCGGCCTTGGCACCGCCACTGGCGGTGGAGGGCAGGGTGATCGAGCGGCCCACGGCCAGGCACTCGTTGAGCATGTTCCAGCCCTTGCCGGCTTTCTCGGCACCGCCGATCAGCTGGGTGAGCGGAATGAAGACATCCTTGCCGCGGATCGGACCGTTCTGGAAGGTCGAGTTCAACGGGAAGTGGCGACGGCCGATCTCGACGCCGGCGGTGTCGCGCGGCAGCAGGCCCAGGGTAATGCCGATGTCACGGGTCGGGCCGATCAGGCCGTCCGGGTCGTACATGCGGAATGCCATGCCGATCAGCGTCGCGACCGGGGCCAGGGTGATGTAGCGCTTGTCGAAGGTGAGCTTGACGCCGAGCACCTGCTCGCCGTTCCACTCGCCCTTGCAGACGATGCCGTAATCGGGAATCGAGGTCGCGTCCGAACCGGCGAACGGACCGGTCAGGCCGAAGCACGGCACTTCACGGCCGTCGGCCAGGCGCGGCAGGTACTGGTCCTTCTGTTCCTGGGTGCCGTAATGCACGAGCAGTTCGCCCGGGCCCAGCGAGTTGGGCACGCCGACGGTGGAGCTGACCACGCTCGACACCGACGCCAGCTTCTGGATCACCTTGTGGTGGGCCAGCGCGCTGAAGCCCAGGCCGCCGTATTCCTTCGGGATGATCATGCCGAAGAACTTGTTCTTCTTGATGAAAGCCCACAGCTCCGGCGGCAGGTCGGCGTAGACGTGGGTGATTTCCCAGTCGTTGACCATCGCGCACAGTTCTTCCACCGGGCCGTCCAGGAAGGCCTGTTCTTCAGCGGTGAGCTGTGGCTTGGGATAGTTGAGCAGCTTGTTCCAGTCCGGGTCGCCGGTGAACAGCTCACCTTCGAAACCGACCGAACCGGTTTCCAGCGCGATGCGCTCGGTCTGCGACAGCGGCGGCAGCACCTTGCGGAACACCTTCATCATCGGGGCGGTCAGCAGCGGCTTGCGGATGAACGGCAGCAGCAGCGGCACGGCAATGACGGCGACGATCGCCGCAGCCACGATGGTGGCGGTCTGGTTGACATAGGGGACGAACCAGCAGGCCGCCAGCAGCACCAGGCTGACGAGCGTCCAAGTGATCAGCCGCATCCGGTGGTAGGCGACGATGGCGCCTGCCAGCAGGATGGCGAGGAAGGGAACGACAATGCTCATGAGCGTGCTCCGGTGACGTGCTCGGTTGTGGCGGACTGTGCCACGGCGGAGGCCGAGGGCAACACGTCCAGATAGTCCAACACAGTAGCGGTAAAGGCGTTGTTGTCGTCGCCGGCGACCATATGCGTGGCCTCCGGCAGCTGCACGTGGCGCGCGTGTGGCACCAACGCCAGGAATTCGGCCACCGTTTGCGGGGTGACCAACGTGCTGCGCCCGCCGCTGACCAGCAGCACCGGGCATTTCACCTGGCGCGCTGCGTCTGCAAGCGCGTCCTGGTGCTGTTCGCTGTCGCGCGCCAGTTCGGCGACCAGCCGCGGGTCCCAATGCCAGCGCCAGCGCCCGTGGCCATCCTCGCGCAGCAGGGCGCGCAGCGACTCCTCCGACTTGCGCGGGCGGTGCGGCAGATAGGCCGAGATCACATCGGCCGCCTGTTCCAGTGAAGCGAATCCTTCCGGATGCGCGGTCATGAACATCAGGATCTTTTCGACCCCGGCGGTGTCCCAGCGCGGGGTGATGTCCACCAGCACCATCGCCGAGAACAGGCCCGGCCAGCGCGCTTCGGCGAGCAGGCCGAACAGGCCGCCCATCGAGGCGGCCACCAGGATCGGCGGCTGCGGCTGTTCGCCGGCCAGCACGATCAGGTCATCGGCAAACTGTTCGCCGTGATAGGCGAGGGTGGCCGGGTTCCAGTCCGAGTCGCCATGGCCGCGTGCATCGTAGGCGAGCGTCTGGTAGCCGGCGGCGGCCAGCGACTGCGCGGTGGCAGTCCAGGCGTGCCGGGTCTGGCCGAAACCATGGGCGAACAGCACGGTGCCCCGGCGCCCTGGGGCCGAGCGGGTTGCCGCCAGCACGGCGTCGTGTGCGGCGGTGAGGCGCTCGTCGGTGGGGACGGATGGGCGGGAGGCGGGAGTTACCATACTTGCTAGTATGGACCTGGCGCTGGGCATGTCAATACTCTCTAGTATGGTTGGCCTCCGGAGGCAGCCACGCAGGGCGTAGCTCTACCGGTGCGGCCCGGCAGCGCAGGGTTTTCCGGCCGCGGTTTCGGCCAATTCCACACAAACCGACCCCGGCGTATGGTTAAATCAGCGCATGAATGAACCTGAAGCTTCCGCCGGCGAGCCCCGAGCCGGCCGCAACAGCCGCCTGAGCGCGGAAGACTGGGCGCAGGCCGCCTTGGATCTCATCGCTGAACAGGGTGTCGGCGCGGTCGCGGTGGAGCCGCTGGCCAGGCGCCTGGGAGTGACCAAGGGCAGCTTCTACTGGCATTTCCCTTCGCGCGATGCGCTGCTGCAGGCCGCCTTGGAGCGCTGGGAGCTGTTCGAACAGGAGCAGGTGTTCGGCAGCCTGGAAGACGTGCCGGATCCGCGTGCGCGCCTGCGCCAGCTGTTCCAGGTGGTGGCGCACGAAGTGCAGCCGCACATCATCTACAGCGAACTGCTCAAGGCACTGGACCATCCGATGGTGCGGCCGGTGATCGACCGCGTGTCGCACCGTCGCCTGGAGTATCTGGTGGCTTCGTTCCGCCAGGCCGGATTGAGCCGTACCGATGCGCAGCATCGTGCGCGTCTGGCGTACGCGGCGTACGTGGGCTTCCTGCAGTTGTCGCTGCAGCTGCAGCAGCCCAAGCCCGCGCGCGAGGATTTCGAAGCGTATGTGGAGCATGTGATCGAGACGCTGATCCCGATCGGTTGAGCGCACTGCGCAGGTAAGGAAAAGGCCGCGGTATGCGGCCTTTTTCATGCCTGGAAAATGACGCCGGAGGCAACGCCGGCACAAAAAACAACGGCCCCTTTCGGGGCCGTTGCTGCATCAGGTACCGATCAGTGGATCGATCAGAACTTCTGCTTGTACTGCATGTAGTAGTAGCGGCCCGGCAGGTCGTACTGCGGGTCGAACATGTTGTACGACACCGAGTAGGACACCGGCGGCTGCTTGTCCCACACGTTGTTCAGACCCAGCATGACGGTGCCGTTCCACGGGGTGTTGTAGCGGAACTGGACGTCGTGGTAGGTGGTCGCACCGATGTGGTTCTTCTGGCCGTCCGGATCCGAGCAGTAACCGCGGGTAGCGGCGCCCAGCAGGCAGTCTTCGGTCATGCCGGACTTGTAGCGCAGGCCGTAGTTGACGCCGAAGTCGCTGAAGGACCAGTCGACGTACAGGTTGGAACGGATGCGCCAGTACGGATCCTGGTTCAGGTAGTCACCCTGGCGGCCGTCGACTGCGGAGTCGGCGGTGGCCTTGGTTTCCCACTTGCTCAGGTAGGTGCTGTCCCAGCTGACCGTGAACTGGCCGAACGAGGTTTCCGGCAGACGGTACGCCACGCCCAGGTCCCAGCCTTCCACGTTGTACGAGGACAGGTTGAGCAGCGGCATGTCGACGTTGACGATCGCGTAGTTCTCGTCGGCTGCGCCGTAGTTCGGGTCACGCGTGATCAGCGGGCAGTACTGGGCCTGCTCCTGCGGCGTACCGCCGTAGCAGCGGCTCATGATGTCGTCGATCGACGGACGGGTGATCGAGTCTTCGATTTCGATCTGCCACCAGTCCAGCGTGACGTTCAGGCCGGTCACGAAGCTCGGGCTCCACACCAGGCCCAGCGTCTTGCTGGTCGAGGTTTCCGGCTTCAGGTTCGGGTTGGACTGCCAGGTGAACGGTTCGACAGTCTGCAGCGGACCCGGCTCGCCGTCGGTGTTCGGCTGGACCAGGCCAGCCGGCACGCCCTGGGCCTGGCACTGGGCCAGCACGCCACCGGTCGGGTTGTTGGCCGCGGCGCAGGGATCAGCGTAGGTTTCGAACGAATCGGTGTCGCCGCGGTACAGATCGTTGATGCTCGGCGCGCGGAAGCCTTCCGAGTAGTTACCGCGGATCATCAGGTCGTCGATCGGCTTCCAGCGGAACCCGAACTTGTTGTTGGTGGTGTTGCCGAAGTTGCTGTACTTCGAGTAGCGGGTCGCCACGCTGAAGTCGAGCAGCTGGGCACCCGGCAGGTCAGCCAGCACCGGGATCGACAGTTCGAGGTAGAACTCGTCCAGGTCGTAGCCACCCTTGGTCGGGCTGGCGCCGTTACCGGTGCTCAGGCCGGCCGCAATGAAGGCATCCGGATCGAACTGGCCGGTTTCCTTGCGGTACTCGTAACCGGCTGCGAAGGCCAGGTCACCGGCCGGCAGCGGAACGATCGTGCCGGAGATGTTGGCGTAGTAGCCCTTGGAAACCTGCGACGCCGAGTCATGCGCGGTGAACGAGGTGTAGTCCAGCGCAGCCTGCGAGATCGAGCCTTCCGGACCCAGCGGGTTGATCGGCGAGCAGCCCGGGATGATCGCGCCACCAGCGCCGAAGCAGACGGCCTGGCCGGTCACCGGGTCGATACCCGACGGGCCGTAGGCCGCGTCCAGGTTCTGCACGTTGAACAGGCCGTAGGTCAGGTCGTTCTGGTCGGTCTTGTCGTAACGGTAGCCGACATCCCAGTCGAAGGTGCGGTCAGCCACTTCGAAGAAGCCTTCGAAGCCACCGTAGAAGTGCCAGTTCTTGACGTTCTGGTTGAACGAACGGCCGCCGGTTTCATTGAAACGACGGTTCACGCCGGTCAGGTCAACGCCGTACGGGTTGTACATGCTGGCGGCGTCGAGGGTCAGGCCAGTCACCGGCATTGCGGCCAGCAGCTGCTCGGACTTACGCTCGTTGTACATCGCTTCCGTACGGAAGGTGACGTTGTCGGTGACGTTGTACGAGCCCGAGGCGAACAGCGAGGTGCGCTCGTTCGGGGTCAGCAGGTAGTTGTCCGGGGCGGTGTTGTAGCCGTGCACGTTGGACACGAACGGGGTCTGCACGCCGTTGATGTCGACGTAGCGACGGCCGTTGAACAGGTACGAACCCGGGATGCCGGTGCCGCTCTGGCCGCTGAAGAACGGGGGGCCACCGGCGGAGATCTTGCGATCACCGGCCATGACTTCGCGTTCGTTGACGTAGGCGGCGCCGATCATCACCGACGCGCGGTCGGTGGTGGTGCCCAGCACGAAGTCGGCGGCTTCACGCTCGCCGTCGCCCGCGCTGTACTGGCCCTTGTAGAAGTTCGCTTCTGCGCCGTCGAAGTCCTTCTTGGTGACGATGTTCACCACGCCGGCGATGGCGTCGGAACCGTAGATCGTTGAGGCGCCGTCCTTCAGCACGTCGATGCGCTCGACCATGGCCACCGGAATGGTGTTCAGGTCGACGCTGCCGTCCAGGCCGGTGGTCCAGCGGCGGCCGTTGACCAGCACCAGGGTACGCTGGCTGCCCAGGTTGCGCAGGCTGATGCCCGACGAACCATCGCCACCGTTGTTGAAGGTGCGGTTCAGTGCGGCGCCGTTGGCGGCGACGCGCTGCAGGATGTCGGCGACCGAGGTCACGCCCTGCTTGTCGATGTCCGCGCGGGTCAGGCTCAGCACCGGCTGCGAGGTCTCGATGTCGGTGCTCTTGATGCGCGAACCGGTGACCGAGATGCGGTCCAGGTTGGTCGTATTGGCAGCTTCCTGCGCCTGCGCGGTGGCGGTGCCGGCCGCGACGACCAGTGCAACGACCACTGCATCACGCAGCTTGTTGGACTTAAAGTTCATTGCTCTCTCTCTCCAAGGGAATCTTGGGTATTCACTGGGGTGTTTGCCTCAGGCGGTGCCAATAGAGAGCACCAAAGACCACAAGGCTGACTCGATAGTAACTGCCGCTTCGAAAGAATTAAAGTAGCGTTAATGAAGTCTGTGATCTGTGTGAAATTCGGCAAAGTCCTTGTGGATCAAGGCCCTTGAGAGGGTTGTAAGCGTCAAATGACTCATTTGTTAACAAATTGTTAGCAAAATAGTTGCAGTTGTTTTGTCACGCTCTGTATCAGGTTGGCGTGTTCAGTGACCTCAACCGGGGCGCTGGAACGACAAAGGCGCGCCAATGGCGCGCCTTTTCTGGTCTTCCCGGGTCATCGAAACCTGGACTCAGAGGTCCTGCTCGTACCGCACGTAGGGCACGGTGCCCTCATCGGTGCTCTCGTTGCGCGGGGCGAACGGGTTCTTGCCGCGGGTGATCACGTTTTCGGCACCCACGGTGAGCTGGCCGCTCCACGGGGTACGCCAGGTCAGGCCCACGCCCAGGCCTTCCCACTTGCCGGGCTGGCCGGGCACGTCGACCACGCGGCCGATGATGTTGCCGCTGAAGTTGCCGTAGCCGGCACCCAGGGTAAGGCTCTTGCTGTCCCAGCGGTCCACCAAAGCCGGGGACACGTCGGACAACGGCACCAGGCGTGCCTTGGCGTAGGTGCCGCCAATGGAGACGAAGCCTTCGCGGCCGATGTTCTTCTGGCCGAACACGGTCAGGTCGTTCTGCTCGGCGCGCAGCGCCGGCGATTTGTTCGGGCCGGCCAGCCAGGCGGGCAGGGTGTCCTTGCCAGTGCCGGCGGTGATGCCGACGCGACCGCCCGGGCGGTTGAACGCGGCGGTGCCGGTGACGCGGCGGCTCAGCGCGTTGTCGTCCTCGTCACCCAGGCTGGCCAGCATGCAGTGGCTGGCCAGCCCGCTGATGCTGGTGCCGCGGCTGCTGTTGCAGAGCAGGCCAAGCGAATCGCCCGAGGACAGCCCGAAAGCGGCATCCAGCGAACTGCGCCCGAAGTGCCAGCGGGCGCCGGCAGCCTGTTCCCCGGTGGGTTCCAGGTAAAGCAGGGCTTCGACCTTGCCGCTGCCCTTGTTCCAGACCGGAATCACCGTGCTGTCCTGGCGGGCCTTGGACTGCGCATAGGCGCCCGGGATCGCGGCGAGGGCGATCATCAGGGCCAGCGGTAGACGCAGAAGGGCGCGCATGGGAATTCTCAGACAGCGGTGATGAGCACAAGTTCCCGCCGAAGCGGGACACTGATCCTAGGGCGTTTATGAATTCTTAACAAGTCTTGGTTCTCCCCAGAACAAAACTCGCGCGGCGATTACTGAAGCCGTTCAGGTGCCGGTGAGGAAACAACGGCGTCGCGGAACAGTATGTCGAATTCCGTCAACGGAAAGTGATACTCCCGTCCGCAGAATTCGCAACGGATGTCCACGGACCCCGTGGGCTCGGCGGCCGCCCGGGCTTCCACTTCGCCCAGCGACTGCAGCATGCCCTCCACCCGTTCGCGCGAGCAGGAGCAGGCAAAGCGGAGCGGGCGCTCGCCCAGCAGCTCGGGGGCCTGTTCATGGAACAACCGGTGCAGCAGCTCATTGCCGGCCACGTCCAGCAGTTCCTGCTTGCCCAACGTCTCGAACAGCGCACTGGCCCGGGACCAGCCATCGGTATCGCCCTCGTCGCCGGGCAGCTTCTGCAGCAGCAGGCCGGCGGCCCGGTCGCCATCGGCGGCCAGCAGCAGGCGCGTGGGAAGCTGTTCGGACTGGCGGAAGTAGTCTTCGAAGGCCTCGTCCAGTCCGGATGCGCCCAGGCCGACCAGGCTCTGGTAGCGCTGTGGCTCGCGCGGGTCCAGCCCAGGGTTTTCAATGGTGATGGCCAGCAGCGCGTCCTCGCCCAGTGCGGTCAGGTCGCGCGGGGCATCGCCTTCGCCGGACAGTTGGACGATGCCGCGCAGGGTGCCGGCGGCGGTGCATTCGGCAAACAGCGTGCGCATGGCGGTGTTGCTGCGCAGCTGGATCGACAGCCGGCCGTCCACCTTGGTGTGGCCGGTGAACAGCGCCGAGGCCACGGTGGCTTCACCCAGCAGCTCGGCCGCGGCCGGCGGGTAGGTGCCGTGGGAGAGGATCTGCTGCCAGCTGGCGTCAAGGTGCACGTGCACGCCGCGCACGCCGGCATCGGGAAGCAGGAAACGGATGAGGGAATCGGTCTGGGCGGTCATCGGGTCGGTGGCTGCGCTTAAGTAATGAGGGCGTGTTGCCGGATAATGCGCCGACAACCGTGCAAGCAGAGGATGCACCACTAATGGGGGCAGAGCGCAGCAACCACAAGGCCGAACCGGGCCTGGAACCGACCCGCCGGCGCCGCTGGCGCTGGAAACACCTGCTGTGGCTTCCGGTGCTGTTCGTGGCCGGCAGCGTGCTGCAGGTGGCCGTGCTGCGCTTCATCGACCCGCCGCTGTCGACGGTGATGCTGTGGCGCTATGGCGAGGCGCTGGGCCAGGGCGACTGGAGCTACCGGCTGCATTACCAGTGGCGCGACCTCGACCAGATGGCCCCGAGCCTGCCCATCTCGCTGGTCGCGGCCGAAGACCAGCGCTTTCCCGAACACAATGGCTTCGACCTGCAGGCCATTGAAAAGGCGCGCGACCACAATGCCCGCGGCGGGCGCCTGCGCGGCGCCAGCACCATCAGCCAGCAGGTCGCCAAGAACCTGTTCCTGTGGCAGGGCCGCAGCTGGATCCGCAAGGGGCTGGAGGCCTGGTACACGCTGCTGATCGAAACGCTGTGGCCGAAGTCGCGGATCCTGGAGATGTACGCCAACATCGCCGAGTTCGGTGATGGCATCTACGGTGCGCAGGCGGCATCCAGGCAGTTCTGGAACAAGGATGCGGCGCGGCTGTCGCCGGCCGAAAGCGCAAAACTGGCGGCCGTGTTGCCGGCTCCGCGCCGGTACAATGCCGCACGCCCCGGCCCCTATGTGCAGCGACGCGCCGCCTGGATCCAGCGACAGGCGCGGCAGCTCGGCGGCGGCGCCTACCTGAAAGATGAGTGAGCCATGACAATTGAACGCCTCACCCTGGTCATCGCGGCCCACAACGAAGCGCTGGCGCTGCCCCTGCTGCAGCCGCGCCTGCGCGCGGTCCTGGATGGACTGGAGGGCGTCGAGGGGCGGATCGTGTACGTCGACGATGGCAGCACCGATGCCACCTGGCAGGTGATGCAGGAACTGGCGTCAGCCGACAGCTGCGTGGGCGTGCTGCGCCTGTCGCGCAACTTCGGCAAGGAGGCGGCATTGACGGCCGGACTGGACTTCGTGGACGGCGGCGCGGTGATGATCCTCGATGCCGATGGCCAGGACCCGCCCGAGCTCATTCCGGAATTCGTGGCGCTGTGGCGGCAGGGCTATGACAACGTGTACGGCACCCGCCAGGCGCGCGACGGCGAAAGCTGGCTCAAGCGCAGTACGGCGGCGGCGTTCTACCGGGTGATCGGGCGGCTGTCGAGGATCCCGATTCCAGCCGATACCGGCGATTTCCGCCTGCTGTCACCGCGCGCGCTGCAGGCGCTGGGTCAGCTGCGTGAACGCCACCGGTTCATGAAAGGGTTGTTCGGCTGGGTCGGCTTCCGCCGCGTTGCGTTGCCGTATCACCGGCATGCGCGGATGGTGGGCGACAGCAAGTTCGGGTTGTGGAAGCTGTGGAACTTCGCACTGGAAGGCATCACCAGCTTTTCCACGGTGCCGCTGCGGGCGGCCACCTACCTGGGAATGGCCACGGCAGGCGTGGCATTCCTGTTTGGCGGGTGGGTGGTGCTGAAGGCGGCGTTTTACGGCGACCGGGTAGCCGGCTACCCCACGATGATGGCGGTGATCCTGTTCCTGGGCGGGGTGCAGCTGATCGCGCTGGGCCTGATCGGGGAGTACCTGGGCCGGCTGTACGAGGAATCCAAGCAGCGGCCGTTGTACGTGGTTGACACCTGGCATGCGCCGTTCGTGGCAGACTCGGGCGTGCATCCCATCGGTGGAGAGCAGCGAGATGACCACGGTACGACAGCTGTTGGAAGGCAAGTCCCCTGAGGTGTTCGCGGTAGGCCCGGAATCGGCGGTGATCGACGCGATCCGGTTGATGGCCGACAAGGGCATCGGCGCGGTTTTGGTGATGGACGGCCGCAGCCTGGTCGGCATCCTGTCCGAACGCGATTACGCGCGCAAGATCGTGCTGCATGACCGCTCGTCGAGGTCGACGAAGGTCAGCGACATCATGACCGCCAAGGTAGTAACGGTGGCGCCATCCGAGCAGGTTGAACACTGCCTGCAACTGGTCACCGACTACCGCATCCGCCACTTGCCGGTGGTGGACAGCGGCGGCGTGATCGGCGTGATCTCCATCGGTGACCTGGTGAAATCGGTGATCGACGAACAGGCCCAGAAGCTGGACCAGCTGCAGCAGTACATCGTCGCGGGCTGACCTGGCTGCGGGTATTTTCAATCGAAGAGCAGCGCTTTTATTTTCCCGGGCAGGGCGGCCGACGGGCAGCCCTCTACGGGACACGCCGTGAACCCCTCCATGGGGGCTTGGCAAAAACATCCATGTTTTTGACAGTCCCTACGAGGGCTGCCCGCCGGCCGCCCCCGATGGTTGGTCGTGCGCGGAAACGAGGAGCAGCCACGCAGGGCGTGGCTCGTTACTTCGCATACCGGCCGCCGCAATTCGAATCCTCACCTGGCCCGGTTTCAATCGTGGCCAGCAGCGCGGCAGGCGGGGCAATGCTGCCCAGCGTGAGGGCGATGGCACCACGCAGACCCAGCGCCTTGAAGTCCGGCCGGAACGACGGATCCTTGAACGTGCCGCCGATGCGCAGCGGCGAACGCAGTGCCAGGATGCTGATGTCCTTCGGACGCGGGCGCAGCAGCAGGTCGAGCTTTTCCTGCTTCAGGTCTACCGTACCTTCTCCAAGGATCAGCGTATCGGTGGTATCAAACGCCAGCTGCTGCGAGGTCATCAGGCCCTGCTTAACGCCGAAATCGCCCCACGCGCAGCGCAGCGGAATCTGCTTGTCGCCGGTGAACAGGAACTTCAGCGATTCGGCCACGTCCAGGCCGGCCAGTTCCATGATCAGGTTGCCGACATGGCCGCGACCGATGCCCACCGCAACAGCGCCATCGGAGCTTCCCAGCATGGATGCGATCGAGTTGCCGTTGCCGCTGAGGTTGATCTCACCACTGATGCCACCGGAGGCCTGCTCGGCCAGTTTCGCGTCGGGGAACAGCCCGCCCAGCTGCACCTTGCGGATGCTGGCCTTGAGCTGGGTGGCAATGGTCGGCTTGCGTGCATCCATGCGGATGGTGCTGCGGATGTCGCCGCCGGCGACGCCGAAGTTGAGCGGCTCCAGTCGCAGCAGGCCGTCGTCCAGCTTCAGGTGCGCATCCATGTCGTCCAGCGGCAGCGCGGGGGAGTTGATGCGCTGCGCCTTCCAGTGCACATCGGCATCCATCGCGCGGAGCTTGCTGAGGTCGTAGGGCGTATCCGGAAGCACGCGTGCCTTCACTGCGAGTGCGGCGGCCTTGGCCTTCTGTTCGGCATTGGCCGATTCGCCGGCGCCGGTCTTGGGCGGGGCGCCGACGAAGCCGGCAAGGTCATCGAAGTCCAGGCGCTTGGAAACAAGCTCGGCTTTGAGGAAGGGGCGGTCGCCACTGACGTCGATCTGCGCGCTACCGCCCAGGTCGCTGTCGCCGGCGACACCGGTGAAGTTCTCGTACCGCCAGACATCGTTGTTGCGCTTGAGGCGGCCTTTCAGGCGATACGGCGGGGTGGAGGGGATGGCCAGGCCAATCAGTGGATACAGGTCTTCCATGTCCTGGCCGCTGAGCGCGAAATCAAGATCGAAGGTGCGCAGGGCGAACGGGTTGGTCAGGGTGCCGCTGGCAATGGCGTGGGTACTGCCGGCACGCCCATCCAGATGGATGCGGAACGGATGCTCGCTGTTGGTCAGTTCCAACGGCGATTCGGTGTTGCCTGCCAGGGTGAACGGATTGCCCTGCCAGCGGCCTTTGCCGCTGACCAGCAGCGGCGGTGCGCTGTCGGCATTGCGTGGTTTGCCGCTGGAGATGGCGACCAGGATGTCCGTTTTACCGGCGGCATCGAGGAATTTCAGGCGCCCATCGTCAACCAGCAGTCGCTGCAGCACCGGCGGTTCGCCATCGCTGGGGCCAAGAAAATCCCAGTTGCCGGGCTGGTCCTTGCCGGGCGCGGTTTCCAGCAGCAGGTCGGGGCGGGTGAGGCGGATTTCCGGAATGCGGATATCGCCACGCAGCAGGGGCCAGGCGCGCAGGTCGATCTCGGCGCGGTCGGCGCTGGCCATCCGTGGGGTCTTGGACCATTCGGCATTGGCGAAGGTCAGACCATCGGCGCGCACGGTAAGGGTGCGCCCGAGATCGACATCCAGATTGCCGCCAATATGGAATTCGCGGCCGGTCTTGGCCTGCACGGCGCGCTCGACGGGGCCTTTGAACCAGTTCCAGTCCCACAGCGCGATCACCAGCAGGATCAGCGCGAAAAGGAAAACCAGCACCGCCAGCCAGCGCTGCCCGCGCTTGCCCGGTCGGCGAAAACGCCAGCGTGAGCGGGAGGAGGCCGCAACGGGCGTAGGAGCGGGAACAGTATTCACCCGCCCATCCTTGCCCGTTCATCGTGCAGGCAACGCGAAGCATTGGTAAGGATCGCGTCAGTGTGGCGCCAAAGCCGAAGCCAAGGCTGGAGCGCTTGCTATTCATTGATACGTGCTGGGCGGGCGGGGGTAGCCCATGCCGGGACACGCCGTAAACCCATCCATGGGGGCTCGTTCGCGCCATCCATGGCGCTCTACGGTCCCGGCATGGGCTACCCCCGCCCGCCCCCAAGCAGTTTCTCAGCGGTGGGAAGAGCAAGGGCCTGTTCTTGATCTCCGTTGCCTGCCGACCAGATGTCGAAGGGGCGGTGTGGGTGGGTTGACGGGACCGTAGAGCGCCATGGATGGCGCGAACGAGCCTACAAGGACGTACTTGCGGCGTGTCCCGGCGGCCCACCCACACCGCCCCTAAACAGTAAGCAAACGGCAACCTGCTGTTGCTGTTGCTGTTGCTGTTGCGGTTGCGGTTGCGGTTGCGGTTGCGGTTGCTTCAAAGAATCTGCGCAGTAACCGCAACGAAGTGACAGACACTTCCGCCGATCACGAACAGGTGCCAGATCGCGTGGGAGTAGGGGATGGATTCGCGGTGGTAGAAGTAGGTGCCCAGCGTGTAGGACAGGCCACCGGCAAACAGCCAGCCCAGGGTCCAGCCATCGATGTGGGACCACATCGGCTTGATCGCCACCAGCACCATCCAGCCCATCGCGATGTAGATGATCGTGGAGAGCAGCTTGAAGCGGCCGGTGAAGAACAGCTTGAAGATCACGCCGGCGAGCGCCAGTGCCCAGATGGCCGTGAACATGCCCCAGCCCCAGGGACCGCGAAGGCCGATCAGGGTGAATGGGGTATAGGTGCCGGCGATCAGCAGGTAGATCGCGCAGTGGTCGAATACTTTCAGCCGGCCCTTGGCGATCGGGTGCTGGATGGCGTGGTAGAGCGTGGAGGCTGTGTAGAGCAGCAGCAGTGCCACGCCGAACACGATGGCACTGGCCAGCTGCCAGGCGTCGCCGTAGATCGCGGCCAGGGTGATCAAAACCGCGCTGCCGGCAAGCGCGGCGACCGCGCCCAGCCCGTGGGTCAGGGCGCTGGCGATTTCTTCACGTACGGAAGCAACAGAGGTCATGGCGATGATCGTCGCGCGGGGAGGGGGAGCCCGCTCCCCCCTATCATCGCCGGTTTCGCCAGGTCAGGCGACCGACATGCTGTGCGCCGCTTCGCGGGTTGCCGCGAAGCGCACGTCCGGCGCGCGTTCCTGCGCCAGCTGCAGGTTGACCCGGGTCGGCGCCAGGTAGACCAGCTGGCCCGCCGCGTCGATGCTGAGGTTGCCCGCATTCTTCTCGCGGAACTCTTCCAGCTTCTTCGCATCGTTGCAGGTCACCCAGCGCGCCGTGGTCACGCTCACCGGCTCGAAGGTCGCTTCCACGCCGTACTCGTCCTTCAGCCGGTAGGCGGCCACGTCGAACTGCAGCACGCCCACCGCGCCCAGGATCAGGTCGTTGCTCATCAGCGGGCGGAAGAACTGGGTGGCGCCTTCTTCGGACAGCTGCGCAAGGCCCTTCTGCAGCTGCTTGAGCTTGAGCGGATCGCGCAGGCGCGCGCGACGGAACAGTTCCGGCGCGAAGTTCGGGATGCCGGTGAAGCTCACCGCTTCGCCTTCGGTGAACGTGTCGCCGATGGAGATGGTGCCGTGGTTGTGGATGCCGATGACATCGCCCGGCCACGCTTCAGCGGCGATTTCGCGGTCGCTGGCCATGAAGGTCAGTGCGTTGGCCAGCTTCATTTCCTTGCCGGTGCGCACGTGGAAGGTCTTCATTCCCGCTACGAAGCGCCCCGAACAGACCCGCATGAACGCCACGCGGTCACGGTGCTGCGGGTCCATGTTGGCCTGGATCTTGAACACGAAGCCGGTCAGCTTGTTTTCCTGTGGGGCGATCACCCGACCAGTGGTGGCGCGTGCCTGGGGCGACGGCGCGTGCTCGACAAAGAAGTCCAGCAGGGGCTGCACGCCGAAGTTGTTCACGCCCGAACCGAAGAACACCGGCGTCTGCCTGCCGGCCAGGTAGGCATCAAGATCGAACGCGTGGCTGGCGCCCTGCACCAGTTCCAGCTCGTCGCGCAGCTCGGCCAGCATGCCCGCGCCGATCTTTTCGGCCAGGCCCGGTGAATCGATCGACGGGAAAATGGTCGAATCCTGCCGGGTGAAGTTGCGGCCCTGTTCGTACAGGTGCACTTCGCCGCTGATCAGGTGGACCACGCCCTTCAGGCGCTGGCCCATGCCGATCGGCCAGGTCACCGGCGCGCACTGGATGCCCAGCACGCTTTCCACCTCGTCCAGCAGGTCGATCGGCTCCTTGCCCTCGCGGTCGAGCTTGTTGATGAAGGTCATGATCGGGGTGTCGCGCAGGCGGCACACCTCCATCAGCTTGATCGTGCGCTCTTCCACGCCCTTGGCCACGTCGATCACCATCAGCGCCGAGTCCACCGCGGTAAGCACGCGATAGGTATCCTCGCCGAAGTCGGCGTGGCCCGGGGTGTCGAGCAGGTTGACGATCTTGCCTTCGTACGGGAACTGCATCACCGATGAGGTGACCGAGATGCCGCGCTCCTTCTCCAGCGCCATCCAGTCCGAGGTGGCATGGCGCGCGGCCTTGCGGCCCTTGACCGAGCCGGCCATCTGGATCGCACCACCGAACAGCAGCAGCTTCTCGGTCAGCGTGGTCTTGCCGGCGTCAGGGTGGGAAATGATGGCGAAGGTGCGGCGGCGCGCAGCTTCGGTAGCGACTTCGGACATGGCGTGACGCGCCCGCCCGGGGCGCTTCTCATGGAGATAAGCCCGCCAGTATACCGGGCCGCCCCGCCCGGCGGGTCAGTGGCTGGCCGCGTCGCCGCCGTCGGCCTCTTCACGCGCGAAATGCAGCTCGCCCTGGGGGGCCACGATGCGTACCGGAATCGAGCGCAGCTGCATGCCGGCATTGGCCTGGACCACGAAATGCAGGTGTGGGGCGGTGCTGTAGCCGGTGTTGCCGGAAACACCGATGCGCTGGCCGGCCTCGACACGCTGGCCGCTGCGCACCAGTACCCCGTTTTCGCGCAGGTGGGCGTACACGGCCATGCTGCCGTCTTCATGCAGGACCCGGATGAAGTTGGCGCGGTCGCGGTCGCGCGCGGGATCCTGCCCGTTGCCGCTGAAGTTGCCCTGCACCTGCATCACCTTGCCCGCACGGGCAGCAAGCACCGGGGTGCCTTCGGGCAGCGCGAAGTCCACCGCGTCGCGGTTTTCAGCATCGTTGTGGCTGAAACGCCCCTGCGGCGCCTGGCTGACCTGGAACCGGCGCGCATCAAAGGGCAGCTGGTAGGCCACGTCCTGCGGCCGCGCCGCCGGGTCGCCGGGAACCGCGTCCAGCAGCAGGTTCAGGCGTTCGGTATCCGGTGGCAGCTGCAGCCGCGCTACCACCACGCTCGCCGAGCCGGGCAGCACGGTTTGCAGGGGCAGCCCGGGCAGCAGCGCGGCACCCGCGTCCTGACGCAGGGCGATCTGCACCGGACCGGTGAGGTGGTTGTCGACCCGCGCCTGCCAGTACGCGGCGCCCCCTTCGAGCTTCACCGAGGCCAGCGTGCCGCTCCGCGCCCCCTGCGGCGCCTGGTCGGCCGGGCGCACCAATCCCCAGCCGCCGCGCCAGTCCGCTCCACCGTTGGATTCAGCGGCCGGTGCCATCAACGGGCACGCCAGCAGGGTGAGCAGCAGGATCCGGCGCATCAGCGAACTTCGAGTAAGGGTGCGCGGACTCTACGCAACCGCGTTCGTTCAGGAAAGAGGGGCGGCTGCGGGCTGATGAGAAAAAAATATATCGCTTCATCCAGATGGAAGGATTGACATGCCCGGAATGTGCTGGCATCGTGGCTCCACCATCGAGACCGGCAGAGGGACAGGCCCTTTGAAGCCGGGGCAGCCCGCAGGCGCGAAAGCCACCTGCGTAGGTGCCAAATCCTGCGGGGACCGTGGTGTCTTCCGAAAGATGGTTCGAACCGTGCACCGTACGTGCGCTTCGAACGCGAGCTCCGCGAAAGCTCGATGGCCGTTTTCCTCTTCGGGATATCGCCATGAGTTTCGCCACCGCCGCCATTGCTTCGGACTCCTTCGCCCCCTTGAGCGTTCCGGTTGATGCCGGGCGCAGCGCCGTTCGCGGCGAGATCGCCGCGATCCTGTCGATGCGCCACGGGGGAGCACGCCCGGTGCGGCTGCGCTACGAACTGGTGGGCCGTGAACAGGCGCCCGTGGTGGTGCTGGCCGGTGGCATTTCCGCACACCGGCATGTGGCCGCCAATGCCGAGTTCCCCGAGAAGGGCTGGGCAGAGGGCCTGGTGGCACCCGGTCGCGCGCTGGATCCGGCCTCGCGCCGCATCCTGGCCTTCGATTTCATCGGTGCCGACGGCGCACTGGACCTGCCGATCGACACCGCCGACCAGGCCGATGCGCTCGCCCTGCTGCTCGATCACCTCGGCATTACCCAGCTGCAGTGCTTCGTGGGCTACTCCTACGGTGCGCTGGTGGGCCAGCAGTTCGCAGTGCGCCACCCGCAGCGGTTGGCCAAGCTGGTCGCGGTCAGCGGCGCGCATCGCCCGCATCCCTACGCCGCCGCCTGGCGCGCGCTGCAGCGCCGCGCGGTTGCGCTGGGCCAGCTGCAGTGCGGCGAAAGCCACGGCCTGGCGCTGGCCCGGCAGTTCGCCATGCTCAGCTACCGCACCCCGGAAGAATTCGGCGAGCGCTTCGATGCCCCGCCGGAAGTGGTCAACGGGCGTGTCCGCGTGGCGGCCGAAGATTACCTGGATGCCGCCGGCGCGCAGTACGTCGCGCGCACCCCGGTGGAGGCGTACCTGCGCCTGTCCGAATCGATCGACCTGCACCGCATCGATCCCGCCGCGATCAGCGTACCCACCGTCGTGGTGGCCGTAGAAGGCGACCGCCTGGTGCCGCTGGCCGACCTGGTCGGCCTGGTTGAAGGGCTGGGCCCGCGCGGCAGCCTGCGCGTGCTGCGCTCGCCCTATGGCCATGACGCCTTCCTCAAAGAAACCGATCGCATCGACGCGATCCTCGCCACCGCATTCCGTACCCCGGGAGAAAACGCATGAGCCAGTCCGCCGGTTCCGAGCCGACCTGTAGCCGTGTCACCGCCGCCGTGCGCGCCGGAATCGATCGCGATACCGCGCACGGGGCGGTGACCCCACCGATCGTGCTGTCGTCGAACTTCAGCTTCGATGGGTTCGGCAACAAGCGCCAGTACGACTACACCCGCAGCGGCAACCCCACCCGTGACCTGCTCGGTGAGGCGCTGGCCGAACTCGAAGGCGGTGCTGGCGGGGTGATCACTTCCACCGGCATGGGCGCGATCAACCTGGTGCTCAATGCGCTGCTGGAACCGGGCGATACCCTGGTGGTGCCGCACGACGCCTACGGTGGCAGCTGGCGGCTGTTCAACGCGCTGGCGAAAAAGGGTCACTTCCAGCTGGTCACCGCCGACCTGACCGACCCGCGTTCGCTGGCCGACGCGCTGGCGCAATCGCCCACGCTGGTGTTGATCGAGACCCCGTCCAACCCGCTGCTGCGCATCACCGACCTGCGCTTCGTCATCGATGCCGCGCACCGCGCCGGTGCGAAGGTGGTGGTCGACAACACCTTCCTGTCGCCGGCGCTGCAGCGGCCGATCGCCTTCGGTGCCGATGTGGTGCTGCATTCGACCACCAAGTACATCAACGGCCACAGCGATGTGGTCGGTGGCGCCGTGGTCGCGCGCGATCCGGCGCTGCACGAGCAGCTGGTGTGGTGGGCCAACGCACTCGGCCTGACGGGTTCCCCGTTCGATGCCTTCCTGACCCTGCGCGGCCTGCGGACGCTCGGCGCGCGGCTGCGCGTGCACCAGGAAAACACCGCCGAGATCGTGCAGCTGCTGGCCACCAGCGACGCGGTGGCCAACGTCTACTACCCCGGCCTGGAATCGCACCCGGGCCATGCCATCGCCGCCCGCCAGCAGAGTGGCTTCGGCGCGATGCTGTCGTTTGAGCTGGCCTCGTGCCCCGGGGATGACCCGCACGCGGCGGTGCGTGCGTTCGTGGATGGCCTGCGCTGCTTCACCCTGGCCGAATCGCTGGGTGGGGTGGAGAGCCTGGTCGCGCACCCGGCCACCATGACCCACGCGGCGATGACCGCCGAGGCCCGCGCCCATGCGGGCATCAGTGAGGGCCTGCTGCGCCTGTCGGTGGGTATCGAAGCGGCTGAAGACCTGGTCGCGGACCTGCAGACCGGCCTGGAGCGGGCCCAGGCGGTGATCGACCGCCAGGCGCAGCTGGCCCAGCGCAGGCTGGTGGACGCATGAGCGCGGTACTGCCTTTCGCGCGACCGGCGCCACGTCGCTTGGCGTTGCTGGGTACGGGCACCGTTGGAACCGCGTTCGTGCAGCGCTACCAGGCGCTCGAGGCACGAGGCGTCGAGTTGCCCCAGTTCTCGTGGCTGGCCAACTCGCGCACGGCACGCGCCTGCGAACAGCAGCCGGCGCAGGCCTTGGAGCGCGCCAACGATGCCGCGCGCACGGCGCCCGCGCTGCAACCCTGGGCCGAAGCCGAAGGCCTGCAACGCGGCGACGTGGTGGTGGACGCCACCGCCAGCGACGATGTGGCCAACTGGCACGAGCAGTGGCTGGCGCGCGGCGTGCACGTGGTGACGGCCAACAAGCTGGGGCAGGGCGCGCAGCTGGCGCGTGCACAGGCCATCGCGGGCAGCGGACTGGACGGCGGCGCACGCTACGGCGACAGCGCCACGGTTGGCGCAGGGCTGCCGCTGTTGAGCAGCCTGCGCGGGCTGGTGGCCGGCGGCGATCGCATCCACCGGGTGGAAGGCGTGCTGTCGGGGTCGTTGGCGTGGCTGTTCCATCACTACGACGGTCAGCGCCCCTTCTCGGCGTGGGTGCGCGAGGCGGCCGGCGCGGGGTACACCGAGCCGGACCCGCGCGTGGACCTGTCCGGTGAGGACGTGCGCCGCAAACTCCTGATCCTTGCCCGCGCCAGCGGCATCGCGCTGCGCGCCGAGCAGGTGGCCGTGAACTCGCTGGTGCCCGATGCACTGGCGGCGCTGCCGACCACCGCGGCGATCGAACAGCTGGCCCTGCTGGACGCGCCGCTGCAGCGGCACTGGGAGCAGGCACGCGCGCAGGGCGGCTGCCTGCGCTTCATCGGCGGCTTCGACCACGACGGCGCCTCGGTCGGGCTGCGGATCGTGCCGCTGGACCATCCGCTGGCCGGCGGTGCGCAGACCGACAACCGCGTGGCGATCCACAGCGACCGCTACAACGTGCAGCCGTTGTTGATCCAGGGGCCGGGTGCGGGGGCCGGGGTCACCGCTGCCGCCTTGTTGGACGACGTGTTGTCGATCACTCGCCCTTCAACGCCTTCAACGCCTTCAACAACGCCGCGTTGAACCGCGACGGGTCCTGCACCTGCGGCGAATGCCCCAGGTCGTCGAAGCTCACCAGCATCGCGCCGGGGATCGCGGCGGCGGCAGCCTTGCCCAGGGCAGGGTAGTCGCCCAGCGCAGCTTTCAATGCCGGCGGGGCCAGGTCACGCCCGATCGCGGTGCGGTCCTTCTGGCCGATGAACAGCGTGGTCGGCACGCGGATGTTGGCCAGCTCATGCACGACCGGCTGGTTGAACACCATGTCCGAGGTCAGCGCCTGGCTCCAGGCCACGGCCTGCTTGCCGGGGCCGGCATACATCCCGGCCTGCATGCGTGCCCAGTGTTCGAACTCCGGCGTCCACTGGCCGCTGTAGTAGACCTCAAGCTGGTACTTCTTGATGCTGTCGAAACTGGTGTTCAGTTCGTTGGCATACCACGCATCCACGCTGCGCCAGGGCACGCCCTTGGCCTTCCAGTCTTCCAGCCCGATTGGATTGACCAGCGCCAGCTGGCGCAGCTGCTGCGGATACATCAGCGCGAACCGCGCGGCCAGCATGCCGCCCATCGAATGGCCGACCAGGTCGACTTTGGTGGTGTCCAGTTTCAGATGCGCCAACAGCGCCTGCGTGTTGGCGGCCAGCTGGCCGAAGGAATACTGGTAGCGCAGTGGCTTGCTCGATTTGCAGAAGCCGATCTGGTCCGGCGCAATCACCCGGTAGCCGGCGCTGCTCAACGCGGTGATGGCATCACGCCAGGTGCCCGCGCAGAAATTCTTGCCGTGCAACAGCACCACCGTGCCGACCTGGCGGCCGGCAGGCGCCACGTCCAGGTAGGCCATTTCCAGCGGCTGGCGCTGCGAATCGAAGCTGAAGGTCTTGACCGGCCAACCGTAGTCGAAGGCCTGCAGGCGCGCGTCGTAGGTGTCGGCGGCGAACGAGGTCAGGGGCAGGCAGGCAAGCAGGGCGGCGGCCAGGATGCGCATGGCGGTCTCCAGTGGGGGAACCCCGAGGATAACCGCCCGCGCGTCTCCGATCAGCACTCGATGACGTTGACCGCGAGCCCGCCGCGGCTGGTTTCCTTGTATTTGTCCTGCATGTCGCGGCCGGTATCGCGCATGGTCTTGATCACCTTGTCCAGCGACACCTTGTGCTTGCCGTCGCCGCGCATGGCCATGCGCGAGGCGTTGATCGCCTTCACCGCGCCCATCGCATTGCGCTCGATGCAGGGAATCTGCACCAGCCCGCCGATCGGGTCGCAGGTCAGGCCCAGGTTGTGCTCCATGCCGATTTCGGCGGCGTTCTCGATCTGGCTGGGATTGCCGCCCAGCGCGGCGACCAGGCCGCCGGCGGCCATCGAGCAGGCCACGCCGACTTCGCCCTGGCAGCCGACTTCGGCGCCGGAAATCGAGGCATTTTCCTTGTACAGGATGCCGATCGCGGCCGAGGTGAGCAGGAAATCGAACACGCGCTGTTCATTGGCGCCGGGGCAGAAGCGGTCGAAATAATGCAGCACCGCCGGCAGCACGCCGGCCGCACCATTGGTCGGCGCGGTGACAACGCGGCCACCTGCTGCGTTCTCTTCGTTGACCGCCAGCGCGTACAGGTTGACCCAGTCCAGCGTGGTGAGCGGGTCGCGCATGGCCGCTTCCGGCTTGGATGAAAGCTCGCGGTACAGCGCCGGGGCGCGGCGCGACACATGCAGGCCTCCGGGCAGGGTGCCTTCCTGGCGGATGCCCCGGGCGCAGCATTGCTGCATCGCGTCCCAGATCTCGCGCAGCTGGTCGCGGATTTCGTCTTCGCTGCGCCAGCACTTCTCGTTCTCGAACATCAGCTGGGCAATGCTCAGCCCACTACGTGCGGTCTGCGCCAGCAGCTCGTCGCCGCTCTTGAACGGGTAGGGCAGCGGGGTTTCATCGGGCACGATGCGGTCATCGGCCGCGTCGTCCTGGTTGACCACGAAGCCACCGCCCACCGAGTAGTAGTCGCGCGTGGCGATCACCTGGTCCTGCGCGTCGTACGCGGTGAAGCGCATGCCATTGGTGTGGTAGGGCAGCTTCTGGCGCTTGTTCAGACCCAGGTCGCGCTTCTCGTCGAAGGCGATCTCATGGGTGCCCATCAACCGGATGCGCTTGCTGCTGCGGATCCGCTCGAGCGTGCCGGGAATGATGTCCGGATCGATCAGGTTCGGTCGCTGGCCTTCCAGGCCCAGCAGCACGGCCTTGTCAGTGCCATGGCCGCGGCCGGTCAACGCCAGCGAGCCATACACGTCGGCGCGGATGCGCACCACGTCCTGCAGGCAGCCCGGGTCCAGCAGCCAGCGGTGCACGAAGCGTTCGGCGGCCTTCATCGGTCCTACGGTGTGCGAGGAGCTCGGGCCAATGCCGATCTTGAAAACGTCGAACGTGCTGACAGCCATGATTGCCAAACTGCGGGTATCGGATGGAGCACTATTCTATGCTGTCCGCGCCCGCCACCCTGGCTGCAACGCAACATATCGACCTTATGTTCATCCTGTACCAGCGCGACGACTGCCACCTCTGCGACCTGGCCCTTGCGGTCCTGGCCCAGGCCCGGGTCCCCGGGCTCGACAGTGTGTTCATCGATGATGACGCGGCCCTGGAGGCCCGCTATGGCAGCCGCGTGCCGGTGCTGCGCGATGGGCAGGGGCGTGAGCTGGACTGGCCCTTCGATGCGTCCACCCTGTCGGCGTGGATGAGCGGGCACCGGTAGCGCCGGCCGTTGGCCGGCGCCACGGGAGGGGTTACTTCGCCTGCAGCTTGACGACGGTGCTGATCGCGGTGTCGTCCGGGATGTTCCTGGTGTCTTTCCAGTCGTCACCGCCGCCCACGCCGAAGTCCAGGCGCTTGACCGTGGCCTTGCCGGTCAGCACCGGGTTGGGACCGGGCTTCCATTCGAAAGTGAAGGTAACCGGCTTGCTCACCCCGCGCAGTTCCAGCGTGCCATTGGCCACGTACTTGTCACCGCTCCTGGTGAAGCCTTTGGCGGTGTATCGGGCTGTGGCGAACTTGGCCACATTGAAGAATTCCGCACCCTGCAGCGTCGAATCGCGGTCGCTGTTGCCCGACGTTGCGCCGGCCAGTGGAATGGTCACGTCCAGCGTGCCGGCGGCGGGGTCGACCGGATCGAAGCTGACCTTGGTCGAGAAGCCGGGGAAGCTTCCAGTGAACACTTCACCGTCATATTTGGTGGCAAAAACCAACGTGGAGCCGTTGTTGGCGGCCTGCACGTAGTCGGCGGCCAGCACCGGGGCGGTGGCCATCAGGCCAGCCAGCGCGGCAGCCACGGCGGCGGGGGAGGTGAGCTTGATGTTCATCGTCAGTCCTTCTGGGGGGAGGCGAGCCAGCCCTGCGGCAGCATGCGCGCAAGCGTGGCATCGCGTTGGAAAAGGTGGTGGTACAAGGCAGCGCCGGCATGGGCGACCACCACGGCGATCAGCACCCAGAAGCCCCACTCATGGATGGCATGGAAAATATCGCGCGCGCCCGGGTTGGGCGCGACCAGCTTGGGCACGTCGACCAGCCCGAACCAGCGGAACGGCCGCAGGCCACTGGCCGAATCGTAGACCCAGCCCGACAACGGCAGCGCGAACATCAGCACGTACAGCAACCAGTGGGTGGCCGAGGCGATGCGTTCCTGCCAGGTCGGGGTGCCGGGTACCGGTTCGGGCGCGCCGGCATACAGGCGCCAGCCCAGGCGCAGCGCCACCAGGGCCAGCACGGTGATGCCCAGCGATTTGTGCGCGGTGTAGACCCAGAAATACTTCGGGGTGCGTGGCAGTTCGCCCATGGTCAGGCCGACGATGCCGAGCAGGAGGATGAGCAGGGCGATCAGCCAGTGCAGTCCCTGGCTGACACTGCCCCAGCGGTCACGGGTGTTTCGGGTCGTCATGGCGAGCGCTTCCGGGCTGGCGAAGTAGAGGGAGTGTCGGAGTCGTCGATCGGTTCCGGAGTTCCCGGCGGGTCGACGGACGGTGTGTCCTGCGGATCGGTGGCACTGCGGTCGCGAAGGGCTTCGGCTTCGATGCGCAGCTGGACCTGGTCGCCGATCATCGACGGCCACGCATCCACCCCGAACGCGCTTCGGCTCAGGGTGGCGGTGGCTGAGAACCCGGCAGTACGGCGGAATGGCGGCATCGGGTGGCGCTTGACCGCGTTGAGCGTGACATCAAGCGCGACCTCGTGGCTGACCCCGCGCAGGGTCAGCTCACCGATCACCCGCGCATGGGTGGCATCGACCGGTTCGATGCGGGTGGATACGAACCGGGCCTCGGGATGGCGCTCGGCATCGAGCAGGCTGCGCGCCAGCGCGGCCTTGTTCCATTTGTCATCGCCAAGATCCAGGCGTTGCAGCGGCACGCTGACCGTGAGCGTGGCGCTGCTCCAGTCGTCGGGATCGAAGGCAAGCACGCCTTCGCTGCCCGAGACGGTGCCCAGTGCCTGCGAGAAACCGGCGTGCTCCACCGCGAACAGCACCCGTGTATGCACCGGGTCGAGGCGGTAGGTATCGGGCGCGGCGCTCGCCGCCCAGGGGGCGGTACACAACAGCAGGGCAAGGGTCAGGCGCTTGGTCACGGCCGGCTCCGTTCAGGGCTGGGCCGATCATACGCGCTGCTCCGTGATGCCTGGCAGCACCATGGCTGCAACAGATCGTGGTGTGCCCCGCAGCGCGCGACCGGGGCGTTGTGCAGCGCACTGTGTGACAATCCCGGGCAACAGGGAGAACTCGATGGCGTTGAGCGCGCGCGGTTGGCGGGCAGGCATCGTGCTGCTGGCACTGGCGTTGTATGCGGTGCCGTCGGCGTTGTGGGCCGCAGGGACATCGGCAGAGACACCGCGCATGCGCCGCCTCGGCGCCGCCGAAGGCATGCCCTCGCGCATGGTGCTTGCCCTGGCGCAGGACCGTCAGGGCTACATCTGGGCCGCCACCGATGATGGCCTGGCCCGCATCGACGGCGTTGGCCTGCGGGTCTGGCGCAATGAACCCGACGATCCCGGCTCGCTGCCGGGCAACGAGATCGAGACGCTGCTGGTCGACCCGCTGGATCGGGTCTGGGTGGGCAGCAACGGCGTTGGCCTGAGCATGCTCGGGCCTGGCCGCGAACGCTTCGAGCGGTTCCCAGACCTCGACCAGCATTGCGAGGGGCAGTTCTGGTCGCTGGCGTATGCGGGCAAGGCCTTGTGGATCGGCACCAACCGCCATGGCATCTGCCGGCGGGAAGAGGACGGGACGCTGGTCCGCTACCAGGCCAACGCGGCCGATCCGGCAGCGCTTCCCGACGACACCATCTACAGCCTGCTGTCCGATCCTGCAGGCCATGTCTGGGTGGGTACCGGCAGCGGCGTGGCGCGCTGGGACGGCCGCGGCTTCACCCGGATCGCCCCGGCGGTGCTGGGCGGCAAAAGCGTGTTCCGGTTGACCCGCGACCCCGATGGCACGGTGTGGGCCGGTACCGAGGGAGGGCTGTTCCGGATCAGTCCCGACGGCGACGCGCGCCCGGCACCGTGGAAGGTGGGCGCCGATGTGCGTGCCGCCTCGGTGCTGCATGATCGCAATGGCGGCTACTGGCTGGGCACGGCCGACGGCCTGTATCGCGGCGATGACGCGCAGCTGCGCCTGCTGGCCGGCGATGGCGGCAGCGGATTCCTCACCGAACGCAGCGGCGTGCTGGACCTGCTGCAGGACCACGAGGGGGGACTGTGGGTGGCCATGCTGACCCAGGGCCTGGCCTACCTCCCTCCGGACTGGAAGCGTTTCTCCACCTGGTACCAGCTCGATGGAAAACCCCTGGACAGTGCGTACCTGCTCGGGGCAGCTGCGGCAGGCAACGACTATTACGTCGCCGGGGCGCATGGGGTGTACCGGTTGGATGCGGGCGGAAGCCTGCACCAGATAGCCACCGAGAAGCAGATCGGCGTGGGAGCGGTCAGGTCGGTGTTGCCGCGCGCCGATGGTGCGCTCTGGCTCGGTCGGGCCGGAAGGCTGGGGCTGTTCCAGCCAAAGACCGGACAGCTGCGCGAGTGGAAGATCGGAGGCGGCGCGGATGTGCGCCAACGCATTGAGCTGATCCGCGAAGCGCCCAACGGTGATCTGTGGATGTCGATCACGAACTACGGCGTGCAGCGCCGCGACGCGCAGGGCAAGCTGCTCGACGACATCCGCATCGGTGACGGCCGCGGCCTGGTCGATGTGCCGGTGGAGCAGATGCTGTTCGATCCGCGCGGCGGGCTGTGGATCATGGGCGACATGGGCGAAACGGGCGAGATGGGGCTGCTGCGGTGGCAGAAGGACCGCTTTGAACGCGTGCCCGGCATTGCGCCTGGCAACCTCTTCGACATGGCCTGGGTCAGTGCCGATGAGGTCTGGATGGCGCGCAGTGGCGCACTGGAGCGCTACCGGTGGGACGGGCTCAGCATGACGCTGCGGGAACGGGTCGGGGCCGCGCAGGGAATGCCGCCGGTGTCGATGGGGGGTATCGCGCTTGGCCGTAACGGGCAGGTGTGGGCCACCACCACGCGTGGGCTGGTGTGCTGGCATTCCCGCGAACGTCGGCTGCGGCTGTACGGCGAGAAGGACGGGCTGCCGGATCGGGAATTCAGCGGACGCCCACCCGTGGCCGGTGCCGACGGCCGGGTGCTGGCCGTCACCGCGACCGGGTTGGTGGGTTTCGACCCGGATGCAGCAGACACGCCGCTGCCGCCTTCGCAACTGGTCATCGACAACATCCAGGTACGCCGCGACGATGCCGAAGGCCAGCAGTCGCTGCCGGTCAACGCGCCGCTGGTGCTGGGCCCGGGCGATCGCGATCTGATCATCTCGGCGCGCCTGCTGTCCTATGCCAGCCCGATGGGCAACCGCTACCGCTACCGAGTGTCCGGCTATGACCAGAACTGGGTGATGCAGAACGCAGATGGCGAACGCCTGCTGTCGCGGTTGCCGCCAGGCCAGTACGCCATCGACGTGCAGGCCGCTCCCCCGCATGGGGAATGGACCCCGTCACGCACGATCACCGTGCAGGTACAGCCACCGTGGTGGCGCAGCAGCTGGGCCGTGCTGGGCTACGTGGTGCTGTGGCTGCTGCTGGTGGCCGCCGTGGCGGCGTTTGCCCGCGCCCGTCTGCGCCGCCGCCAGCAATGGCATCTGACCGTGCACAAGCAGCAGATCGCCGAACAGGCGTCGCAGGCCAAGAGCCGGTTCCTTGCCACGCTCGGCCATGAGGTGCGTACCCCCATGACCGGTGTGCTGGGCATGAGCGAACTGCTGCTGGCCACGCCACTGGACGAGCTGCAGCGCGGCTACGCCGCGTCCATCCAGCACGCCGGTACCCATCTGCTGCGGCTGGTCAATGACGCGCTGGATCTGGCCCGGATCGAAGCGGGGCGGCTGGAATTGGACATCCGGCCGTTTGACCTGATGTCGATGCTGGCCCAGGTCGAAACGCTCATGGAACCGATGGCACATCATCGCGGGCTGGCCTTCGAGCGCAGCTTCAACCTGCCCGGCCCGGTGCAGGTCAGTGGCGACGAGATGCGCGTGCGCCAGATCCTGATGAACCTGCTGGGCAATGCGATCAAGTTCACCGAACACGGCCATGTCGGTCTGGGCATCGAGCTGGTGCCGGGCGGGAGCGGTATCGAGCTGGAGGTCACCGACACCGGGCCAGGCATCAACCAGGACCAGCAGCAGCGCCTGTTCCACCGTTTCGAACAGGCGGACGGCCCGCGGACGGCGTCCCGCTATGGCGGCAGTGGCCTGGGCCTGGCGATCTGCCAGGAACTGGCCGTGGCGATGGGCGGACGCATCGCCATCGACTCCGCGCCCGGACAGGGGGCCCGCTTCACCGTGCACCTGCCGTTGCCGTGGACCGTGCGCCAGCGGCCCGCTGCGGATGCGCCGCTGCATGGCGCGCCGATTGCCCTGCCACCGTTGCGGATCCTGCTGGTGGAAGACGATGCCACCGTAGCCGACGTCATTGCCGGGCTGCTGCAGGCCCGCGGACACACGGTGGTGCATGCCCTGCACGGGTTGGCGGCGTTGTCGGAAGTGGCTGCCGGACGTTTCGACATCGGCCTGCTTGACCTGGACCTGCCCGCGCTGGATGGCATCGCCATCGCCGGGCAGCTGCGCGCCATGGGCTACGCGCTGCCGCTGATCGCGGTGACGGCGCGCTCGGATGCCTATGCCGAACAGCAGGTCCTCGCGGCCGGGTTCGATGGCTTCCTGCGCAAGCCGGTGACCGGCGACCTGCTGGTGGCCGCGATCGCGCAGGCGTGTGCCACCCGCCGCAGCCCGCCCGGGATGGTGGCCTCTCCATAGGCTGCGTATCAGAAATCGGCAAATTCAATTCAAAAATTGATTCACTGCTTTGTGACGTTTTTACGGGAACGCGGGTGCGCGCTGGCCGCGATCGCCCTACCGTGGCCGCAATGAGAACGATGATGGTGCGGTAGACGGTGACGCCTCCGCGAGAGGCCCTGCGCGGGCAGCCCGTAGCCTTGCTCCTGGCCCTGCTGCTGATGTGGCCGGCAGCAGGCCATGCGGGTGTCGTACATGTGCCATCGCCGCGCCTGCTCGGCATGGCCGAAGGCCTGCACGACCCCAACGTTCGCGAAATCGCTGAAGACGCTTCCGGCTACCTGTGGCTGGCGGGCAGCGACGGCCTGATGCGCTTCGACGGCCAGCGGTACCGGCTGTGGCGCCTCGAGGATGGTTTGCCGGATGTCGACCTGCGCACGCTTCACGTGGATGCCCTCGACCGGCTCTGGGTGGGAACGGCCAGTGCGGGGCTGGTCATGATGGGCGCTGATCGTGGTGGGTTCCAGCGGCTGCCCGCATCTGCCCCGTCAGCGCTGCGCCAGGGGCTGCTGCGCCAGGTGCACAGCAGCGGCGACGGCCGGATCTGGGCCATTGGAAGCGACCATCGGCTCTATCGGCGGGCACCACGCGACCCGCAGTGGGCGTTGCAGCCGCTGCCACAGGAGGGTGGCCCGGTCATGGCACTCGCGCGCGACAGCGCAGGTGCGTTGTGGGTGGCCCAGGCCGCATCGCTTTGGCGATGGGATGGCACACGGCTGGCCCGGATGGCGTTGCCGGCCGGATCCGCAGCGCCGATCCGTTCGCTCTGGGCCGATCCACGCGGGGGAATTGAAGTCACCTCGGCGCATGGCACCTGGGCAACGAGTAGCGCAGCAGGTGCCTACATTCGGCCGCTCCGCGCACGCAGCGTGCTGCGCAGTGCGGACGGCGTGCTCTGGCAGCAACAGGGCGCGGCGCTGCTGCGGCAGGAAGCCGGCGCCAGCCTGCCGTGGACGCTGCAACCCGCGCCAGGCACTGCGCCGGGGCCGGTGGTGATCCGCCAGGCGCTGGAAGACCGCAACGGTGACCTGTGGTGGGTAAGTGAGCAGCACGGCGTATGGTGGTTGTCGGCCCGCTGGCGGCAGTTCACGGCCTTGCCCGCCACCGCCGACAGCGGGTCGGGAAACGGCAGTCACTACGCACTGGGCCTGGCCGCATCGGGAACGCACCACGCGTGGGTTGCGGGCAGTCGCGGGCACCTGCAGCGCCTTGACCTGCGTACCGGACGCGGCCGTGACGTGCTCCGGTTCCCACATGCCGGCGTCAGCGCGCTCCCGGTGGGTGTGGCCGAAGATGCCCAGGGACGGGTCTGGGTCGCCAGTGCCGACCGGTTGCTGCGCCATGACCCGCAGCGGCGCAGCCAACGCGACTGGGGGCTCGGATTGGGCACGGACCAAGGGCCCATCCACCTGCAGATATGCGCGAACGGCGATGTCTGGCTCGCGCACCCTGGAGCGATCCAACGGTGGTCGACGGACGGCAAGCGGCTGCACAGTGCGGCACCGCAGCAGGTGGGGCTTAGGCAGGACGTTCTGCTACGGCAGCTGTTGTGCACGCATGATGGCGAGGTATGGGCCACCGATCCGCAAGGCGTGATGCGCTGGTCTGTTGCACGCGAGCGCTTCGAGCCGGTCCCGGGCGATGGCGACGGGACCGTGTCGGCCATCGCCGAAGCCGACGATGGCACGCTGTGGGTCAGCCGCCTGGGCTCCCTGGAGCAGTACCGTCTGGCGCAGGGACGGTTGCATCGAGTACGCCGCATTGGCGCCGCCGAAGGCTACCCGCAAGTGCGTGCCAACGCACTGGTGGTGGGCGCCGATGGCGTGGCATGGGCGGGGGCCGCGCGCGGCGTGCTGCGGGTGGATCCGCACGCGGGTGAGGTGGGGGTGCTGGACACCGCACAGGGCCTGCCCGTGCAGGAGGTGCTTCCCCAGCGGCTGCTTCGGTTGGGCTCGGGCGCGTTGGTGGCAGGCGTGCGCGAAGGCGGACTGCTGGCGTTCGACCCGCGCGCGCTTCGCGCCCCGGCAACGGTGCCGGTTCTGGTGCTCGATGCAATGAGCCGTCGTCGGCATGGACGGGTGATCCAGGTGCCGATCGCCGCACCGCCGGTGATCCTGGGCACCGGGGACCGCCATGTGCGGGTCGCGGTGAACCTGCTCGGTCGTGGCGATCCTGATCGCATCCAGTACCACTTCCGCCTGCTGGGACACGACCCGGCATGGGTCGACACCGGCCCCGTGGCGCAGCGCCTTTTCACCCGCCTGCCGGCCGGTGAGCACTCCCTGCTGGTGAAGGCGCGGCACGCCGGGGGGCCGTGGTCGGCGGTGCGTCAGCTGCCGTTGCGCGTGGTGCCCCGGTGGTGGGAAACAACAACCGGTCGTGTCGCCTTGGCTGCCGCGATCTGCGCAGCGCTGATGGGGGGAGCGCGGCTGCACTACCGCCGGCAGCGGCGACGCGCGCAGCGGCGCCAGGCGCGTGCGCACCGCCTGCGGGCGGAGCAGGATTCGATGCAGCGCACCCGCTTCCTGGCCGAACTGGGCCGCCGGGTGCGTGCGCCGTTGACGCCGGTACTCGGCTGGAGCGAGCTGCTGCTGCAGTCGCCGTTGTCGGGCGTGCAGCGCGAGCAGGTCGGCAGCCTGCAGCAGGCGGGGCACCACCTCCTGCAGTTGATGGACGATGCGCTGGACCTGGCCGGTATCGAATCAGGCCGCCTGCGGCTGCACCCAGCGCCCTTCGTGCTGGTGGACGTCATGCGTGAGCTGCATGCGCTGCTGCTGCCGGTGGCGCGGCGCAAGGCATTGCTGCTGCATTGGACCAGCACGTTGCCAGCGGGCGCCTGCTTCCACGGCGACGTGCAGCGCCTGCGCCAGATTCTGCTGAACCTGCTGGGCAACGCCCTCAAGTTCACCGCGCATGGGCAGGTGAACTTGAGCGCACGCACCGGGCCGGAGGATCGCGGGCTGGTGCTGTGTGTGTCCGACACCGGCCCGGGGATGAGCCCGGCGCAGGTGCGGCGGCTGTTCCAGCGCTTCAGCCAGGTCGAAACGGCAGACACCGCCGCCCACCCTGGCGGCAGCGGGCTGGGACTGGCCATCAGCCGGGACCTGGCACATGCCATGGGCGGACGCCTGGACGTCGACAGCCAGCGCGGGCGTGGCACCCAGTTCGAGTTGACACTGCCGTGGCCGGCGCTTGCACCCGCCGCGGCGCCCGCCGCGCCGCGCCGCACCGCGTGCGCTGCCGTGCCATCGCGCGCCTTGCGTGTGATGGTGCTGCTGCCGGCGACCGAACCGGACGCTGTCGAGGTGGTGTGTGCGCTGCTGCGTTCCCAGGGCCACCGGGTGGTGGCGGTCGAGAATGCAGACGCGTGGGTACGCGACGTCGATCCGGGGCCCTGGGATCTCATCGCGGCTGATCCGGACATGGTGGTGGCGGGCGGGCGGCTGAGTGCACGCCTGCCCTGGTTGTGGCCGGGGGTGCGGCGCGTGGCGCTTACGCCACGCGCCGATGCCTGCGCCGAGCGCGATGCACGCGCGGGCGGGTTCGATGGTTTCCTGCGCCTGCCGGTGACCGGGGCGCGGTTGGCTGCCGCGGTGACGGGCGCATGATCGGCCCCCTGCAGGGCCTGCTGCTGGCGCTGCTGCTGCTTGCGTCATCGGTACGCGCGGCGCCCCCCATGGCGCTGCGCTTCACCACCGCCGACGGGTTGCCGTCCAACGCGGTGCACCAGATGGTGGAAGACCGCGACGGCTACCTGTGGTTCGCCACCGATGATGGCCTGGCCCGCTTCGATGGCCAGCGCTTCCGGATCTGGCGGATGGAGCAGGGGTTGGCCGACAACCAGTTGCTGTCGATGGCGGCGGATGCGCAGGACCGGTTGTGGATCGGGACGGGGCAGGGCCACCTCATGCGCCTGTCGGCCGACCGCAGCCACATCGAGCGCTTCGACAGCGCGCGTTTTCCGGCCCTGGCGGGCGTGGCGATCGGTGTCGTGCTGCCAACGCCGGAGGGCGTGGTGTGGTTCGGTACGCGCGACGCGGGTCTGTTCCGGCTGGAGCCGGGCCACCGGCTGCGTCAATACCTGCCCACCGTGAACGCGGACGGCCTGCCGGACCGTCGCGTCGACCACCTGGCGTTGGCGGCCGACGGCACGCTCTGGGTGGGAACGCCGCGCGGCCTGGCCCGCTGGAGGAACGGTCGCTTCCTGCCGCCGCCCACGATGCTGGCCACTGCGCCGGTCAGCGCGCTGCTGGTGGATGCCGGGCAGCGGCTGTGGGTAGCCGGCGCGGCAGGCCCGTGGCGCGCCTCGGACGAGGGGCGGCTGGAACCGGTGGATGCACCGGCGGGAACGCGCGCGCTGGGCGCGTCGCGCAGCGGCGGACCGTGGCTGGGCGAGGACGCCCGGGTGTGGAAGAGCGGAGGCGGTCAGCTGCCCGGGGTGGGCATCGCACCGTTGGGCAGCGCCGATGTGCCCCGGTTCCGCACGGCCCTGGAAGATCGCCACGGCAGCCTCTGGTTGCTGGGGCGGCATATGGGGGTGTGGCGGCTGCCCCCGCACTGGCAGCACTTCATGTCGCTTGATGCGGCGCCGCAGGAAATGCCGGCGATCAGCGGGTTGCATCTGGCTCCTGACGCGCCGCCGCTGGCGCTCGCCTGCGCCGATGGCAGCCGCTGGCGTCTGGATGGCACGGGGATCGAGCGGCAGCTGCCTGGCGGCACCGGCGCCCGACAGTGGCGCTGGGGTGCGGCCGACCAGGCGCCGCCGCCCGGTCCGTTGGCCCTGCATTGCGATACAGGCAACGGCATCTGGTGGGGAGGTCGTCATGGCCTGACGCGGTGGGCGGACGGCCGCTTCCATCCCGTTGTCGGTGTCGACGGCGAGGTCAGCGCGCTGCACCTGGCAGAGGACGGCGCCTTGTGGGTGGCCAGTGCGGGTACGGTGCGGCGCTATCTCATCCAGGACGGCGTGGCCCGGCCCGGCGTGCAGATTGATGCACGCCAGGGACTGCCGTCGCTGCGGTTGGCGTCGCTGGCCAGCGACGCACAGGGCGCGTTGTGGGCCAGCAGCGCGCGTGGCCTGCTGCGTCTTCGCCCCCGCGAGGGCCAGGTGCGGCTGTACACGCGAAGCGAAGGGGTACCCGATGCCGTGTTCAATGCACAGCTGCAGGCCGATGGATCGACCATGCTGGCCGTGGATGCACACGGCCGCAGGGTGCGGTTCGACCCGGTGGGCCTGGCCGCGTGCAGGGGGGAGCCGGCGCTGGTGGTGGAGCGTGTGCAACTGCATCGTGGCGGACTGCTGCAGGTACTGCCTTCCAAGGCGGTGCTCCACCTGCAGCCGGACGATCGGGATATCCAGGTCAGCGTCCGCTTGCTCGGCGCTGGGATGCACGCGCGCCAGCAGTACCGGTTCCGGCTGTGCGGCCTGGACCGGGAATGGATCCGGGTGGGCCGCAGCGGGACCCGCGGTTTCCCGCGACTGCCACCCGGCGAGCACCGCCTGGAGTTCCAGGCACGATTGCCCGACGGCAGCTGGTCATCAACCCGGTCATTGCTGCTGCAGGTGGAGCGCAGCGGCTGGCACCACCCGGCGCTGGTGGGCGCCCGGATATCGGCGGGCGCGCTGCTGCTCGGCGGCGGGGCATGGGCGGCGGTACGCCGTGTCGCGCGCGGGCGGCGGGCGCAGGTCTCCGCACAGGGCCTGTCGCTGGCGCTGCGCTCGGCGCAGGCCAAATCGCACTACCTGGCCAACCTCGGACATGAGGTGCGCACACCGCTCACGGGGATCCTGGGCATGGCCGAACTGCTGCTGTCATCGCCCCTGCATGCGGCCCAGCGGCAGCCGTTGGAACGGATCCTGCGGAGCGGACACGCGCTGCTGGAGCGGGTCAACCACGCATTGGACGAGGCTCGCCTGGAGGCCGGAAGTACCCCCCTGCAGGCGGCCGACTTCGAGGTGGGCGCCGTCCACCGGCAGTGGTTGGCGCGCCAGCTGCTGCCATCCTGCCGGCGTGGCACCGCGCTGGCCTTGTGCCTGCAGGTGGCGGGCGACGCACGCGCGCACGGCGATGCGCTGCGACTGGGGCAACTGCTCGATGCGGTCACGCGCGTGCTGGGGCGGCACACCGGCGCGGGGCACGTGGTGCTGGAGGTCGCCTGGCGACCCGGGCGCGAGGGGCTGCTGTGGCGGTTCACCGCCGCCGGGCGCGCTGCGTACCCGCCGGGCCGCGGCGCCGGGAGCGCCGCGCCGACGCCGTCGCTGGCGTCCCTGCGCCTGGCGTTGGCTACTGCCGAACGCCTGGCCGGCGCTCTCGGCGGCACCCTGCGCGTGCATGCGACGGCGGGGAGGCAGTGGCACGTCCAAGTGGGGATAGCCATGCCGGCGGTGGCGCCGCTGCACCGTGGCCGGGTGCTGCTGGTGGACGAGGACGACCACGCCGCCCTTGCAGTCAGTGCACTGCTGACCGCGCAGGGCTGGGAGCCGGTGCATGCGGCGCACGCGCTGGCAGGGTTGACCGAACTGGCGGCGGGCCGGTTCGACCTGGTGCTGGTGGACCTGGACCTGTCCGGCATCGATGGGTTGACCCTGATCGGCCTGCTGCCCGGGCGGAACGTGTCCGCTCCGGTGCTGGCGATGAGCCGGCAACCCTCCGCCGGCCTGACCGGGCGGGTGGGGGCTGCCGGTGGCGCGGGGCTCCTGCCCAAGCCGGTCACGGCCGCGTCGCTGCGCCGGGCACTGCAGCAGGCGGGCGTGCCCTGATGGTTCGTTCCCATCCGGCGAACCGTTTACCATCCACCCCGTGACTTGGGCTTTCTGCGACAAGTCCGGCCCCATCTGCACGTCATCGGTTGACCCCGACCCGCTCCAGGAGATTGCTTGGTGTTGCCTACGCGTTGGCTGCTCCTGTTCGGGATGCTGTGCATGTGGCCGTGGCTGGTGGCAGCGCAGCCGGTTCCGCCAACGCCGCGCCAGCTGACCGTGTTCGATGGTCTGCCGTCCAATACCGTCAACCGCATGGCCGAAGACGGGTACGGCTACCTGTGGTTGGCCACCAACGATGGCCTGGCCCGGTTCGACGGCCGCAATTACCGGGTCTGGCGCGCCGAAGATGGTCTTCGCGACAACATGGTGTGGAGCGTGCACGTGGATGCGCGCAACCAGTTGTGGATCGGTACCGAGAATGCCGGGCTGGCGATGATGTCGGCCGACCGCCGCGAACTTCGCTTCTTCGACCGTGCCAGCAACCCGGTGATCGGCAGCAATACGATCTGGAGCCTGGCCTCCACCGGTGACGGGGCGCTGTGGTTCGGCACCTACGAGGGCGGCCTGCACCGGCTCGACCGCAATGGCGTGATCACCCGCTTCATGCCGGAGCCAGGCAACCGGCGCAGCCTGCCGGCCGCGTCGGTCACGCATATGGCCACCACCCGTGACGGCAGCCTGTGGGTCGGTACCAAGGCGGGGCTGGCGCGTTGGACCGGGCGCGACTTCGAGCGGGTGCCCGCGTCGAAGCTGCCCACGCCCCTGGTCAACGGGCTGACCGCCGAGCTGGATGGCAGCCTGTGGATCAGCACCAATGCCGGTACGGTGGTTCGCCGGGCAGACGGCAGCTTCGCCCCGGCGCCCTGGAAGGTGGATGCCGGCGACCAGGTACTGGGCATGATGCTGCGCGACGAGCAGGGCGGCTATTGGCTCGACACCCGGTCGGGTCTCGGGCGTGCCTACCAGGGCCGCTTCCAGCAGGTGCCCTTGTACAGCGCGGTGGCCCGTGGCCAGGTGCGGCCCAACTGGACCGGCGCGTACGAAGACCGCGAAGGCGGAATCTGGCTGGCCAGCACCAACAGTGGCCTGTGGCATCTGCTGCCGCGCTGGTGGCAGTTCTCGGTGCTGTCGCGGCTGGAGGATGACCCGGCCTCGCTTCGCAACGGCTACGTGCTGGGCATGGCCGCATCGGCCAATGGCGGTGTGTGGGCCGTGGGCACCCATGGCGCACTGGACCGCTTCGATCCCGTCACTGGCAAGGTTGACCAGCACCGGACGTGGGTGGATGGTCCCCAGTGGCTGTTGTCGGTGCTGGAAGACCCGCGTGGCCATGTCTGGATCGGATCGCACGAAGCGCTCCTGCGCTACGACCCGGGTACCGGCTCCCTGCAACGGTGGGGCAGCGATGCCGGTGCCGATGCCGCCATGGAAGGCGACGTGGACGCGCTGGCGCTCTGCGACGGTGGCGGGGTCTGGAGCGCTGCGTCCGGCGGGCTGCAGCAGCGCGGCCTGGACGGCGGCGTGCGGCAGCGGATCGCGGCCGGCACGGGCGGGTTTGCGCCCGGACAGCTGGTCCTGGATCTCATGTGCGGTCCGCAGGACCATCTCTGGGTGGCCACCAACCAAGGCTTGCTGCAGTGGGTGCCGGCGCGTGCGCGGTTCGAGGCGGTGCCCGGCGCGGCAGCTGTCGCCAGTCATGCCCTGGCGTCGGCCGACGACGGCTCCATGTGGGTATCGGAAGAAGGCCGCCTGATCCGCTACCGCTGGAACGGGAAGCGCCTCGAGCGCGAGGCCCAGGTCGGGCCGGAAGAAGGCTTCCCGCAGCTGTCGGCGACGGGATTGGTGGTGGACGCCCAGGACATCGTGTGGGCCGCCAGCTCGCGTGGCCTGATCCGCGTCGATCCCAACCAGGGCAGCGTGCGCCAGTACGGCGTGCGCGATGGGCTGCCCAGCCAGGAGTTCCGCCGCGGCACGCTGGTGCGCACGGCCAGCAACCACATCGTCGGCGGCACGCCGGCCGGGGTGGTGCTGTTCGATCCGGACCAGGTGCGCCCGGCGACCCGGCGCGCACCGCTGGTGATTGAACGTGTCGAGGTGCGCCGTGGCGAGCGGGTACTGGACCTGACCCACCTGGCGCCGCTGGAAATCGCCGACGCCGACCGCGACCTTCGCATCGTGGCGCGGCTGTTGTCCTTCGCCGACTCATCGTCCAACAGCTATCGCTATCGCCTGGCCGGCTACGATCCGGATTGGGTGGAAGTGGGGCCGGGCGGCGAACGTGTGTTCTCGCGACTGCCGCCCGGGCGCTATCGACTGGAGGTGCAGGCGCGCTCGGCCGACCTGGTCTGGTCGCGGGTGCAGGTACTGGAGTTCCGCGTGATGCCGCCTTGGTGGCGCAGCGTATCGGGGCTGCTGGTGATGGCCTCGATCGCCTTGCTGCTCATGAGCCTGTTCGCCTGGTTGTACCGGCGCCGCGTGCAACGCCGCCACGCTTACCAGCTGGCCCTGCACAAGCAGGAACTGGCCGAACAGGCATCGGCCGCCAAGACGCGCTTCCTGGCCAACCTGGGACATGAAGTGCGCACGCCGATGACCGGTGTGCTGGGCATGAGCGAGCTGCTGCTGGGCTCGCCGTTGAACCCGCAGCAGCGCAGCTACACCGAATCGATCCGACATGCCGGCGAGCACCTGCTGCACCTGGTGAACGACGCGCTGGACCTGGCGCGGATCGAATCGGGGCGGCTGCAGTTGCAGGCGCAGCCGTTCGCGCTGCAGGGTGTCATTGATGATGCATGCACCCTGATGGCCGCGCTGGCCGAGCAGAAGGGGCTGCGCTTCGTGGTGGACAACGAACTGGCCACTGGCCTGTGCAGCGTGGGTGATGCGGTGCGCGTCCGGCAGATCCTGCTCAACCTGCTGGGCAACGCGGTGAAGTTCACCAGCAACGGCGAAGTGCGGTTGAAGGTGCGCGCGCTGGCGCCGTCGCGCGGGCTTTACTTCGAAGTCTCCGACACCGGACCCGGCATCAGCAGCGACCAGCAGCAGCGTCTGTTCCGGCGCTTCGAGCAGGCCGACGGTGCGCGCACCGCTGCGCAGTACGGTGGCAGCGGCCTGGGCCTGGCGATCTGCCGCGAGCTGGCGCTGGCCATGCAGGGCCAGATCGGGGTGGAAAGCCAGCTGGGCGTGGGCACGCGCTTCAGCGTGACCCTGCCGCTGCCGCTGCAGATGGCCGACGCCACGGTCGGGAGTGCCGGCGTTGCCGAGGGGCACCCCCTGCCGCCACTGCGCCTGCTGCTGGTCGAGGACGACGACACCGTGGCCAGCGTGATCATCGGCCTGCTGGGCGCGCGCGGGCACGAGGTGGTGCACGCCGCGCACGCGTTGGCAGCGCTGCGCGAAGTGAGCGACGCGTCCTTCGACGTGGTGCTGCTGGATCTTGACCTGCCCGGCCTGGGCGGCATGGAACTGGCCGGGCACCTGCGCAACCAGGGTTATGCGATGCCGTTGCTGGCGGTGACGGCGCGGACCGACCCGGGCATCGAACAGCGGGTGCGCGAGGCGGGCTTCCAGGGCTTCCTGCGCAAGCCGGTGACCGGTGATCTGCTGGAGCAGGCGATCGCGCGGGTGGTGGTGGAGGGGCGTGGGTAACAGCAATGGCCGGTGTTGCCGGCCACAAAATGTCATCGGACCAACGGTCCGATGCTACCGGGGTCGCCTATTCGGCGACCTCTTCCACATCCCGGGGAGAGGGGCGGGCGTCGGGCAGCTGCCAGAAGATGACGGTGGAGGTGAGCGTGATCGCGCCCACGCACACGAACGTGGCGTGCAGTGCAGCGGTGGCGCCGTGCAGGGTGTCCAGGTGCTCGAACGCGGCCAGCAGGCTGCCCGCGGCCGCAGCGCCGAAGCCGGTGGCCAGCATCATCACCATCGACAGCAGGCTGTTGCCCGAGCTGGCGAAATCACGGTCCAGGTCACGCAGGGTCACGGTGTTCATCACGGTGAACTGCAACGAATTGACCGCGCCGAACACCGCCAGCTGCACCACGCGCAGCCACATCGGCTGGCCGGGCACCATGAAGATGAAACTGGCCATGGCCAACCCGACCAGCACGGTGTTGACCATCAACACCCGGCGATAGCCGAAACGTTCCACCAGTTTGACCGCGTAGCGCTTGGACAACATGCCGGCGGCCGCTACGGGAATCATCAACAGCCCGGCGTTCATCGGGCTCATGCCCATGCCCACCTGCAGCAGCAGGGGGATAAGCAACGGCATGGCGCTGCTGCCGATCCGCGAGAACAGGTTGCCGAGGATGCCGATGCGGTAGCTGGGCACGTGGAACAGCGCCAGCGAAAACAACGGCGCGGTGGAGTTGGCCGCGTGCAGCCAGTAGCCGACCAGCGCAGCCAGCCCGGCCACGGTCATCAACATCACCAGCGCGTGCGGGGTGGCCATGCCGGAGATCCCATCCAGCGCCAGCGACAGCACCACCATGCCGAACGCCAGCATCAGGTAGCCGGCGATGTCGAAGCGGGTGCGGTGTTCGGCGTAGTGGTCGGGCATGATCTTCAGCGCGGCCACGTAGCCAATCACGCCGATGGGCAGGTTGATCAGGAACACCCAGTGCCAGGACGCCACTTCCACCAGCCAGCCGCCCAGGGTGGGGCCGATCAGGGGGCCCACCAGCGCAGGGATGGCGATGAAACTCATGGCGCGCAGGAACTGTTCGCGGGATACCGAGCGCATCACCGCCAGGCGCCCGACCGGCAGCAGCATCGCGCCGCCCACGCCCTGCAGCACGCGGGCGGCAACCAGCTGGTGCAGGGTCTGTGCCAGCGCGCAGGCGAGCGAACCGAGGGTGAACAGGATGATCGCCGCCAGGAACGTGCGGCGGGTACCGAAGCGGTCGGCGATCCAGCCGGAGGCGGGAATGAAGGTCGCCACCGCCAGCGCGTAACTGAACACCACCGACTGCATCTGCAGCGGGCTTTCACCCAGGCTGCGGGCCATGGCAGGCAGGGCGGTGTTGACGATGGTCGAATCCAGCATCTGCATGAAGATCGCCAGCGACACCAGCCACAACAGGGGCCGGAACGAGGCGTAGCTGGGGGTCGTCATCGTGTGCACCTTCATCAACGAGGTGCACATGATCGCAGATGCGGAGCAATGCCCGGTGACGGGCACCGCGCCGACACGCATGGCTCGGGTACGTGCGCAGGATCATGGCTTTGACACGCATGGCGTGTCACTACGATCCTTGGTCACCTGATCTCGGGGGGCGTGCGGTCTTACATCAACGGCGGCTGATGGAATGTACGGCTTCTACCAGTACCTGCACGTGTTCGGGATTCATGTCCGGCGACATGCCGTGGCCGAGGTTGAACACGTGGCCCTCGCGGGAACCGCCATTGCCGCGCGCGTAGCTGTCCAGCACCTGCCCGGCGGCACGTTCGATCGCCTCCGGGTTGCCGTACAACGTGGCCGGATCCAGATTGCCCTGCAGCGCCACGCGGCCGCCGGTGCGCGCTGCCGCGTCGGCCAGGTCCAGGGTCCAGTCCACGCCCAGCGCATCGGCGCCGGTGTCGGCCAGGTCGGCCAGGTGCAGGCCTGTACCCTTGCCGAACAGGATCAGCGGGGTGCGCTGGTCACCGTCGCCGCGCTCCAGTTCACGCGCGATGCGGGTCAGGTAGCGCAGCGAGAACTCGCGGTACATGGACGGGCTGAGCACGCCGCCCCAGGTATCGAACACCTGCAGCACCTGCGCGCCGGCCGCGCGCTGGGCAGCCAGGTACGCAACCACCGCATCGGTCACCACCGACAGCAGCTGGTGCAGTGCGGCCGGCTCGTTCAGGGCCATGGCCTTGATGCGTGCGAAATCCTTGCTGCCGCCGCCTTCGACCATGTAGCAGGCCAGCGTCCACGGGCTGCCGGAGAAACCGATCAGCGGCACGCGGCCGTCCAGCTCACGGCGGATCACGCGCACCGCATCCATCACGTAGCGCAGCTCGGTTTCCATGTCCGGCACCGCCAGCCTGGCGATGGCGGCAGTATCGCGGACCGGATGGCGGAACTTCGGGCCCTCGCCTTCGACGAAGTACAGCTCCAGGCCCATCGCATCGGGAATGGTCAGGATGTCCGAGAACAGGATCGCCGCGTCCAGGTCGAACCGGCGCAGCGGCTGCAGGGTGACTTCGCACGCGATTTCCGGGTTCTTGGCCATGGCCAGGAAGCTGCCGGCCTTGGCGCGGGTGGCGCGGTATTCGGGCAGGTAGCGGCCAGCCTGGCGCATCAGCCAGACGGGGGTGCAGTCCACCGGTTCGCGGCGCAGGGCGCGCAGCAGGCGATCGTGGCGGGAGGGGCTGGTCACGGGTTGCTTCCTTGGAATCGGGTGGCGCAGGGCCAGGGGGAGGCGGGCCGCTCAGCGCGGCGGCACACCGCTGGTATAGGTGATCTGGTAACCGCGCTTGAGCTCGGTGTCGCGCGCCTTTTCAAACGCGGCTTCTGCCTGGGCCTGTTCCGCGAAGAACTGGCGGTGCAGCTTGGCGTGCCTGCCGACCTGGCCCGACTCGCGCAGCAGCTCCCAGCCGCCGAACAGGTCCGGTTGCAGGGTGAGCTGGAGGTAGCCGGTCGGATCGGTGCCGTTGACAGGTTGCTGCAGGAAGATGCGCATGGCCGCGATTGTAGCCGCGAACCGGCAACACGGCCGTCACCGGCCCGCGGGGCGGGCGCGACAGACGGTCGCGGCTCAGCCGGTGGCCAGCACGCGCAGCACGTCGGCCTCGTCCACGTCGGCCACTACCTCCGCGCGGCCGATGCCCCGCCACAGCACCAGGCGCAGGCGCCCGGCCACGTTCTTCTTGTCCAGCCGCATGCGCGCCAGCAGTGCCTCGGGCGCCAGGCCGGCCGGAATGGCAACCGGCAGCTCGTAGCGCAGCAGCAGCTCGCGCAGGTGGGTGGTGTCGTCGTCGTGGCTCATTCCCAGCTGGGCCGACAGCCGCGCAGCCAGCACCATGCCCACCGCCACCGCTTCGCCATGGTTGAGGTTGTCGTTGCCTGGCGCGCCGTAGCCCTGTTCGGTCTCGATCGCATGGCCAAAGGTGTGGCCCAGGTTCAGCAGCGCGCGCTCGCCGCGCTCGAGCGGATCGCGCGCGACGATCTCTGCCTTGTGTTCGCAGCTGCGCGCGATGGCCTGGGCCAGCGCCGCATCGTCGCCGGCCAGCAGCGCGGCGTGTTCGGCCTGCAGCCACTGGAAGAACAGCGGGTCGCGGATCGCGCCGTACTTGATCACTTCGGCCAGGCCGGCGCGTAGTTCACGCGACGGCAGGGTACGCAGCGCGGCGGTATCAGCGATCACCGCGCGCGGCGGGTGGAAGGCGCCCACCAGGTTCTTGCCTTCGGGAATGTCCACCGCGGTCTTGCCGCCGACCGACGAGTCGACCATCGCCAGCAGCGAGGTCGGCAGCTGCACGCAGTCCACCCCGCGCATCCAGCAGGCTGCGGCAAACCCGGCCAGGTCGCCGGCCACGCCGCCGCCCAGGGCCATCACGCACGCATCGCGGGTGGCGCCCAGCGATGCCAGCGCGGTGATCGCCGCGCCGAAGTTGGCCAGCGTCTTGGAGGCTTCGCCAGCCGGCAGCACCAGTTCGCCGATCAGCAGTCCGGGGCGTGCATCCAGCAGCGCCTGCTTGACCCCGGCCAGATACAGCGGGGCGACGGACGAATCGCTGAGCAGCAGCACGTGGCGGCCGCGCACGTGGTGCGCCAGCAGCTCGCCCTGGCCAAGCAGGCCCGGGCCGATATGGATGGTGTAGGGGGTGTCGCCGCCAACGGCGACGGTGCGGGGGGACGCGGTCATGCGGAAGGTTCCAGTCGCTGCCATTGCGAGGCCAGGCGCAGCACCAGCTGCGCGGTTGCCTCGCTGGGCGTGTACAGATCGGTATCGAGGGTAAGGTCGGCCAGGCCCTGGTACAGCGGATCGCGCAGGCTCGCCATCTCGTGCAGCACCTGCTCGCGGTCGGGCCGCTGCAGCAGGGGCCGGGCGCGGTCGCGCGCCAGCCGCTCCAGCTGCGCCGGCACGCTCACCCGCAGGTAGACCACGAAGCCACGCCGTGCGATCGCCTCGCGGTTGCCGGCATCGAGCACGGCGCCACCGCCGGTGGAGATCAGCTGCCCCTTCCCGGCCAGCAGCTGCTGCAGCACCTGGCGTTCGTGCTGGCGGAAGCCGGCCTCGCCCGAGTGCTCGAAGATGGTCGGAATACTGGCCCCGGCCGCGTCGACGATGGCCTGGTCGGCATCGATGAAGTCCAGCGTGAAGCGCTCGGCCAAGCGGCGGCCGATGCAGGTCTTGCCGGCGCCCATCGGGCCAATCAGGATCAGGTTCGGAGCGGGATTCATTACCCGGAATGCTAACACCTCCGTGTCGCCGCCTTTACGTCCGGGACCCCATGGTGGGCGGTGCGGAATGTCCCGCGCGCAGCCGGAGTACGCCCATGTCAGTGGCCAAAATCATCGAGATCAATGCCTCCTCGCCCACCAGCGTCGAAGACGCGGTCCGCAGCGGCCTGAAGAAGGTGTCCGAAACGGTCAAGGGCATCCAGGGGGCGTGGATCAACGAGACCAAGGTGGTCACCGACGGCCAGGGCAACATCACCGAGTGGCGGGTCAACCTGCGCGTGACCTTCCTGGTCAGCTGACGATCCGGCGCTGGTCATCCAGCACCACCACGCGGTCGGCCAGCGCCGGCAGCGTGCGCAGTGCCTGCCGGCTGACCCGCTCGTAGTACTGCACGAACCGTTCCAGCTGGGCGCGGCTCATGCTGCTGCGCTCGGGCTGGGCGGCCTGCAGGTTCTGCTCCTGCTGCCAGCGCCAGCGCGGCACCACCGCGAAATCCGGCGGCTGCAGGAACCACAGCCGGTCACAGCGCTGCCACAGCGCCGGATACTGTCCGGCAAGGGCCTGGTTGCACCAGCGGCGCCAGCGGCCATCGGCGTCGGCCTCACGTTCGAGCGCATTGAGCGGGGTGTCCAGTTCGCTGTCGGCCTGCGCCGGCGTGCCCAGGAACCAGCCTTCGAACACCAGCAGGTCCAGTGGTTCGTGACACTGCGCCCATTGCGCTTCCGGCACGCGTTCGTCGGCAAGCTTGTCAAAGCGCGGCAGCGCCACCGGCTGTCGCGCGGTGATCGCCTGCAGCGTGGCATGGGCAAGCGGCAGGTCATGCGTGCCGGGCGGCCCACGGGTCAGCAGCAGCGGGTGCACCTGCCGCGCCAGGCGTTGGCGTTGGGCACGGGTGAGGTAGAAGTCATCGATGGACACTGCCGCCGCGCGCAGCCCGCGTTCCTGGGCCAGGCCCACCACCTGGGCGGCCAGCGTCGATTTGCCGCTGCCCTGCAGGCCGCTGATCGCCAATACTGGCACCGTGGCCGTCACGGCCAACGCATCATCCAGCGCCTGCGCGACCAGTGCATCGGGGAAACCCTTGTTCCGGGGAATGTACGCAGCAACGGACATGCGGTGACAATAAACCCAAACCGAGCCGCAAAGAAGCCGACCATGACCGATCTCTACGCTGAAGCCCTGTCCACCTTCGCCGCGTTGTACGACGAAGCCAAAGGCAGCGCTGAAATCGAACCCAACGCAATGACCGTGGCCACCGCTACCGCCACGGGCGTCCCCTCGGCGCGAACGGTACTGCTGAAAGCCTTCGATGACCGCGGTTTCGTGTTCTACACGCATCTGGACAGCCACAAGGGCCGCGAGCTGCAGGCCAACCCGCACGCCGCGCTGCTGTTCCTGTGGCGCAGCCTGCGCGAGGCCGGCATCCAGGTGCGCATCGAAGGCACCGTGGAACAGGTCAGCAACGAAGAAGCCGACGCGTACTTTGCCTCGCGTCCGCGCCTGAGCCAGATCGGCGCGTGGGCGTCGCTGCAGTCACGCACGCTGGCCTCGCGCGAGGAATTCGATACGCGCGTGGCCACTGCCGAAGCCAGCTTCGCCGGCCGCGATGTTCCGCGGCCGGACGGCTGGAGCGGGCTGCGGGTGGTGCCGCGCCGGATCGAGTTCTGGTACGGCGCGCAGTTCCGCCTGCATGAGCGCTGGTGCTACGAGATCGATGCCGACGGGCAATGGTCCAAGCGCCTGCTGTACCCGTAAGCGTCGCTCAACCGACCACCGGCAGGGTCAATGCGCCGATCAGCGACGACATCGCCTTCTGCCGGGTGGTGATGGCCCCGACCGCTTCGAACAGCGCATACAGCTGGGCGCGCCGGGTTTCGGCATCGGCTGCCTGCGTGAACGCGTCCAGCGTGCTGGTATCGGGATTTTCGCGGCGTGTGGTGGCACCACCGATAGTGGTGGTGGGCTCGCGCTGCAGCCAGTAGCGCGCTTCCAGGGAAGGTACGGAACCGGGGTCGGTGAGCGCTTCGGCCAGCCGGTCCAGGTCGGCACCATGCGAATCCAGCAGCGCGGCCCACGTCTCAGCACGGGGCTGCGTGGCCGAACACAGGGACAGGTAGCGCATCAGCGGGCTGGTCAGCGTGCCTTCGCCCAGCCGGTCGTACCGGGTGAATTGGGTTGCGCGGTTGTGCTCCACACGAATCGTCGGTGCCAGCCCCGGCAGCACCGGCACGGGTACCGTCACGCCCAGCGACTGTGCGGTGCCGGTGGCCAGACGCACCGCATGCAGGTGGTTGCCACGCGCGGACGGGGGGAAGTCTGGATCGGTCTGGAAGGAAGGGCGGAAGAAGCGCACCAACAGCTGGCTGGTGCCGCTGAACCCAAGGTCGGCCGACAGCGGGGCGACCAATGCTTCGGCTTCGTGCAGGGGCAGCGCCCCCCACTCCGGCAACTGCCGCTCCACCTCGGACAGGATGGTGCCCAACGCGGGCGCGAGATGGGCAGCAACGGTCAGCTCCAGATAGTCGCCATTGCGCAGCGGATCCGGATCCTGGCGCACATGGCGTGCCACGCCGATCTCTCCGGTAGCGGTCAGCAACGGCAGCGATGCAGAGAGCGACAGGCTGCCGCGGGTGGTGGCGATGCGCTGGATCTGCTCGCGGAACGCATGCGTCGCCCGGTACACCCACGCGCGGTCGTGCGGCAGCGTGGTGTCATGGATGCGCCGCGCTTCGGACTGCACGCTGCGCTGCAGGCGGGCCCAACCTGCATGTTCTGCCGCTGCGCGGGTGTCCGGTGCCGGCACTGCCTGCAGCCAGGCGAGCGTGTCGAGCAGGGCGATCATCACCGGTTCGAGCGCTGCGGTGCTGCTGCCCCAGTCGCGTGCCAGCGAGGCCAGCGGCGCGCGGGCCTGGGCCGGCGCACGCAACGACAGGTCGGTCAGCGCCTTCAGGTGATCGAACGCGGCGCCGACATGTGCCACGGCCTTCTGTCGTTTCTCAATGGTGTCCGGGTCCCGCGGCGACGCCATGACCTGCTGGACGATCTGGAGCGCGTGCGAACGGGGCTGGTTGCCCACCAGATGCGCCACGCGCGCTTCCAGAACGGAGCGGATGCCGGGATCTTTGCTGGCAGGCAGGCCGTCTTCGCCGAGCTCGGTGAGCCGGGTCGGCAGCGCCGCCCGCAGTACCGTGCGGTTGGCCGCAGCGGTGGCGCCGAGCTGGCCCAGCCCATAGCCGGCACTGGCGGCCAGCGCGCCGCCATGGGTGGTCATGCCGGCGGTGATCAACAGGCCGCGCTTGCCGAATGCCAGAGGCTGCGCCACGGCCTGTTTGCCGAGCAGGACCGGCAGCGTCGACTGCAAGGCCATCGCGCGGCTGGTGCGCTCGTCGTAGCGGTCGCGACGTGGCTCGGTCACGCGCTTGAACGCGCGCTGCAGGACGTTGCCGCCCAACCGGCGGGCGACCGATGCATGCGCCAGGCGCAGCACGCGGGTGCGCATCGACATGGAGATGTCCGCATCGCCTTCGGTCGAGTAGCCGCTCAGTCTGCCTTCCACGCCTACCCCGGGACCGACGGTGGCCTGGACACTGGCTTCAGCACTTACCGTCGCGCTGCGGATGGTGGCGACCGTCAGGTCGTCGAAGGTGGCCACGCTGGATTCCTGGCGTGCACCGGCCGCCGCGCCGGCATGCACGCCGCTGGGCAACCCGAAGCGCACGCCCAGCATGCCGCCGGTGCCGGCGCTGCGCTGCGAACCCGGCAGCGCGTTGATGCGTTCTCGCTCGGTGTGGCGTGCGATCTGCTCGTGCAGCATCGCCTCGGCGCGTGCTGCGCGGGTCAGGTCGTACAGCGCCGCCCGCAGTGCCTTCTGCCGTTCGGGGACATGGCGGCCGTTGGGCAGGCGCTTGATCGCACGCAGCAGCGCGCTGCTCTGCTTGCGGGCCAACGGCTCGCGTGGGTCCAGGTCCAGCGCGTCCAGTGCGTTGGCAACATCCGCAGGCGCTTCGGCGCGGCACTGCGCCAGCAGGGCATGGATCTGGCCGCTGAGCACCACCAGTGCATCCTCGGTGGGGCCGGGGGCGCTGGGTGCATCGTCCCGCTCGGGGTCGGTGTTGGACGCTGACGCGGGCATCCGCGATACGCGGGCGGGTGCGGGCTGCGGCCGGTTCGCGTGGTTGCTGATACCGGTCAGCGGGATGGCCCGGGTCGGGCCCGCCGCGGCATCGCGCGGCCTGCGCAGGGCCAGCGCGGTGGTGCGGGCGACGAGGCTGGAAAGGGGCCTGGCGTGAGTGGCTGGGAACATGCAGTGTCCTCGGTGGTGGGCGGATCCTCGCTCTGGAACCTAGCCGTGCGGCGGGCCGTTGGACATTGCCGTGTTCGCAGACAGTTCACCCGGGGTTTCCGTTGATGAACCTCCTGTGCGGGCCATCGAAACGTTCTTCCTCTTGACCTCATCGATGGCGTGTATCGGTCCTCGTGCATCGGAATCGGGCGGCAAGGCCTGGTATGGCGGGAAATCCGGGCATCAAACCGCCCGATGCGACCGGCGCGCTGATGTCGCGGCAGGACGCATGCGATCCACCGCCATGTCCCGCGCTGTCAGTTCCTGCCCATGCAGCAGACGAAATGATGAACATGTCGCACAACCGGATATCCGCATTTGGCTTTAGGAGTTTCCCTAATGCGTTGTCGGTTGAAGCCTGCTCTGCGTATCAGGGATGTCGTTGCAGGCGCGGGATGCGCGAAACGCGGTCAGCGGCGTTGGTCAAACGGGGTGCCGCAGCCAACGCCACAGCGTCGTGCGCGATACGCCCAGCTGTGCGGCCAGCTGCTCCCGGTTGCCCTGATGTTCGATCAGCCACTGGTGCAGGGTTGCCGGCGAGGGGCGTGCGGGCGCAGGCCCGGCATGCAACGTGGCGCTGTCGGCCATGACAGCGCCGCCCGTGGCCGGCAGCAGTTCGGGCAGCCATGAGTGCAGCTGTGCCAGGCCCAATGCCCCCTGGTCGATCCGCCAGTGGATGCGCAGGCGGTCAACCAGGTTGCGAAGTTCGCGCACGTTGCCCGGCCAGGCATACCCGCACAGGCGCTCGGTGGCGGCCGCATCCAGCGGCGAAGGGCGCTGGCCCAACTGCTGGAAGAAGTGCTCCAGCAGCATCGGCACGTCCTGCGGGCGCTCGCGCAGGGTAGGGAGTGCGATCCGCAGTGCGGCGAGGCGGTAATAGAGGTCGCGCCGGAAGCGCTGCGCCTCCACCAGCGATTCCAGCGTCTGCAGGGTGGCCGCCACCACGCGCACATCCACCGGGGTAGGTTCGGTCGCACCCACCCGTAGCACTTCGCGCTCTTCCAGGACCCGCAACAGACGCGTCTGCAGCGGCAACGGCAGCTCGCCGATTTCGTCCAGGAACAACGTGCCGCCATCGGCAGCTTCAACCAGGCCGACCCGCCCACCACGCCGTGCGCCGGTGAAGGCGCCCTCGGTGTAGCCGAACAGTTCCGCTTCCAGCAGCGATTCACTGATTGCCCCGCAGTTGAGCGCCACGAAGCGGCCGCCGCGGCCACTGGCGGCGTGCAGCTGCCGGGCGACCAGCTCCTTGCCGGTGCCGGTGGCGCCGGTGACCAGCACGGTGCTGTCGTGCGGGGCATACAAGGCAATGCGCTCGCGCACCTGCTGCATCGAAGGGCTTTCGCCGAGCAGGCGGTGCTCGGTGGGGCGCGAGCGGGCAGGGGCACGCCGGCGCGGTGCGGCCACGCCGGAGCGGGCCAGGGTCTGGGTCAGTTCCAGTGCGTGTTCGAAGGCCTGGCGCACCGAATCGGCCGAGTACAGCAGCACGCCGGGCAGGCCGACGCGTTCGGCGTGGTCGATGGCCATGCCGGTGCCGACGATCACCTCGATGCCGTTGGCACGCATGTCGGCGATGCAGTCGCGCGCATCTTCGCGGGTGACGAAGCGGCGGTGTTCGATATCCAGCCCGAAGCTGTGCTGGAAGCTGCCGAAACTCGGCACATCGGTGGCGTGGGTGACCAGCCCGATCCTGGATGCGATCCGCCGCGCCCGGGCCAGTGCTTCCATCAGGTCGAAGCCGTTGGCCTGGATCGGTACCAGTGGTACCTCCAGGCGGCTGCGCAGGTAGGCGGCGTTGGAGCCGCCCGCAATGACCACATCGCAATGCTCGCGACGCAGGCGCTGGCCGATCACGTCCACCGCCTCTTCAAAACCGAGGTTGATGGGGACGATGCGCGCGCGGCGGTCGAACTCCGGGATGACGTCGCCGAGCAGGCCGGTCAGGCGCGACACGCTCACCGTCCAGATCACCGGCAGGGCGCCGGGATCCAGGTCGGGCAGGCGAGGGCGGGGCAGGCGGATGGACATCGTCGGGTACCGTGTTTCAGTTCCATCCATGTTACATCCGTTTCAATGTTTCAAAGTGAAACAAGTCGTTACAGCAGCCAAGCCTGTGGAATCAATCACTTGCGAGTTGGCACGCGCCTTGCGCCTGTTACCCGACAACCACGATGGAATGTTGCCCATGAACACCCCTGTTTCCTCCGCCGGCGCCCGTTTCCGCGCCGCGCTGGCCGCCGAATCGCCCCTGCAGGTGATCGGGGCGATCAACGCCAACCACGCCCTGCTGGCGCAGCGCGCCGGCTACCGTGCCATCTACCTGTCCGGCGGCGGCGTCGCGGCCGGCTCGCTGGGCCTGCCCGACCTGGGCATCAACACCCTGGAAGATGTGCTGATCGACGTGCGCCGCATCACCGATGTGTGCGACCTGCCGCTGATGGTCGACATCGACACCGGCTTTGGCCCCAGCGCGTTCAACATCGCGCGCACGGTCAAATCGCTGATCAAGGCCGGCGCAGCCGCCTGCCATATCGAGGACCAGGTCGGCGCCAAGCGCTGCGGGCATCGGCCGGGCAAGGAAATCGTCACTCAGGGCGAGATGGTGGACCGGGTCAAGGCTGCGGCCGATGCGAAGACCGATCCGGATTTCTTCCTGATCGCGCGCACCGACGCCATTCAGGTGGACGGCGTGGATGCGGCAATCGAGCGCGCCATCGCCTGCGTGGAGGCCGGTGCCGACGGCATCTTCGCCGAGGCCGCCTACGACCTGGCCACCTACCGCCGCTTCGTGGACGCAGTGAAGGTGCCGGTACTGGCCAACATCACCGAATTCGGCAAGACCCCGCTGTTCAGCCGCGATGAACTGGCCTCGGCCGGCGTGGCCATCCAGCTGTTCCCGCTGTCGGCGTTCCGTGCGGCCAACAAGGCTGCCGAGAACGTGTATGAGACCATTCGCCGCGACGGCCACCAGAAGAACGTGGTGGACAGCATGCAGACGCGCGAGGAACTGTACGACCGTATCGGCTACCACGCCTTCGAGCAGCAGCTCGATGCGCTGTTCGCCGCCAAGAAGTAACGTCGCACCATTGTTTTCTGGAGGGATCATGAGCGAAGCAACCACCGCCCCCGGCTTCAAGCCGAAGAAGTCCGTCGCCCTGTCGGGCACCGCCGCCGGCAACACCGCCCTGTGCACCGTCGGCCGCAGCGGCAACGACCTGCATTACCGCGGCTATGACATCCTGGACCTGGCCAACACCAGCGAGTTCGAGGAAATCGCCCACCTGCTGGTGCACGGCAAGCTGCCCACCCGCGCCGAGCTGGTCGCCTACAAGGCCAAGTTGAAGTCGCTGCGCGGCATCCCGGCCGCGGTCAAGGCCGCGCTGGAAGAACTGCCGCCGTCGGCGCACCCGATGGATGTGATGCGCACCGGCGTTTCCGTGCTGGGCTGCGTGTCGCCGGAAAAAGACGACCACAACCACCCCGGTGCCCGCGACATCGCCGACAAGCTGATGGCCTGCCTGGGCTCGATGCTGCTGTACTGGTACCACTGGAGCCACAACGGCCGCGCGATCGACGTGGAGACCGACGACGATTCCATCGGTGGCCACTTCCTGCACCTGCTGCACGGCGAGAAGCCGCAGGATTCGTGGGTGAAGGCGATGCACACGTCGCTGATCCTGTACGCCGAGCACGAGTTCAACGCCTCGACCTTCACCTGCCGCGTCATCGCCGGCACCGGCAGTGACATGTACAGCTGCATCACCGGCGGCATCGGCGCGCTGCGCGGGCCGAAGCACGGCGGCGCCAATGAAGTGGCGTTCGAAGTGCAGAAGCGCTACGACTCCCCGGACGAAGCCGAGGCCGACATCAAGGCCCGCGTCGAGCGCAAGGAAGTGGTGATCGGCTTCGGCCATCCGGTCTACACCGTCAGTGATCCGCGCAACAACGTGATCAAGGACGTGGCCCGCGAGCTGTCCAGCGAGCAGCAGAACCTGAAGATGTACGACATCGCCGAGCGCCTGGAATCGGTGATGTGGGACATCAAGAAGATGTTCCCGAACCTGGACTGGTTCAGCGCCGTCAGCTATCACATGATGGGCGTGCCGACCGCGATGTTCACCCCGTTGTTCGTGATCGCCCGCACCTCGGGCTGGAGCGCACACGTGATCGAGCAGCGCATCGACGGCAAGATCATCCGCCCCAGCGCCAACTACACCGGCCCGGAAGACCAGGCCTTCGTGCCGATCGACCAGCGCCGCTGAACGAAGGGCCGGCCCACGGGCCGGCCTTTCCGCATTTCCCGCACGGCCCGCCAAACAGAAGCAGCTACCGCCAGCCATGAACACTGATTACCGCAAGACCCTGCCCGGCACCGCGCTGGACTATTTCGATACCCGCGCCGCAGTCGATGCGATTGCCCCGGGTGCCTATGCCACGCTGCCGTACACCTCGCGCGTGCTGGCCGAAAACCTGGTGCGTCGCTGTGACCCGACCACCCTGGAGGCCTCGCTGCGGCAGCTGATCGAGCGCCGCCAGGACCTGGATTTCCCGTGGTACCCGGCCCGCGTGGTGTGCCACGACATCCTTGGCCAGACCGCGCTGGTCGACCTGGCCGGCCTGCGCGACGCCATTGCCGATGCCGGTGGCGACCCGGCCCAGATCAACCCGGTGGTACCCACCCAGCTGATCGTGGATCACTCGCTGGCGGTGGAATACCCGGGCTTCGACAGGGCCGCGTTCGAGAAGAACCGCGCCGTCGAGGACCGCCGCAACGAAGACCGCTTCCACTTCATCAACTGGACCAAGAAGGCGTTCAAGAACGTAGATGTGATTCCGCCAGGCAACGGGATCATGCACCAGATCAACCTGGAGAAGATGTCGCCGGTGATCCAGGTGCGCGATGGCGTGGCCTTCCCCGATACCTGCGTGGGTACCGACAGCCACACCCCGCACGTGGACGCGCTGGGCGTGATCGCCATCGGCGTCGGCGGCCTGGAAGCGGAGAACGTCATGCTCGGCCGCGCCTCGTGGATGCGCCTGCCGGACATCATTGGTGTCGAGCTGACCGGTCGCCCGCAGCCGGGCATCACCTGTACCGACCTGGTGCTGGCGCTCACCGAGTTCCTGCGCAGGGAGCGCGTGGTGGGGGCGTGGATCGAGTTCTACGGTGAAGGCGCCACCGCGCTGACCATCGGCGACCGCGCCACCATCTCCAACATGACCCCGGAGTTCGGCGCCACGGCGGCGATGTTCTCCATCGACCAGCAGACCCTGGACTACCTGCGCCTGACCGGCCGCGAAGAGGCCCAGGTGCAGCTGGTGGAAACCTACGCCAAGGTGACCGGCCTGTGGTCGGACGACCTGGGCCAGGTGCGCTACGAGCGCGTGCTGCAGTTCGACCTGTCCAGCGTGGTGCGCAACATGGCCGGCCCATCCAACCCGCACAAGCGCGTGGCCACCAGCGAACTGGCCGCGCGCGGCATTGCCGACGAAGCCAAGCTGGCCTCCGGCAAGCTCGAGCAGGAGCAGGGGCTGATGCCTGACGGCGCGGTGATCATCGCGGCCATTACCAGCTGCACCAACACCAGCAACCCGCGCAACGTGATTGCGGCGGCGTTGCTGGCGCGCAACGCCAACCGTGCCGGGCTGAGCCGCAAGCCGTGGGTGAAGAGCTCGCTGGCGCCCGGTTCCAAGGCCGTCCAGTTGTACCTGGAAGAGGCCGGCCTGATCGGCGACCTCGAACAGATGGGCTTCGGCATCGTCGGCTTTGCCTGCACCACCTGCAACGGCATGAGCGGTGCGCTGGATCCGAAGATCCAGCAGGAGGTGATCGACCGCGACCTGTACGCCACCGCCGTGCTGTCGGGCAACCGCAACTTCGACGGACGCATCCATCCGTATGCCAAGCAGGCGTTCCTGGCCTCGCCGCCGCTGGTGGTGGCCTACGCCATTGCCGGCACGGTGCGCTTCGATATCGAAAAGGATGCGCTGGGCTTCCGCGACGACGGCAGCGCGATCACCCTGAAGGACCTGTGGCCGAGCGATGCCGAGATCGACGCGGTGGTGGCTGCCAGCGTCAAGCCGGAACAGTTCCGCCAGGTCTATGAGCCGATGTTCACCTTCAAGGTCGAACACGGCGCGCCGATCAGCCCGCTGTACGACTGGCGCCCGCAGAGCACCTACATCCGCCGCCCGCCGTACTGGGAGGGCGCGTTGGCCGGCGAGCGCGGGCTGACCGGGATGCGTGCACTGGCGGTGCTGGGCGACAACATCACCACCGACCACCTGTCGCCGTCCAACGCGATCCTGGCCAGCAGCGCCGCCGGTGAGTACCTGGCGAAGATGGGCCTGCCCGAGGAGGACTTCAATTCCTACGCGACCCATCGCGGCGACCACCTCACCGCGCAGCGTGCCACCTTCGCCAACCCCAAGCTGATCAATGAAATGGCCGTGGTCGATGGCCAGGTCAAGCAGGGTTCGCTGGCGCGCATCGAACCGGAAGGCAAGGTCACCCGCATGTGGGAGGCGATCGAAACCTACATGGAGCGAAAGCAGCCGCTGATCATCATCGCCGGCGCCGATTACGGCCAGGGCAGCTCGCGCGACTGGGCGGCCAAGGGCGTGCGCCTGGCCGGCGTGGAAGCCATCGCCGCCGAGGGCTTCGAACGCATCCACCGCACCAACCTGATCGGCATGGGCGTACTCCCGCTGGAGTTCAAGCCGGGCGTGAACCGGCTGTCGCTGGGCATCGACGGTACCGAAACCTTCGACGTGGTCGGTGAGCGCGTGCCGCGCGCCGAGCTGACCCTGGTGATCAACCGCCGCGACGGCGAACAGCTGCGGGTGCCGGTCACCTGCCGCCTGGACACCGCAGAAGAAGTCTCGATCTACGAAGCGGGCGGGGTATTGCAGCGTTTTGCGCAGGACTTCCTGGAATCCTCGCAGGTGGCGTGAAATCCTGTCGGTCCGACCGAAGCTGAAGGATGAATGGGGGTGCGCTTGCAGCCGTGTGGCTGTAGGCGCACCATCCATGGCAAGAATTGCCATAGGAGGCCCCCATGGCCACGATGAACATCTCGCTCAGTGACCCGCTCAAGCAGTTTGTCGACGAAGAAGTCAGCGAAGGCGGCTACTCCAGTACCTCCGACTACGTGCGTGACCTGATCCGCCAGCGTCAGCGGAGCAAATCGGAAGACCTGCTCCGCAAGTTGGTTGCAGAGGGCCTTGCCTCAGGAACCGCAGAGCTGCTGGAAGCCGATCATTTCAATCGCATGCGAGAGCGGGCCAAGGAGCGCAGCGGGAAATGAAGCCCTCCCGTTGGTATCCACGCGCGCTCCAGGACGCCGACGAGGCGGCCCAGTGGTTCGCCGGCGCAGGCGGAACGGCGCTGGAACTGGCTTTCATCGATGCACTTCAGGCAGCCGTTGAACTGTTGGAGCGGCACCCGGAAGCAGGCTCGACCCGACACGATGGTGTCCTGGATCTTCCTGAAGGATCGCTACGCTTCCTTCCCATTCGTCGTTTTGATGACTACCTCATCTACTACATAGCATTGGCCGACCACATCCGTGTCGTCAGGATCTGGAATGCACGTCGCGGCCTTGATGCCTTATTGGATACGCAATGACCTATCTTCCCCAACTCCGCATTCCCGCCACCTACATGCGCGGTGGCACCAGCAAGGGTGTGTTCTTCCGCCAGCAGGACCTGCCTTTTGCCGCGCAGGTCCCAGGTCCGGCGCGTGATGCGCTGCTGATGCGCGTGATCGGTTCGCCCGATCCCTATGGCAAGCACACCGACGGCATGGGCGGGGCGACGTCCAGCACCAGCAAATGCGTGATCATTTCGGCGCCATCGGTGCCCGACCATGATGTGGATTACCTCTACGGGCAGGTCTCCATCGACACCGCGTTCGTGGATTGGAGCGGCAACTGCGGCAACCTCAGCACCGCCGTAGGCCCCTTCGCGATCAGCAACGGTTTCATCGATCCGACCCGCGTTCCACGCAATGGCATCTGCACGGTGCGGATCTGGCAGGCCAACATCGGCAAGACCATCCTCGCCCACGTGCCGGTGGTGGACGGGCAGGTGCAGGAAATCGGCGACTTCGAACTGGACGGGGTGACCTTCCCGGCCGCTGAGATCGCGCTGGAGTTCCTCGATCCGTCCGACGACGAAGGCGAGGGCGGTTCGATGTTTCCCACCGGCAACCTGGTCGACACGCTGGACGTGCCCGGCGTGGGCAGCTTCCAGGTGACGATGATCACCGCTGGCATTCCCACCATCTTCCTCAACGCGGCGGACCTGGGCTACACCGGTACCGAGCTGCAGCCGGCGATCAACGAGGACAAGGCCGCGCTGGCCCGGTTCGAGGCGATCCGCGCACACGGCGCGGTGCGCATGGGCCTGATCGACAGCATCGACCGGGCTGCCACCCGCCAGCACACGCCCAAAGTTGCGTTCGTCGCCCCGGCGCAGGACTACGTGTCCTCCAGTGGCAGGCAGATCGCGGCGGGCGACATCGACCTGCATGCCCGCGCGCTGTCGATGGGCAAGCTGCACCACGCCATGATGGGTACCGCGGCGGTGGCCATCGGCACGGCTGCCGCCATTCCGGGCACGCTGGTGAACCTGGCGGCTGGCGGGGGCGAGCGCGGCGCGGTGACGTTCGGGCATCCATCGGGAACCCTGCGTGTGGGCGCGGAGGCGGCGCAGGTCGATGGCCAGTGGATCGTGACCAAGGCGATCATGAGTCGCAGCGCACGGGTGCTGATGGAAGGCGCGGTAAGGGTCCCGGCCGGGACCGTCTGACCGCCCGGTACGCGCCACCTGGGACACGCATGGCGTGTCGCTACGCCGATTCGCGCACTGCGTGCATGCCCTGGGTCGCGTAGGGACACGCCATGCGTGTCCAGGCAGCCCGTAACGCCCGGGTGCATAATGAAGCCCTTGTTCAAGGAGCGACATATGGCAACGGTCGGGCGGTGGGGCTGGAAAGGAATCCTGGGGATGGCGCTGGTCGCCGGCCTGGCACTGGGGATCGGCGGCTGCAAGCGCAACGACAGCGGCCAGCTGCCGACGCCGTCGGGCGCGCCGATTGCCGCCAAGGCCGAAGCCGTCAGCGAGTTCACCCTGGTACGCGCCTTCCCCGACCAGAAGAGTGATGGTCTGTCGCTGGCCCTCGAGTTCTCGCGGCCGCTGGTCGGCACCCAGGACTTCGACAAACTGGTCCGCTTCGGCGAAAAGGTCGGCACCGAGGACAGCAGCTGGACCCTGTCCGACGACGGCAAGACCCTGCGCTACCCGTTCGTCGAGGCGGCCAAGGAGTACACCCTGATCGTCTCGCCGGACCTGCTGGCCGCCGACGGCAGCCGCATCGGCAAGGAGCTGCGCCAGAAGGTCTTCAGCGGTGAGCTCAAGCCGGTGGCTGGCTTCGCCTCGCAGGGCAGCGTGCTGCCGGCACGCGAAAGCCGCGGCCTGCCGGTGGTGTCGGTCAACGTGAAGGAAGTGGACGTGGAGTTCCTGCGCGTGCGCGGCAAGGAACTGTCCAGCTTCTTCAGCCAGTACCAGCGCGGCGGCCGCCGTGGCAGCTGGGAGCTGGACAGCGAATACGGCGACAAGACCCCGATGTCGCAGCTGGCCGAGCCGGTCTACGTCAACCGCTTCGTGCTGGGCGGCAAGCAGAACGAGCGCGTGCTGACCTACCTCCCCACCCAGGACATCAAGGAACTGCAGGAGCCGGGCCTGTACTTCGCGGTGATGAAGCGCAGCGGCTCGTTCGACAGTGAGTTCGACACCGCCTTCTTCACCGTCAGCGACATCGGCCTGCACACCCGCGCCTACAAGGACACCCTGTTCGTGCACACCGCCTCGCTGCAGAGCGGCGCGGCGCTGAAGAAGATCGACCTGCGCATCATCGACGCCAAGGGCGAGGTGGTGCTCAAGGGCAGCACCGACGGCAACGGCAACGCGCTGCTCAACTACACCCTGGATGCGGGCCATGTGCTGATTGCCAGCAGTGGTGCGGATACCTCGATGCTGCCGTTCAACCAGCCGGCGCTGGACCTGAGCGAGTTTGCCGTGTCCGGCCGGGACAACGCGTGGTTCGACGTGTTCGCCTGGTCCGGCCGCGATTTGTACCGCCCCGGCGAAACCGTGCGCATTTCCGCACTGCTGCGCGACAACGACGGTAAGCCGGTCAGCGGCCCTGGCAAGGGCGGGCAGCCGGTGTTCCTGCGCCTGAAGCAGCCTGACGGCAAGACCTTCCGCGAAACCCGCCTGCAACCGGGCGAGCAGGGCTACCTGAGCTTCGAACAGACCATCCCGGTGGAAGCGCCGACCGGGCGCTGGCAGGTGGAGTTCCGCACCAACCCGGCCAGCAAGGAGGCGATCCAGGGCATGACCCTGCGGATCGAGGAGTTCCTGCCCGAGCGCATGAAGCTGGACCTGGACAGCCCGCAGAAGACCCTCAAGCCGGGCGAGCCGCTCAAGCTGCAGGCCGATGCGGCCTACCTGTACGGTGCGCCGGCCGATGGCAACCGCTTCACCGCGCGACTGGCGGTGGCGGCCGAGCAGTCGCCGGTGGAATCGCTGCCGGGCTACTTCTTCGGCGACCCGACCCTGGAACTGCCGCGCGAAGCGCGCGATGTGATCGATACCGAGTTCCCCGCCGACGGCACGCTGCGCCAGGACGTGGAGCTGCCGGCCGAGGTCAAGGCCAGCGCGCCGGTGGCGGTGGTGCTGTCGGGCAGCGTGTATGAAACCGGCGGCCGCACGGTCAGTCGCACCCTGAAGCGGGTGCTGTGGCCGGCCCCGGTGCTGGTCGGCGTGCGCCCGCTGTTCAACCCCGAAGACGGCGCCGATGCGAACAGCAACGCGCGCTTTGAAGTCCTGCGCGTGGATGCGGCCGGCAAGCCGCAGCCCGGCAAGGGCCTGAAGGTCACCCTGGTGCGCGAGCTGCGTGACTACCACTGGACCTTCAACGACAACCGTTGGGATTACGACTTCAGCCGCCGCTTCGAGAACAAGGAAAGCCGCACCCTGGACGCCGGCAGCGCGGCGGTGGGCGTGGACTTCCCGGTGGAATGGGGCGAGTACCGCCTGGATGTGTTCGACCCGGCCACCGGGCTGACCAGCCGTTACCCGTTCCACGCCGGCTGGAGCTGGAACGACGAAAACCGCGGCCTGGATGCACGCCCGGACAAAATCAAGCTGGGCCTGGACAAGACCGGCTACAAGGCCGGCGACAAGGTCCGCGTCACCGTCACCCCGCCACACGCCGGCAAGGGCGTGCTGATGGTTGAAAGCGACAAGATGCTGTACGTGCAGGAGATCGACGCCAAGCCGGGCAGCACCTTCGACATTCCGGTCACCGCCGAGTGGGAGCGCCACGATGTCTACATCACCGCGCTGGTGTTCCGCGGTGGCAGTGCGCCGAGCAAGATCACCCCGGCCCGCGCGGTCGGCGTGGTGCACGTGCCGATGGACCGCAAGGCGCGCCAGATCGCGGTCGGCCTTTCCGCCCCCAAGCAGATGCGGCCGGAGCAGACCCTGCCGGTGACGGTGAGCGCGCCGCAGCTGGCGGGCAAGCTGGCGCATGTCACGGTGTCGGCGGTGGACGTGGGCATCCTCAACATCACCCGCTTCCCGGTGCCCGATGCGGCCGGCCACTTCTTCGCCCAGCGTCGCCTTGGCGTGGATGCCTACGACATCTACAGCCGGGTGATCGAAAGCTTCGATGGCAGCAGCGGCAAACTGAAGTTCGGTGGTGACATGGCCCTGGCCGCGTTGCCGCAGGCCAAGCGCCCCACCGCGCGGGTGCAGACCGTGGACCTGTTCTCGGGCCCGGTGAAACTGGATGCCAAGGGCATTGCCCGGATCGCGTTGAAGGTGCCGGATTTCAACGGCACCCTGCGCGTGTCCGCACTCGTCTACGGCGATGACCAGTACGGCAAGCGCGACGTGGAAACCGTGGTGCGTGCACCGATCCTGGCCGAAGCCAGCATGCCGCGCGTGCTGGCCCCGGGCGACCGCAGCACGGTCACCCTGGACGTGCAGAACTTCACCGGCAAACCGGGCGAGTTCAACGTGCAGGTCGATGGGATCGGCCCGCTGACCCTCGGCGAGCCCAGCCGGGCGCTCAAGCTCAACGCCGATGCCAAGAGCACGCTCAGCTTCCCGCTGGTGGCGCGCGAAGGCTACACGGTGGCCAAGGTGCGGGTGCGGGTGGAAGGCAACGGCTTCAAGGTCGACCGCCGCTATGACCTGCCGGTACGCGCGGCGTGGCCGCAGGTGCTGCGCGCGCAGACCCGTACGCTGGACCCGCTGGCCGACGTGGAGCTGGGCGCCGGCCTGGCCGATGGCCTGATGAGCGATTCGGTCACCGCGCGCATGCTGGTCAGCGCGCTGCCGCCGATTCCCTTCGCCAGTGCGCTCGACGGTGCGCTGAAGTATCCGTATGGCTGCGCCGAGCAGACCACCAGCAAGGGCTACGCCGCACTGATGCTGGACGAAGCCACCTCGGCCATGCTCGGTGCCGATGGGCTGGATGCCAGGACCCGCCGCGAACGCATGGAAGGCGCGTTCGGTCGCCTGGCCTCGATGCAGGTGGCCAACGGCAACTTCTCGATGTGGGGCGACGACGGCTACGTCAACCCGTGGCTGACCCCCTACATCGCCGAGTTCCTGCTCGATGCCAAGGACGCCGGCTTCGCCGTGCCCCACGGCGTGCTGCAGAAGGCGCTCAACCGGCTCAGCGAGGACCTGCTGTCCGGCGGCAACCAGTTCTACGGCGAGGACCGCCGCGAGAACCTGAAGTTCGCCAACCAGGCGTATTCGGGCTACGTGCTGGCGCGGGTCAACCGGGCTCCGCTGGGTACCCTGCGCGCGCTGTACGACAACGAACGCAGCAAGTCGCTCACCGGCCTGTCGCTGGTGCACCTGGGTATCGCGCTGTCGCTGCAGGGTGACCACAAGCGGGGCGATGCGGCCATTGCGGCCGGTTTCGCCAAGCCCAGCAGCGAGCGCCCGCAGTACTTCGGCGATTACGGCAGCGCGGTGCGCGATGATGCGTTGATGATCGCGCTGCTGCACGAGCGCAAGCTGTCCAAGCCCGCCTACGACGCACGCGCGGTGGAACTGGGCCGCGCGCTGGATGCCCGCCGCAACAACGGCTGGATGTGGCTGAGTACGCAGGAACAGGTGGCCATCGCCCGCCTGGGCAAGGCGCTGGCGGCCAACCAGGCCAGGCGGGTATCCGGCGAGCTGGCCGTCGGGGGCGAAGTGGAAGCGATTGCCGCGCGCCGCATGTTCGGCCGCAGTTTCGACTACGCCGCACTGGCCAAGGGCGTGCGGTTCAGCCCCAAGGGCGAGCCGCCGATGTTCGCCAGCCTGGAAGTGGCGGGCATTCCGCGCACCGCGCCGGAACCGGACAGCCGCACCCTCGGCGTGGAACGCAGCTGGTTCACCACCGACGGCAAGCCGTGGACCCCGCGTGCGCTGAAGGAAGGCGAAGCACTGATCGTGCGGGTCAGCGTGACCCCGAACGTGGACATGCCCGACGCGCTGCTGACCGACCTGCTGCCGGCCGGGCTGGAGATCGAGAACTTCAACCTGGGCGATGCCAAGCAGTGGGCCGACGTGGTGGTCGATGGACTGCGCGTGGAAGACCGTGGCGAGGCGGCCACGCTGCGCCATGAGGAGTTCCGCGACGACCGCTACGTGGCCGCGCTCAAGCTCTCGCGTGGCAGCACCGCCAAGGTGTTCTACCTGGTGCGTGCGGTCACCCCCGGCACCTACACGGTGCCCCCGCCGCTGGTCGAGGACATGTACCGGCCCGACCTGCGCGGGGTGGGGCGCAGCAACCCGACCACGCTGACGGTGGTCCAGCCGTGACCCAGGGCGGGCCCCGGCCGACGCCGGGGCCCGCGATGCCGGCCGTACTGCAATGACGACCCTTCGCTCCCGACTGCACTGGAACCGCTGGCGTCCCTGGCTGTGGCCGGTGCTGCGCTGGGGCACGGCCGCGCTGCTGGCTCTGCTGCTGGTGCTGGACCTGGCGTTCCCGCCGCCGTTGCCCCGGCAGCGCGATACCAGCACGCTGGTGGTAGCCGGCGACGGCACGCCGTTGCGTGCATTTGCCGACGCCGATGGCGTATGGCGTTACCCGGCGTCGGCCAGCAGCGTGTCGCCGCTGTACCTGCAGGCCCTGCTGAACTACGAAGACCGCTGGTTCTGGCGGCACCCCGGGGTCAACCCGTGGGCGTTGCTGCGGGCCGGCAAGCAGTGGCTGCTGGAACGACGGATCGTGTCCGGTGGCTCCACCCTCACCATGCAGGTGGCCCGCATCCTCGACCCGCACACGCGCACCCCGTGGGGCAAGGCCAAGCAGCTGCTGCGCGCGGTGCAGCTGGAACTGCACCTGGACAAGGCGCAGATCCTGGCGCTGTACCTGGAGCGCGCACCCTACGGCGGCACCATCGAAGGCGTGGAAGCGGCCAGCTGGGCGTACCTGGGCAAGCCGGCAGCGCAGCTGTCGCATGCCGAGGCCGCGCTGCTGGCGGTGTTGCCGCAGTCACCCAGCCGGCTGCGCCCGGACCGCCACCCGGAGGCGGCACAGGTTGCGCGCGACAAGGTGCTTGAGCGCATGGTGGCGCTCGGGGTATGGACACGCGAGGAAGTGGACGACGCCCGTATCGAAGCGGTGGTGACCCGCGCGCTGCAGCCGCCGCTGCATGCGGCGCTGCTGGCGCAGCGCCTGCATGCCGCGCAGCCGCGCGCCGCGCGCATCCAGAGCACGCTGGACAGCGGGCTGCAGCGCACCCTGGAAGAGCGCGTGGCGTCGTATTTCTCGCAGCTGCCCGAACGCACCTCGGCGGCCCTGCTGGTGGTGGACAACCGCACGCTGGAGGCGCGTGCCTACGTCGGGTCGGTGGCGTTCGGTGACAAGCAGCGGCTGGGTCACGTGGACATGGTCCAGGCCTGGCGTTCGCCGGGCTCCACGCTCAAGCCGTTCCTGTATGGCATGGCGATCGACGACGGCCTGATCCATTCCGAAAGCCTGATGGTGGATGCGCCGCAGAGTTTTGCCGGGTATCGCCCCGGCAACTTCGATGCAGCGTTCAATGGCCCGGTGAGCGCCGCTACCGCGTTGCGGTTGTCGCTCAACGTACCGGCGGTGGACCTGCTGGACCGGGTCGGCTCGGCACGTTTCGCCGCACGCCTGTCGCATGCCGGCATCACCCTGCGCTTCCCGCACGGCAGCGCGCCGAACCTGTCGCTGATCCTGGGCGGCACCGGTGCGCGGCTGGAGGATCTGGTTGGCACGTTCGCCGCGTTCAACCGCAACGGCATCGCCGGCCGCGTGCGCTACACGCCCGATGATGCTGTGATCGAACGGCGGCTGATGTCACCGGGCGCCGCATGGATCACCCGCGAAGTACTTGAATCCAACCCGCGCCCGGGCTATGGCGCCGGTACGTTCGACGTGACCGGGCGCCCGCGCGTTGCCTGGAAAACCGGCACCAGCTACGGCTATCGCGATGCCTGGGCGATCGGCACGACCCGCCACTACACCGTGGGCGTGTGGGTGGGGCGACCGGACGGCACGCCGTTGCCGGGCCAGTACGGCGCGGTGACCGCATTGCCGCTGATGTTCGAAGTGGTGGACAGCCTGCCGCGCCAGCGTGGCGATGCGGCGGCGGCACCGCTGCCGGCCAACGTCACCCAGGCCGAGGTGTGCTGGCCGACCGGCGAACGCGCCGAGGCCACGCCGCCGGCACTGTGTCAGCGACGCCTGCAGGCGTATGTGCTCGATGATGTGGTACCGCCCACGTTCGCCGAACGCGACGCGCGGCTGTGGCAGGCGGGGCGGCAGGCCTTCGACGTGGACGCACGCACCGGCCTGCGGCTGTCACCGGAATGCAGCGAACCGCACGAGGCCCAGCGCCGTGAAATAGCGCGGTGGCCGGCGCTGGTGTCGCCGTGGCTGCCACTGGCCCAGCGCCAGGCCGCGCAGCTGCCGGCGCTGTCGCCGGATTGCCGCGATGATGGCCGCAGCAGTGCGGGCAGCCTGCATATCGAGGGCCTCAACGACCGCGCAACGCTCGCACGCGCGCCCAATGCCGAACACGGCGTGCGCCTGCAGCTGCGTGCGCTGGGCAGTGAGCACGCGGTGGACTGGTTGCTGGATGACCGCTGGATCGCGCGCAGCGAAGGCGCGCGCAGCTTCCAGCGGGATTTCGACGAAGCGGGCGAGCACACCCTCACCGCGCTCGCCGCCGATGGTGCCTGGACCCAGGTGCGGTTCCGGATCCTCCGGTAACCGTCATTCCCGGGGGTAGACGGCCAATACCGAACAGCCGGGGCGGGCGAAGCGTGGGGTGTGGGCGCGTTGATCGCCGCCCTCGCCGTCGTTGACCAGGCCATTGTCGGCCATGACGATGCGGTCGCCCGGGTTGCCGCAGATCAACCCGTTCTGGAAACCGGACTGGAAGTCCACGGCGGTGGCGCCCTCCAGGATGCTGCAGCTGCTGCCCAGCTCCAGGTGGTAGTAGCGATGACCGCCGTTCTTGTTCGGATTGGTTTCCACCACCACGCCCTTGGGATCTTCGCTCCAGCCGCGCACGTTGCGGGTGGCGAAGCAGAACTCGGGCGAGCCTTGGAAGGCCTGGGCCCGGTTGCTGCGCGCTGATCTGGCCGTCACATTGACTGTCGGCAGGGTCGCCGCGTACTGGCGGCTGCTCTCGCGGGCGGCTTCGGCGAAGCTGCGGTTGTCCATCAGCCCGACCGCCGCCACCGCGCAGGTGCGGCCGTCGACCACCAGTCGCTCACCGGGGCTGCCACAGGCCCAGCCATCGGGTGCGTCCAGCCGGACCTGTTCGGCCTCGTTGACACCGGGGCAGGCATCGGTGAACTCCAGCCGGTACGCCTGGCCATTGGCGCCCAGCACGGCGATGGCGGCAGGGCTGGCCTGCTCGACCTGGCGTACGCCACGTGCATCCAGGCAGTGCGGCGAAGGCGGCGAGCGCTCGCCCGCCGCTGGGGCGGGCTGAGCGAAGGCCCCGGCAGAGGCCAGCAGGGCAAGCACAAGCGGGGCAGAACGGCGGGCAATGGTCACGATGCATTCCTTGCAAGGAGGACGTCGCCGACCTTACCACCGTGCCATGGCCGACGCATTGCCGATTCATTGCACGGTACCGACCAACGGTCGGCACCTACCGATCATGCATGCGCATCTGGTAGGTACCGACCGTTGGTCGGTACGGCGATCATTCGCCGATCCAACCCTCGAGCAGGTCCGCGAATTCATCGGCGTGTTCTTCTTCCTGCGCCAAGATTTCCTCGAGGATCCGCTTGGTGGTGGTGTCCTTGTCGCCCACGAAGTTGATCATCTCCCGATAGCTGTCGATGGCGATGCGTTCGGCGATCAGGTTCTCGCGGACCATGTCGCGAAGGTCCTTGCCTTCCTTGTACTCGGCATGGGAGCGTCGGGTCAGCGTGTCGGGGTTGAGATCGGGTTCACCGCCCAGCTGCACGATGCGTTCGGCCAGCTTGCCGGCATGCGCCTGTTCCTGCTGCGCGTGCTCGAGGAACTCGCCCTTGACCGCGTCGGCCAGCATGCCCTTGGCCATGAAGTAATGGCGGTAGTAGCGCAGCACGCACACGTATTCGGTGGCCAGCGCATCGTTGAGCAGCTTGATCACCGCTTCGCGGTCGGCGGTGTAGCTGTCGGTGATGGCGCCATCTTCGATGTCCTTGCGGGCCTTGGCGCGCAGGGTTGCGGTGTCGCTGATGCCCGGCGGACGGCTGGCGGGCTGGGGCGTGCTTTCATTGGAGGAGGGGTTGGGGTGCTGCTTGGCTGGCTTTGACATGGCTGGCCGGGTTCCTTTGTTGCGGGAGGGGGATCAGCTGGGCAGGTGCTCCAGCACGTACTGCGCCGAAGAGACCTCGAACTTGCCGGGCTCTTCGATGAAGGTGTTGCGGACCACACCGTCTTCCACGTACAGCGCGAAGCGGCGCGAGCGCATGCCCATGCCGGAACTGCTGGCGTCCAGTTCCAGGCCGAGCGCGCGGGTCAAGTCGCCGTTGCCATCGGACAGCAGCTGCAGTCCGTCGGGGACCTGCTGGCTTTCGCCCCAGGCCTTCATCACGAACGGGTCGTTGACCGCCATGCAGAACACGTCGATGCCGCGGTGGCGGAAATCGGCGAAATGCTCGACATAGCCGGGCAGGTGGCGGGCCGAGCAGGTCGGGGTAAACGCGCCAGGCACCGCGAACAGCACCGCCTTGCGGCCATCGAACAGGGCATGGGTGTCCAGCGTCTCCATGCCCTCGCGGATGCGCTTGAGGGTGACTTCGGGAATGCGGTCGCCAACGTGGATGGTCATGGAAAGCTCCTGGGTCAAGGGCAGGGTAGTGAGGGGCGTGGGAGCGCGGCGTCAAAACGTTGAAACAAGCCTGTTCATTCCCATATCGACCGTATCCGACGCCCGTGGCGACTGCATTGCGCAGGATCATTCGTTCGATCACGGCAGCGGGGCGGCCAGCCGCTAGAATTGCCGGCATGGCCCCCGCCGGCGCGGGCGGCCGAACTTATTCGAGGTGTATGGATGGAATTCAAGGATTACTACGCCACCCTGGGCGTGGAACCCAGCGCGGGCGATGCCGAAATCAAGACCGCCTACCGCCGGCTGGCGCGCAAGTACCACCCGGACGTGAGCAAGGAAACCGGCGCGGAAGAGAAGTTCAAGGCGGTCAACGAGGCCTATGAAGCGCTGCGCGACCCGCAGAAGCGCGCGGCCTACGACCAGCTCAAGGCCCAGGGCTACCGCCCGGGCGAAGAGTTCCATGCACCGCCGAACTATGGCGGCGCGCAGGGCTTTGATTTCGAGGAAGTGTTCGGCGGCGGCGCGGGTGGCGGTGGCTTCAGCGACTTCTTCGAAAGCCTGTTCGCCCGCCAGCGCGGCGGCGGGGCTGGCCGCGCCAGTGGCTTTGGCGGCGCCGGCGCGGGCCCGCAGCCGGTCCGCGACACCCGCGCCAAGCTGTCGGTACCGCTGGAAGCGGCCTACGGCGGTGACAGTCTGCGCATTACCGTCAACGGCAAGCAGCTGGACGTGCGCGTGCCCAAGGGCATCCGTCCGGGCCAGGTGATCCGGCTGACCGGGCAGGGCACCAACGGCGGCAACCTGCTACTGGAAGTGGAATACGCCGCGCATCCCCAGTTCGAGGTCGACGGCCGCAACATCCTCTACACGCTGGATGTCACCCCGTGGCAGGCGGCATTGGGGACCTCGATCAGCGTCCCCACCCTGGGCGGTGCGGTCGAGCTCAAGGTGCCGGCCGGCTCGGACGCCGGGCGCAAGCTGCGCCTGCGTGGCCGCGGCCTGCCGGGCAACCCGGACGGCGACCAGATCGTGGAAATCGAGATCATCGCCCCGGTGCCGACCGATGAGGCGCAGAAGAAGGCCTACAAGGCGCTGGCCAAGGCGTTCGGCGAAAAGATCTAGCCGGCATACCGACCAGCGGTCGGTATCCACAACGGGTAGGTACCGACCGTTGGTCGGTACGCACTCACATCACGCCGAAGGCGGCTGCTGCCCGCTGAAGACCCGTTCCAGCACTTCGGACAGCTCGTCTTCGGAGAACGGCTTGGTGATGTAGGCCTTGGCACCCTGGCGCATGCCCCACATGCGGTCGGTGTCCTGGTCCTTGGTGGTCACCAGGATCACGGGGATGTGCTTGGTGGTGGCATCGCGCGCAAGGGTGCGGGTGGCCTGGAACCCGTTGAGGTTGGGCATCACCACATCCATCAGGACCAGGTCGGGCAGCTCGGCCTTGGCCACTTCCACCCCGTCGGCGCCATCCACGGCGGTCAATGTCTCGTGACCCAGCTTCTCGACGATGCGTTTGATTGCGACCTGCTGCAACTGTGAATCGTCGACGATCAGAATGCGTGCCATGTTGTTCCCCAAGTGATGCCCGCAGTGTAGGGCCGCGCCCGTGTCAGAGAGAAGCGTCCGCCGCGCCGTCCGTCGCCCAGCTGCAACGCTCAGTCGATCCGCACCACGGTGCGGCCCAGCGCGCCGCCGGCCAGCATCCGCTCGAACGCGGCCGGCAATGCGTCCAAGGCGATCTCGCCAGTGCAGATCGCGTCCAGGTGGCGCGGCTTCCAGTCGCCGCCCAGTCGCTCCCAGACCTGCTCGCGCAGCGCACGCGGGGCCGAAGACGACGACACGCCCAGCAGCGACACGCCCCGGATGATGAAGGGCATCACCGTCATGTCCAGCGCCGGACTGGCGGCCAGGCCCGCGCTGACCACGCTGCCGTAGGGCACGGTCTGGGCCAGCAGGCCGGCCAGCATCGGCCCGCCAGCATTGTCCAGGCCACCCCCGAAGCGGGCGGACGCCATCGGCTTGTCCGTGGCCAGGCTGTCGCGCGGCAGCACCTCGCGCGCGCCCAGCCCCCGCAGGTAATCGGCCTGCTCCGCCTTGCCGCTGATCGCGTGCACCTCGAACCCGGCCCGGCTGAAGATATCCACCGCCAGCGAACCGACCCCGCCGGTCGCACCGGTCACCGCCAGCGGGCCGTGGGCCGGGGTGAGCCGGTTGTCGAGCATCCGCAGCAGGGCCAGCGCCGCGGTGAACCCGGCGGTGCCGATCACCATTGCTTCGCGCGCGCCCAGGCCGGCGGGGCGTGCGATGACCGCGCTGGACGCCAGCCGGACATACTGGCTGTAACCGCCATCGCGGGTCTCGCTGAGCCCGCAGCCGGTGGCCAGCACCGCATCGCCCTCGCGCCAGGCCGGGTCGGTCGAGGCCACCACCGTGCCGGCCACGTCGATCCCGCCCACCAGCGGGAAGCGGCGCAGGATGCGCCCCTTGCCGGTGCCGGCCAGGGCATCCTTGTAGTTCACCGACGACCATTCGGCGCGCACCACCACCTCGCCCGGGTTGAGCTGGGCCAGGCCGATCGGCTCCAGGCCACTGTGGTGGCCCTGCTCGTCCTGGTGGATGCGGAAGGCGGTGAACCGCTCGGGGATCGCCATGGGGGTGGCCCTGCAGAATGGGGGGCTCCACCTTACCGTGATGAATCGCGACCTGCGCCGGGTTGCCCCTTCCAATCCTGTCGGTCAGCCCCATCTAGTAGAATCGGACAGGATTGAACGGTTGACGGTGCGGGACTGGCCCGCAGGCAACCTTTACTGATGGAGCGTGCATGGCCTGGAATACACCCGGCGGCAACAAGGGCGGACAGGGTTCCGACGAGAATCGACGAGGGCCGTTCGGCCCGCGCGGTGGCGGCGGTGGTGGTGGTTGGGGCGGGTTGCCCGGACCGCTCAAGGACCTGTTCGATGGCGGCATCCTGCGTTGGGTGGCGGTGGCGGTGGTCCTGCTGCTGTTGTTCTCCAGCTTCCAGCTGATCGGCGAACAGCAACGCGGCGTGGTGCTGCGCTTCGGCCAGTTCTCGCGGATCCTGCAGCCCGGCCCGAACTTCAAGCTGCCCTGGCCGATCGAGTCGGTGACCAAGGTCAACGCGACCCAGATCAAAACCTTCAGCAGCGAAGTGCCGGTGCTGACCCGCGACGAGAACATCGTGCGCGTGTCGCTCAACGTGCAGTACCGCATCGACGATCCGCGCCTGTACCTGTTCGGCTCGGTGTCGGCCGACCAGGTGCTGGAGCAGTCGGCGCAGAGCGCGGTGCGCGAGCAGGTCGGCCGTGCCGACCTCAACGCCGTCCTCAACAACCGTGGCCCGCTGGCCGTGGTCGCGCAGGAACGCCTGCAGGCCGCGCTCAAGGCCTACCGCACCGGCCTGGTCGTGACCGGCCTGACCCTGCCCGATGCCCGTCCGCCAGAAGAGGTCAAGCCGGCCTTCGACGAGGTCAACGGTGCCCAGCAGGTCAAGGAACGCCTGATCAACGAAGCCCAGGCCTACGCGGCCAAGGTCGTGCCCGAAGCCCGTGGCCAGGCCTCGCGCGCCCGCACCACCGCCGAAGGCTTCAAGCAGGCCGTGGTGGCCCGCGCGCAGGGTGACGCCGAGCGCTTCAGCCTGCTGCAGGCCCAGTACAAGGACGCCCCGGAAGTCACCCGCAAGCGCCTGTGGCTGGAAACCGTGGAGAAGGTGTTGGCCGAGAACCGCAAGGTCATCGGCGGCGATGGCCGCCAGCTGATCTACGTGCCCATGCCCGACAACCGTGCCGGCGCTGCCGCCGGCACCAGTGGCACCCCGCTGGTGACCCCGGAAGTGATGATGCCGTCGCTGCCGGCCAGCACTCCGGTTGACGGCGTGCGCAACGCCGAGCGCCCGACCACGCGCCCGACCACCCGACCGACCGGTAGCGAAGGAGCCATCCGATGAAGAGTCCGCTTTGGATTGGCCTGGCCGTTGCTGTCCTGCTGGGCCTGCTGGGTTCGGTGTTCGTGGTCCGTGAGGACCAGACCGCCATGGTGCTGAACCTGGGCAAGGTGGTCCGTGCCGACATCAAGCCGGGCCTGCACTTCAAGCTGCCGCTGGTGGAAACGGTGCGTGTGTTCGACCGCCGCTTCCAGGTGCTGGCCACCGCCCCGGCGCGTTACTTCACCGCCGAGCAGAAGGACGTCAGCGTCGACTTCTTCGCCATTGGCTACATCTCCGACGTGCGCGCCTACTACCGCGCCACCGGCGGCGATGCCAGCGTGGCCGATGCCCGGCTGGCGCCGATCATCACCGACTCGCTGCGCAACCAGATCAACTCGCGTTCGTTGCAGCAGCTGGTCTCCGGCGATCGCAGCGAACTGATTGCCGGCCAGCTGACCGGCATCAACGAGGCGGTCAAGGGCCTGGGCATGCAGATCATCGACCTGCGCATCAAGCAGATCGACCTGCCGACCGACAGCCAGGTGATCAACGACGTGTACGAGCGCATGCGCGCCCAGCGCAAGCAGGAAGCGGCCAAGCTGCGGGCAGAGGGTGAAGAGCAGTCGCTCACCATCCGTGCCCAGGCCGACCGCGAAAGCACCGTGATCGTGGCCGAAGCCGAGCGCGACGCCCAGCGCCTGCGCGGTGCCGGTGACGCCGAAGCGGCCCGGATCTACGGCCAGGCCGGCTCGGCAGATCCGTCGTTCTTCTCGTTCTACCGCAGCCTGGAGGCCTACCGGAACTCCATGACCGACGGCAACGGGGTGATCGTGCTGGACAAGAACGACCCGTTCCTGCAGTACATGAAGAACGACCGCTGACCGTCGGTTGAATCCGCCCCCCTTCGGGGTGGCGGTCGACCCCGGAAACCCGGATAATGCACAAAAGCCGGACGGGCCTCCCCGTTCGGCTTTTTCCGTGTCTGGGCCTGCCTTCGCCGACCGCTCCCCGATTGGAGCCGTCACTTCCGCGCCGGCCGGCCCTGCTACGGTTTACCCGTCCGCGGCCCCGATGGCCGCAACAATTCGAGGAGCCCGTCATGGGTCAGTCTGTCGTAGTGCTTGGTGCCCAGTGGGGCGATGAAGGCAAGGGCAAGATCGTCGATCTGCTCACCGAGGAAATCGGTGCCGTAGTGCGTTTCCAGGGCGGCCACAATGCCGGCCACACCCTTGTCATCAATGGCAAGAAGACCGTGCTGCACCTGATCCCGTCGGGCATCCTGCGTGAAGACGCGCTGTGCCTGATCGGCAACGGCGTGGTGATCTCGCCGGCTGCGCTGCAGAAGGAAATCGCCGAGCTGGAGACCTCCGGCGTGGAAGTGCGTTCGCGCCTGAAGATCTCCCCGGCCGCGCCGCTGATCATGCCGTACCACATCGCCCTGGACCAGGCGCGCGAACGCGCCGCCGGCGGCAAGGCGATCGGCACCACCGGCCGTGGCATCGGCCCGGCCTATGAAGACAAGGTGGCGCGTCGCGGCATCCGCATCGCCGACCTGCATTACCCGGCCCAGCTCGAAGAGCTCCTGCGCACCGCGCTGGATTACCACAACTTCGTGCTGACCAATTACCTCAAGACCGACGCGGTCGACTTCCAGAAGACCTACGACGAAGCACTGGCCTTCGGCGAGTACGTCCAGCCGATGAAGTCCGACGTGGCCGGCATCCTGCACGACCTGCGCAAGCAGGGTAAGCGCGTGCTGTTCGAAGGTGCGCAGGGCGCGCTGCTGGACATCGACCACGGCACCTACCCGTACGTCACCAGCTCCAACACCACCGTGGGCGGTGCGCTGGCCGGTGCCGGCGTCGGCGCCGATGCGATCGACTACGTGCTGGGCATCGCCAAGGCGTATGCCACCCGCGTCGGCGGCGGCCCGTTCCCGACCGAGCTGGACGACGAGATCGGCCAGGGCATCCGCGACCGCGGTGCCGAATACGGCGCCTCCACCGGCCGTCCGCGTCGTTGCGGCTGGATGGACATCGTCGCGCTCAAGCGCGCCGTGGCCATCAACGGCATCAGCGGCCTGTGCATCACCAAGCTGGACGTGCTGGACGGCATGGAAAAGCTGAGGGTCTGCATTGCCTACGAATACCGTGGCAAGCGCACCGAATACGCGCCGCTGGACGCGCAGGGCTGGGAAGAGTGCACCCCGGTGTACCTGGAGTTCCCGGGCTGGAACGAGAACACCCACGGCATCACCGAGTGGGACAAGCTGCCGGCGGCCGCGCGTGCCTACCTGCGTGCCCTGGAAGAGCTGGCCGGCTGCCCGATCAGCATCGTCTCCACCGGCCCGGACCGCGACCACACCATGGTCCTGCAGGACCCGTTCGCCTGATCCAGGCGCCCGGCCACGCCAGACATCATCCGGCGTAGTGCCAGGCCCTGCCTGGCAACCAGAAGCCCCGCGAAAGCGGGGCTTCTGCGTTTTACTTGGCGCACTTGAACATACCCATATTGGGCATTAATATGCCCAATATGGGTAACAAGGCCACCTCCGTCACAGCTCCACCGCCACGCTCCGGCTTGGCCGATGCCCTTTTCACCCAAACCCAGCAACGAATCCTGGGCTTGATTTTCGGTCAACCCAATCGGGACTTTGCCGTCTCGGAACTGATTACAGCTACCGGAGGTGGCTCCGGCGCCGTCCAGCGTGAACTCGCAAAGCTCACCGCTGCAGGTCTGCTGACCGTCCGTCGCTCGGGAAATCAGAAGCGCTATCAGGCCAACCCTGACGCGCCCATCTACCACGAGCTCGTCTCGATGATCCGCAAGACCGTCGGATTGGCTGGTCCACTTATAGACGCGTTGCTTCCCATCGCAGACGACATCCTCGTTGCTTTCGTATACGGTTCCGTCGCCAAGCAGAGCGACACTGCACGAAGCGATATCGATCTGATGATCGTTTCCGACACAGTGGGCTACGCGGATGTCATGCAGCACTTGGAGACACCGCAGCAAGCGCTCGGGCGCCCGATCAATCCGACCATCTATTCACGCCATGAATGGAATGCACGCATTCACGAAGAAAATTCGTTCTTGATGCGCGTGCTGGCGCAGCCGAAAATCTGGGTGATTGGAGGCGAGCATGAACTCAGCGCTGCACAACCTGGCGGGGCCAGGTAAATCACTCAGCATCGAACCGCCAGACACGCGCGAAATTGACGGACTGCTGCGGTCTGGCAAAGCGCGTCTTCTGGATGCGCGCCGCACGGAACTCTCCTTGGAGAGTCGTTTCGATCTAGCCTACAACGCAGCGCACGCGCTATGCCTGGCAGCGTTGCGTCGGCAAGGTTTTCGCCCGGCACACCGTTATCTCGTGTTCCAGCTCCTTCCGCACACGCTTGGAATGGGAGCCGGGGTCTGGCGCGTTCTCGACAAATGCCACCAGCAGCGGAACATTGCAGAGTACGAGGGTCACCTCGATGTGACCGAACGGTTGGTACTCGACTTGATCGAGGCATGTGACGCGGTGCGATCCGCTTTGGAATGAAGAAGGGGCCGGTGCAAACGCGACCCAATTCCAAGCGCGCCCACCGATGCGGTCAGCGCATCTCGAACGAAGACTGCAGCGGAATAGTTACGTTGCGCAGCGTGTCGCGCACGTTGATCGCCACTGTCCAAGTCCCTTTGGGGTCGCCCGCTTCAGCAGTGAACTTCATTCCTACCGAAGACAGATAGACACTGTTGGGATCGGTATCGAGCTGGGTGACGAAGCAGGGCAAGTCGTGCTCGTCGCCGCTCAGGCTGCCGTCGGGACGGGTGATGCGCAGGTCGCAGCGCACCTGCGCCATGCCGGCGGCGTCCAGCTTCGGGTTGGTCAGGAAGGACAGGATGTAGAGCGAGCCGCCTTCCTTGACCTCGGTGGCCAGCTCGAAGCGCGGCACCCCGTTAACCGGGTTTTCCCACTTCTGCTGCCATTCCGGGTCTGCGGTGACCACCATCGACGCGGAGAAGCCTTCGCTGGATTTCGCCGACGACGTGTCGGGCAGCGCGTTGCCCTGGCCATCGTGCAGGGCCGTCTGCGCCAGTGCGGACAACGGCATCAGCAGGGCCAACAAGGCCAGCGTGCGTGCAGTTTTCATGTAAGTGGTTCCCCTGTTCGCATCCTGCGGTGATGCGCGAGTATCGCCCATCCACCGCGCAGTCCGTCAAGGCGGTGCCGGGCCAAACCCTGCATCGGGTCAGGGGGCCGCTTAGCCAGGCGCGGTGGTGGTGCGCTGGCGTACGCGTTGGTGATGCGGAAACCTGTTTCATTTTCAGGTCCATGCGTCAATGTGCGTGGCACCTGTACTGGCGGTTGTTTGGGAACCAACCCTACCGGGATGCCTTGGAGGCCTTCTTCGCCGGCCGTTTCTTGCCGCCGCCATCCTGCTTGTTCACAGTCGCCCAGGCGATGCGTTCGGCGGCTTCGTCGCTGCGACCCTCGGCTTTTTCGCTTTCCTCGATGTGCTCGGCCTGGCGCTTCTGCTTGTCGGTGTAACTGGATTTGTCTCCGCGCGGCATGGGAATCGTCCTCTCTTCAGGGAGCAGCGGACCAAAGGTCCGCTCTACACGTTGCCCGGCAGGAGCGGATCCACTGTCCGCTCCTGCCGGGACGGGTCAGGCGAGGGTGCGGACCTTGGGTTCGCGCGCCCACTGGCGGGTGGCGGCGGCGGCGATGAAGCCCTTGGCGTCTTCGGCTTCCACCACCCCATTGTCTTTGCCAACGCGCGCCGTCTTGAGCAGCTGCTGGGCGCCGTCATCGGCGGCAATGGCCTTCAGGTGCGCCCAGGCGTCCGCGGCGAAATCGATCGCGGCCGATTCCTTGCTCAGGCGCTTGGCGGCGTCGGTGCTCAGTACGATCGCCACTGCGTCGAACACCACCGAGGGCGTGCCGGCCAGCTGGCCATCCGCAGGCTGCAGTCTGCCGTCGCTCAGCTTGCCGCCGCCGACCTTGGGCGCGACCAGCTTCACCTTCGCGCCGGCTTTCTCGGCTGCCTTGCGCAGGTTTGCGATCAACCCCGCGTCGGAGCCTTCGTCGAACAGGATGCCGATGCAGCGGCCCTTGAGCAGGTCCTTGGTGCGGCCGATGATGCGCACTTCCGGCGCCTTGGGCAGGTCCTGGGCCGGAGTGGCAGTAGCGGCCGGGGCGGGCAGGGCGGGCATCGCCAGGCCGTCGGCAACGCGTTTGGCCAACGACTCGTCGATGTTGCGCAGGTGGCTCACCGTGCGCTCGCGCACGGGTACCGTTTCCACCTTGGACAATTCAAACACCAGCGCAGAGGCCAGGTGCGCCTGCTCCGGCGCCTCCAGGCTGCGGAAGAACATGCGCGCCTGGCTGTAGTGGTCGGCGAAGCTGGCAGCACGAACGCGCCCCTTGCGACCATCATCGGCCGGCGTGGCATGGCTGGGGAAGCCATCAGCGGTCTCGCGCGGGCTGTCGCCCTGCAGCGAGCTGGGGTCATATGCTACCCGGCCCTTGGGGATGTTCATCTGCATATGGCCGTCGCGTTGATGGTTGGCGAACGGGCACTTGGGTGCGTTGACTGGAATCTGGTGGAAGTTCGGCCCACCCAGGCGGCTGAGCTGGGTGTCCAGGTACGAGAACAGCCGTCCCTGAAGCAGCGGGTCGTTGCTGAAATCGATGCCGGGCGGCACGTTGGCCGGGCAATAGGCGACCTGCTCGGTTTCCGCGAAGAAGTTGTCCGGCCAGCGGTCCAGCACCATCCGGCCGACAACGGTCAGCGGCACCAGCGATTCGGGAATGATCTTGGTCGAATCCAGGTGGTCGAACGGGAACGCCTCGGCTTCTTCTTCGGTGAACAGCTGCACCGCCAGCTCCCATTCGGGGAAGTCACCGGCAGTGATCGCCTCGAACAGGTCGCGGCGGTGGAAATCGTTGTCCGCCCCCTGCAGCTTCACCGCCTCGTCCCACACGGTGGACTGCACCCCAAGCTTGGGCCGCCAGTGGAACTTCACGAAGGTGGATTCGCCGGCATCGTTCAACAGCCGGAAGCTGTGGATGCCGAAGCCTTCGATGGTGCGAAGCGAACGCGGAATGGTGCGGTCGCTCATCGCCCACATGATCATGTGCATCGATTCGGGCATCAGCGAAACGAAATCCCAGAACGTGTCATGGGCGCTGGCGGCCTGCGGGAATGCACGGTCCGGTTCCATCTTGACCGCGTGGATAAGGTCGGGGAACTTGATCGCGTCCTGGATGAAGAACACCGGGATGTTGTTACCCACCAGGTCCCAGTTACCCTCGGGCGTATAGAACTTCACCGCGAAGCCGCGCACATCGCGCGGGGTGTCCACGGAACCGGCACCACCGGCGACGGTGGAGAAACGGGTGAACACGGGCGTGCGGACGCCTACTTCGGTCAGCACACGCGCACGGGTGAATTCCTCCAGCGAACGGGTAAGTTCGAAATAGCCGTGCGCAGCGCTGCCGCGCGCGTGCACGATGCGCTCCGGAATGCGCTCATGGTCGAAGTGGGTGATCTTCTCGCGCAGGATGAAGTCTTCCAGCAACGTCGGTCCGCGCGGGGTGTCGCGCAGCGAGTTCTGGTTGTCCGCCACCGGGATGCCCTGGTTGGTGGTCAGTGCCGGATGGCCACCGCCGGCCTGCTGGTGAAGTTCGTCGCCTTCGCCACGGCGATCGGCGGGAGGGGCGGATTTGGTGCGGGGCTTGCTGGTGGCCATCAGGCGACTCCGGGCTGGCAGGGGGATGCAACGCCTCACAGTGGCGGGCGGGGCGTTAATCGCCGGTCGGAGAACCCGGTCGCGCATGCACCTGCGCTTCACGCCGGCAACCAGGCAGGTATCCTTGGTGGTGTGTCCATCCTCCTGCCGCCCCCGCATGCGCGTTGAACCTGCCGACATCGAAGCCCTGTTCGATGCGATTCCCGATGTGCTGTTCTTCATGAAGGACCGCGACGGGCGCTACACGCACATCAACCAGACCATGCTGCGCCGGCTGGGGCTGAAGTCGCGCAAGGAAGTGATCGGGCGCACCGCTGCCGAGATCTACCCCACGGGGCTGGGCGCGGACTACGCCACCCAGGATGCGCAGGTGCTGGCCGGCAAAGTGATCGAGAACCTGATGGAGCTGCACCTGTTCGCCAACCGCGAGCCGGGCTGGTGCCTGACCTGCAAGCGGCCGCTGCTGGTGGACGGACAGATCCGCGGGCTGATCGGGATCTCGCGCGACCTGGGGCAGAAAGACAGCCTGGGCACCCAATACGAACAGCTGCGGCTGGCGCTGGCCCACCTGAACGCGCATTACGCCGAGAACGTGCGCATGCAGACCCTGCTGGATATCACCGGGTTTTCGCTGTCCAAGCTGGAGCGCACCTTCCGCAGGGTGTTCCAGATGACCCCGCAGCAGGTACTGACCCGGCTGCGCATCCAGATGGCGGTGCATCTGCTGCATGGCAGCGACACCATCGCCAGCATCGGCCAGGCCTGCGGGTTTACCGACCAGAGCGCGTTCACCCGCAAGTTCAAGGCCGAGGTCGGGGTGTCGCCGCGGGCCTATCGCGCCCAGATCGCAGAGCGCGCAGAGCCCTGACTACAGGGGCAGGGGCGCTGCCCCTATCCCGTCCGCCGGCCGGACAAGGTATGGTGTCGCACCTGTTGCCCGCCAATCGATTCCGATGCCCGCATCCCAGACTCCGGCCTCCGCCGCCGCACCCGCCGACACCCGCCTCGGCAGCTCGCTCAAACCCCGCCAGCTGATCATGATGGGCCTGGGCAGCGCCATCGGCGCCGGCCTGTTCCTGGGCTCCGGGGTGGGCGTACAGGCGGCCGGGCCGGCCGTGCTGCTGTCCTACCTGGTGGCCGGTGCGCTGGTGATCATCGTGATGAACGCGCTGGGCGAGATGGCTGCGGCCAAGCCGACCAGTGGCGCGTTCTCGGTGTACGCCGCCGACGCCATGGGCGCCACCGCCGGTGCCACGGTGGGGTGGCTGTGGTGGGTGCAGCTGGTGATCGTGATCGCTGCCGAAGCGGTCGGTGCGGCGGGCCTGCTGGCCACGGTGTGGCCGGTGATCCCGGTACCGATGGCGGCGCTGGCATTCATGCTGTTCTTCACCGCGATCAACCTGCTGGGGGTGAAGAACTTCGGCGAATTCGAGTTCTGGTTCGCGATCCTCAAGGTGGCCGCCATCATCGCGTTCATCCTGATTGGCGTGGCGCTGCTGATGGGCTGGCTGCCGGACGTGGCGTCGCCGGGCCTGAGCAACTTCACCCAACACGGCGGTTTCGCCCCCAACGGGCTGGCCGGGATCGGTGCCGCGCTGCTGGTGGTGGTGTTCGCCTTCGGCGGCACCGAAATCGTGGCGGTGGCCGCGGCCGAAACCGAAGACCCCGAGCGCAGCATTGCCCGTGCCATCCGCACCGTGGCCTGGCGCATCCTGGTGTTCTACATCGGCTCGCTGAGCGTGATCATCGCCGTGGTGCCGTGGACCAGCGAAGCGCTGAAGTCGCCGTTCGCCGCGGTGCTGCAGGTGGCCAACATTCCGGGGGCGGCCACGGCCATCACCTTGATCGCGGTGATCGCACTGTTGTCGGCGCTCAACGCCAACCTGTATGGCGCCTCGCGCATGATGTATTCGCTGGCGCGCCGCCGCGAAGCCCCGGCGGTGCTGGGATGGACCGACCCGCGCCACGTGCCGATCATCGCGGTGCTGGCCAGCGTGCTGTTCGGCTTCGCTGCCACGGTGATGGAGCTGGTGTTCCCGGACAAGGTGCTGCCGGTGCTGCTGAACATCGTGGGCTCCACCTGCCTGCTGGTGTGGACGATCTCGCTGCTGTCGCAACTGATCCTGCGCCACCGCGCCAACCGCGACGGCACCCGCCTGCCGTTCCGCATGGCCGGCTACCCGTACCTGACCGTGCTCGGCCTGTGCGTGCTGGCACTGATCTTCGGCCTGCTGCTCTCCGAAGCGCACACCCGCGTGCAGTTCCTGTCGATGGCCGCGCTCACCGCGGTGATCGCCATCACCAGCGAAATTTCCCGCCGCGCGCGCCGCAACCGCCAGGTCGATTGATCCCGGATGGGTGTTGCGTGAAATGAATACGGCCCGCTTTCGCGGGCCGTATTCATTTCAGCCAAGCGGGAGGATCAGACCTCAACGCCCTCGTCTTCCTTGTAGCAGCGGGTCGAGTGAATGGACCTGCGCACGGAGCGACGGCCAAGCTACCCCTCCCAACCTTGCTGCGTACGGGTGATGCTAGTCATACCATTCCATTGCGGTCTTCTCCATGATCTTCAGGGTGTAACTCCGAAACGCGTTGCTGACGTACCCCTCGATCCCAGAGGCCGTATCCGCCGTGTTCGAGATACCCGCAGTCATGAGGGTTCGAATCTGCTCGGCCACCGATGGTGATGTTTCGTCCATCCACTCGCTGATGTTGTCGGCGACGCGCTCGCGGGAGGCGCTCATCAGGTCGTCATGGTCCAGATCGTTGTCGTACCCTGCTCTGCCAATATCCTCGCAGGTGTAGTAGGCATCGCTGCTTTCATAAATGTACCCTGCGTTCTCGTATACATCGTTGCAGAACAGCCTGGCCAGTTCATCAACATGATCCAGCCCGGCCGGTACCGTTACCACCATGCGGAACAGTTCTGCGATGGGTACGTTGACGTCCAGGGTGCCATCGGGGGTCAGCCAGGGCGTGCTGGTTTCATCGGGCGACGTGCGCGGGCACATGATGTCGGCCAGCGCACTCCACTGGCTTCCCCTTGCGATTTCCAGCGGTGAGGTCTTGTTGCCCGGGATGTCTGCGAGCGCCTCGGCAGCCGCTACGGATCGGTTTGTCTTGTTGATCAGAATGGAGGCATTGGGGTCAGCGCCGTTTCCGATCAGCCAGGTGACGGCTTCCAGGCTGGACTGCGGATTCTCGCCGTAGGCCTTGACCGCATAACTCAGCGGCGTGCTCATTCCGGACCGCGTGGTCGGGTCCACCGCTGCGCCTGCGTCGAACAGCAGCTGCATCGTGGCGGCAGGGTGGGGCGACGTGGCGGCCAGGTGCATCGGGGTGCGTGCGGCACCGTTGGTGCTGTTTACGAAGCTCTTGAGCGATGCAGGATCATCCGCATGCATGCGACGATACTTGTCAAGCAACGCTTTCACCGCAGCGACATCACCAAGGGTGGCGGCATGGTGCAATGGCGAAGAGCCAGCCTTGTCGCGGGTGTGGACCCGGATGTGCTCCGCACCAAGCAGGGCGTTCAGAATCGGGGTATCGCCCATGTGGATGGCATGATGCAGCAGCGACCACTTCTCCATGCCGGTGCCCTTGCGTAGATCCTGGGCATTGATGTTGTCGATGCCGTTGGTGATGGCCAGGAGCAACATCTTGCTCTTTTCCTCGCGGCTGCGGGTTGGCTCGGACAGCTGATCGAACAGATGGACGGCCTTTTCGCGGAGCTGGGGGGATGCGGTCGAGGGCGCGGCCGCTGGCGTCGCAATGTCTCCAGCCGCTGTATATGCGTCAGTTGATGCCGCTTTCGGCGTCTGCAAGTCGCTCAGCGCATTCTGCAACATGGTCAACGTCATCGCGCCACCCTCTCCAGGGGCATGTGGGCGCGATGGACCCGGCGGCGTCGAGGTAAGGGCCATGAGCCCTGGCGGGAGCAGATCTTTGGGAATCATGCGGGACGTTCCAGAGGAGTGACCGGCAACCGTAACGGCATGTGCGCCAGGGGACTTCCCGATATTTGTCATCCTGTACTGCATGCGGATTCCCGATGCAGCCGTTGTCCACGAGTGCCAGCGGCGGCCGCTATATTTGCTGCAGTCAGACGCCTCTGATGAGGCTTCTTTGGAAGCGTCCGCGGTAGAGGCGAGGGAGAGTGTGCGCCCCACCTTCAGCGTTCCGCCCAGCACGGGCCGGCGCGGACAGTACACACGGAACCGTTTTGATATGCCAATGCAAGCTACGGGCGGCGTAGCCCCCGCTACCACCATCGCTGGAACCCAGTCCCTTGCGCCTGAGCAGGGGCAGCAGATTCAGCTGTCCACGCTGAAGAGTCTCGCAAACGCTCCCTCTCCGCTCCAGCCTATCGGCACGGGCGCGGATCACGTAGGCCAGACCAATCCGCAGGGGGCCTTCGTGTGGCTGCCCCCCGAGATGCGAGAGCAGAAATGGGGTCGGCTCGATGCCGCTGGACTCGACGCGATGGCGGGTACGTCGCGGGCCCTGCGGCAGGAGGTGGTCGATATGCTTGAGCGGATGGACGGCACAGCTCGGACCGCGCTTTGGTTCAAGGCCGCGAACGATGACCTTCCCAGGGTGATTGACGCATTGCTGGAGACGGGATTCGACGCTTCGGCGATTGATGGTGAGGAGAATACGGCGCTGCTTGTCGCCGCCACCCGCGGCAGCGTGGAGGTCGCAAAAATCCTTGTTGGCCGCCACGGTGAATGTTCCGGCGATGGGCCGTCGCCGGCCGCATTGCTCCGTTGGTTCGCTGCGCGTGGCAACGCGCGTGCCGTTGAGACGCTGGTAAACGCTGGCGCCGATGTGAACGCTGTCGCAAGCGGGCGCTCGACGCTGGCATCGGCCATTGAGAGCAATAACCTGCCGACCCTCAAGGCGGTGCTTGCTGGCGGCGCGGACGTCAATCTGGCCAGTCCTTTCGACGGAACCACGCCGCTGCTCCTCGCAGTGAAGCTGCGCTTGAATCACATTGTCCAGATCCTTCTGGAGCAACCGGGAATCAAGCCCGACCTTCCGGACAAGCGTGGGATAGCTGCACGGGAATACGCGAGGGATAATTATATGTACGACACAAGTAGGCCCTCGATGGTGTCGTTGTTTGAGGCGTATGACGAGGCACGCTCGCACCCGGATTCAAAACCGTGGAGCCGCGCCGCCATAGCGGGAGATCTGGGCAAGCTTGACGAGCTTTACAAATTGCACGGTAAGGCAATCGTTGACAGTGTGTGGCGCGGCGGGACCAGTGCGCTGACATATGCGGCTTTGCACGGGCGTACCGAGGTGGCGGAAGCACTGATCTCGTGGGGCGCCGATCCCAGCCTGCACAGCGGCGATGGCGATTCGGCACTCCATGCTGCGGCGTATCACAACCACCTAGGCGTTGCTGCGTGCCTGGTCAGGCATGGCGCCGAACTCGATGTGCTGGATTCAGGAGGAAGAACCGTGCTTGCCAACGCCGTGTACCGTGACCTGGTCGATATGGCGCGCTTGCTTCTGCAGGCCGGAGCCAATCCGAACATAGGGTCGCGGGGTGAAATGGAAACGCCGCTACGTTGGGCTGCGTGGCACGGGAAAACGGAAATGTGCGAACTTCTGCTTGAATGGGGGGCAGACCCGCTTGCGCGCGACCGTTTTGGTAACACGCCGCACAAGAGGGCCGGTGATTCTGGATCACCGGAGACCTTGGCGGTCTTTGAAAAGTACATGGTGAAGTAGTTCACGCTGGATCAGGGCGCAGGAGTGCATGCACCCGCCAACAAAAACGGCCCGCTCTCGCGGGCCGTTTTCGTTTCAACCAGGCAGGAGGATCAGACCTCCACGCCCTCGTCTTCCTTGTACGCGTCGACCGGGATGCAGGCGCACATCACGTTCTTGTCGCCGTAGACGTTGTCCACGCGTGCCACCGGCGGCCAGTACTTCTGCTGGCGCAGGCTGGCCAGCGGGAAGGCGGCCAGTTCACGCGGGTAGGCGTGCGACCACTCGCTGGCCGACACCGCGGTCGCAGTGTGCGGTGCATGCTTGAGCGGGTTGTCCTCGCGGTCCAGGCGGCCGTCTTCGATCGCGGCGATTTCCTCGCGGATCTGGATCATCGCGTTGATGAAGCGGTCCAGTTCGTGCAGCGATTCGCTTTCGGTCGGCTCCACCATCAGCGTGCCGGCCACCGGGAAGCTCAGGGTCGGGGCGTGGAAGCCGAAGTCGATCAGGCGCTTGGCCACGTCTTCAGCCCCCACGCCGGAGGTCTTCTCCAGCGGCCGCACGTCCAGGATGCACTCGTGCGCCACCAGCCCGTTGCGGCCGGTGTACAGCGTCTTGAAGTGCGGGGCCAGGCGCTTGGCGATGTAGTTGGCGTTGAGCAGCGCCACCTGGGTGGCCTTGCGCAGGCCTTCGGTACCCATCAGCGTGATGTACATCCAGCTGATCGGCAGGATCGAGGCGCTGCCGAAGCTGGCCGCGCTGACCATGCCCACCGGGCCGTTGTCGCCGAGCTTGCCCGGCAGGAACGGGGCAAGGTGGGACTTGACCGCGCACGGGCCCACGCCCGGGCCGCCGCCGCCGTGCGGAATGCAGAAGGTCTTGTGCAGGTTCAGGTGCGACACGTCCGAGCCCCACTTGCCGGGCTTGGCCACGCCGACCAGGGCGTTCATGTTGGCGCCGTCGGTGTACACCTGGCCGCCATGCTTGTGGATGATCTCGCAGATCTCGACCACTTCTTCCTCGAACACGCCGTGCGTGGAGGGGTAGGTCATCATGATCGCGGCCAGGCGGTCGCTGTACTTCTCGGCGTTGATGCGGATGTCTTCCACATCCACGTTGCCATTGCCGTCGGTCTTGGTCACCACTACCTTCATGCCGCACATCTGCGCGGAGGCCGGGTTGGTGCCGTGCGCCGAATCGGGAATCAGGCAGACGTCGCGATGGCCTTCGCCACGCGAGCGGTGGTAGGCGCGGATCGCCAGCAGGCCGGCGTACTCGCCCTGCGCGCCGGAGTTCGGCTGCAGGCTCACCGCGTCATAGCCGGTGCACTCGACCAGCATCGCTTCCAGCCCGTCGATCAGTTCCTTGTAGCCAAGGGCCTGGTCGGCCGGGGCCAGCGGGTGGATGTTGGCGAACTCCGGCCAGGTCACCGGGATCATCTCGGCGGTGGCATTGAGCTTCATGGTGCAGCTGCCCAGCGGGATCATGGTGCGATCCATCGCCAGGTCCTTGTCGGCCAGCGAGCGCAGGTAGCGCAGCAGCTCGTGTTCGCTGTGGTGGGTGTTGAACACCGGGTGGGTCAGGAACGCGCTGGTGCGCACCAGGCCGGCCGGCAGGGCATCGGCGGTGGCCGCGTCCAGTGCTTCCACATCCACGCTGGCACCGAACAGCTGGCCCAGCGCGACGATGTCGGCGCGGGTGGTGGTTTCGTCCAGGCTGATGCCGACCGCTTCGCTGTCGATCGCGCGCAGGTTGATGCGGGCGGCGGCGGCCTTGGCATGGATCGCGGTCGCGTCGATGTCCTTGACGTGCAGGGTGTCGAAGAACTGCTCGCCGACGTTGATGCCGGCCGTGCGCAGCGCGGCAGCCAGGATCGCGGCCAGGCGGTGGGTGCGGCGGGCGATGCGGGTCAGGCCCTCCGGGCCGTGGTACACCGCATACATCGAGGCCATCACCGCCAGCAGCACCTGCGCGGTGCAGATGTTGGAAGTCGCCTTCTCGCGGCGGATGTGCTGTTCGCGGGTCTGCAGGGTGAGGCGGTAGGCCGCATTGCCCTGCGCATCGACCGACACGCCGATCAGGCGGCCGGGCATCGAACGCTTGTAGGCATCACGGCAGGCCATGAAGGCCGCGTGCGGGCCGCCGAAGCCGAACGGCACGCCGAAGCGCTGCGAATTGCCCACCACGATGTCCGCGCCCCATTCGCCGGGGGCGGCGATCAGGGTCAGCGCCAGCAGGTCGGTGGCCACGGCCACCAGGCCACCACGGGCGTGCACGGCATCGGCCAGCGCCTTGTAGTCGCCGATGTGGCCGAAGGTATCCGGGTACTGCAGCAGCACGCCGTAGGCTTCGGCTTCCATGGCTTCGGCCGGGGTGCCCACGCGCAGCACGATGCCCATCGGCTCGGCGCGGGTGCGCAGCAGTTCCAGCGTCTGCGGGTGCACGGCGTCGTGCACGAAGAAGGTGTCGGACTTGGACTTGGCCGAACGCTTGGCCAGGGTCATCGCTTCGGCCGCGGCGGTGGCTTCATCCAGCAGCGAGGCGTTGGCGATCTCCATGCCGGTCAGGTCGGCGCACAGGGTCTGGAAGTTGATCAGCGCTTCCATGCGGCCCTGCGAGATCTCGGCCTGGTACGGGGTGTAGGCGGTGTACCACGCCGGGTTTTCCAGCACGTTGCGCAGGATGACGTTCGGGGTGAGGGTGCCGTAGTACCCCTGGCCGATGAAGGTGCGGAACACCTGGTTCCTGTCGGCGATGGTGCGGATCTTGGCCAGCGCTTCCACTTCGGTCAGCGAGCTGGGCAGCGCCAGCGCGGCCGGCGACTTGATGCCCGACGGCACGATGGCGTCGGTCAGTGCGTCCAGCGAGGCGTGGCCGACCACGTCGAGCATCTGCGCGATTTCGGCGTCGTTGGGGCCGATGTGGCGTTCAACGAACGCGTGGTGGTGTTCAAGCTCGCGCAGGGTAGGGGTGTTCTGGGACATGGCTGGCATCCAAAAGAGTGGGCACGCACGTTCGGAAGCGCGGACGGGGCGTGTCATGGGCGACAACGATCCACCGGACCCTGCGGTCTTCCTGGGTGCCCCTCTGTCCTTTTGCCTGAGAGTTTAAAAGCGCGCGGCTGCGTGCTTCGTGCCCCTTCGGCGCCGGCACTGGCCGGTCTCTCCAGAGTTTTGGTGCGGGTGGTATCGGGCCTGAGCGATTACGGGCGTTGCGCCTTCGGCAGCGGGTGCTTCAACACAAAGCGCCGCTTCTCCCACCATGTAGCCCGGCGATTATAGCCCAGCGGCCCGGCCGGCAACGCCCGTCCGGCACATGAACAGGGGGCGCCGACCGCGCCATAACCGGGCGCCGGGCATGGTGCCAGGCAGGCGGACGGCCTATCATGGCTGCATCCTCGTATTCATCAGGCGCCACCGCAGGCTGCGGCCGGCGCCTTCCGTGCGTTCGCACGGCCGCTGACGGAAGACCCGATGACACCCGCTCCGCCCTCCAACCGCCGCCTGGCCCTGCTGCTTGCCGGGCTGGCCATGTTCGGCCCGTTCTCGATCGACACCATTTTCCCGGCGTTCCTGCTGCTGGGCGAACGCATGCAGGTCGACCAGGTGGCGGTGCAGCAGACCGTGAGCGTGTACCTGCTGTTCTACGGCCTGATGAGCCTGGCGCACGGCCCGCTGTCGGACGCGTTCGGCCGCCGCCGCGTGATCCTGGGCGGGCTGGTGCTGTTCATCGCCGCCTCGATCGGCTGCGCGCTGTCGCGCGACCTGACCACGCTGCTGGTGTTCCGCGCGCTGCAGGGCGTCACCGCCGGCGTAGGCGTGATCGTCGGCCGGGCGGTGATCCGCGACCTCTACCATGGCGCCGACGCGCAGCGGCTGATGAGCCAGGTCTCGATGATCTTCGGCATCGCCCCGGCGATCGCGCCGATCATCGGCGGCTGGATCCTGCTCGGCGGCGGCGACTGGCCGCTGATTTTCTGGTTCCTGGTGGTGTTCGCGCTGGTCTTGCTCGCCGCCACCGGCAAGTGGCTGCCGGAGACCCACCCGGTGGAAGCCCGCACCCCGCTGTCCACCCGCGCGCTGCTGCGCAGCTACCTGCAGATGGGCACCAACCCGCGCCTGCTGCGCCTGGCGGCAGCAGGCGCGTTCAATTTCTCCGGTATTTTCCTGTACATCGCCTCGGCACCGGTGTTCGTGATGCAGCACCTGCAGTTGGGCGAGGGCGGTTTTGCCTGGCTGTTCATTCCCACCATCGGCGGCATGACCACGGGCTCGTTCCTCTCCGGGCGCATGGCCGGGCGGATGACCGCCGCCCGCCAGGTTGGGATCGGCTTCAGCCTGTGCGCGGTATCGGCGCTGGCCAACCTGGCCTATGTGCTGGCGGTGGACCAGATCGCCCTGCCCTGGGCGGTGCTGCCGATCTTCGTCGGTGGCGTGGGCATGGCGCTGATCTTCCCGATCCTGGCGCTTGCGGTGCTGGATATGTACCCGCACCAGCGCGGTCTTGCCTCGTCGATGCAGATGTTCCTGCAGCTGATGATCAACACCGTGGTGGCCGGGGTGGTGTCGCCGATGCTCAGCCACACTCCGCTGCACCTGGCGCTGGGCTATGCCGGCTTCTTCGCCATCGGCGCCAGCTTCTGGTTCTGGGAGCGTCGCTGCGAACGCCGCCGCGAGGCCCTGGCCGGCCTGGCCTGAGCCGGTGCGTTATCCTTTCCCCATCTGTTGAAGTCCGGAAGTCCCGCTGATGTCGACCACCTCCAAGCTGCGCCGTGACCTGCGCAAGCGCCGCGAAACCGAAGCGGCCAACCGTGAAAAGGCCAATGCGTCGCCGGTGGAGCCACATGCCGAACTGCGCGACCAGCAACGCACGCTGCTGGCCGGCGTGGTGCGCCGCGATGGCGAATGGGTGCTGGGCATGGACGGCCGCATTGCCGGGCAGACCCCCAGTGCCGCCCGCGTGCTGGCGCTGATCATGCAGGCCGCCGAACTGCACGAGCGCCAGGGAACGCCGGTGCGCCTGGTGTATTCGGATGCATTGAAAGACGCCGCGCACGCCGAAGCCAAGGCCGACGGCAAGGATTTCGAGCAGTTCAAGACCGAGTTGGCCGCGTCGCTGAAACCCAAATCCTGACAACCGACCGCGCAGAAAAAAACCGGCCATTGGCCGGTTTTTTTCGTTTACGGGGCCTTCGGCGCTGCCGCCGCGCCAGGCGGCTGCCAGCCACACATCTGGCCCTGGTTCTGCTGCTTGAGCCACTCGTTGACCGGGGTGAAATACTCGATCATCGGGCCGGCATCGAGCTTGTCGCCGCCGGTGATTTCCTTCAGCGTGGCCTGCCACGGCTGGCTGGCACCCTTGCTCAGCATCGCCCAGAACTTCTGGCCGGCTTCCTTGTTGCCGTAGAAGCTGCACTGGTGCAGCGGGCCCTTGTAGCCGGCCGCGTCGCACAGGCCCTTGTAGAACTGGAACTGCAGGATGCGCGCCAGGAAGTAGCGGGTGTACGGGGTATTGCCCGGCACGTGGTACTTGGCGCCCGGATCGAAGAACTCCTCGCCGCGCGCCGAGGCCGGGGCCACGCCCTGGTACTTGGCCTTCAGGTCCCACCACGCCTTGTTGTACTGGTCCGGGGTGATCGAGCCATCGAACACGCCCCAGCGCCAGCGGTCGATCATCAGGCCGAACGGCAGGAACGACACGCCGCTCAGGGCCATGCGCATCTGCGCGTTGATGGTGGCCTCGCGGCTTTCCTGCGGCTTGTCGACCAGCCCGATCGAGTTGAGGTACTGCGGGGTCATCGCCAGCACGATGGTGTCGCCGATCGCTTCGTGGAAGCCATCGTTGGCACCGCCCTGGAACAGCGGCGGCAGCGGGTTGTAGGCCAGGTCGTAATAGATGTGGCCCAGCTCGTGGTAGATCGTGGTGAAGTTTTCCTCGGTCGGCTTGATGCACATCTTGGTGCGCACGTCGCCTTCCATGTTCATGTCCCACGCACTGGCGTGGCAGACCACGTCGCGGTCCAGCGGCTTGATGAACTGGGTCTTGTCCCAGTACGACTTCGGCAGCGCCGGCATGCCCAGCGACACGTAGAAGTCCTGCGCGCGTTCGGTCATCTGCTTGGCAGTACGCAGTTCGGCCTCACGCTGCGCCTTGTACAGCGCTTCCACGTTCGCGTTGCTGCCGCCGGCCTTGGCCAGTGCACCGCTCAGGTTGGCCTGGTACTGCTTTTCCAGCGCAGCGGTGATGTCCAGGCTGCCTGCGCCCGGGTACGGCTCAAGCTGGTCCCACAGGTTGGACCAGTCCTGCTGCCACATGTTGCCCAGCAGGTGCGCGGCGATCAGGCCGCCTTCGGTTTCGGCCTTGTCCTTGCCGTAGGTGCCGTCCAGCTTGGTGCGGGCGTAGCAGTGCAGCTGCTCGTACATCGGCTTGACCTGTTCCCACAGGCGGTCGGTTTCCGGGCCGATCTGCTCGGGCGGCATGTCGTAGCCGCTGCGCCACATCTGCCCGGCATCGGCGAAGCCCATTTCCTTGGCGCCTTCGTTGACCAGGCCGACGAAGCGCTGGTAGTCGGCGCGCATCGGCTTGGTGGTGGCGTGCCAACCCTGCCAGGCGTCCAGCTGCTTGTCGTAGTCGCGGCTGCTGGCCAGCACTTCTTCCAGGTCGCCCAGCTGGCGGCAGGTGGCCGGGTTGGCCTCGTCGGTGCAGTACTTGCCCGAGCCGTACGCGCCTTCCATGCGGCTGGCGATGCGGGTCAGCTCGCCCAGCTTGGCCGGGTCGCGCGGGGCCGGCATGGCGGTCATCAGCTTGAGCAGGTGGATCTGGCGCTTGGTGTCCTCGCTCATCGGCTGGCCGTCGTACTTGCCGGCCTGGGCGATCCAGCCGTTGAGGATGGTCAGCCAGCGTTCGTTGGCCTTGGCCGCCACGCGCTCGGAATCGTCATTGATGTAGGTCGAGGACAGCCACTGGGCCGAGGTCATTTCCGGGTACAGGGCCTTGTACTCGGCGTTGACGCGGGCGATGAACTGGTCCGCGGTCTCGGTCGGCGCGGTGGTGCCTGCGGCCGGTGCGGTGGTGGGGGACGATTCCTTCTGGCAGGCCGCCAGCGTCAGTGCGGCAGCACCGACAGCCAGGGCCAGCAGGAGCGGGCGGTGGTTCACGGGGACATCCTTGGGTGGTGACAGACCGGCGAAGGCTAGTGGGGCTGCCGCCGCACCGCAAGGGCCACAGGTCCCGTCAGCGCCCGCAGCCGGCGAACAGGTCGCGGTCGCGCTCGTACAGCGCGGTCTTCACCTGCATCAGGCCCAGTACCGACGGGAACACGTTGTCATGGTCCGTGTACTGGCTGGCGCGCCGCCGCACGCAGGCCAGGTCCAGCCCGCGGCTGGCGGCGAAGCCGGGCGAGAACCACATCGTCATCGGCACCCGGGTCTGTTCCTGCGGGGCGATCGCGTACGGCACCCCGTGCAGGTACAGGCCCTTCTCGCCGAGCGATTCGCCATGGTCGGACAGATAGATCATCGCCGTGTCGTAATCCTGCATGCCCTGCAGCGTGCCGATGGTGTGGGCCAGCAGCTGGTCGGTGTACAGCAGCGCGTTGTCGTAGCTGTTGGTGATTTCCTCGCGGCTGCACTTGCCCAGGTCCGGGGTGTCGCAGGTCGGGGTGAAGTGGCGGAAGCGGGTGGGGTAGCGCTCGAAGTAGCTCGGGCCGTGGTTGCCCAGCTGGTGCAGCACCACCACCCGGTCGCCCGGCGTTGCACGGACCTGTTCGGCGAGGTTGTCGATCAGGATCTCGTCCATGCAACGCCCGTTGGCGCACAGGGTGGGATGCGTTGCATCGTCCAGTGCCTGCATCGGCAGCCCTTCGCACACGCCCTTGCAGCCGGACTGGTTGTCGCGCCACAGCGTGCCGATGCCGGCGTGGTCGAGCACGTGCAGCAGCGACTGGTGCGCGCGGATCTTCTTCTCATCGTAATCGTGGCGGCCATAGGGCGAGAACAGGCAGGGCAGCGACACTTCCGTGCTGGTACCGCACGAATGCATGTCCGGGAAGTTGATCGCACTGGTCTGCGCCAGCTGCGGCGTGGTCTGCCGGGCGTAGCCGTTCAAGCCCCAGTTCTGCGCACGCGCGGTTTCGCCCATCACGATCACCAGCAGCCGCGGCTTGCTGTCGGCAGCGCGCGGGGTGGCCTTGGCATCCAGCCCGATCGGCAGCTTCGGTGCGCGCTGGATCGGGTTGTCGCCGCGCAGCGCCTTGGGCAGGCCCAGCAGGTAATTGCCCGGCGTGGCCAGGTAGCGCACCTCGCGCTGGTTGCGCATCAGCGCCGACATTTCCTGGAACGACAGCAGCGAACCGCCCAGTGCGGTGGCGGCCGACAGCAGCAGGAAGCCGCCACGCCACAGCAGTGCCTTGCCCCAGCTGCGGCGCAGCAGCTGCACGCGCCACAGTACGACCATCGGCAGCGCCGCGAGCAGCACCAGCGGGGCGATCAGGCTGGGAGTGATCAGTTCGCGGCTTTCCTTGTGGTCAGTCGCCAGCACGTTGCGCAGCATGTCCGCATCCAGGTAGATGTGGTAACTGCCCATGTAATGGGCGGCCATCGCCGTGCCCAGCAGCAGCACGCCGATCATCACCTTTGCGTTCCAGCGCCACACCAGCAGGCCCATCAGCAGGCTGTGCGCGCCGACCAGCAGCAACAGCAGCGAAAGGCCGAAGCGCAGGCTGCCCGGATGGGTGGCCATCGCGCTGTGCCAGAACAGGCCGTTGCAGGCCAGCGCGAAGAACATGCTGGTGAGCGCGATGAGGGTTTCGGTGGACCAGGTCGGGCGCCAGTGGCGCAGGGCTGACAGCGAGGCAAGGCGCGGCATGTGCGATGCGAGGGTGTTCATGCGCGGACTCCGCGGGCGGTGATGCGGCGTACCAGCAGGAACAACAGCAGCGACACCGTCCAGCAGGTCGCCAGCGTCCACAGGTCATGCGACAGGAAATGCGCGCCGCGCAGCTGCTGCGCGGCGCCGAACACGCCGCCGGCGACCAGCCCCACGGCAAGGCCGCGCCATCGCCATGCCGGGCGCACCAGCAGCGCGAAGAAGTACAGGCTCACCCAGGCAAACCCGGCGCTGGAATGCCCCGCCGGGAAGCACACCCCGCGCGGCATGCCGTGCGGGCGGGTGGCGAACAGGCCTACGTACTCGCGCAGGCCGCCGTAGCGCGCCAGGTCCCACGGGCAATCCATGTTGGTGAGCGACTTCAGCAGCGACACCACGCCGGTGCCCAGCGCGACGGCCATTACCAGGTATAGCAGCGGCCAGCGCCATGCGGCCGTGCGTTCGTGGCGCCAGGCGTGGAAGCACAGCACGATGGCCAGCAGCGTTGCCGCTGCGCTCAGCCACTTGCCACCCTTGTGGATCAGCTGGCTGGTGGCCCATGCGTTCTGCAGGAGCCAGTGATGGCCTTCCATGCGGAACAGCTGGTCCGCAAGCCACTGGTCGCCCCCGCCCACCATCAGCACGGCACTGGTGGCCAGCACGGCCAGCAGCGGCCAAGCGAGATGGCGGCGCAGGAAACCGGACACCTGCGCGGGCGCATCGGAAGCAAGCGGGACAAGGGCAGGGGAGGCAGGAAGCATCAGGCAGGGCCGGCGGGGAAACCGGCGCCATGGTCGTCAGCGGCGTGTCGGAGACCGGTCGGAGCGATGTTCCCCGCGCGTTAATCGGCCGCGCTGTGCATCCGCGATTCAGTCACCATCGTCCACGCCGGCGGCTGCATCCTTGGACAGTTCCGCGTGGCAGGCTGCATTCCATGCCGTGCCGGGTACCAGCCACCAGCGGTTGCGGTTGGCACTGCCGATCATCACTGCCTGCGCGCGATCCACGCACGGACTGATCGCCTGTTCCAGCACCAGCAGCCAGCGGTTGTGCGGCGCCTGCGCCAGCCACGGGCCAGCGTCATGCCACTGTTCGTCCCAGGGGCGCTTGAACCCGAAGTCGGTCACCGGCCGGTCGGCCTGCAGCAGGTTCTGCTCGCGCCAGGCCAGCGCGCCCAGCTCGGCCGACGGGCCGATCCGCTCGCCGACCTGCTGCATCAATGCCGATGAAGAACTGTACGGACCCAATGCAGGCATCAGGCCCCAGCCGTGCAGGTTCCACAGCAACACGGCAGTCAGCACCGCGAGCGTGCCGGCGCGCCGCTGGCGCAGCCAGGCGGCCAACAGCAGCACCACAATGCCGAATCCGAGCAGCCACGCCCCGAGTACCGGCAGCAGGGTTTCCGGCATGCCGCGCTTGGCCAGCTGCGCATGCGCCCAGGCACCGTCGCCCAGCAACTGCGCGCCGATCCCCAGCGCCGCCGCGCCCAGCACCAGCACGTAGGCCAGCAGCAGCCAGCGCGGACCGGGCCGGCGCAGCAGTCCCGGCAGCAGCGGGGCGGCGGCCACGCACAGCGCCGGCAGCATCGGGAAGATGTAGACCTCGCGCTTGCCGGGGCTGGCACTGAAGAACAGCAGCACCAGCAGCGCCCAGCCCAGCAGCAGCCAGTAGCGCCCATCCAGGCGCTTGAGGCGCCTCCACCACGCCGGAACCAGCGCGGGCAGCAGCAGGCTGCCGGGCAGCCACAGCGTGGCGATCACCTGCAGGTAGTACCAGGCCGGCTGCACGTGGTGCCAGGCATTGGCATAGCGGGTGCCGGTCTGCTTGAACAGCAGTTCGCGCGCATAGCCCTGCAGCTCCGGCGAGGGGTCATTGAGCAGCGCGATCCCAAGTGGGCCCAGCCACACGGCGGTGCCGAGCAGGAATGCCGGTATCAGCCACAGCAGTGAACGCGCTCGGGGCAGGGCAGCGCCAGGCCGCGGCTGGCCTTTCCAGCGCCACAGCGCCCACGGCAGCAGCACCAGCAGCGGCAGGAAGCCCACGCCCTTGGTGACCGTGCCGAGACCCGCGGCGAACCCGGCCACCCACAGCATCAGCGTGTTCGGCCGTTCCAGCAGGTGGCGCAGCAGCGCCCACAACGACAGGGTGGTAAGCGCGACCAGCACCATGTCGATCTGCGCACGCTTGGCCATCAGCCCGAACTGCAGGCAGCTGGCCAGCGCCAGCAGCGCCCACCAGGCGATTCGCCGGTTCCACAGGCGCCGCGCCAGATCCCAGCTCAGCCACAACGTGGCCAGCGCGGCCAGCAGCGAGGGCAGCAGGAAGGCCAGGTTCCAGTTCCCGATGACCTGGTAGGTCGCCGCCTGGATCCACATGAACACCGGCGGCTTTTCGGCGTACAGTTCGCTGCCCCGGTGGGGCAGCAGCCACTGGCCGGTCTCGACCATGGCCCGGGCGGCCAGCACGAAACGGGGCTCATCCGGCGGGGTAGGGGCGCGCAGTCCGATCCCTGCGGCAAGGGCCAACAGCAGGGCGAGGCAGGTCAGCAGTCGCCACCGATGGCGGGTCAGGATCGTCTGCAAGGGCAAGGGATCGGTTGGAAAGCCCGCACTGTCGCCCAGCCGATGTAAGAAAGGCGTCGAACCGGGGCGATTGCGACCGGATTCCGACATTCCACGGGCTACCATGGCGGTATCACTCCCGAGTTCCCGACGCATGCGGCTCCTGGTCATTGAAGACAACCGCCAACTGGTCGCCAACCTGTTCGAGTATTTCGAAGCGCGTGGCCATGTCCTCGACGTCGCCCCCGATGGCGTCACCGGCCTGCACCTGGCCGCCACCCAGAGCTACGACGCGCTGATCCTGGACTGGATGCTGCCGCGCATGGAAGGCCCCGACGTGCTGCGCCGCCTGCGAATCGAGCACGGTTCGGAAGTGCCGGTGATCATGCTCACCGCGCGCGACGAACTGCCCGACAAGATCGCCGGCTTCCGCGCCGGCGCCGACGACTACCTGACCAAGCCGTTCGCCCTGCCGGAACTGGAAGTCCGGCTGGAAGCGCTGCGCGTGCGCGCGCAGGGGCGCAACCCGCGCAAGGTGCTGGAAGTAGCCGATCTCACCCTGGACCTGGCCACGCTGGAAGCGCAGCGCGACGGCCAGGCCCTGCACCTGTACCCGGCCTGCCGCAAGCTGCTGGAAGTGCTGATGCGCGCCAGCCCGGCGGCGGTCACCCGCCAGCAGCTGGAGTTCGCGCTGTGGGGCGATGAGCTGCCCGACGGCGACCTGCTGCGTTCCCACATCTACGAACTGCGCCGCAGCGTGGACGGTCCGTTCCAGCACAAGCTCATCCATACCCTGCCGCGCGTGGGGTATCGCCTGGGTGCGCCGGCCACCGAAGGCCACGATGAAACTGCGTAAGCCCGCGCCGCTGCACCGGCGGCTGGTCTGGTGGCTGCTGGGCTACCTGGCGTTGATCTCGCTGGCGGTGTTCAGCGTGGGCAACTACGTGCACGAGCATGCCGAGCATTCGGCGTGGCGCGCACTGTTGAACTCCGAACTGGACAGCATCGTCAGCCACATCGAACACGAACCGCACTACCGCTGGCAGGACTCGGACACGTTGCGCCTGTTCACCGTCGATGGCAGTCCCGGTGTTCCGCCGATCCTGCGCACCCTGCATCCGGGCCTGCACGACGGCGTGGAAATCGCCGGCCGCGCCAGCGCGGTGATGGTGCGCGACACCGCCGGGCAGGGCCGGCTTGCACTGGTGCTGGACATCAACGACTTCCACGACCTGGAAGAATTCGCCACCCGCTGGGTGATGCTGGCCAGCGTGGTGATGATCGTAGTGACGGTAGTGATGGCCTCGTTCGGCGTCAGCCGCCTGGTCAGCCCGCTGCGGTCTCTGGCCCGGCATATCGACGGCCTCAAGCCCGGCGTGGTTGGCCAGCGCGTCGAAGTCGACCCGCGCGGCAGTTCCGAGCTGTACGTCATCGCCGCCGCACTCAACGACTACCTGGCCCGCAACGAACAGTTCGTGGAACGCGAACGGGTGTTCATCAGCACCGCCAGCCACGAACTGCGCACCCCCATCGCGGTGATCACCGGCGCCGCCGAACTGGCGCTGGAGCAGCCCGCGCTGCCCGACCGTGCGCGCCAGCAGATGCAGCGCGTGCACCGCACCGCCCAGGGCGTGGAGCAGCTTATCCAGCTGCTGCTGGTACTCGCGCGCGAACCGGCGCGCCTGGCCGCGTTGAAGGAACGCATCCCGCTGGACCAGCTGGTGCCGGACATCATCGAAGACCATCGCCACCTGATGGGCGACAAGGACCTGCAGATCGCCGTGCAGGGCCTGGCCAACGTGGACATCATCGCGCCGCTCGGCGTTGTCCAGGCCGCGATCGGCAACCTGCTGCGCAACGCCATCGAAAACAGTGGCCGCGGCACCATCACCATCAACGTATCCGACCGTGCCGTGGTCACCCTGCAGGATCCCGGCGAAGGCATGAGCCCTGAAGAAATTGCCGCGGTCTACGCGCGCATGGCCCGCGGTGATCGCAACGGACAGAGCGGCATCGGCCTCGAACTGATCGCCCGCCTGTGCGAACACCTCGGCTGGGCACTCACCATCGAACAGAGCGAACCGCGCGGTACCCGCGTCATCCTCGACCTGAGCGCATCGCTGCCAGGGTAGCCGAGGCAGTGCGCGGCAGCGCAACGTGGCATGTGGTGAAGACAGTGTTAAGCTCAAAAAGGCGTCGCATCATGCGGCGCTTTTTTTTGCCCTTTCGATCGACAGAGGATCGCATGCCGACCGAACCCAGTACTGCCCTCATCACCAGCGACATCGTTGGCCTTGGCCTGATCGCCGCCACCCTGGCCCTGATTTTCTGGGCCGCCAGCGGCCCGACCCCCCTGCTGAAGAAAATCTTCGCCTGGGTGCCCGCCCTGCTGCTGTGCTACTTCATCCCGGCCATCTACAACACCGCTGGCCTTATCGACGGCCACGACACCGCCCTCTACAACCCCATCGCCCGCGACGTGCTGCTGCCCGCCGCCCTGGTGCTGCTCACCCTTTCCATCGACCTCGAGGGCATCCTCAAGCTCGGCCCCAAGCTGCTCATCGTGTTCTGCGCCGGCACCTTCGGCATCATGCTAGGCGCCGTGGTGTCGTTCCAGCTGATGTCCTGGATCCACCCGGAAACCGTCGCCGGCGACACCTGGGCCGGCATGGCCGCACTGGCCGGCAGCTGGATCGGTGGCGGCGCCAACATGGTCGCCATGCGCGAAGTATTCGGCACCGACGCCACCACCTTCGGCCAGTTCGCCGTCGTCGACGTCGCCTGCGCGAGCCTGTGGATGGCCGTCCTGCTGTTCCTGGCCAACCGCGCCACCCAGATCGACACCCGCAACGGCGCCGACACCCGCGCCATCGACGAAATGAAAGCGCGCATCAGTGCCTATGAGGCCCAGAATGCCCGCATTCCCAGCCTCACCGACCTCATGCTGATCGTCGGCGTCGCCCTCGGCGGCGTCGGCCTGGCCCACGCCATCGCCGCCCCCCTGAGCGCCTGGTTCAAAGCCCACATCAGCTGGGCCAGCCAGTTCAGCCTCGACAGCGCCTTCGTCTGGGTGGTCCTGCTCTCCACGTTGCTCGGCCTCGGCCTGAGCTTCACCCGCGCACGCAGGCTCGAATCGGCAGGCGCATCCCGCCTGGGCACCGTGTTTCTGTACTTCCTGATTGCCTGCATCGGCATGCAGATGAACCTGCTGTCCCTGCTGGACCGCCCGTGGCTGTTCCTGCTCGGCGTGATCTGGATGCTCACCCACATCCTCGTCCTGTGGACTGTCGCCAAGCTGGTCAAAGCGCCGTTGTTCTTCTTCGGCATCGGCTCGATGGGCAACATCGGCGCAGCGGCATCGGCACCCGTGGTGGCAGCGGCGTTCCATCCCAGCCTGGCGCCGGTGGGGGTGCTCCTCGGAACAGTCGGATACGCCACGGGAACCGGTCTGGCATACGTAACCGGCTTGATCCTTAAATGGATGGCCGGAGCATAACGACACCATCAGTATCGGGAAGGCCGGCCAACGGCCGGCGCTACCTGCTCTCGGTTCCGTCATCAGCCATCTGTGGATGGCGGGGCGGCGGTGGGGGTGCGGGACTGTAGAAAACATGGATGTTTTCTACAAGCCCCCAGGGATGGGTTCACGGCGTGTCCCGCACCCCCACCGGCGCCCCGCCATAGCCATTGGAAATGCAGAGCCAAAAAGAAAAGGCGGCGCAGATGCGCCGCCTTTTCGCTTCTAGAAGCCGTCTCGACCAACGGTCGAGACCTACCGTTCAACAGCGCGATAGCGCCAATGTCAGCAGCAGCGACCCCCATTGCGGCCGCCGTAACGCGCTTCCTGACGCTCGCGGAAGAACGTCTTGTAGTCCATCGGCGTGCGGTCCGGATGCTTTTCCAGCACGTGCCGCACGTAGTTGTCGTAATCGGGAATCCCGCAGCACAGACGTGCCGTCTGCACCAGGCGCCGCCAGATGCGTCGGTGCGCCTGGTACTGCCCGACCGGAACCAGACCCGTGCTCATCACAGGTCCGCCATCTGGTGCGGCTGCAGCGCCACGTATTCCGTCTCACGGTCCGTGCGCTGCGGCGTACGGCGTGCCACCACGATCGTCTTGATCGCATAGGCCAGGATCGCGAACACCACGAACAGGAACAGCACCGTCAGCCCCGTGTTGACGTACGCGTTCACCACGATCTGCTGCATCTGCCCCACCGTCTTGGCCGGTGCCGTGATCGTCCCGCTCGCAATCGCATCCTGGAACTTGTGCGCCTGCGCCAGGAAGCCCTGCGCCGGATTGCTGTCGAAGATCTTGATCAGCCCCGCATACGTCGTGCAGATCAGCAGCCATACCGCCGGCACCGCCGTCACCCACGCATAGCGGTCACGCTTCATCTTGAACAGCACCACCGTACCCAGCATCAGCGCGATACCCGCCAGCATCTGGTTCGAGATGCCGAACAGCGGCCACAACGTCTGGATGCCACCGAACGGATCCACCACGCCCGTGTACAGCAGATAGCCCCACAGCGCCACGCAGCCCGCCGTCGCGATGATGTTCGCCGTCCACGACTCGGTCTTCTTCAGCGCCGGGATGAAGTTGCCCAACAGGTCCTGCAGCATGAAGCGGCCCGCACGCGTACCCGCATCCACCGCCGTCAGGATGAACAGTGCCTCGAACAGGATCGCGAAGTGGTACCAGAACGCCATCATCGCGTTGCTGCCACTTGGGATCGCCTGGTGCAGGATCTGCGCGATACCCACCGCCAGCGTCGGCGCGCCACCCGCACGGTGCAGGATCGTCGGCTCGCCAATCGCCGCCGCCGTCGCCTCCAGCTGCTCCGGCGTGATCGTGAAGCCCCACGTCGTGGTGATGTAGTGTGCCGCCGAGACCGCATCGGCACCGATCACCGCCGCCGGGCTGTTCATCGCAAAGTAGATGCCCGGATCGATGATCGAAGCGGCCACCAGCGCCATCACCGCCACGAACGATTCCATCAGCATGCCGCCGTAACCGATGTAGCGCATGTGGCGCTCATTGGCCAGCAGCTTCGGCGTCGTACCCGACGCGATCAGCGCATGGAAGCCCGACACCGCACCGCACGCAATGGTGATGAACAGGAACGGGAACATGCCGCCCTTCCACACCGGACCATCGCCGCTTGCCGCGAACTGCGTCAGCGCCGGCATCTTCAGCTCCGGCATCACGATCAGGATGCCGATGGCCAGCGCCACGATCGTGCCGATCTTCAGGAACGTCGACAGGTAATCGCGCGGGGCCAGCAGCAGCCACACCGGCAGCACCGAGGCCACGAAGCCGTAACCGATCAGCATCCAGGTGATCTGGATCCCGGTGAAGGTGAAGGCCGGGCCCCAGACCGGGTCCGCCGCCACCTTGCCGCCGTACCAGATCGCCAGCAGCAGCAGGATCAACCCCACCACCGAAATTTCGCCGATCTTGCCCGGGCGGATGTAGCGCATGTAGATGCCCATCAGGATCGCGATGGGCATCGTCGCAATCACCGTGAACATGCCCCACGGGCTTTCCGCCAGTGCCTTCACCACCACCATCGCCAGCACCGCCAGGATGATGATCATGATCAGGAATGCGCCGAACAACGCGATGGTGCCAGGCACCTGGCCCATTTCCTCGCGCACCAGGTCACCCAGTGAACGCCCGTTGCGGCGGCTGGAAATGAACAGGATCATGAAGTCCTGCACCGCGCCGGCCAGGACCACGCCCACCACCAGCCACAGCAGGCCGGGCAGGTAGCCCATCTGCGCTGCCAGCACCGGGCCCACCAGCGGCCCCGCACCGGCGATGGCCGCGAAGTGGTGGCCGAACAGCACGTGCTTGTTGGTCGGCACGTAATCCAGGCCATCGTTGTTGATCACCGCGGGCGTGGCCCGGGTGGGATCCAGCTGCATCACCTTGTCGGCGATGAACAGGCTGTAGAAGCGATAGGCAATGAGATAGATGGAGACTGCGGCGACCACGATCCACAGCGCGTTGATGTGTTCGCCCCGCCGCAATGCGACGGTGCCAAGACAGAATGCGCCGAGCAGCGCGAGCGCCGCCCAACCCAGCTTGGAAAAACCTTTCATGAGATTGCGTCTCCCTGAAGAACTCCGTAAGGGTCCGCCCTGGCAGTGACCGGGTCAATGCGCCTGCGGAGGCTTGCCGCTAGTACTTTGGTCGTACACGGGTACAGAACACCACGCTTGGAACAATCGGTTGCGGGCATGACGGTTGGCGCCTCCGGGGGCTGCGCCCATCTTGTATCCATCTTCCTTTCGCCGGAGTCAACATGAGCAGCCCAACCCCGGTGCGCGTGCAGCGCACCATCCGTGGCATGGCCACCTCCGACGGGGCCGGCGTGCGCCTGACCCGGGTCATCGGTGGTCCCTCGCTGCCGGACCTTGACCCGTTCCTGCTGCTGGATGAATTCGGCACCGATCGCGCCGAGGACTACATCGCAGGCTTCCCCAGCCACCCGCATCGCGGCTTCGAAACCGTGACCTACATGCTCGACGGGCGCATGCGGCACAAGGACAACCACGGCAACGAGGGCCTGCTCACCCCGGGCAGCGTGCAGTGGATGACCGCCGGCCGCGGCCTGGTGCATTCGGAAATGCCCGAGCAGGAATCGGGGCAGATGCGCGGCTTCCAGTTGTGGGTGAACCTGCCGGCGCGCGACAAGATGACCGATCCCAAGTACCAGGAGTTCGCGCCGGACCGCATCCCGCTGGCGCAGCCGGCGCCGGGCGTGCAGGTCAAGGTGATCGCCGGGCAGGTGGGCGACACGGTCGGCCCGATCGTGCAGCCGGCCACCGATCCGTTGTACCTGGATGTGCAGCTGGATGCAGGCACGGCCTGGGATTACGTGCTGCCGGAAGGGCATAACGCGTTCGCCTATGTGTTCGAAGGCGGGCTGACGATTGGCGACGGCGATGACGCGCGTCCGGTCGACCGGCAGGAAATGGCGGTGCTCGGTGGCGGCGAACTGCTGCAGCTGCGCGCGGGCGCCGGTGGAGCGCGATTGATCCTGGTCGCCGGGCGGCCGTTGCGGGAGCCGGTGATGCGCCATGGCCCGTTCGTGATGAACACCCGGCAGGAACTGATGCAGGCCTTCGTGGATTTCCAGGAAGGCCGCTTCTGAAACAAGCCAGCGCCGGCCATTGGCCGGCCCAGGCGATCCGGGTGCCGGCCAACGGCCGGCGCTACCGGGTGTCACCGCTCCGCGGCGACCGCCGACGGATTGAGGTTCATGCCCTGCGACAACGTCTGCAGCGCGCGCAGCTCGCTGGCGTCGCTGGGATACAGCGAAATCTGCGCGTAGCGGTTCTTGTCGAACTTGACCACGGTCATGCGGCGGGTGGCATACCCCGGCGGCTGCTGTCCGCCCAGGTCAGGCTGGTACCAGTACAGCGACTCACCGGCAAAGTTGCCCTTTTCCTGGCGCAGCGGGCGAGGCAGCGGAATATCCGGGTCGCGCCCGGTGAGCATCATGGTCATGACTTCGCGCCCGTCTGCCGCAGTGGCCTTGCAGAGCACGTAGGTGGCCGCAGACTGTTCCTGCCATTGCAGGCCGCTGGATTCGGGCAGTGCCGGGCATTTGGCGGCCGATTGCGCCGTGGCGATGCCGGCCGTCAGTGAAAGGCCAAGGAATATCAAGGCGTGCAGGATCTTCATGCGTTCCCCCAAGTGTGCAAGTAGCCGTGCCGTCCCCTGCGGGCGCTTCCGGTGGCCAAGCGTTCCCTGGCCGATGTGCTGCGCATGCCCCATGCGCGTACCGGAAGGACCCGTCAGGTGACGGTCTGGTGATTTCGACCTTAACGGAATGTGACCGGTTCTTCAAATAACCGTTTCAAATGATTCTGAACCCGGTTAGCGGGGTGGGCCATCGGCACCGATCCATTTGTAGGCGATGCCGCCGATCAGGCCGCCCAGCAGCGGGGCCAGCCAGAACAGCCACAGCTGGCCAAGCGCGCCGCTGCCGGCGAACACCGCCACGGCGGTGGAGCGGGCCGGGTTCACGGAGGTGTTGGTGACCGGGATGCTGATCAGGTGGATCAGGGTCAGGGCCAGGCCGATGGCGATCGGGGCGAAGCCCGCCGGGGCACGGCCGTGGGTGGCACCCATGATGACCACCAGGAACAGGGCGGTGAGCACCACTTCGCACAGGAAGGCGGCGGCGACGCTGTAGCCACCGGGCGAGAGTGCGCCGTAACCGTTGCTGGCGAAGGCACCGGCCTGGCTGCTGTCGATCTGGAAGCCGGGTGCGCCGGAGGCAATCTGCAGCAGGATGAAGCCGGCCAGCAGGCCGCCCAGCACCTGGGCGACGATGTAGGGCAGCAGGTCGCGTGCCGGGAAGCGCCCGCCGACCCACAGGCCGACGCTGACAGCGGGGTTGAAGTGGGCGCCGGAGATGTGGCCGAACGCGTAGGCGCCGGTCAGTACGGTGAGGCCGAAAGCCAGTGCGACGCCGAGGAAGCCGATGCCCAGCGGGTTGCCGTCACCGCCGAATTTCGCTGCGAGGACGGCGCTGCCACAGCCGCCGAGAACCAGCCAGAAGGTGCCGAGGAATTCGGCGGCCAGACGCTTGCCCATGCTCATTGAAGATCTCCACGGATGCCCAGGGGGAATCACGTCGGAAATCGGATGATGCAACGGGCGCGCATCACGCCGGCAGTGGAATGAATTCCTTGTCGTCGCCGGGAATGTTGCCGAAAGCACCCGATTCCCAATCGTGCTTGGCCTGCTCGATGCGTTCCTTGGAACTGGACACGAAGTTCCACCAGAGGTGGCGCGGTCCGTCCAGCGGTTCACCACCGAGCAGCATGGCCTTCAACGGCGTCTTGGCACGCAACCGGCCACGGGCGCCGGCTTCGGGAATGATGAGATGCTGGGCGGGCAGATCGACGCCGTCGAGCTGGGCCTCGCCTTCCAGGATGTAGAGCGCGCGTTCGACGTGGCCGGTATCAAGGTCGAGTTCGGCACCGGGGTCCAGGTCGATGGCGACGTTGAGGGTGTCGGCAAAGACTTTAACGGGGGATTCTTCGCCGTAGGCGCGACCGGCGATGACGCGCAGCCACGCGCCATTGCGGCGCTGCTCGGGCAGGGTGGCGGCGGCGTGGTGGTAGAAGGCGGGCGCGGTTTCTTCATACGCCTTCGGCAGTGCGACCCAGGTCTGCATGCCGTGGATGGGGTGGTCGTGTTCGCGTTCGACCGGCGGGGTGCGTTCGGAGTGGGCGATGCCGCGGCCGGCGGTCATCCAGTTGACGTCGCCGGGGCGGATCACCTGGTCGGAGCCGAGGGTGTCGCGGTGGCCGATGGCGCCAGACCAGAGGAAGGTGACGGTGGCCAGGCCGATGTGCGGGTGCGGGCGGACGTCGATGCCAGCACCGGCGCCCATCACGGCGGGGCCCATCTGGTCGACGAACACGAACGGGCCGACGCTGCGCGCCTGGATGCTGGGCACGGCGCGGCGGACTTCGAGGCCGCCGATGTCATGGACGCGCGGGGCGATGATGGTCGTCATGCGGGCTTTCTCGCTGGCGGGGGACAGGTTGGAAGCATTGCACGGTGTTTCATCTGCTGCATGGCCCGTTCGGGTAACAGGTTGTTTCGTTTATCAGCCCCCGATGCAAAACAAAAACGCCACCTTTCGGTGGCGTTTCTGCTTCGATCAATCGATTCTTTAAATCACCGGTTCGCGCAGCACTGCCGCATCCCAACCCGGTCGCGGGGCAAAACGGTCGCCGTGGCGCTGCTGCAGTACCTTCAGGCGCTCCACCAGCGCATCGGCGCCGGTGGCGCGGATGTACTGGATCGGGCCGCCGCGGAACGGGGCGAAGCCGGTGCCGAAGATGACGCCGGCGTCGAGCAGGTCGGCGTCAGCCACCACGCCGTCGTGCAGGCAGGCGACCGCTTCGTTGAGCAGCGGCAGGATCAGGCGGTCCTCCAGGTCCTCCGGCGCCTGGTAATTGGCCGGTACGTCCGGCTTCTGGGCGCGGCCGTTGTCCCACTTGTAGATACCCTGGCCATCCTTCTTGCCGCGCTTGCCCGGTTCGACGGTCTGCAGGGCAGCGGGGATCTGCAGGCCCAGGAACGGGGCCAGTTCCTTGCCGACGCCGGCGGCGACGTCCAGACCGACGGTGTCGAGCAGTTCGATCGGTCCCATGGGCATGCCGAACTTGACGGCGGCCTTGTCGATGACCGGGCCGGGCACGCCTTCGGCATAAGCGGTGGCCGCTTCGAGCATGTAGGGGAACAGGACGCGGTTGACCAGGAAGCCGGGGGTGCCGGCGACGGGCACGGGGAACTTGCCGAGGGCCTTGCAGAACGAGGCCAGGCGGCGTTCGGTTTCCGCGGCCATGCCGTCGTGGTGGATGATTTCCACCAGCGGCATCTGGGCGACGGGATTGAAGTAGTGCAGGCCGGCGAACTGGGCCGGGCGCTGGATGTGGTCGCGCAGTTCCACCAGCGGGATGGAGGAGGTGTTGGTGGTCAGCAGGGCGTCGGCCTTCATCTTCGGCTCGAGCGTCTGGTACAGGCCACGCTTGGCTTCGGCATCTTCGATGATGGCTTCGATCACCAGGTCGGCCACGGCAACGCCGTCGCCGGCGAGGTCGGCCTTGAGGCGGGCGGCGACGGCGGGGCGCTTGCTCTCGTCACGCACTTTCTTGGCGAACAGGGCCTGGGCGCGTTCGATGGCCGGGTCGATGAAGCGCTGTTCGCGGTCCTGCAGGGTGACCTCGAAGCCCTTGTACGCAGACCACGCGGCGATGTCGCCGCCCATCACGCCGGCGCCGACCACGTGCACGTGGCGGATGCCGTGGTCCTTTCCGCCCAGTGCCTTGAGGCGCTCGGTCAGGAAGAAGATGCGGATCAGGTTGCGCGCGGTCGGGGTGCCGGCCAGCTTGACCACGGCGCGGCGTTCGGCGTCCAAGCGGGCCTGGATGCCGCTGCCGCCGGTGCGTGCCCAGGTGTTGATCAGGGCATACGGGGCGGGGTAGTGGTCTCTCCTGGCCTTGCGCGCGACCTGCTTGGCCATCTGCGGGGCGAGCAGCCTGCGCGCCAGCCAGGTGTTGGTGGCCCAGGCGGTCAGGCGTTGTTTGAACGGGCGGGTGGTGCCGGACAGGCCCAGTGCGACGGCGGTGTCGAGCAGCACCGCCGGGGCGACGACCTTGTCGACCAGGCCGATGTTGCGGGCGGCCGATGCCGACAGGTTGCGGCCGGTCAGCATCATGTCCATGGCGGCGGGGGCGCCGACCAGCTGCGGCAGCCGCGCGCTGCCACCCCAACCCGGGAAGATGCCGAGCTGGGTTTCGGGCAGGCCGATCCGGGTGGAGGGATCGTTGGAGGCCACGCGGTAGCGGCAGGCCAGCGCCAGCTCGGTGCCGCCGCCCAGGCAGTGGCCATGGATGGCGGCCACGGTCGGGCAGGGCAGCTCGGACAGCTTCTGGTAGGTGGTCTGGCCACGGCGGATGGCGTCGTTGACGGTGCCGCGGCGATCGAACTCCTGGAATTCCTTCAGGTCCGCACCGGCGATGAAGCCGGCCGGCTTGATCGACTGCACCACCACTGCCTTGGGCGGGTCCAGCGCCAGGCGTTCGACCAGGTCGCCCAGTTCCAGCAACACGTCCTGCGACATCGCATTGACGCTGCTGTCGTGGCGGTCGAGGCTGAGCACCACGACACCATCGTCACGGATCTCGGGGTGCCAATGTGAGAAGCGGAGCCCATCGAAGCCTGAGAGCATGGAGGCGTTCCATCCGGTTGTGTATGGAGAAGGGGGCTATGATCCAGAGGTTGTTTCCTCCCCGTCAAATCCCTATAGCTGGGGGGGGGGAGGAGCACCCGGTTCATGGCGGTGATCTGGAACCTTAACGGAACGGTGGTTAAAAGCTGGTACGGCGCGCGGTGATCGGCGCTGAACTTTTCCCGGGATTGGCAGTCTCATTGCCCGACGTCGGTTGGGCTGACAGGAGTGCGGCCCCCCATGGCCGAGGTTGAAACACCACAGGAGCTGGACCTGGAGCTGGTCCGGCGCGTGCAGCGCGGCGAAAGCGCGGCGTTCGATGTGCTGGTGCGCAAGTACCAGCATCGGATCGTCGCCTTGATCGGGCGCTACATCGCCGACTGGAGTGAATGTCAGGACGTTGCCCAGGATACGTTCGTCCGCGCTTACCGCGCGATCGGCAGTTTCCGCGGCGATGCCCAGTTCTATACCTGGTTGCACCGGATCGCCGTGAATACTGCCAAAAACCATCTAGCCGCCCACAACCGCCGCCCGCCCACCGATGACATCGAAATCGGGGACGCCGAACAGTTCGACAGCGGCACCCGCCTGCGCGATACCGACACGCCCGAACGCGAGTTGATGCGCCAGGAGCTGGAGCAGACGGTGATGAAGGCGGTGTCGGCGTTGCCGGAAGAGTTGAGATCGGCCATCACCCTGCGCGAGGTTGAGGGCCTGAGTTACGAAGAAATCGCGCAGAAGATGGGGTGCCCGATCGGCACCGTGCGGTCGCGGATTTTCCGTGCCCGCGAGGCGATCGACACTGAACTTCGGCCGCTGCTGGATGTCGGCAGCGCCACCCGCGAGAAGAGCCGCGTATGAGCCACCAGATGCCTGACAAATTCGATGCCCACCACCGCCAGCAGCTTTCTGCACTGGTCGATGGAGAGCTGCCGCTGGAAGAGGCGCGGTTCCTGCTGCGCCGCCTGGAACACGATGAAGACCTGTCGCGCTGCCAGGAACGCTGGCAGCTGCTGGGCGATGTGCTGCGCGGGCAGGCCTGTGCGCCGGCGCCGCAGGGCTTTGCCGACCGGATCCAGGCCGCTGTCGCGGCCGAGCCGGTCACGGTGGTCGCCGCAACGCCGGCCCCGCGCCAGCGCCGCGGCGGTCTGCTGCGCTGGGGTGGCGGTGCCGCGCTGGCCGCCTCGGTGGCCGCCATCGCGCTGTTCATGAGCCGCGAGCAGTTGCCCGGGCAGGCGCCGCTGGAGCAACCGACCACGATCATCGCCAGCCAGGCGCAGCTGCCGCCGGCACCGCCGCGCGCGCCGCTGGATGCCGCCGTGGTGGCCGATGCCGCCCTGGCCGTGGCCGCCGTGCCGGCCGCAGCCGTCACTGCCCGCCGTAGCAGTGCCACCCGCACCCAGCAGGCTGCCGCGCGCAGCGTGGCCGGCCGCAGCGCCGAACCGGTGCGTGCGGTGGCCAGCCAGCCGGCGCCGGCCCCGTCGGTGCCAGCCACCGATGCCCGGACCCTGCCGTTCGGTGAAGTCGGCAACCTGCAGGCCCGGCCGTGGCCGCGCTCGACGGTGGGCAGCAGCGGGGCGCTCAATGCCAGCTTCTCCACGCAGGAGCCCCAGGCGGCGTTCTATCCGTTCGAGCCGCGCCTGCAGGATGACGCGTCCGGCGCGCCGCCGGTGCGTCGCCAGCGCGACTGACCTTTGCCTCCATTCCCGACATCCAGGCGCTGCACGCGACGTGCAGCGCCACCCCTTCCCCTGAACATCCCTGACCCGGAGGCTCGAGTCTGATGACCGCCCGTATCCGCACGCACGCCATGGCCTTGCTGGCCATCACCCTTCCGCTGGTGGCCTGTGCCCAGTCGCCCAGCCCGACCGCGCCTGCAGCGCAGGTGGCCGCCGCCCCGCGTGCGCCGGCCGCGCCGCTGGTCAGTGGCCTGCCGGACTTCACCAACCTGGTGGAGCAGGTCGGTCCGGGCGTGGTCAACATTGAAACCACCATCGTGCGCAGCAACCGCCAGGCGCGCGGCGCCGGCCCCGGTCCGGGCGATGACGAGATGCCGGAGTTCTTCCGCCGCTTCTTCGGCCCGGACTTCCAGATGCCGGGCCAGCCCGGTGGCGGTGATGAAGGTCCCAGCATCCGCGGCCGCGGCATGGGCTCGGGCTTCATCATCTCGCCCGACGGCTACGTGCTGACCAACCACCATGTGGTGGCCGACGCCGGCGAAGTGAAGGTCAAGCTGGGCGACCGCCGCGAGTTCACCGCCAAGGTGATCGGCAGCGACCAGCAGTACGACGTGGCCCTGCTCAAGATCGATGCGAAGAACCTGCCGACCGTGCGCGTGGGCGATTCCAACACGCTCAAGCCCGGCCAGTGGGTGGTCGCGATCGGCTCGCCGTTCGGCCTGGACCACTCGGTCACCGCCGGCGTGGTCAGTGCGGTCGGGCGCAGCACCGGCGGCCAGGACCAGCGCTACGTGCCGTTCATCCAGACCGACGTGGCGATCAACCAGGGCAACTCGGGCGGCCCGCTGCTCAATACCCGCGGTGAAGTGGTCGGCATCAACTCGCAGATCTTCTCCGCTTCGGGCGGCTACATGGGCATCAGCTTCGCGATCCCGATCGACCTGGCCATGGGTGCGGTCGAGCAGATCAAGAAGAACGGGCGCGTGAGCCGTGGCCAGCTGGGCGCGATCGTGGGCGCCATCACCGGCGACGTGGCGCAGGGCTTCAACCTGCCCGACAGCCGTGGCGCGCTGGTCAACGAACTGGTACCGGGCAGTGCCGCGGCCAGGTCCGGGCTGGAAGTCGGCGATGTGATCCGCTCGGTCAACGGCACCCCGATCAACACCTTCAGCGATCTGCCGCCGCTGATCGGCGCCCAGGCGCCGGGCAGCAAGGTCCGCCTGGGCGTGCTGCGCGAAGGGAAGGAGCGTGAGATCACCGCGACCCTGACCGAGCTGGCCGAGGATGCCGCCCGCGGCACCGCCGGTCCGGCTGCCGCCGACGCGTCGCCGCAGGTGGGTGCCAACGCCCTGCTGGGCCTGGACGTGGCCGACCTGACCGCCCCGCAGCGCCAGCAGCTGGGGCTGGACGCGGGCGAAGGCGTGCGCATCACCAACGTCAAGGGCCAGGCTGCCCGCGATGCCCGGTTGTCGCCGGGCATGGTGATCCTGCAGGTCGGGCGCACCCCGGTCGGCAGCGTGGCGGCGCTGAACAAGGCGCTGGGCGGCTACAAGAAGGGCGACGTGGTGATGCTGCTGGTGCGCGCGGGCAGCAACAGCGCCTTCGTGGCGGTCAAAACCGGGCAGTAAACCCCGTCCCTGCTGCGTTTCCGGGCCCGCTTCGGCGGGCCCGGTCGTATTTGGCGCCCCGGCACGCGGGGAGGGGTCGGCCATGCGATAATGTGCCGTTATCCTGACGACGCGCCGCGCCGCCGCCACCTATGTCCTCTGATTCGATGCGGAACATCCGCAACTTCTCCATCATCGCCCACGTCGACCACGGCAAGTCCACGCTGGCCGACCGCATCATCCAGCTTTGCGGCGGCCTCCAGGCCCGCGAGATGGAGGCGCAGGTGCTCGACTCCAATCCGATCGAGCGCGAGCGTGGCATCACCATCAAGGCCCAGTCGGTGTCGCTGCCGTACGTGGCCAAAGATGGCCAGACCTACCACCTGAATTTCATCGACACCCCCGGGCACGTCGACTTCTCCTATGAAGTCAGCCGCTCGCTGGCCGCCTGCGAAGGCGCGCTGCTGGTGGTGGATGCGGCCCAGGGCGTGGAAGCGCAGTCGGTCGCCAACTGCTACACCGCCGTGGAGCAGGGCCTGGAAGTGGTGCCGGTGATCAACAAGATCGACCTGCCCACCGCCGACATCGAGCGCGCCAAGGCCGAAATCGAAGCCGTGATCGGCATCGATGCCAGCGACGCGGTGCCGGTGAGTGCCAAGACCGGCCTGAACGTGGTGGACGTGCTCGAAGCCATCGTGCATCGCATCCCGGCCCCGCAGCCGCGCGATACCGACAAGCTGCAGGCGCTGATCATCGATTCCTGGTTCGACAACTACCTGGGCGTGGTCTCGCTGGTGCGCGTGATGCAGGGCCAGATCAAGGCCGGTGACAAGCTGCAGGTGATGTCCACCGGCCGCAACCACCAGGTCGACAACGTCGGCGTGTTCACCCCCAAGCGCAAGGTGCTGCCGGCCCTGCGCGCGGGCGAGGTGGGCTGGGTCACGGCCAGCATCAAGGACGTGCATGGTGCCCCGGTGGGCGACACCCTGACCCTGGCCGCCGACCCGGCGCCGTCGGCATTGCCCGGCTTCCAGGAAATGCAGCCGCGCGTGTTCGCCGGCCTGTTCCCGGTCGATGCCGAAGACTACCCGGACCTGCGCGAAGCGCTGGACAAGCTGCGCCTGAACGATGCGGCGCTGCGCTTCGAGCCGGAAAGCTCCGAAGCGATGGGCTTCGGCTTCCGCTGCGGCTTCCTGGGCATGCTGCACATGGAAATCGTGCAGGAGCGGCTGGAGCGCGAGTACAACCTCGACCTGATCAGCACCGCGCCGACCGTCATCTATGAAGTCCTGAAGACCGACGGCACGATCATCAACATGGACAACCCGGCCAAGCTGCCGCCGGTGAACATGGTGAGCGAGATCCGCGAGCCGATCATCCGTGCCAACGTGCTTACCCCCGAGGAGTACATCGGCAACATCATCAAGCTGTGCGAGGAAAAGCGCGGCAGCCAGATCGGCATCAACTACCTGGGCAGCCAGGTGCAGATCAGCTACGAGCTGCCGATGGCCGAGGTGGTGCTGGACTTCTTCGACAAGCTCAAGTCGGTCAGCCGCGGCTACGCCTCGCTGGATTACCAGTTCGTGCGGTTCGACGCCGGTCCGTTCGTCCGCGTGGACGTGCTGATCAACGGCGACAAGGTCGATGCGCTGTCGCTGATCGTGCACCGCAGCCATGCCGACCGGCGCGGCCGCGAGCTGTGCGAGAAGATGAAGGAGCTGATCCCGCGGCAGATGTTCGACGTGGCGATCCAGGCCGCCGTCGGCTCGCAGATCATCTCCCGCACCACGGTCAAGGCCATGCGCAAGAACGTGCTGGCCAAGTGCTATGGTGGCGACGTTTCGCGCAAGAAGAAGCTGCTGGAGAAGCAGAAGGAAGGCAAGAAGCGCATGAAGCAGGTCGGCCGCGTGGAGATTCCGCAGGAAGCCTTCCTCGCCGTGCTGCAGATGGACAAGTAAGGCTCCCGTTCCCAAGGACACTGCATGAAACTGTTTGAAATCCTGCTGGTCGTACTGACGCTGGCCTCGGGCCTGATCCTGCTGGCCGACAAGCTGTACTTCGCCAAGCGCCGCGCGGCGCGGGCCGGTCTGCTGGACAGCGAGCCGGTACTGGTGGATTACTCCCGGGCGTTCTTCCCGGTGCTGGCCATCGTGCTGGTGGTGCGCAGCTTCATTGCAGAGCCTTACAAAATCCCGTCCAGTTCAATGATGCCGAACCTGCTGATCGGCGATTTCATCCTGGTCAACAAGTTCGCCTATGGCCTGCGCCTGCCGCTGAACAACGCCAAGGTCGTCCCGATCGGCGAGCCGGCGCGCGGTGACGTGGTGGTGTTCCACTTCCCGGGCCATTCGGACAACGACCCGAACAAGGGCGAGAACTTCATCAAGCGCGTGATCGGCGTCCCGGGCGACGAAATCGCCTTCCAGGGCGATGGGGTCATCCTCAACGGCACCCCGCTCAAGTACGACAGCAAGGGGTTGTATGCTGGGCACCGTGGCCAGGGGGAGGGCGCCTCGTTGCTGGTGGAGCACCTGCCGGGCCGCACCCATACCGTGCTGGAGACCGATTATCCGCGTGGCGAAGGCCAGTGGACCGTGCCGCCGGGCAAGTACCTGGTCATGGGCGACAACCGCGACAACAGCGATGACGGCCGTTTCTGGGGCCTGCTGCCGGAAGAGAACCTCCGCGGCAAGGCGTTCCTGATCTGGCTGAACTGCTCGGGCTGGTTCTGCAAGGATGGTTTTGAACCGTCCCGCATCGGCACCGGCATCAACTGATTCCAACCGCGTATCTGGGGAGAACGCAATGAAGACGATGAAGACGCAGCGTGGCATGACCCTGACCTCGTTCCTGGTCGTGCTGTGCATCGTGGGGTTCGGCCTGTACATCGGCATGAAGCTGTTCCCGATGTACTCCGAGTTCTACGCAGTGAAGACCGCGCTCAAGGGCGTGGCCAAGGAACCGGGCGTGGCCAACATGGAACCGGGCAAGGTGCAGGAAATGTTCTTCCGCCGGCTGGACATCAGCTATTCGGAGAGCGTCAAGCCGGCCAACGTCAAGTTCGAACGCGTCAGTGGCGGTTGGAACATGAAGGTCAACTACGAAGTGCGTCGCCCGCTGGTGGGCAACCTCGACGTGGTTGGAAAATTTGATGCACACCAGGAATTGACCCTCAGCGGTGCCGACTAAAACCTATCAACGTGGTGACCAGATCGGTCACGCCTTCCAGGATCCGGGCCTGCTCCAGCAGGCCCTGACGCATCGCAGTGCCGGCACGCCGAACAACGAGCGGCTGGAATTCCTCGGCGACAGCATCGTCAACATGATGGTGGCCCAGGCGCTCTACCAGCGCTGGCCGAAGGCCGACGAGGGCGCCTTGACCCGGGCGCGGGCCGAGCTGGTGCGCGAAGGCGCGCTGGCGGTCATTGCCCGCACCCTGCATCTGGGCGAGCGGCTCACGCTCGGGCCGGGCGAGATGAAATCCGGTGGCCACCGGCGGGACTCGATCCTGGCCGACGCGCTGGAGGCCGTGGTGGCCGCCATCTACCTGGACGCCGGCTTCGCCGCGTGCCAGGCAGTGGTCCTGCCCTGGTTTGGCCCCTCCATGGAGGCGCTGCCGGCTACCGGCAAGCCTGAAAAAGACCCCAAGACCCGGCTCCAGGAATGGCTGCAGGGCCGACAGAAGGCATTGCCGCTGTACGAATTGGTGTCAGAATCAGGCGACGATCACGCCAAGACCTTCCGGGTACGCTGCGGCGTAGCCGATCCTGCTGTCAGCACCGAAGGCGAAGGTGCCTCGCGACGGCTGGCCGAACAACAGGCGGCAGCTGCCGCCCTCGAGCAACTGGATTCCAAGTGAGCGAAGCAACTCCCCATCATTGCGGCAGCGTGGCCGTCATCGGCCGCCCCAACGTCGGCAAGTCGACCCTGACCAACGCCCTGGTGGGCGCCAAGGTCAGCATCGTCTCCAACCGGCCGCAAACCACCCGCCACCGGCTGCTGGGCATTGCCAGCTATCCGGAAGGCCAGCTGGTCCTGGTCGACACCCCCGGCCTGCACCGCGTGCAGAAGCGGGCCATGAACCGGGTGATGAACCGCGCCGCGCGCGGCTCGCTCGAGGGCGTGGATGCCGGCATGCTGGTGATCGAGGCTGGCCGCTGGGACGAAGAAGACACCCTGGCGTTCAACGTGCTCAGCGACGCCGGCATTCCGGTGGTGCTGGTGGTGAACAAGGTCGATCGACTGAAGGACAAGGCGGCCCTGCTGCCGTTCCTGCAGCAGGTCACCGAAGGCCGTACGTTCGCGTCCGTGCACCCCATCTCCGCGCAGAAGCGCAACGGCCTGGAAGCGCTGGTGCGCGACCTCCTGAAGCTGCTGCCTGAAGCCCCGCCGATGTTCGGCGAAGATGAAATCACCGACCGCAGCCAGCGCTTCCTTGCGGGCGAACTGGTTCGTGAGCAGCTGATGCGCCAGCTCGGTGAAGAGCTGCCGTACGCCACCACGGTGGAAATCGAGCGCTTCGTCGAAGATGGCAACCTGCTGCGTATCGGAGCGGTGATCTGGGTCGAACGCGAAGGCCAGAAGGCCATCGTGATCGGCAAGGGTGGCAGCCGCGTGAAGGACATCGGCGCGAAGTCGCGCATGCAGATGGAGCGCCTGTTCGACGCCAAGGTCTTCCTGGAAACCTGGGTGCGCGTGCGCGAAGGCTGGTCGGACGACGAAGCTGCACTGAAGGCCTTCGGCTACGAGTAAACCCGGCAGGGTTGCCGCTCACCGCCCCCGGCCATGCGCATCGACGACGAACCGGCCTTCGTGCTGCATGCCCGCCCTTGGCGGGAGACCAGCCTGCTGGTCGAGGTCCTGACCGAGCAGCATGGCCGGATCGGACTGCTGGCGCGCGGCGTGAGCAGCCCGCGCAGCCAGGCGCTGCGCGCCGCCCTCCAGCCCCTGCAATGGATCCGCCTGGCCGCCGTGCAGCGCGGCGAGCTGGCCCAGTTGCGTGGGGCCGATGCCCTGGACGCCGCGCCGCGGCTGAGCGGCGATGCCATGCTGGCCGGCTTCTATGTCAATGAACTGGTGATGCGGCTGGCGCCCCGCCAGGACCCGCTGCCCGAGCTCTACGACCACTACGGGCAGGTGCGCCAGCGGCTGGCAGCCGCCGAGCCGTTGGCCTGGACGCTGCGGCGGTTCGAGCGCGACCTGCTGGAGGCACTGGGGTTTGGCTTCGACCTGACCCATGGCAGCGATGGCGAGCCGGTCGACCCGGCCGCGCGTTATGAGCTGGACCCGCTGGAAGGGCCGCGACGGTTGCTCAGCGAGCGCGGGGTGGATCCGCGGCGGGGGACGGCGACCGGGAGTGCGTTGCTGGCGTTGGCTGGCGACGTCCTGCCCGGCGCGGAGGATCTGGCCAGCCTGCGGCGAGGCATGCGTGCGGTGCTGCTGCACCACCTGGGTGGGCGCGGGCTGAAATCGTGGGAAATGCTGGAGGATCTGGCGCGCAGGCGGTGAGGTGCGTGCTCGGGGGAGGCTTGGCTGGTGCGGAGGGCGGTTTACGTGCGCAGGGGCATGGCTTTGACACGCATGGCGGTTTACGTGCGCAGGGGCATGGCTTTGACACGCATGGCGGTTTACGTGCGCAGGGGCATGGCTTTGACACGCATGGCGTGTCACTACGACCCTTGGTCGCTTGGGTTTGGGGTCGAACGTTGGGGGCATCCGTAGGGACACGCCATGCGTGTCTGCGGGGTGCCTAATGCAACAGGGACTCTACGGCCGCCTTGAACTGGGTGTGGGCGCCGTTGGATTCCGGGGCCTGGTGCAGCTGGCGTACCGCGCGCGCGAGGCGCGCGGCGCCGACGAAGCCGCAGCTGGCCTGCAGCCGGTGCAGCTGGCCCTTCAAGGTGCCTACATCGTGTTGCTGTACCGCCTGGGCCACCGCGTCGCGGACCCCGGGCAGCTCGGCCAGGAACAGTTCGCGCAGGGCGATCAGGTGATGGCGCTGCCCATTCAGGGCCGCCAGCGCGGTGATTTCGTCCCAGTCCTCGCGTTCGACCTCGCTGCCGCCAGCGGCGACGGCCCGGGCGGCGCTGCCGGGGCTGTTGACCAGCGCACGGCGCACGGCCTGCAGCAGCTGCTCACGGCTCAACGGTTTGACCAGGGTTTCGCTGAATCCGTCATCCCGCAGACGGGCATGGATGCTGGTGTCGCCATCGGCCGTGTGGGCCAGGGCGGGCGTGTCCGGACGCGTCAGCCGCAAGGCGCTCAGCAGCTGGCTGCCATTGCCATCGGGCAGGTTCACATCGATCAGCCACAGATCGTGCTCGCTGTTGCGGCCCCGTTCCAGGGCAGTGACCAGCGAATCGGCGGTTTCCACCTGCGCGGGCAGGGTTTCCAGCGCGGCCCGGAAAAAGCCGCGACTGATGGTGTCGTCCTCGACGAGCAGGAGTCGGGGCATGGGAGCCCTCGGGGTCATCTGCATTGGGGCTGCCTCCATGTCAGCTATGCCCATATTAAACACGATATGGCGTCCTGCAAGCCTCCCGATGGGGTCACCCGGCAGCTCGCGGTGCGTATCTGCGACAATACGCACCCTTTTTGCCCGCAGCCTGTTGCCACGTGGCCCGATCCCGTTCCCGCCTCGACAAGACGCCGTTCCAGACCGACATCCTCGACCTCAGCCATGATGGCCGGGGCGTCGCCCGCCGTGACGGCGAGGGCGGCAAGGTCACCTTCATCTCCGGCGCCCTGCCGGGCGAAGTGGTGCGCGCCGAGCCCACCGCCCGCAACCGCCATTTCGACGAGGCGCGGACCGTGGAGGTCCTGCAGCCCTCGCCGCAGCGGGTCACCCCGCGCTGCCCGCACTTCGGCGTCTGTGCCGGCTGCGTGCTGCAGCACCTGGAAGAAGGTCAGCAGATCGTGGCCAAGCAGCGCGTGCTGCTCGACAACCTGACCCGGATCGGCCATGTCAGCCCGGGCACCGTGCTGCCGCCGCTGGTCGGCGAAAGCTGGGGCTACCGCCGCAAGGGGCGCTTCTCCGTGCGCCGGGTGGAAAAGAAGGACAAGACCCTGGTCGGCTTCCGTGAACTGGACCCGCGCTTCGTGGCGGACCTGAGCCAGTGCCTGACCGTGATCCCGGAAATCGGCCTGAAGGTGGCGGCACTGTCGGCGTTCATCGAATCCCTGGATGGAAAGCGCGACATCCCCCAGGTGGAGTTCATTGCCGGCGACGATGCGATCGTGCTGACCATCCGCCACATGCTGCCGCTCAGCGATGCGGACAAGGCGGCCTGGGCCGCGTTCGGGGCTGAGCACGGGTTTGCGATCTTCCTGCAGCCCGGCGGTGTTGAATCCGTGCACCCGCTGCTGCCTGGCGAGGTGCCGCTGTCGTTCCGGCTGGCGCCGTGGAACGTGGAGCTGGCGTTCCGCCCGCTGGATTTCATCCAGGTCAACGCCAAGCTCAATGAAAAGATGATCGCGCTGGCGCTCGAGCTGCTCGACGCCGGCCCGGACGAGCGCGTGCTCGATCTGTTCTGTGGCCTGGGCAACTTCACCCTGCCGCTGGCGCGCACCGTGCGCGAAGTGGTGGGCGTGGAAGGCGAAGCCGGGCTGGTGGCGCGGGCCAGGGAAAACGCCGCGCGCAACGGCCTCGACAACGCGCAGTTCTTTGCCGCCGACCTGACCCAGGACCAGCGCCAGACCCCGTGGATGCGCCAGGGATTCGACAAGCTGCTGCTGGACCCGCCACGCTCGGGCGCGATCGAAGTCCTGCAGCAGTTGCCGCTCAAGCAGTTCAAGCGCATCGTCTACGTCAGCTGCCACCCCGGCTCGCTGGCGCGCGACGCCGGCTACCTGGTCAACGAGCAGGGCTTCACCCTGGTGTCGGCCGGTGCGATGGACATGTTCCCGCACACCGCGCACGTGGAAAGCATCGCCGTCTTCGAGAAGCGTTGAGATGGGCATCGAGATCGAGCGCAAGTTCCTGGTCACCGGCGATGACTGGCGCGCCGCCGCGCACGCGGTCATTCCGATGGCACAGGGCTACCTCAACGACACCGCCTCGATCGACAGCGGCGCCCAGAAGGCCTCGGTGCGGGTGCGCATCCAGGGCGATGAGGCATTTCTCAACATGAAGTCGCGCGAGATCGGGCACACCCGCCAGGAATTCGATTACCCGATCCCGGTGGAGGACGCCCGCGCGCTGCTGGCGCTGTGCGTGGGCGGCCTGATCGACAGGCGCCGGCACCTGGTCCACCACGGCGGGCTGCTGTGGGAAGTGGACGAGTTCCTGGGCGACAACGCCGGGCTGGTGGTGGCCGAGGTCGAACTGGAGCAGGCCGACCAGGCCATCGACCTGCCGTCCTGGGTCGGGGAGGAAGTGACCGACCAGGTCCGGTATTACAACCTCGCCCTGGCCTCGAACCCTTACAGCCGCTGGCCCTGAATACGCCCGCCGCGCCCGTGGCCTCGGGGACACGCCTTCTGCGACAATGCGGCAGTGCGCCATCATGGCGCCCCGCTTTGGAGATCGACCCATGCTCGTGATCGGCGTTGCCGGGACCGAACTTACCGCCCAGGAACGCGATTGGCTGCAGCACGACGCCGTGTCCGGCGTCATCCTGTTCAAGCGCAATTTCGCCTCGCGCCAGCAGATCGCCGAGCTGTCGGCCGCGATCCGCGCCGCCGCGCCGCGGCCGCTGCTGATCTGCGTGGACCAGGAAGGCGGCCGTGTGCAGCGCTTCCGCGAAGGGTTCAGCGCGCTGCCGCCGCTGCAGGGCTTCGACTCGCTGTACGCACAGGATCCCGAGGCAGCCCTGGCCCTTGCCGAACAGCACGCCTGGCTGATGGCCAGCGAAGTGCGCGCCAGCGGCGTGGACCTCAGCTTCGCCCCCGTGGTCGACCTGGGCCGCGGCAACCGCGCCATCGGCGACCGTGCCTTCAGTGCCGACCCGGAGGTCGTTGCCGCCTTCACCCGCGCCTACGTGCGCGGCATGCACAGCGTCGGCATGGCCGCCACCCTCAAGCATTTCCCCGGCCACGGCAGCGTGCTGGAAGACACCCACGTGGCGGCCGCCAGCGATCCGCGTGATCTCGACGCGCTGCGGGCGCTGGACCTGGTGCCGTTCGTCGCCGGCATCGATGCCGGTGCCGACGCGGTGATGATGGCCCACGTGGTCTACCCGCAGGTCGCACCGGAACCGGCCGGTTATTCGTCGCGCTGGATCCAGCAGATCCTGCGCGGGGAAATGGGCTTCCGTGGCGTGGTGTTCTCCGACGACATCGGCATGGCTGCCTCGTTCTCCGCCGGGGGCGTGCAGGCGCGCGTGCATGCGCACCTGGATGCCGGCTGCGACGTGGTGCTGGTCTGCCACCCGGAACTGGTCGACGAGGCGCTGCGTGCGGTCGACGGCCGCCCCCTCAATACTGCTGCGCTGCTCGGCCTGATCGGCCGGGGCGCGCTTGGCTGGGACGGCCTGCTGGCCGATGCCCGCCATGGCACCTCCCAATCCCGTTTGCTCGACACCCTTGGAAGAATCGTCTGATGCCCAACCTCACCATTTCCCAGGCCCTGGCCCAGGCCGACCTGCTGGTCGACCGCCCCACCATCGATGCGGCCATCGCGGCCATCGCCGATGCCATCGCGGCGGATTACAAGGGCGAGGTCCCGCTGTTCCTGTCGATCATGCACGGCGCGCTGCCGTTCGCCGGCCAGCTGGCGCTGGAGCTGGGCGCGCGCGGCCAGGACCTGCAGTTCGATTACCTGCACGCCACCCGCTACCGCGGTGAAACCACCGGCGGCGAGCTGGTCTGGAAGCACAAGCCGGCCACCTCGCTGTTCGGCCGCCGCGTGCTGCTGGTTGACGATATCCTGGACGAAGGCTTCACCCTGCAGGGCGTGCGCACCTGGTGCCTGGAGCAGGGCGCCACCGATGTGCGCATCGCCGCGATGACGGTGAAGAAGCACGACCGCGCGCTGCCCGACGTCAAGGCGGACTACGCCGGTGTCGAACTGCCGGACCGTTACGTGTTCGGCTTCGGCATGGACGTAAACGAAGCGCTGCGCGGCGTGCCGGCCATCTACGCGATGAAGGAATAATCAGCGCCCATGGACCCTATTGCCCTGGCCGTCATCGGCGGCACCGGTGTGTACAAGCTGGCCCAGCTCGATGACGTGAACAGCCACGTGGTCGAAACCCGTTACGGCACGCCGTCCGGCCCGATCCGGGTCGGCACGCTGCTCGGCCAGCGCGTGGCGTTCCTGGCCCGGCATGGCGAAGGCCATTCACTGCCGCCGCACAAGATCAATTACCGCGCAAATCTTGCTGCATTGCAGCAGATCGGTGCCACCCGCGTGCTCGCGCTGAACACCGTCGGCGGCATCACCGAGCAGTTCGGTCCGCGCGTGCTGGCCTGTCCGGACCAGCTGATCGATTACACCTGGGGTCGCATCTCCACGCTCAGCGAAGAGCCGGGCACCGAGGTGCTGCATGTGGACTTTGGCCACCCGTACACGCCGATGCTGCGCAGCAAGGTGCTGGCGGCGGCCAAGGTCACCGGGGTGCGCCTGCAGGACGGCGGCTGCTATGGCGCCACGCAGGGGCCGCGGCTGGAGACCAATGCGGAAATCGCGCGCATGCGCCGTGATGGCTGCGACCTGGTCGGCATGACCGGCATGCCCGAAGCCGGCCTCGCCCGCGAGCTGTGCCTGGACTACGCCTGCCTGGCGATCGTGGCCAACTGGGCGGCCGGCTGTGGCGATGGCGACGAGATCACGATGGCCGAAGTACTGGCCAATGTTGACGCGGCTTCGGCCGGATTGCCGGAACTGATTGGCGAATTGGCACGCGGATGATTGTCATTGCATGACAAGCTTTGCATACTCCGCCAGTGCGCTGGTTGAGCGTACACCACCCATTCATTGAAGAAGGTCTCGCATTACCATGCCGAACGGTACCGTCAAGTGGTTCAACGACGCCAAGGGATTTGGCTTTATCTCGCCGGATGACGGCAGCGCTGATGTCTTCGCGCACTTCTCCGCGATCAACTCCAAGGGCTTCCGCAGCCTGCAGGAAGGCCAGAAGGTCACTTATGAAGTGAGCCAGGGTCCGAAGGGCGCCCAGGCTTCGAACATCGCGCCGGCGGAGTAACTCCACCGCAGCGCAAGGAAAACCCCGCTTCGGCGGGGTTTTTTTTGATGCCGGACAGGACGTCAGATGAAAAAACGTACGATTGCCATCGTTGGCTACGGAACGGCGGGCCAGGCGCTCTCGATTCTTCTTTCACGCGACCATCACGATGTGCACGTGTTCGAGCGCGCGCCCAAGCCCGGTCCGGTAGGCGCGGGGTTCCTGCTGCAGCCGAGCGGTCTGGACGTGCTGTGGCAGATGGACCTGCTGCCAGAGGTGCTGCGGCACGGCGCGCCGGTGCGCCGGCTGTACGGTGAAACGCCGTGCGGGCGCGCGGTGATGGACATGCGCTATGCGGCGCTGCATGCGCACCTGCACGGCATCGGCATGCAGCGCGGCGCGCTGTTCTCGCTGCTGGCCCAGGCCTGGGAGCACCCGGGCAACCTGCAGGCCGACACCGCCATCGTCGATGTGGATACCGAAAATGGCCGCGTGCGCGACGCGCGCGGGCACTGGCACGGCCCGTATGACCTGGTGATCGCCGCCGATGGGTCGGCCTCGTCGCTGCGCACGCTGGTGCAGGGCACGCGGCTGGACCGCGAATACCCGTGGGGTGCGCTGTGGTGCCTGTTGCCGCGCGGCGACTGGCCGCACCATGACGAGCTGCGGCAGCGCTACGTGGCGGCGCGCAAGATGATCGGGCTGTTGCCGGTCGGCACCCGCCCCGATGATGCGCAGCCGCGCCTGAGCTTCTTCTGGAGCCTGCCGCGCGCGCAGTTCGAGCAGTGGGAACGGGATGGCATGCAGCGCTGGCTGGAGGAGATCGCCGCGCTGTGGCCGCAGGCCCACCTGCGGCTGCAGGACGTGCGTGACGGCGTGCAGCTGGCGCGTGCCGGCTACCGCGATGCCGTCATGACGCGCTGGCACCGCGGCCGGCTGGTGCTGGCCGGGGATTCGGCGCATGCCATGAGCCCGCAGCTGGGGCAGGGCGTGAACATGGCGCTGATGGACGCGCTGGCGCTGCGCGATGCGCTGCGCGCGCACGACGCTGCCGATGCCGCGCTGCAGGCCTACCAGGCACAGCGCAGTGCACACGTGGGCATCTACCAGTTCTGGAGCCGGTGGCTGACCCCGGTGTTCCAGTCCGAGCGCGACCTGCTCGCGCACGCACGCGATGTGCTGTTCCAGCCGATGGGTCGGCTGCCGGGTGGTCGCGGCCACATGCTGCGCGTGCTCAGCGGCACCCAGCGCGGCTGGTGGGGCACGCTGGGATTGTCGCCGGGTTTCGTCGAGGCGATGAGCACATGAATGGCAGCCGTTGACGGCAGGGTCACTTGCCTTGTGGCACAAGAACAATGCTGTGTTGTTGCCCCCAAGGAGAAAGACATGCTGTTTCCGGCCGACGTTCTCGATTCTGAAATCCGCAAACTGCGCGGGTTGCTGCAGATGCTCCACGAGGATCAGCCGGATGTGATGGAAGATGTGTTCGACTTCCATGTCACCAGTCTGATCACCCATGCCGCCCCCGAACACCACGCCCGCATCCGCGCCGCAGCGCGTTCCATGCTGGTCGAGGTGCAGCGCTGTCCCGTGCGGCGCAACCCCGATGCCCCGCAGATCCTGTTGATGGAAGCGCTGCCTTCGGCAGCGTAGGCCGCTGTACCCGCGCGTGCCGGCATCAACGTGCCGGCAGCGCGATCGCGTCGTCGTCGACGCACGCGACCAGCCGCTCGCCGGCGCCGACGACCGGTGCGATGCCGGCGGTGAAGCGCGAGTAAGCCGGCAGCACGGTCAAGCGTTCGCGCAGCCAGAAGGCCGGCCAGCGTCGTTGCATGCCCGGCAGGCGGGCCAGCGGATGCAGGTGGCCACACATTACATGCAGGCTGGGATGCGGTTGTGGATCATGGCGCAGCAGGAACGGCCCCTCCTGGACGCGTTCGCCGAGCAGGGTGATGCCCAGGTCGGCCTTGGGCAGCACGCGGTCATGGTTGCCGGCCACTGCGCCGATCTCCAGTCGCGGATGCTGCTCCCGCCATGCCTGCCATTGCCGATACCACGCCGCCCGATGCGCGGGGCCATGCAGCACGTCGCCCAGGATCCATACCGTGCGGACGGGGTGGTCGGCCACCAGTGCCGACAGCCGCGCCAGATCGTCACCGGTGCCGCCGCTGGGCAACCCGATGCCCGCGCGCCGGAACAGATCGGCCTTGCCAAGGTGGAGGTCGGCAATCAGCAGCGCTTCGCGCGCCGGCCAGTACAGCGCGCGCGCGCCAAGCAGGCGGACCTGCTCGCCCGCGATCTCGGTCACGACGTCAGTCGGCATGGCGTTTCTCCAGTTGGCCCACGGCGCGCAGCACACGCGTCTTCCAGTCTTCATTGCTGAGCTGCCCGCGCAGGCGCTCGGCCCACAGCGGGAAAGACAAGGGCCCCAGCGTTGCCGGGTGCTGCACGCACAACGTGCGGCCCTGGCAGCGGCGCAGCGTTTCGGCCAGGCAGGTCAGGTCGAGCTGCTCATGCAGTACCTCACGTTCGGCCAGGCCGAGCAGGATGTGCCCGGGATCATGCTGGCGCAGCACGTCATACAGCAGTCCGGCCGACGCCTGCAGCTGGCGCAGGCTGCGTGGCGTGCGGCCCGGCAATGCGGGAATCAACAGCCCGGACACGCGCGCGATATCGCGGAACTGGCGGCGTGCCAGCTCGCCCAGGTTGAGGCTGTCGCGCAGGTCCTCGAACAGACCGTCCGGCTGCAGCAATGCCGACACCTGCGCCGCATCCACCTCCACCGCGCGCGCCGGTGCCAGCACGAAGCCGTAATCGTTGGCGGCGTAGCCGAAGGTATTGGCCTGCAGGCGCGTCCAGCGCATCGCCATCAGCGCCGCCAGCCCCTCGTTGACCTGGCGCCCGGCGAACGGATACACGAACACGAACTGTCCTTCGCGGCGGCGCACGCTTTCCACCAGCAGCAGTGACGGGCCGGGCAGCGCGGATACGCGTGCCTGCAGGCGCAGCAGCGGTGCAAGCCAGTGCATTTCAGGGCTGTCCGGCGCGGACGCGAGCACGCTTTCCATTTCGTGGCCCAGCGCCTCGGACAGCGGCAGGCGGCCCCCCTGCCAGCGCGGCACCACGCCATCGCCGCCACGCGCCATCTTGACGTAAGCAGTGAGGTTCTCCAGCCGTACCAGCTCCAGCAGCCGGCCGGCGAACTGGAAGCGGTCGCCGGGGCGCAGGCGACCGACGAACTGTTCTTCCACGCTGCCGAGCCGGCCGCCGCGCAGGAACTGCACCATGACGCTGCCATCGCTGGTGATGGTGCCGATCGACAGCCGGTGGCGCAGTGCCACGCGGCGGTCGGTCACGCGGTAGATGCCGTCGTCGTCGCGCACCACCTTGTGGAAGTCCGGGTACTGCGCAAGCGCCTGGCCGCCCTGCACGATGAAGTCCAGGACGCCCTGCCACTGCGCCAGCTCCAGCGATGCGAAGGCGTGCGTGCGCCGGACCTGGGCCAGCAGCTCGTCGGCGCGGAAGCCGCCGCCCAGCGCGCAGCTCACGCAGTGCTGGGCCAGCACATCCAGCGACAACCGCAGCGGGCGTCGCGCTTCGATCACGCCAGCGGCCAGTGCACGCCGCGCGGCGGCGTATTCCACCAGCTCCAGCGCGTGCGACGGCACGCAGACGATGTGGCCCGATTCCCCCGGGCGATGCCGCGCGCGCCCGGCGCGCTGCACCAGCCGCGCGATGCCTTTCGGGCTGCCGATCTGCAGGACCTGGTCGACGGCCGGGAAATCCACCCCCAGGTCGAGGCTGGAGGTGGCCACCACGCAGCGCAGTGCCCCGTCGCGCAGGCCCTGCTCGACGATGCGGCGCTGCACCGGGTCCAGCGAGCCGTGGTGCAGGCCCAGCGTGGCCGGGTCTTCGGGCCACACCGCCGACAGCGCCTGGTGCCACAGTTCGGCCTGCGCGCGGGTATTGGTGAACAGCAGGCTGGTGCCGACCGCGAACAGCTTCTGCTGCACCCGCTGCAGCTGCGACAGGCCGAGGTGGCCCGCCCATGGAAAGCGCTCGCCGTGCGCGGGCAACAGCGTTTCCACCTTTACCGGGCGTGGCCGCGCCCCCGACACCAGCGGCGCGTCGGGAACATCCGGCAGCAACACCTCGCGCGCTTCGTCCAGGTTGCCGAGCGTGGCCGACAGGCCCCACACCTGCAGCGCCGGCAGCGCATCGCGCAGGCGGCGCAGATTCAACTGCAGCAGCACGCCGCGCTTGTTACCCAGCAGCTCATGCCACTCATCCACCACCACGCAGCGCAGCCGGCGCATGCGCTCCAGCGTATCGGGGTAGCTCAGCAGCAGCGCCAGCGATTCGGGCGTGGTCACCAGTACATCCACCCGGCCTTCGCGGGCCAGGCGTTTGTCGCGCGCGCTGGCATCGCCGGTGCGCAGCCCCACCTGCCAGTCAAGCCCAAGCGCCGCCAGCGGTTCACGCAGTGCGCGTGCGGTATCGCTGGCCAGCGCGCGCAACGGGGTGATCCACAGCACCTGCAGCGCCGGCACGGTCTTGCCGGCGCGCACACCGGGTGCGCGCGGAAGCGGATCGACCAGCGCCTGCAGCAGCGGCCCGCCGAACATCGCCAGCGTCTTGCCGCTGCCGGTAGGGGTGTGCAGCAGCCCGGATTCGCCGGCCAGGTAGTGCCGCCACATCGTCTTCTGGAACGCCAGCGGCGACCAGCCACGGCTGGCGAACCACGCGGCCAGCCGCGCCATCGCGTCGCGTCGGGTCACCGCGCCAGCGCCTGCAGCTGGGCCAGCGTGTCGGCTTCGCCGGCCGGCTTGTCATGGCGCCAGCGCAGGATGCGCGGGAAGCGCACTGCGATGCCCGACTTGTGCCGGCTGCTGCGGTTGACCGCTTCAAAACCGAGTTCGAACACCTGCTCGCCGCGGACGCTGCGCACCGGCCCGAAGCGTTCGATCGTGTTGGCCCGGATCCAGCGGTCCAGGGCCAGGATTTCCTTGTCGTCCAGCCCCGAATACGCCTTGGCCACCGGCACCAGCCGCTCGCCGTCCCACACCCCGAAGGTGTAGTCGGTGTACAGCGTGCTGCGCCGGCCATGCCCGGCCTGCGCGTAGATCATCACCGCATCGATGGTCAGCGGTTCTATCTTCCACTTCCACCAGTCGCCACGGCGGCGCCCGCCCTGGTAGACCGACGTGCTGCGCTTGAGCATCAGCCCTTCCACGCCGCGTTCGCGCGCCAATGCCCGCTGAGCGGCGGCGTCCTGCCAGTCCGTGGCATCGAGCGTCGGCGACAGCACCATGCGCGCATCGCCGAGCGTGGCAAGCAATCCGGCGAGCAGGGTGCGCCGTTCGCCCAGCGGCTGCTGGCGCAGATCGTTACCGTCCAGTTCTAGCAGGTCGTAGGCAAGCACGCGCACCGGCGTATCGCGCAATGTCTTCGGGCCGGGTCTGCGCCGTTGGATCCGGGTCTGCAGTGCGGTGAAAGGCAGCGGCTGTGCCTCGTCATCGCGCCAGGCGAGAAGCTCGCCATCGATCACGGTGCCATCCGGCAACGCCATCGCGGCTGCTTCGATTTCCGGAAAGCGCCCATCCAGCCGCTCTTCGCCGCGCGACCACAGGGCGACTTCGCCTTTGCGACGCAGCACCTGCAGGCGGATGCCATCCCACTTCCATTCCAGCGTCCACTCGTCGATCGGGCCCAGGCTGTCGGCCTCGGCTTCCAATGGCGAGGCCAGGAAGAACGGATACGGCTGCTGGCGGTCTTCAGGCCGTTCTTCGGCGCTGAGCAGGTTGGCGAGCAGCCCCGGCGAGGGCACCCACTCGCCCAGCATGCGCTGCGCGATGCGGGCGATGTCGATCCCCGACAGTTCCGCCAGCGCCTGCTGGACCAGCCGCTGGGAGACGCCTACGCGCAACGCCCCGGTCAGCAGCTTGTTGAATACCAGCCGTTCGGCGGCAGGCAGCTGCCTCCAGCCTGCCTCCACCGCAGCACGACGTACCGGTTCCGGCTGGTTCGCCACGGCCAGCAGGTGGCCTTCGATCCAGTCGGCAAGGGGGCGGTCCTGCGCGCCTTCCGCAGGATCATCCAACAGCAGGGTCAGGGTTTCGGCCAGGTCGCCGACCTGGTCGTAGCTGTCGGCCACCAGCCACGCGGGCAGGCCCGATGCCTCGGCGATCCACGCGCGCAGCTCGCCGCTGGCCGCGATCTTGCGGCGTGCGCCGCCGACCTTGCCGCCGCTGAGCAGGTACAGCGCCCACGCTGCGTCATGCGGGCGCGCGTCGCGGAAGTACGCCACCAGCGCGGCGCGTTTGTCCAACGTGGCGGTGCTGCGGTCCAGGCGCTGGTACAGCGCGGCAAACGCCCTCATTCCTCGCTCCCGAAATCGGTGCGGAAGGCTTCGGCGGCAACACCACGTTCGCGCAGGAACGGAATCAGCGCATCGGTATTGCCGTGGGTGGCGATCACCCGGCGCGCGCCGGTCTGTTCAATGGTCTGCAGCAACGCCGGCCAATCGGCATGGTCGGACACCACGAAGCCACGGTCGTAATTGCGTCGGCGCCGGTTGCCACGCAGCCGCATCCAACCGGAGGCGAAGCCCAGTTGGTGCTTGCCGAAGCGGCGCAGCCATGTAGTGCCCGCGGCAGAAGGCGGCGCCAGGATCAACTTGCCGGCCGCGTCGGGTTCGCGGCCCTGTTCGGCCACCGTGTGGGTTTCCAACATGGCGATGCCGGCCTCGCGATACACCGCCACCCCATTGGCGATGGCGCCGTGCAGCCAGGCCGGTTGATCATCCAGCGGCAGCAGTTCGGCCAGCACCCGCTGCGCCTTGCCCAGCGCGTAACACAGCAGGATCGCCGCTTCGCCGCGCTGTTCGCACTCGCGCCGCCAGGCCACGATCTCGGCGGCGACCTCGCGCGTGTCCTGCCAGCGGTAGATCGGCAATGCGAACGTCGCCTCGGTGATGAACACATCGCAGGGCACCACCTCGAACGGTGCGCAGGTCGGGTCCGGTTGGCGCTTGTAGTCGCCCGACGCCACCCACACCTGCTGGCCGTCATCGATGCGCACCTGCGCCGACCCCAGCACATGCCCGGCCGAATGCAGCGACACCTGCACGCCGCCCAACGTGAAGCGTTCACCGTAGTCATGTGCTTCCAGGGCCACATCACCCAGCCGCCAGCGCAGGATCGGCACGCTGCCGGTACTGCAGTAGTAGCGGCCCATGCCGCTGCGCGCATGGTCGCCGTGGCCGTGGGTGATGACCGCGCGCGGCACCGGTCGCCACGGGTCGATATGGAAATCGCCTGCTGGGCAGTACAGGCCCTCGGGGCGCAGTACTACCAGGTCGCTGTTTGCCGCGTGCGTCGTCATGCCTGCACTGTGCCGACGGGTTCGTGCACGAGGTGAGAATCCGCCTGAACAGCAGCCGGCATGTGGATGCGGCAGAATCATCGGGTCCGCCAGGAGGCCCGCACGATGACGTCCGTATTGCCTGTATTCGAGACCCATGAAGTGGCCAACCAGCCGCCCCCGTTCGGCGGCCGCAACCTGTGGGCCGACGACGTGGCATTGAGCGAGGCAGTGCGTCGCGAGGGTGGTGCCGCGTTCATCGATACGCTGCAGGCCTACGGCGCCATTGCGGGCGACACCCTCTACCGGCTCGGTTTCGACGCCAACCGCGACCGCCCGCGGCTACGCACGCACGACCCGCAGGGGCACCGCATCGACACCGTGGAGTTCCATCCGGCCTACCACCAGCTGATGGAGCTGGCCAAGCGCCACGGGGTGGCGGGACTGTCGTGGCACGAGGGCGGCCCCGGCGCGCACGTGGCCCGCGCCGCACTGAGTTTCCTGCACCACCAGGCCGATGCCGGTACCAGTTGCCCGCTGACCATGACCCACGCCGCGGTGGCGGTGCTGCGCCAGGACCCGTTGCTGGCCGAGTGGGCCGAAAAAGCCGCCGCACCGGTCTACGATCCGCGCGACGTGCCGATGGCCGACAAGGCCGGCATCACCCTGGGCATGGGCATGACCGAGAAGCAGGGCGGCTCGGACGTGCGCAGCAACACCACCCGCGCCGAACTTCGCGACGATGGCAGCTACGCGCTGGTGGGGCACAAGTGGTTCTTCTCCGCACCGATGTCCGATGCATTCCTGGTGCTGGCGCAGGCGGCGGGAGGACTGACCTGCTTCCTGATGCCACGCCGGCTGGCTGATGGCAACCGCAACGCGTTCCGCCTGATGCGGCTGAAGGACAAGCTGGGCGACTGGTCCAATGCCTCCAGCGAGATCGAGCTGTGCGGCGCCTGGGCCCGCCGGGTCGGTGCCGAAGGGCGGGGCGTGGCAACCATCATCGGCATGGTGATGATGACCCGGCTGGACTGCATGCTGGGCGCGGCGGCGGAAATGCGCATGGCCCTGGCGCAGGCGCTGCACCACACCCGTCACCGCAGCAGCTTCGGACGCCGCCTGTGCGACCACCCGCTGATGGCCAACGTGCTGGCCGACCTGGCCATCGAATCCGAAGCGGCCACCACCTTCGCCATGCGCGTGGCACGCGCGGTGGACCAGGCGCCGCAGGATGCGCAGGAGGCCGCGTTCGCACGCATTGCAACGGCGGTGGGCAAGTACTGGGTGTGCAAGCGCGCGGCGGTGTCCGTCAACGAAGCGCAGGAATGCCTGGGCGGCGCGGGCTACGTGGAGGAGTCGATCCTGCCGCGGCTGTACCGGCAGGCACCGCTGAATTCCATCTGGGAAGGCAGCGGCAACATCCAGTGCCTGGACGTGCTGCGTGCGTTGGCGCGCGAGCCGCAGGTGCTGCCGGTGCTGGATGCGGAGCTGGACGCGGTGGCCGGGCGCGATGCGGACTATGACCACGCGTTGGCGTCGTTGCGGGAGCTGTTGGCCGCTACGCCATCGGAAGCGCAGGCACGGGTGGTGACCGAACGGCTGGCGCTGCTGCTGCAGGCCGCCGTACTGCTGCGTGCGGGCAGCCCGATGGCCCCTGCGTTCGTGCGCTCGCGGTTGGGCGGGGCGCATGGAGCGGCATTCGGGACGCTGCCTGATGAGGTGGACGTCGGCGCGGTGATGGCGCGGGCGTTGCCTTGATCGATTGCCAGGCCGGACCTGGCACTACCGCTGGAGGTCACGCCGGCCGGTGGCCGGCGTGACATGTCGCATCAGCGTTTGGCGGCGTCTGCGTTCTGCTTGGCGTCTTCGGCCACGTCACGGGCCTTGTCGGCCACCTTCTCGGCGGCATCGGCGGTCGCCTCGCTGGCATGCGCCGCTGCATCGCGCGCGGCAACCTTGGCATCGGCAGCAGCCGCTGCACTGGCGTCGGCGGCACGGTCCAAGGCCGGCTGTACATCGGCCGCGGCGCGTTCGGAGGCGGCAGCCGCTTCATCGGCGGCATTGCGGGTGGATGCCGCAGCCTTGTCCACGGCGACACGTGCCGCTTCGCCGGTGCTGTCGGCCGCCTGCGCGGCATCGGCACGCGCCTGTTCGGCTTCCGGCCCCTTGCAGGCCACCAGGGCCAGCAGCAGGGAGGCGGCCATCAGCGGGGTGGTGATCGAACGAATCTTCATGGCGTTCTCCGTCAGGTTTCAGGGACGCTGATCCTATTCACCCTGCCGTGAAGCCAAAGAAAAAGCCGCTGGCGAACCAGCGGCTTCTTCAGACTTGCTTGAAGAAAGAAGTTATTACTTCTTGGCTTCTTCAGCAGCGTCCTTGGCCTGCTCGGCGGTGGCTTCACCGGCCTTGGCAGCGTCGGCAGCAGCGTCGGCAGCAGCGTCGGTGGCAGCAGCGCCAGCCTGGGCAGCGGCATCAGCCGAAGCGTCAGCAGCGGTGGTGGCGGTGTCGGCGGCAGCCTGGGCAGCGTCGGCGGTCTGGGCGCCAGCAGCAGCGGCCTGGTCGGCAGCGACCTGGGCGTCGGCAGCAGCTTCGTTGGCCGAAGCGGCGGCGTCAGCAGCCTGCTCCTGCTTCGAGCAGGCGGTCAGAGCCAGGCCCAGGGCCATTGCGATCAGCAGCTTGTTGATGCTCATTTGTGTGAATCCTCGTCGTTAGATTAGGCAACGCGCTATTGCGCGCCCGGCAACATGATGACAAGCCACGTTGGGCTGTCAAGCGATCCCGCATTCAGTTTTGCGAAACGGGTGTTAAAACCAATCAAATCAATTCGATGGCGATGGCGGTTGCTTCCCCGCCACCAATGCACAGTGTAGCAATTCCGCGCTTTGCATCACGCTTGCGCAAGGCATTGACCAACGTCACCACCAGCCGGGCGCCCGAGGCACCAATCGGGTGGCCCAGTGCGCAGGCGCCGCCGTTGACGTTGACCTTCGCCGGGTCGATGCCCAGTTCGCGGATGGGCGCCATGGCCACCACGGCGAACGCCTCGTTGATCTCGAACAGGTCCACCTGGTCCAGGCTCCAGCCGGCCTTTTCAAGCACTTTGTGGATGGCGCCGATCGGCGCGGTGGTGAACCACTCCGGTTCCTGCGAGTGGGTGGCGTGGGCCACGATCCGGGCCAGCGGCCGCACGCCGCGGGCGGCCGCATCGTCTTCGGACAGCAGTACGACGGCAGCAGCGCCGTCGGAAATGCTCGACGAGCTTGCGGCGGTCACCGTGCCGTCTTTCTTGAACGCCGGGCGCAGGGTCGGGATCTTGGCGATATCCGAACGGCCGGGCTGTTCGTCCTGGCTGTACTCCACCTCGCCCTTGCGACCCGCGACCTTCACGGCCACGATTTCATCATCGAACGCGCCGGCAGCCTGCGCGGCCTGCGCGCGGCGCACCGATTCGATCGCATAGGCGTCCTGTTCCTCGCGGCTGAACTGGAACTTGTCCACCGCGCATTCGGCGAATTCGCCCATGGCCTTGCCGTCGTACGCATTGACCAGGCCGTCGTGGGCCATGTGGTCGACCGCCTGGAAGTTGCCGAAGCGGTTGCCGGTGCGCGAATTGGGCAGCAGGTGCGGCGCGTTGGACATCGATTCCATGCCGCCGGCGACCACGATGCTGGCCGAGCCGGCCTTGATCAGGTCGTGGCCCAGCATGATGGCCTTCATGCCCGACCCGCAGACCTTGTTCAGGGTGGTTGCGCCGGTGGCGTAGGGGATGCCTGCGGCCACGGCGGCCTGGCGGGCCGGGGCCTGGCCCAGGTTGGCCGGCAGCACGCAGCCCATGATCACTTCGGAGACATCCGCCGCCGGCACGCCGGACTGTTCCAGGGCGGCGGCGATGGCAGTGGCGCCCAGGGTGGGGGTGGGCACGCCGTTGAACTGGCCGAGGAAGGAACCGATGGCGGTCCGCTTGGCAGCGGCGATGACAATGTTGGGCATGGCAATCTCGTTATTGCGTGAGCGATTTACGAAAAGGGAACGCAGGGCATGGTATGGCGGCGCGTTTCCCGGCAGACTGCGTGGGGGTGGCCCAGTATAGAGGGTCAGCATTTACCACCGGTGTCGGCCGGACAGGCGGGACGCCACGCGTGGTTTCAATTACGTTTTGGGGAGCAGGGATGAATCAGGTAGTTTTCAGCAGGAACGTGCTGGCCGCCGCGCTGGCCGTGGCCTTGAGCGCGTGCGGTGGCGGCAGCGGCAACAGCAAGGGGGACCTGCCGGTAGCGCCGGTCGTGCCGCCGGTCACGCCACCAGTCGTGGTGGTGCCGCCGGTGACGCCGCCGCCGGTCAAGCCGACCCAGCCGGCCATCGACGCGCACCTTGCCATCATCAACGGCAAGGACCGGCAGGACCTGACCGGTGCCGGGATCCGGATCGGCGTGGTCGATTCCGGCGTGAACCGTGCCCATCCCACGCTGGCCGGCCGGGTCGTTGCCAGCCACAACTACGTGGATCCGCGCGCCAACAACCTGGCGGTGGACGATGTGGTCGGTCATGGCACGACCGTGGCGTCGCTGGCCGCTGGCGCCGCATACGGCGACTGGCCGGGCGGGGTCGCCCCGGGGGCGCAGATCGTGTCGGCGCGCATCATCGCCGACAAGGCGCCGGTCGATGACGGCACCGGCAACGGCAACCAGGTGGATGGCGCGCTGGGGCTGGCCACCGTGCACCAGGATCTGATCGCCGACGGCGTGAAGATCATGAACAACTCCTGGGGCGGGCTGTACTGGACCAACCCGGCTGCGACCGCTGCCATCGCGGCCGAGTACCGGCCCTTCATCACCACCAACAACGGCCTGGTGGTGTTTGCCACCGGCAACGAAAGCAAGGCGGACCCGTCCAACATGGCCGCACTGCCGAGCCAGGCCGGCCCGAACAATACCCGCCCCGCCGCGGACCTGGAGCGCGGCTGGCTGGCAGTCACCGCGGTCAATTCCAACCAGCCCGACACCCTGGCGTCCTACGCCAACGCCTGTGGCGTGGCGGCCAATTACTGCCTGGCCGCGCCGGGCGAAGCGGTGTTTGTCGACCCCGCAAGCACCACGGGCAGTACCCCCAGCTACCTCTGGGGCGGCGGTACCTCCTACGCGGCCCCGCTGGTCTCGGGTACGGCGGCGTTGGTCTGGCAGAAGTACCCGTACTTCAGCAACGACCAGGTGCGGCAGACCCTGCTCGGCACCGCCACCGACCTGGGCGCGGCCGGCGTGGACAGCGTGTTCGGCTACGGCCTGCTCAACGTGGGCAAGGCGATCAACGGCCCCGGCCGGTTCGACTGGGGCACCATGGTGGTCGACCTGCCGGGTTCGTCCAACTTCAGCACCTGGAGCAACAACATCGGCGGTGCCGGCGGACTGGACAAGTCCGGCGCGGGAACGCTGATCCTCGGCGGCAAGAACACCTACACCGGCGGCACCATCGTCCGCTCGGGCGCGCTCTCGCTGGCCGACGGCGCGTCGCTGGGTTCCGACGTCCAGGTCCTGCAGGCCGGCGGCCTGCAGTTCCGCGCCGGTACCACCGGGGTTACCGGCAACGTGGTCAACCGCGGCACGCTGTACCTGTTCGAGGCCGGCGTTACCGCCGTGATCCAGGGCAACTACACCCACGAGGCCACCGGCGTGTTCTCGACCGCGCTGGGTGCGCAGGCGTTGAAGGTGACCGGCACCGCCCAGCTCAACGGCGGTACGGTACTGATCGACCGCGCGGTGGAAGGCTATGTGCCGCGGACGGGTGTCCGGCAGGAGCTGATTACCGCCGCCCAGGGCCTGACCGGCACGTTCGATCGCTACACCGCGCTCGGCAACGTCGTGCTGCTGGATGCGACGTTCACCTATGACCACTACTCGGCCGGGTTGAACATCAACCGCGTTAGCGTTTCCGGCGCTGCGGCGTCGGCCGGATTGGGTGCCATTTCGGCCGCCTCGGCCCTGCGCGTGGAACAGGCGTTCGACCTGCTCGATACCGGCACCGGTCCTGGCACGCCGGGCTTTGCCGATGCGGCCGGCGAGCTGCAGCGGGTGCAGGGCGCGGCCGGCCTGGAGGCCAGCCTGGAAAGCCTGTCGGGCAAGGCGCACAGCCTGGCCAACGGCATGACCTTCGACAACCTCGACATGAATCGCCGCGCCTTGTCGACGCGCTTCGATGCGGTGTCCGCCGCACCGCGCCTGCGCGGCGCCTGGCAGAGTGCGTTGGGCGAGGCCGGGCAGGGCAGCTTCGCCGGCAGCGGCTTCCAGACCCAGGGCTGGATGATGGGCCAGGACATGGCGCTGGGCAGCAACGGCGTGATGGGCTTTGCCTTTGGCGAAACGCGCAGCAACAGCAGCCGCGAGTGGGGCGGCGACAGCGGTCGTGACCGCCAGTCGCAGGCCCAGCTGTACGCGGGTTGGAACAGTGGTGCGGCCTACACCCTGGCGCAGCTGGGCGCCGGCCAGTTCACCCGCGAGATCGACCGCCAGCTGTTGCTGGGCGCGGGGCAGTACGGGGTCAATGCCCGTTACGGCGGCAACTTCAGCACCGCCAGCGTGGAATCGGGCTACCGCTTCGGCGGTGCCGGGGCATCGTTGACGCCGTACCTCGGTGCGGACTACGCGCGCCTGGACAGCGACAGCTTCAGCGAAGACGGCGGCTTCGGCTTCGGCCTGCGTGCGGACAGCCGCGCGTCGAGCCGCAGCCAGGCGCTGGCCGGCCTGCGAGCGGAAACGCGCCTGCGTGGCTGGTCGCTGCGCGGCTATGCCGAGTGGCAGCAGACGCTGTCCAGCGATGGCCTGGCCTTCGATGCCAGCTTCGTGGGCGTGGATGCCTGGGCGCCGGTGGCCGGGCTGCAGCCGGCCCGCTCCGGCGGCCTGTTCGGCCTGTCGGTGCAGTCCTGGCTGACGCGCAACTCGCAGCTCTCGTTCGGCTACGACCAGCGCTTCGGCCCGCGAGGCGACCTCAGCCAGGTCGCGCTGCGGTACTCCGCCGCGTTCTGATCCAGGCGCGACAGGCAACAAAAAAGGGCGCGAGTTGATCGCGCCCTTTTTTTTCATCTGCCCGCTGGAATCAGCCGCCGCGCAGCGTGCCCAGTCGCGGGCGCGCACGACCCAGCGGCATCTTCAGCTTGCCGATCGACTGGATGCGGGTTTCGGCGATGCGGTCGGCGGCGCGCTGCGGCGCAATGCCTTCCTGCTGGGACAGCGCGAAGATGCGGCCCAGGTTGTGGTAGATGCTGCGGATCAGGCGCATCGCGCGTTCGCGGTTGTAGCCGTCGATTTCCAGCGACACATTCATCACCCCGCCCGCATTCACCGCATAGTCCGGGGCATACAGGATGCCGCGGGCATGCAGCTCATCGCCGATCTCGGGCGTGGAGAGCTGGTTGTTGGCGGTGCCGCAGACGATTCTGCACTTCAGGCGCGGCAGGGTCTGCGCATTGATCGCCCCTTCCAGCGCGCAGGGCGCGAACACATCGGCGTTGACGTCGTAGATGTCATCGGGCTTGACCGCCTCGGCGCCGTACTCGGTCACCGCGCGCTCCACCAGCACAGGGTCCAGATCGGTGACGAACAGCTTGGCGCCGCGATCCCGCAACAGCTTCACCAGTTCCATGCCGATATGGCCCAGGCCCTGCACCGCGATGCTGACCTTGCCCACTTCCTCGTGGCCGAGCTTGTGCTGCATGGCCGCCATCAGCGCCTGCAGCGCGCCGTAGGCGGTGAACGGGGCCGGGTCGCCCGAGCCGCCGTGGACCTGGTGCACGCCGGTGACGTACTCGCTTTCCAGGTAGATGTTTTCCATGTCATTGACGTCGGTACCGACGTCCTCGGCGGTGATGTAGCGCCCGCCGAGCGAATCCACGTAGCGGCCGAACGCGCGGAACAGCACCTCGGTCTTGTCCTTGCGCGGGTCGCCAATGATCACCGCTTTGCCACCCCCGACATTCAAGCCCGCCAGCGCGTTCTTGTAGGTCATCGTGCGGCTGAGCCGCAGCGCGTCGGCCAGCGCGTCGTCCGTGCTGGCGTAGGGGCGCATGCGCACACCGCCCAGCGCCGGACCCAGCGTGGTGTTGTGGATGGCGATGATGGCCCTCAGACCGGCATCGCGGCTGTGGCAGAACACCACCTGTTCATGGCCGGACGTTTCGAGGGTTTCAAATAACATGGCGACTCCGATGCTGCGAACGACGGCAAACGCCGGCGAACGCACCAGCAAAAGGTGGGTGTAAAACAAAAAAAGCGACGTCGTCGGTTGGTCAGGACGGGTCGCGCGGCGCCATTCTAGTGCATTCCGCCGGACGGTGTTGTCAGGGCGGGGTGACCATCGCCCGCTAAAGTTGCCCCGTTCCGGGCCGATGCCGTGGCAACGGTGCGCAGTACCGGCAAGCCAGGACGGATCACGTGGGTGCAGTGGCGACAATTCGGGTGCGGTGCCGCACCGGCAGGGGCGCGGCCCGATGATGGTGATCCTGGCGGGGGCCGGCGTGCTGGTCGTGGCATTTCTGGGGTGGGGCTGGTATCGCCGCCCGGCGGAGGCGGGACCGGCGCCGGGTAGTACCGGCGGCCGGAACCGTGCGCAGCAACAGCCGCAGAGGCCGACTCAGCCCTGCAGTGGCGATGCGGACCAGGTGCTGCAGGCCGGCCTGCACGCACTGGCGTTGCGGCCGGGCAGCGGCAGCGCGCCGGCCACCGTCGCGCAGGACGCGGCCCTGCTGGCGGCGGTGGCGGCAGCGCTGGAGGCGCAGGACTGGTCGGCCCGGCACCTGCCGCGCCGGCCGCAGCTGCTGCCACAGCTGATCCAGACCGTGAACGACAGCGATGCCTCGGCGCGCAGCATGGCCTCGATCATCAGCCAGGATGCAGTGCTGACCGGCAACCTGCTGCGCATCGCCAACAGCCCGGTCTACCGGCTGCAGGCCAAGCCGGTGGACAGCCTGCAGCGTGCGGTCACGCTGGTCGGTACCGAGGGCATCCGCCAGATCATCAGCGCGGTGCTGGTGCAACCGGTGATGCAACTGCACAGCGACGCCTTTCCGCAGTTCGGAACCGTGGTCTGGGAGCACGCGCTGCTGGCCTCGCGGGCCGCAGCCGATCACGCCCGCCTGGTGACCCATGAAGACGGCTTCGCCGCGCAGTGGATGGGGCTGACCCAAGGCCTTGGCGCGGCTCTGGTGATGCGACACCTGCTGGACGTTGCCCGTGAACAGGCTGTGCTGCCGTCACCGCAGCTTGCCGGCACCCTGCTGGATGCCTGGACCCTGCCGGTAGCCAGCCGCATCGCGGCGGCCTGGGAACTGCCGCCCTCGGTGCACCAGGCGCTGCTGCGCGACGCCGATGCGACAGGCGGTGGGCTGGCGGCCAGCCTGCACTTCGCGCGTGCCGGGGCATCGGCCAGCCTGCTGTGCCGGCATGGCCGGATCAGCCAGGCCCAGGCGCTGGCGCTGCTGGAGCAGCTGCATGACACCCCGGCGCATGCATTGCAGTGGATCTGGCGCCGCCTGCATGGTCGCGCGGTGGAAACGCTGGAGGCGGACGAGTCGGCCGACGCGTAGCGCCACGCCCCGCGTGGCTGCTCCTAAAGTTGGGATTCCAAGGGCAACCAGCTGATGACGCGGGCGCTGGCGCGCTGCCAGAACGAGGTGTCTGGCTCTCGATCCAGCAATTGCGGGGGCTGTTCAGCCCGATCCAGCCAACGCACCTGGTCATCGGCACCCAGCGTCACCCAATAGCTCTGCTTCGGATCGGCCAGGCGCAGGTATTCCGCGCGCAACTGCGCGGCCAGTTCCCGATCATCAAACAGCACCCCCATCTCCGTGTTGAGGTAGGCAGAACGCGGGTCCAGGTTGAACGAGCCGACGAAGCCACGCTGGTCATCGATCATGAAGGCCTTGGTATGCAGGCTGGCGCCGCTGCTGCCGAACAGGCCGCCGCTGCCGCCACCCGCGCCGCGCGATCGCAGTTCGTACAGGTGCACGCCATCGCGCAGCAGCGGTGCGCGGTAATGCATGTAGCCGCTGTGCACGGCCGCCACGTCATTGGCGGCCAGTGAGTTGGTGACCACGCCCACGTAGGCGCCGCGCTGCACCATCGCGGCCATCCCGCGCGTGCCTTCCTCGCCCGGCACGAAGTAGGGCGAGATCAACAGCGCCTTGTGGCGGGTGGCCTCAAGTTCGCGCACCAGCCGGGTGACCAGCCAGTTGGCGGGGTCGTCGCGGCGGTGCTTCATCGCCGGATCGGACACGATCTCCACGCCCGGCGACCAGTGCAGGTCTACCGCATCGGTGTAGAACGAACGCGCTGCCGGCGAACGCTCGACGCGCTCAAGATAGGGTCGGGCGGCCGCCAGCTTGGCCTCGTGTGCCGATTCAAGCATCAGCAGGCGCAGCTGGGCCGGGGTGTGGAAGGCGAGGGCGGCCACGGGGACCGCCGCGTCGCTGTTCCAGTACGCATCGAAGATCGTATTGGCCTGCTGCACCGCCCTGCCGGCCACGATCAGGTCCAGGTCGCGGAAGTTCACATCGCTGCGCGCGCTGAAGTATTCCTCGCCGATGTTGCGCCCGCCGACGATGGCGACCCGGCCATCGGCGATCCACTGTTTGTTGTGCATGCGGTGGTTGACGCTGAAGAAGCGCTGCACCATCTCCACCAGCCGCCACAGTCCATCGCGGTTGCGGAAGGGGTTGTAGAGGCGGATCTCGATGTTGGGGTGCTCATCGAGCGCCATCATCAATGCATCCTTGTCCTGCGCGTTCATGTCATCCAGCAGCAGGCGCACGCGCACGCCACGTTCGGCGGCCTGGTACAGCTCCTGCGCCATCAGGTGGCCGATCAGGTCGTCCTTCCAGATGTAGTACTGCAGGTCCAGGCTGCGGGCGGCATGGCGGGTGATCACCGCGCGCGCGGCGTACGCATCCAGCCCTTCGGACAGGAACGCCACGCCGGACTGGTCCGGGTGCTCGGCCTGCAGGCGCACCACCTCGCGATCGATCGCGCTCTGTGCCGGCTGCAGCGGCAGCACGGTGCTGCGCGGTCCCATCGCCTTGGGCGTGAGGTGGTCGCCCAGCAGCAGCCCGCTGAGCACCAGCAGGGTCACGATCGCCAGCAGGATGCCCGCGCCGCGCAGCACGCGGCGCCACAGTGGCTTCTGCGGGTTGCGTGCGCGGCTCAGAAGCGTTCGTCCGGCGCTAGGTAGCGCCACTGGCCCGGGGCCAGCTTGCCCATCGCCACCCGGCCGATGCGCAGGCGACGCACGCTGATGACCTCCAGCCCGACCTGCCGGCACATGTCGCGCAGCTGGCCGGGGGCCACCGGCTTGATCGCAAAGCGCAGACGGGTTTCGTTCTGCCAGCTGACCTTGCACGGCGGCAACGGCCAGTTGCGGAAGCTCAGGCCGTGCGCAAGCCGCTTCATGCCGTAGGGCACCAGCTCGCCGCTGACCTCGACCAGGTATTCCTGCTCCAGCGTCGCGCCGCGGTCCTTCAGATGCGACACCACGCGGCCGTCCTGGCTGACCACCACCAGGCCGCTGTCCTCATCGGCCAGCGGCATCACCAGTTGCAGCGCGTGGAAGTGCCGCTGCAGCAGGGCCACGCCGGTGGCGTCCAGTTCGCTGCGGGTCTCCGGCGTGACCAGTGCGCACAGTTCATCAGCGCGCATCCCGGCTGGTTTGTGCAGCAGCATGCTGACCGTCTCGGCGCGGGTCGCCTCGGCGTTCTCGCGCAGCACCACCACTTCATCGGTGACCATCGCCTGCGGTTGTTCGACCACCACACCGTTGACGGTCACCCAGCCTCCCTCGATGAAGCGCTGGGCGTCGCCCCGCGAGCAGCCGATCAGGCGGGTCAGGTGTTTGTCGAGTCGGATCGGATCGGTCATCAGGCAGGCAGCACAAAGCGGGACGCGGGCGGGGAGTGTACTGGCTCGGGGCCGGGGCTGCGCGTGACAGGGCTGCGGCCCCGCCCCGCTGCTGGCATGATCCGATGATGAACTGGCGTGCGTCCCCTGCCGTGAAAGTCGGCCTTTCCATTGCCGTGGCTACCGGCCTGTATGGCATTTCCTTTGGTGCGCTGGCGGTGGCGGCCGGGCTGAGCCCGTGGCAGGCGCAGGCGCTGAGCCTGTTGATGTTCACCGGCGGCTCGCAGTTTGCGTTCATCGGCGTGATCGCGGGCGGCGGTGCCGGCTCCGCCGCGTTCACCGCCGCCACGCTGCTCGGCGTGCGCAACGCGGTATACGGCATGCAGATGAACCGGATGCTCGGGCTGCGCGGCTGGCGGCGCGGGGTGGGTGCGCAGATCACCATCGACGAATCGGCCGCCACCGCGTCCAGCCAGACCGTGGCGCTGGAGCAGCGGCGCGGGTTCTGGACCGCCGGCGTCGGCGTGTTCCTGCTCTGGAACCTGTTCACCGCCGTCGGCGCCATCGCCGGCGACGCGCTGGGTGATCCGCGCCGGTGGGGCCTGGACGGTGCCGCAGTGGCGGCGTTCCTGGCGTTGCTGTGGCCCCGGCTGCGCCAGCGTGATGCGGTGGCCATCGCCATCGTGGCCGCGCTGGTTACGGTGCTGGCGTTGCCGTGGGTGCCACCGGGCATTCCGATCCTGCTGGCGGCAACAGTGGCGGCAGCGTGGGGCGCGTTCGTACCCGGTCCACGCGATGAAGGGCTGGAGCCGGACGTTGAGCCGCGTTCGTCCGGGGAGCACGTATGAGCCTGTGGGCATGGTTGCTGCTGGGCTGCGTGGCGGCCTATGCGATCAAGCTGGCCGGGTGGCTGGTGCCGGCGCGCTGGCTGGAGTCACCGCGCATGACCCGGGTGGCCGGCACGCTCACGATCGGCCTGCTGGCGTCGCTGACCGCCATGAATGCGGTGGCTGCCGGTGCGTCGGTGGCGCTGGATGCCCGCCTGGCCGCGCTGGCCGTGGCGGCCGTGGCGTTGCTGCTGCGCCTGCCGTTCCTGGCGGTGGTGGTGTTGGGTGCGGCGGCCGCCGCCGCGCTGCGCTGGGCCGGTATCGGCTGAGCGTCAGCCGCTGGCGCGCTCCAGGTGGGTCAGGTACAGGCGCAGGTCGAACTCCAGCTGGTGGTAGTCCGCTTCCATGTGGGTGCACAGCTGGTAGAACGCCTTGTTGTGGTCCGATTCCTTCAGGTGCGCCAGTTCGTGCACCACGATCATCTTCAGGAACGGGGCAGGTGCCTCGCGGAACACGCTGGCGATGCGGATCTCGCGGCTGGCCTTGAGCCGGCTGCCCTGCACCCGCGAGACGGTGGTATGGGTGCCCAGTGCATGCTTGAGCACCTGCAGGCGGCTGTCGTAGATCACCTTGGACAACGGCACCGACTGGCGCAGGTAGCGCTCCTTCAGGGCCTGGGTGTAGTCATACAGCTGACGGTCGTTGCGCACCGTGTGCAGCTCGGCATAGCGGCGCTCCAGCCAGGGGCCCAGCCGATCGGCCGCGATCAGCTCGCGCACCTGCTGCTGCAGGGCGTCGGGGTAGCCGGCAAGGTACTTCAGGGCGGTCATGCCGCTATGATGACGGCTGGAATCCCGCACCAACAGATGCAAAGGCAATGGCGAAGGCAAATCCCCTGCAGGAACAGCTGCTCAAGGCCGGGCTGGTCAAGAAATCCCAGGTGTCCCAGGCCGCACGCGAGCAGGTGAAGGCCCGCCACGGCAAGGCCCCGGTGGCGCCCACCGACAGCCAGCGCGAGGCCGAGCGCCTGCGGGCGGAAAAAGCCGAGCGCGACCGCGCGCTGGAAGCCGAGCGCAAGGAAAAGAACCGCCTGCAGGAGCTGCAGGCCCAGGTGCGCCAGATCATCGAAAGCAACCGGGTCAAGCGCGAAGGCGAAAGCGAGTACCGCTTCAACGACGGCACCCTGATCCGCACGCTGCTGGTCAACGAGGTGCTGCGCCGCCAGCTGGCCGCGGGCAGCCTGGTGATCGTGCGGCTGGGTGAGGGCTTCGAGCTGGTGCCGCGTGCGGCCGCCGACAAGATCCGTGAACGCGATCCGGCCGTGATCGTGCTCGACAACGGCAAGGATCGCGCCGCGTCCGCCGAGCCCAGCACCGGCAATGCCGAGGACGATGCCTACTACGCGCAGTTCCAGGTGCCCGACGACCTGATCTGGTGATGCCGGGCTGAACGGTTCACTGGAAGCGGGGCATGTTCAGCCGGCCGTAAACCGACGTCGCCCGGCCGGATCTATGCTGGCGCTCCGGCAACGGTATGGGAGATGCGGCATGGCCACAGGGTGGGCAGGCGACGGCGCCGTCCAGGACCAGATCGACGCGACCGTGGATGACGCGATCCAGCGCGCCCGCGCGCAGCTGCGTCACGGTCCCGGGCTGACCCATTGCGAGGAATGCGAAGCGCCCATCCCGGAAGCGCGGCGCCGAGCCGTGCCCGGCGTGCGCCTGTGCGTGCGCTGCCAGGAGGCCGAGGATGCCGCGCAGCAGGATGCAGGCATGTACAACCGGCGGGGCAGCAAGGACAGCCAGCTGCGCTGACGCCGGATCAACCGTCGCCCTGGATGCCGCCCGGCGCCTGCGACGGATCACGCCAGCGGCGCACCGTGCGCTGGAAGAACATGTTGTTGGGAATCTGCAGCACCGTGCCTTCGTGGCCGCCGCTGTTTTCCTGCAGGGTGGTGTAGATCAGGTTGACGTCGATGACGCGGCCCTTCAGTCCGGGCTTCTCGCCGTTCTCCAGCACCTCGATGTAGTCGTGCAGCCGGAACGGGCGGGTGGTGAAGATCAGCAGGGTGCAGAAGATGTTGGAGAGCACGCTCCACGCGGCAAAGAAGGCCACCGCGCCCACTGCGGCAAAGCCGGTGAACGCGGTCCACAGCACGCTGGCCTGCACGCCGATGATCTGCAGCACCACCAGCAGCACGGTGAAATACACCACGAACGTGAACACCCGGCGCGCGCCCATCACCATCTCCGGTGGCAGCGTGTAGTGCTCGCCCACGCGGCGCAGCAGCCGGCGCGCGATCAGCCGCAGCAGCCACGCCACCAGCAGGGTCAGCAGGATCTTCAGGGCAGGCGCCCCGTACTGCAGCCACTCATGGGTCCAGGTGGGCAGGTGTTCTTTCATGGAAACCGGGGGTCGACGTGGGTGCGTCAGTTTACCCCGCGCGGTAGCGCCGGGCCCTGCGCGGCTGCGAGAGCACACCGACCAGCCTTGAAACGCAGAGCGGTGCATGGTCCTGGTACTGCACGCACAGGTCCGGTTGCGGCGGCAGTGCCACCCGCAGCGTCACCGGGCTTCCCGGCAGGGTGCACGCGCTGGCCAGCGACAGCAGAAGGGCAAGGCAACTGGGGGACATGGGCAACTCCTGGGACCACGCCCGGCGTGGTGACAGGAGATTGGATGCCGCGGGTGCCGGAAAGGTTTAAACCTTTTCGATCGACCCCGCATCCAAGGGATATGCTCGATACGACCATGCCCGCCCTCCGCGCTGCCAACGACGCCGATTCCACCGACGAGTGCGCGTGGGTGCGGGCGGCGGTGGCCGGCGACACCGCCGCCTACGAGCGCATCTACCATCGGCACGCGCCGCGCCTGTATGCGGTGTTGTGGCGGCTGTGCGGCGGTCATGCCGCGCGTGCCGAGGATGCGCTCCAGGAAGCGTTCCTGCAGGCTTGGCGCGCACTGCCGGGGTTCCGCTTCGACAGCAGCCTGGGTACCTGGCTGCACCGGCTGGGGGTAAATGCGGCGCTGATGGAGCTTCGCGCCAATGCCGCCCGCGACGCGGGCGACAGCGGCGAAGAAGGCTGGGACCTGCTGGCGGCAGTGCCGGCAGTGGATCGCTGCGCGGGGACCAGCCTGGACCTGGAGCGCGCGCTGGAGACCCTGCCGCCGCGCGCCCGGGCGGTGCTGGTACTGCACGACATCGAAGGATGGAAACACCAGGAGATTGCCGACCAGCTGCAGATGGCGGTGGGCAGTTCCAAGGCACAGTTGCACCGCGCGCGCGGCCTGTTGCGCGCGCGTCTGGGAGAACCGGCATGAACGACAACCACGACCTCGATTCCGATCTGCAGTCGCGCCTGCGCGCGCTGCCCGCCGAACGACTGCCGCCGGCGGATGCCTGGCAGCGCATCGCTGCGCAGCTTCCGCCGCGCGTGGCTGCGCTGCCAGCCGCTGCGCCGGCACCGCGTGCGCGCCGTTGGTCGCTGCGCGTCGGCCTGGGCCTGGCCGCCGCGCTGGCGGTGCTGATGGTGGCACCCACCTCCACGCCGCCCACGCCGCGCCCGTCGCCCCTGCAACGGCAGGCCGACGTGATCGCCGCCGAGTACCAGCAGGCGATGGCCACGCTGCCAGCGGCCCCGATCGGCGCGGACTGGCAGCCGGCGCTGCACGAACTGGATACCAGTGCCGTGTACATCCGCGCGGCCATCGCCGAAAACCCGCGCTCGGGTTACCTGCTTACCCAGCTGCAGCGCACTTACGCGCTGCGCCTTGAACTTACCCAGCAGGCCGTCAACGCCGCTGGCCTGCCATCCTGAAGGAGAGTCCCATGCGAAACACCCTGCGTTTCACCGCAGCCTTGGCCGTGCTGCTGCCCCTGGCCGCGCAGGCCGCCACCCGCGTCGACGAGCGCCATCCGCTGGCCGCGGGCGGGCGCGTGGAAGTGAGCAACATCGCCGGCAAGGTCACCGTGCGGGGCTGGGATCGCAATGAAGTGGCGTTGACCGGCAGCATGGCCGATGGCCTGCGCCTGCAGCAGGACAAGAGCACCAACCGGGTGCGCTGGGAAGTGATCTACCCGCGCAACGGCAACAATGGCGGCGCCACGCTGGAGCTGCGGGTGCCGCGCTCGGTGGAAGTGCAGCTGGGCACGGTAAGTGCCGACATCGACGTGGCCGAGGTCGACCTGCGCCGCCTGCAGGCCAATGCGGTAAGTGGCGATGTCTCGGCCGCCGGGCGCACGGCCGAAGCCAGCCTGAGTACCGTCAGCGGCGATATCCGCGCGCAGGTACAGAGCCAGCGCATGGCCCTGCGTGCGGTCAGCGGTTCGATCCAGGCCGGCGGCGGCATGGGCGGTGAGGTCTCGGCGGAAACGGTATCGGGCAGCATCCGCCTGGACACGGCGCAGGTGCAGCGCCTGGCCGCCGAAGCGGTCTCCGGCAACCTCACCGTGGCAGCGTCCGGCCTGGCGCCGGGTGGCAAGGTGACGTTGCAGACGGTGAGCGGGTCGATCGCCCTGCGCCTGCCGGCCAAGGTCTCGGCGCAGCTGGCCGTGAAGACCTTCAGTGGCGACATCCAGTCCGATGCCGGCCAGGTGGAACGGCCGCGTTATGGCCCGGGTCGCAGCCTGGACACGCGCCTGGGCGGCGGTGACGGCGATATTTCGATCAATGCCCATTCGGGCAACGTGCGGGTCTCGCTGGGCGGCCGCTGAGTGCGGCCCCCGCACCGGCCGGGGGCCGGTGCGGACGGCAGCGGCGTCAGCCGGCCTTTTTCAGCGCCAGGGTGTTGCCCAGTACTTCGATCTTGCCGCCGCTCTTGCGGAACGCAGCCAGATCGGCAGCGATGCTGGCGCTGCTCAGTGCGGTGTTGGAACCCTGCTTGCGGTCAACGCGAACGGTGTTGCCTGCCTTGGGGGAGGTCTTTGGCGAACGGGCCATGGATGCTCCTGTCATGGGTGTAGCGTGGAAAAAATCGTCGACGCATCGTGCTGTTGTCGACGGTAGTCCTGCCGCACGAGGCGGCAGTCATCGCCGCCCATCGCAAACTGGCGGCAGATCGCGGGACGCTGCGAATAAATGGTGCAGCGCAGGTGATAGGGGTCGATCGCGGCACACCAACCTTCGTCGTTGCGCGCCATCACGGTGCGGCCCGCTTCGTCGGTATCCAGCAGGTAGCCGGGTACCGCGTCGTCAGGCATGACGGTGACCGACAGCCGGCAACAGACTGCGTCGCAGCGGCGGCAGTCGATGGGGTCGGCCTTGGCGATTTCGCCCAATCGAATCTCTCTTGGCGGCTCAGGGGGTGCTGCATGCTGGGAACGAGCCGGATCACAGCGATAGACGATCCCAGCGCCGCGGACGGATCCGGACGGCGGCGGTATCGGCGAGGATGGTGGCCTCTTCGAGGCTGGGTACGACATGCGCATTGCGCATCGAAGCCGAAAGATGATAGCGCTTTCGGCGTAACGTTTTGTTAATGCGAGGGTTTCACGGCCGGAAACCCTTGTCCCACGGGGCTTCGCGCCCGCAGGCTCAGCCTGCCGCGGCCCACGCCAGGCCGTGCACCACGCCGAACGAGGGGTTGCCGCGCACCAGCGTCGAGCCGGGGAAGGCAGCGGCCACCGCCGCCTGCAGATAGCCCGCGCGTGACATGCCGCCGGTCAGGAAGATCGCCGCCGGGTCGTGCCCGATATCGGCGCGGACCTGTTCCAGCAACCCGGTCAGTTCGCCCAGGTAGCTGCCGGCCGCCGCTTCCAGCCGGGACGGGTCGACATCCACCCCCAGGCCGCGTTCGATGAAGTCCAGCGCACTGGTGTGCTCTGGCGCGCTGCTCAGGGCGATCTTGCAGCCCTCCACCTCGCGGTACAGGCGTGCGGTGTTGCCGGTGTCCTGCAGCGCCTGCAGGCGCGCGCCCCACGGCGCCTCGGCCTCGCGGTAGTTGTGCTGGCGGAAATCGCGCTGGCGGGTCATGTCCTGCACCATCGCGGCCTCCACGTAGTGGTGCGCCGGCACGCGGCTGTGGCCGCGGCCGAACAGCGGCATGTAGGCGCCGAGGCTCAAGGCCAGGTCGATATCGGTACCACCGCGCGCGATACCCCATGCGCGATGGATCTTCGGGGCCTGTACGCCGCCCACCCGCGCATGCGCCACATCGGTGGTGCCGCCGCCGATGTCGACCACCACCGCGTCATGTTCCTGCGCGCTTTCGGCGTGGTAATGCATGGCTGCGGCAGCCGGTTCCTCCAGGAAATCGACGCTGTCGAAACCCGCGGCGATCGCGGCGGTGTGCAGGATGTCCAGCGCCTGGTCGTTGCCGGCCGCGCCGATCGAGCTGCGGAACTGCACAGGGCGGCCCAGCGTGGCGGTGCGTACCGGCGCGTCGAGCTGGCGCGACGCGGTCAGCCGGATGTGCTCCAGGATGTGCGTGGCGATGCCGGTGATGGTCTGGCGCGCGCGCGGGTGCAGGTTGTAGCCCAGCATCGATTTCGGGCTCTGCACCAGGTTGCCTTCGTTCTCCTCGAAGTAGGCTTCCAGCGCCTCGTCCCCGTACACCGCGTTCTGCAGCAGCTTGGTCGAGCTCAGCGGCGCGCGCATCTGCTCTTCCATCCACTGCCGGCGCACCACGCGCAGGGCCTCGCGGCGCAGCGCATCCGGCGCGCGTTCCTGGCCGGCGGCGCGGGCGTCGCGCGCGGCCGCGTCGATCAACCGGGCCAGTTCGTGCTCCAGCGCCGGGGTCAGTTCGAAGTCGTTCGGATCGCGCATCACCTCGGGGAAGTACACCGTGGTGCGGAACTGTTCGGCCTCGCCAAACCGGATCGGCACGACCCTGCCGTCCACCACGGCGGCGGCGGCGGAGTTGCTGGTGCCAAAGTCGATGCCGATTTTCATGCGGGGCCGGGCCGGAGGTCAGGGGGCGCGCACTGTGCGGCAAGCGGGCCGCCGGTGCAAGGCCTGCCCGGGCCGGGCGGTTACAATGGGGGTTGTTCCGAACCTGAAGGCTTCATCATGTCCGCCGCACCCGCCTGCCCGCAATGCACCCTGGAAAACACCTATGCCGATGGCGCGCTGTGGATCTGCGCCGACTGCGGCCATGAGTGGGCGGCCGGCGATGAAGGCGGCCAGGGCCTGGTCGTGCGTGACAGCAACGGCAACACGCTGGCCAGCGGCGACACCGTCACCGTGATCAAGGACCTGAAGGTCAAGGGCTCGTCGATCCCGCTAAAGCAGGGCACCGTGATCCGCAACATCCGCCTGGTCGAAGACGATGCCGAGCACATCGAAGGCAACTCGGACAAGATCAAGGGCCTGGTCCTGAAGACCTGTTTTTTGAAAAAGGCGTAGGTAACGACCGTTGGTCGTTACGGATCAGCGGCGGCACGCCGCCATTCAATTGCTGGCCGTGCGTTCCCGCCATTTCTGCAGGCTGTCCAGCTTGGCCTGGTAGGTCGCCCGCAGCACGTCGGCATCTTCGCCGGCCAGGTCGCGGGCACGCAGCATTGCAAGCGAGGCGCGGCGGGTGTTGCCGGCCAGGAAGTAGGCGCGTGCCAGCCCGAAATGGAACTGGTGCGCACTGCTGTACAGGCGCACCGCCTGCTGGTAGTACGCGATGGCCTGCGCATAGTCGTGGCGCTGTTCGGCTTCGTTGCCGAACCGGAACTGCGCGAAGGGATCGCTTTTCTGCACCTGTTCCAGCCGCTTGGCCAGCACGTCAGCGCGGCGCGCATCGCCCAGCCTGCGATACAAGGCGCTGGCATTGGTCAGCGCCGCCGCATGCCGCGGTTGCAGCTGCAGGGCCTGCTCGTAATCCTTCCGGGCCTGGTCCAGGCGGCCTTCGCGGGTATCAAGCACGCCCAGGTTGTTCCAGCCGGCAGGGAAGGCCGGTGCCATCGCCAGCGCGGCGTCCAGGTACACGCGCGCCTGCGCGGTGTCTCCCTCGGCCATGTGTTCGGCGCCGCGGTTGTTGTAGAAGTGCGCCAGGGCCCGTTGCTCGGTGATCGGGCGCGGCCCGTAGCGGTCATAAAGCACGTTGCGGTCCAGGTCGACCACGGCGGTGCGACCGTTGAGGTTGAGCCCCACGTTGACGTGGCCCACGTTGTAGATCACGCCCTGGTCCTGGTGCCAGGTGACCACCTGCGCCACCTCCTGTACCCGGGCATCGATGCCCGCCGCGCGCGCCAGGGTGACGAACATCAGGGTGAAGGACAGGCAGTTGGCGCGGTGCGTCTTCCACGTTTCGGCCAGGGTGTGGGTCGCGTACGGGTCGTACTCCAGGTGCATCGCGTCTTCGTCGAAGATCAGGTGCACCAAGCGCACCAGCCGTTGTTCGCGCGAACTGACCGGGGCGATCACCCGTTCCTGCAGCAACGCGCGAAGATCCGGCGGAATGGCCAGGATCTGCTGGGGAGAGGGAATGGGTTCGACCGCCGGGGCCTGCGTGGCAGCGGTATCCGCAGGCGCGGCCAGCAGCGGCGTCGGTGCGGCGGCCAACAGGGCCAACAGGGCAAGGGATTTCCAGCCGTTCATCGCGGTCACCTCGCGGGCATGACGAAGCCTTCGTTTCTGCAGTCTAGGCCGACGACCGGCAGCTGGCGCACCGCTTGTCGGCCTGTTGCACCAGCCACCGCCCTTGCCATCCGCCGCGGGACCGGCCAATGATGCCGCCATGACCTTCTCCCCGCTTTCATTGCCGGCGGCCATGCAGGCCGACCTGGAAGCCGCCTACGCCACGCCCCCGCGGGCCTATCACGGCTACCCCCACGTGCGCGCGGTGCTGCTGCACTGCCAGGCGGTGGCGGAGGGCCCGGGCTGGGCGCACCCGCGCGAAGTGCAGCTGGCCGCGCTGTACCACGATGCGATCTACGAGGCCGGGCGCAACGACAACGAAGCCCGCTCAGCCGCGCTGGCACGTGCGCAGGTGGAGCGCTGGCTGCCGGGCGCCGGCGTGGATGTGGCCCGGATCGAACAGCTGATCCTGCTGACCGCGCGCCATGGCACCCTGGGCGCCGCCGACGTTGACCCCGAAGCGGCCTTGTTCCTGGACTGCGACATGGCCATCCTGGGCGCGCCGCCCGACGTGTTCGATGCCTACGACCGTGGCATCGCGGAGGAGTACGCCGGGCATGTGCCCGGCTTCCTGTTCCGGCTCAACCGGCGGCGGTTCCTCAAGCACCTGCTGCGCAGCCCGCGCATCTTCCTGAGCGACTTCTTCCACCAGCGCCTGGATGCGCCGGCGCGGGCCAACCTGCGCCGGCGACTCGGGCACTGACAGCGGTCGATTACACTGCACCGGTTGAAAGCCGTCGCTCACGCCATGCCCGTTCCCCTCCCATCCGCCACGCCCGATCCAGATCCGCGCCCGCAACCGCCGGAAGAACCCGGCCCCAACGAGTGCTGCGGCAGCGGCTGCCCGCTGTGCGTGCTGGACCTGTACAGCGATGAGCTGCAGCGCTATCGCGCCGCCCTCGCGGCCTGGCGGCTGCGCCATCCCGATGCCGCGCCCTGAGCACTGCCTGCGATGAAGCTTCCTGCCCACGCCCATGTGGCCGGCCTGGCGCTGCTGGCGCTGGCCGGGTTCGTGCTGACCGCCTTGTGGACCCAATGGGCACGCCACGACCTTGACTGGGTGCAGGCCACGCTGAGCCTGTACCTGCATGGCCCGTGGGGCCTTGCGCTGCGGACCGCCTACTGCGTACTGGCCGTAGCGATCATGCTGCTGGCCTGGTCGCTGCACGCCGCCAGCCGCTCGCCGCGGCGCAGCGCGGCGGCGCCGCTGCTGTTCTGCGTGGCCGGACTGGGGCTGATGGGCGTGGCCATCGGCGACAGCTGGCTGCCCGGGCAGGCGCCGCTGCTGGCCCCTCTGGTCCATGGCCTGGCGGCCAACACCGCGTTCCTGTGCGTAAGCGTGGCGATGCTGCTGCAGAGCTGGTACCTGCGTGCCGACCCGCAGTGGGCGCGCTGGGCCAGCGCCGCGTGGTGGTGGGCCTGGCTGTGTTTCGCGCTGCTGTGGCTGCACGTGCTGTGGCGGGCCCCGCCGCGCGGGGCCGGGCAGAAGCTGGTGATCGCCGCGGTGGTGCTGTGGTTGTTCGTGGCCGCGCTGCAGCTGTGGCGGCAGGCGCAACGTGAAGAGGCTGCACGAAAATAAAAAGGCGTATCGTGGGGCGACTTTTCCGGGATGCGTGACGATGCGGCGAGCCAGTGTGGGCAGGGGACTGGGAGTGGTGCTGGGCCTGGTGTCGATGATGGGGGCCGCAGCGGCCCCGGCGGCGCCGCAGCAGGTCAGCCACGGGCGCTTCAACGACGTCCCGATCCACGCGCCGGAAGGCCACCCGCAACGCGTGGTGGTCTGGTTCGATGGTGGCAGCGAACCCCAGCGCACGCGCGAGCGCATCGAGGCCCTGCGCGCGCAGGGCGCGCTGGTGGCCCAGGTCGATGTGGCCCGGCTGCGCACCGGTCTGGCCCAGGAAGGGGGCGGCAACTGCAGCTTTGGCGCAGGCGACGTGGAGAATTTCTCGCGCTGGTTCCAGGCGTACCTGCACGTGCCCGGTTACCACCTGCCGCTGATCGGCGGCGATGGCAGCGGCGCCGAGCTGGCCTATGCAGTGGCGGCGCAGGCCGATACGCAGGTCTTCGCCGGCTTGATCACCACCGGGTTCTGTCCCGACCAGGCGCGCGAGCGCGCGGTGTGCGGCGCCGGTGTCAGCCATGGCCGCCTGCAGCCGGCGGAGCTGGCGTTTCCGTGGCTGAACGCCGCCGGTGACCGCAAGTGCGCGGCAGGTGACGCCACAGCGTTCGTGCACAAGGTGGAGATGGGGCGGCAGTTCCAACGCACCGCGCGTGGCGATGACCTGCCGGGCCTGTTGGCGGCCGCCCAGGTCATCGGTGCGCAGAAGGGTGTCAGCCTGGCGCCGCCGCCGGATGGCCTCAACGGCTTGCCGGTGGTGGAAGTGCCCGCGCAGAAAGGCGGCGACACCCTGGCCATCTTCGTTTCCGGCGACGGCGGCTGGGCGGGGCTCGACAAGGATGTGGCCGCCGCGCTCAGCGAAAACGGCATTTCGGTGGTCGGCCTGGATTCGCTGCGCTATTTCTGGACGGCGCGCACGCCGGAAGGGTTCGCCCGCGACCTGGAACGCATCGCACGCCATTACGGCAGCCAGTGGCAGCGCAAGCGGCTGCTGCTGGTGGGCTTCTCGCAGGGCGCTGATGTCCTGCCAGCGGCCATCAACCAGCTCGACCCGTCCACGCGCGGGTCGATCGCATTGATCGGCCTGATGTCGGTAGGGCGCAAGGCGGACTACGAATTCCACGTCAGCAACTGGCTGGGCGGCGGCGCGGATGGCCTGCCCATTGCCCCGGAGATCGCCCGGTTGCCGGCAGACCGGACGGTGTGCCTGTACGGCGAGGACGATGGCGATGCACTGTGCCCGGAGCTGCCAAAGGGGGGCGCCACGGTGATTGCGCTGCCGGGCGACCACCATTTCAAGGGCGACTACGACCGCTTGGCGAAGACGCTGCTTGAGCACCTGCCGGCGCGTTGATGGTGCGGTCGAACCCCTGCAGGCGCCGGCGATGATCCCCAATGCGCCCATCGAACGGCGCTTGTACGCGCTGATGGCCGATGACCGCTCCGCGCCCCGGGCGGGGGATGGGTCTCCCGCGCAGAAGATGGCCGACGCCCTGTCGCTCTGGCGCGCGGGCGACCGTAATGCCTCCACCCGCGAGCAGTTCTGCGCAGGCTTGAAGGAAACGCTGGAGCGGTTGGTCAGGGACAATGACGTCGACCTGCGCAAGGCGATCCTGCAGCATCGCTTTCCCAAGGTGAAGGACTATCGCCTGCTGGTCGCTTCCCCGAAATGCGAGGCCGCGCTGCAGGCCGCGAAGAAGTTGAGGGACCTCGCGCATCCTGCGCGCATCGAGCGCGAACCGGATCCAGCCAGGAAGTCGCACCTGCAAGCGCTCGCCGCCGCCGTGGACGATGCCCGGGCAGGCAGGGGCGAGTGGGCCAGCGTGACGGCAGGCGCCTGCGCGCTGGGCGAAAAAATCGCGGCCGACTTCGCGCCGCATGCGGACGTGCTGGCCGAAAAGCAGCAACTGGAACGGGACGCCAGCGTGATCGAATATCTGGCGCAGCGGGCACCGCATCAGTCCCGAAGCGGTGGCGGCGCGCGCGGGCGGGACGTGGAAGATCGGGTCGGCACCGAACTGACACAGCTCTGCAACGCAATGAACGAGGCGACCGCTTCCAGTGATGATCCGGGCTATCGCATCGTCCGTGGTGCCAACGTCCCGCCTGCGCTGCGCCCGGCGGAGAGCAGGCACGTCAAGGGAGAGCTCGATTTCCTGCTCATGCACGGCAACGACGTGGTGCTGGTGGGTGAAACCAAGGCCGGTGGCGCGACCGCGATCGGCGCGGATTGCCTGAAGCTCCGCAACGCGGTGGTGGAAATGGCCGCCCGCGCGCAGCAGGACAGGGCGTACGCGTTCACCCTCGGCAGCGACAAGCGTTCGGCGGCGGCCGGCGAAAAGGGCAAGCCGCAGGTGCTGCAGGTCAGCGGTGAGTCGCTCAAGCGGCTGGCGGCACCGCCAGGGGATGCGCCGGACGCGCAGCCCACCTGGCCTGCCAGCGCGCGTTATTTCCTGCCCGACGCGGTTACCGGCATCCCGCTGTCACAGCGTGCAGTGGCCTACCTCACCTGGCGCCCGGCGAGCCTGGATTACGCGCAGGCCTTGTTCGACGGCGCGCAACCCGCCGTCGAGGGACTCGAGTCGGTGTGGCGCGAGCTGGGGGAAGACCCCAAGCTCGCGTGGATATGGGAGGAGCGTGCCTTGGCCGAGCAGGCGTTGAACGCCGTGCACGGCAGCGAGAGCATTGCCGGCTTCACTGCGGCGTTTGCGCAGATGAAGCGCGGGTCCTGACCGCCGCGTTACGTCTTTCGCGGTGCCAGTGAAATCAACCGTGTCGCATCCAGCAGCGCCGCCGGCAGGTGCATGCCGCCCGGCGCCGCCAGATAACGTGCGCGCCACTGCGGCGCGAACTTGGATTTGAAGCGGCGCAGCCCGCTGAAGCCGTAGAAGCGCTCGCCGTGCCGTGCGACCACGTTGGCGAAGCGGTTCCAGCGGCCGGCCAGGCGGTGCTGGGCAAGCCCCGACAAGGGCGCCATGCCCAGCGAAAAACGGTGGAAGCCCTGCGCGCGCCCCCACAGGAACAGCTCGATGAACAGGAAATCCATCGTGCCTTTCGGTGCATCGTCGACGTGCCGCATCAGGTCCACCGACAGCTCGTGCCCGGCCGGTGCCTGCCACAGGTTGGCGAAGGCGACGATGCGGCCCTCGGCCTCGACCACGGCCACCGGGAAGCGCACCAGGTAATCCGGATCGAAACTGCCCAGTGAGAAGCCTTTCTCGTCGCCGGCCTTGTCGTCCAGCCACTGCTGCGATACCGCGGCCAGCGCGGGAATCAACGCGGCAACCTCGCCGGGCGGTGCAACGCGGAAGCTGAGGCCGCCGCGCTTGCCCCGGTTCCAGGCCTGGCGCAGGTCGGCGCGTTCGCGTCCCTCCAGCCCGAAGTCCTGCAGCGGCACCATCGCTTCCTCGCCCAGTTTCACCAGGGTCAGCCCAAGGTCCAGATAGGTCTGCCAGTACGCTTCGCCGACCTGATAGAACACCGGGCGCAGGCCGAGGCGATCGGCCTCCTCGCGGAAGCGCCAGATCAAGGCGCGTGCGACATCCGGGGGCCCGACCGGATCGCCCATCGCGATCAGCGAACCGCCGTAGCGCTGCATCATCACGAAGCCGCGCCCGGCATCGTCGCGCAGTACGGCCTTGTCGGCGGTGAGCACCAGGCAGGCCTGGGTGTCCTGCGCCGCCTGCAGGATCGGCGCCAGCGCGTCGAGCGTGGCCGGGTCGGCTGCCGGCAGGGGCGTGCGGGTGCTGTGCAGCAGCCGCGCCAGGCCGAAGATGGCCAACGCGATCGCCACCACCAGCAGTGCGCGCAGCGCACGCGGTGCGTTGCCCTGCGCGGCGAACTGCCACCACAGCTCGTTCTGGTATTCGACATGGCTGTAGACGAAGAACAGCAGCCAGATCACCGCCACCAGCACCAGCCCCAGGTTGCGGATCCACGGCCATGACCACGCTTCGTCGAGCAGCGCGCCCTGCCGGTAGAACTCGCGACGCGACGCCCACAGCGCCATCGCCACCAGCACCGAGGCCAGCGCGATCAGCACCTGACCGCCGCGCAGCCAGATCGGCAGCGGCGCGATCACGCAGATCGCCAATGCCAGCATCCAGGCCGCATGGCTGCGCCGCTGCAGACCCTGGCCGATCAGCAGCAGCACCACGCCGGCCAGGCTGCCGAGCAGGTGCGAGGTTTCCAGGATCGGCAGCGAAGCGTGCAGCAGGTGCCGGCGCGGGGTGGGCAGGGTGCCGTCGATCACCAGCGCGGCGCCCACGCTGAACACCGCCAGCGCGATGATCTGCGGCAGCCACGGGCGCAACGCGGTCCAGCCGGCGCGGGTGGCCCCTGCACCCACCCGCAGCGGGCGGCGCATGGCCGGCGCTACAGCGAGCACGGTGGCCAGCAGCAACGGCAGCACGTAGTAGGTGACCCGATAGATCAGGGCCGCTGCAAGCACCGCAGCAGGCGCCACCTGCGGCAGCAGCTTGAGCAGGCTCCACTCGAACACGCCCAACCCGGCCGGCACGCTGGAAATCAGTCCGGCCAGCACGGCCACCAGATACAGGCCGACAAACCCGGGCAGCCCGGTCGGGGTATCCATCGGCAGCAGCACGTAGAACGCCGCGCTGGCCAGCACCAGCTCCACCACGCTGAGCGCGGTCACGCCCAGCATCGTGCGGCGATCGGGCAGCCACAGCGCGTGCCCGCGGATCTGGAAGCTGCGGCCCTCGCGCCCGACCAGCAGCACCGTGCCCCCGTAGGCGAGCAGGCCTGCCGCGCCGAGCACGCGTACGGCCTGCGCCGACACGGGCAATGCGAGTGCGGCGGCGCCCGGTTCCAGCAGGAACGCCAGCGCCAACAGCAGCCAGGCGCCGAACACGAAGCCCAGCGTGCTCATCAGTACCACCTGGCCGATCTCGGCCAGGCTCAGCCCGGCGCCGCCATAGCCGCGCAGGCGCACCGCACCGCCGGTCAGTGCCGCAAAGCCCAGCGTCTGCCCCAGGGTGTGGGCAAGGAAGGCGGTGATGCCCACCCGTGCCGGGTGCAGGCGCTTGCCGCTGCGACGCAGGCCGATTGCGTCAAATCCGATCAGGCAGGCGTAGCTGGCCAGGCCCAGGATGACGGTCAGTGCGATCTGGCCGGCGCCCAGCTGGTGGAAGGCCTCACGGATGGCGCGATAGCCGTGGTCGTCGAATTCGTTGGCCAGGCCACGCAGGGCCAGCGCCAGGATGCCCAGGCTGAAGACGACGGTCGCCGCGCGGCGCCAGCCGACGCGGGACGAGGGGGCAGGTGCAGGATCGGTCATCGGTACAGCGTGCTCCGGGGCAGGCGATGAAGAGGTCAAAGCACGCCAGTGTGCCTCGCCGGCGCATCGTGCGCTTCCGCCGGGGACTTGCCAAGCCGGGTGGCTGTGCGCGCTGTGGCCGCTTGGATCGGCCGCAACGACAGCGTGACCCCGCTTCGGCGACAATGCCTGGACCATCACAGAGGAGCCATCGCCATGTTGGAACGTTTCGACGTCGGTCCGCGCATGTCCGAAATGACCGTGCACAACAAGGTTGCCTATCTGTCCGGGCAGATCCCCGAAGACACCAGCCAGGACATCACCGGGCAGACCCGCCAGGTGCTGGCCGAGATCGACAAGCTGCTGGCGCTGGTGGCCAGCGACAAGCAGCACGTGCTGCGCGCGGAGGTCTACCTGGCCGACATCGGCGATTTCGCCGGCATGAACGCGGCGTGGGACGAATGGGTGGTCAGCGGCATGACCCCGGCGCGTGCGACGGTGGAAGCCAAGCTGGCCGACCCGAGCTGGAAAGTGGAGATCGTGATTACGGCCGCGTTGCCCTAAGCACCAGTTCAATGCAGTCCACCGGACACGGTGGAATGCACAATTCGCAACCGGTACACAGATCGGCGATGACGGCGTGCATGTACTTGGCGCCGCCCACGATCGCATCCACCGGACACGCCTGGATGCACTTGGTGCAGCCGATGCAGTCGGCCTCGATCACCCGCGCGACCTGCGCGGGCTTATGCTCGCCGCGGCTGCGGTCGAACGGTAGCGCCGGCACCTCCAGCACGCGTGCCAACGCGCGCGCGCCCTCATCACCCCCGGGCGGGCAGTGGTCCACGCCCGCCTCGCCACGCGCCATCGCCTCGGCGTACGGGCGGCAGCCGTCGTAGCCGCACTGCCCGCATTGGGTCTGCGGCAGCAGGCAGTCAAGGCGTTCGACCAGGGGCAGGGAAGGCGATGTCATGCGTGGCGTCGGCTGCGCGGGAGCTTCATTTCAAGGGTTTTCCGCGGTACCAGCGTTCCTGCGCCAATGCGAGCATCGGCCGGTCTTCGCGGCTGTCGCCGTACGCATGGATGCGCACGTAACGTGACAGGTCATAACGCGCCCGGATGCGGTCGGCCTTGTGCGGCGCGCAGTCGCCCTCGGCATAGCGCCCGGTCAGGCGGCCGTCCTGGCTTTCCAGCCGGTTGCAGATCAGGTCCAGCCCCAGCGCCTCGCACCACGGTCGCAGGTACAGGTCCAGCGAACCGGACACGATCACCACCGTATGCCGCTGCTGCAGGTGCCAGCGGATCTGCTCCAGCATCTGCGGGCGCACCACCTCGGGCAGCACCTCGCGGGAGAACCCGGCCGCCAGGGTGGCGATATCGTCGGCGTGGCGGTCGCGCAGGGTCAACCGGGTCACGCGCGCACGGATGCGCTCGGCGGAAATCAACTTCAACCGATAGGCCAACAGCCACGGACCCACCTTCCACCACGCCTGGGCCAACTGCTCGGGCGTGGCCACCCGGCGCAGGAAACGCGCATACGTATCGCAGTCGGTGACGGTGTGATCGAAGTCGACAAGGGCCAATTCCATCTACGCCCTCCCGGCAGGCATCAGCGAACCGGCATGCCCGGCAGCGCGGTGCTGTCGGCATCGAGCAGCGCCAGCGCGCCACCGTCGAAGCCCGCCGACAGGATCATGCCTTCGCTCACGCCGAAGCGCATCTTGCGCGGGGCCAGGTTGGCGATGAACACCACGCTGCGGCCGACCAGCGCTTCGGGTTCGCCATAGCTGGCACGGATCCCGGAGAAGATCTGGCGCTTGCCCAGCTCGCCGGCGTCCAGCTCGAAGCGCAGCAGCTTGTCCGAGCCTTCGACGAACTCGCAGGCCAGTACCTTGCCGATGCGCAGGTCCAGCTTGGCGAAATCGTCGATACCGATATACGCCGGGCCTTCCGCCGTCGCAGCGGGAGCGGCGGCAGGCGCGGCAGCAGGCGCCGCCGGCTTGGCGGGCTTGGCCGGGGCCGCAGGTGCGGGGGCGGCGAGAGTGTCTTTGGAAGCGTCGGTCATGGCGTCAATCATTTTCGGGTCGATACGGGTGAACAGCGGGCTGTACACGGCGATGGTGTGGGCCAGCAGCGGCGAGGCGATGTCGGTCCAGCGCTGCACCGGGGCGGCCAGGAATGTTTCGGCCTGCGCGGCAGTAGCCGGCAGCACCGGCTTGAGCGCGGTGACCAGCACGCGGAACAGGTTCAGGCCCTGGGTGCACACCGACTGCAGCTGCGCGTCGGCGCCCTCCTGCTTGGCGATCACCCACGGTTTCTGTTCGTCGATGTAGCGGTTGGCTTCGTCGGCCAGCGCCATGGTCAGGCGCAGCGCGGCAGCCGGATCATTGCGCTCGTACGCCTCGCGCACCGGCGCCAGCGCGGCCACGAAGCGGTCGTACTGCGCGGCATCGGGCAGCGCGTCGGCCAGGCGGCCGTCGAAGCGCTTGCTGATGAAACCGGCGCAGCGGCTGGCCAGGTTGACGAACTTGCCGACCAGGTCGGCGTTCACGCGCGCGATGAAGTCGCCCAGGTTCAGGTCGAGATCGTCGACACCGCCGGAGGACTTGGCCGCGAAGTAATAACGCAGTGCTTCCGGCTCCAGCCCGGCATCCAGGAAGGTGCGGGCCATGACGAACGTACCGCGCGACTTGGACATCTTCGCGCCATCCACGGTGAGGTAGCCGTTCACGTGCAGGCGGGTCGGCGCGCGGTGGCCGGTGCCGTGCAGCACCGCCGGCCAGAACAGGCCGTGGAAGTTGACGATGTCCTTGCCGATGAAGTGGTGCAGTTCGGTGCTGGTGCCGGCGCGCAGGTGCGCGTCGAAATCCTCGCCGTTCTTCGCGCACAGCGCCTGGAAGCTGGACAGGTAGCCGATCGGCGCATCCAGCCACACATAGAAGTACTTGCCCGGGTGGCCCGGGATCTGGAAGCCGAAGTAGGGCGCATCGCGGGAAATGTCCCACGCGCGCAGGCCGCCTTCGGCATTGAGCCACTCGCCCAGCTTGGCCTTCACCCCGGGCAGGGCGACATCGCCGGCCAGCCATTCGCGCAGGAAGCTTTCGAAACGGCCCACCTCGAAGAAGAAGTGCTCCGAATCGCGGATTTCCGGCGTGGCGCCGGAAATGACCGAGCGCGGGTCCCTCAGGTCGGTGGGGGCGTAGGTGGCGCCGCACACTTCGCAGTTGTCGCCGTACTGGTCAGGCGTGCCGCAGTTGGGGCAGATGCCCTTGATGTAGCGGTCGGGCAGGAACATGCCCTTGGCCGGGTCGTAGAACTGGGCCACGGAACGGCGCGTGATGTGGCCTTCCGCCTCGAGCTTGAGGTAGAACGCCTCGGTCAGGGCCTTGTTGCCGGCCGAGTTGGTCGAGTCGTAATGATCGAACGCAACGCCGAAGGCGGCGAAGTCGCGCTCGTGGCTGGCCTGGATGTTGGCGATGAACGCTTCCGGGGTCACGCCGGCCTTCTCGGCCGCCAGCATGATCGGGGTGCCGTGGGTGTCGTCGGCGCATACGAACCAGGTCTTGCCGCCGCTCATTCGCCGCGCGCGCACCCAGATATCAGCCTGGATGTAGCCGACCAGATGGCCCAGGTGCAGCGGGCCGTTGGCGTAGGGCAGTGCGGTGGTGACAAGAGCGGTGCGGGTCATGATCTGCGCGGGTGCGGGGGGAACGCGGGATTATCGCATGCTCCCCGGAAAGACGAAGGGCCGGCGCGGTCATCCCGCGCCAGCCCCATGTCGTTGATCTGCCAGCGCTTTACGCGGCGGGATTTACTCGCGTACCCAGGTCTGGGCGCGGCAGATGAACGCCACGCAGCCGGACATGTCCAGCTTCTTGCCACCCGGCTGCAGCTCCAGCTTGGACTTGTAGGTCTTGCCATTGGCCGGGTCCAGCACGGTGCCGCCGGACCAGTTGGTGGTGCTGCCCTTGTCCTGCTTCAGGTTCCACAGGATGGTCATGCCCTTTACCGGCTTGCCCTTGTTGGCGCCGCTGCAGTCGTCACAGACCGGGTTCGGGCCCTTGTCCGAGTGCAGCACTTCCACCACCTTCCCGCTCAACGTGCCATTGGTGGCCTGGGTGATCTCCACGATGGACTTCACCTTGCCGGTCTTGTCATCGATGGTCTTCCAGCGGCCAACCGCGCCGTCGGCCGCCGAGGCCGACATCGCGGCCATCACCAGCGGCAGTGCCAGCAGCAGGGTCTTGAAGGTCTTGCGCATGTTCCCCTCCCAGGGATGTACGTGAATGCCGGCGCGGGGCCGGGACAGCTGGACTGTATACCCATTCGCTCTGGTACGGAACGCATTCCGCCGGTCAGCCACAACGCATTCAGGTGGTTTCGTACAGCTCCAGCGGCAGCCCGTCGGGGTCGGCGAAGAAGGTGAAGCGCTGGCCGGTGTACTCGTCAACGCGGATCGGCTCGCAGGGCACGCCTTCGGCCGCGAGGCGTTCAATCATTGGCTCCAGTGCCGCCACCCGGAAGGCCAGGTGGCGCAGGCCCTGCGCTTCCGGGCGACTGGGCCGCGGCGGCGGCGACGGGAAGGAGAACAGCTCGAGCTGGCCACCGTCAGGCAGGGCCAGGTCCAGCTTCCACGAATCGCGCGCGGCGCGGTGGTGTTCGGCCTTCACGGCAAGGCCGAGCACGCGGACGTAGAAGTCGCGCGAACGGTCGTAATCGGCACAGATCAGAGCGACATGGTGGATGCCGAGCAGCGGTGTCATGGGATCGATTCCTGGTGGCGCATCGGCACAACCGTCTGAGTGGGGTCGCTACAAATACCGCAACTCGCGCCGCCTTTCTAACTTCTTGTAGAGCCTTGCCCCCCGGCCGTCTCCAACATGCAGCCCTCATCGAGAAGGGCCGCAGACCGCGTCCCGCCTCGGCAAATGCCTGAACGGGAGTGGTCGGATGCACGTCATCGTCAATGCAGGGCAGGACCCCATCGACCTCACCGTCGCTGGGCAGGTCATTCAGCTTGCGCCCGGTGACCGCCTGCTGTTGGCCGGCGTGCCGCTGCCGCGCAACAGCGCGCTGAACGCCGTCGCGCTGGCCGGCAGTGGCATGGCACGGGCGCTGGCCCACTTCGACCATGCCAGCAACGTGCTGCGCCCGGCCGGTGAGCCGCAGCCGGTGTGCTGGGTGGCGCAGGCCGCGCTGGAAGACCCCGATGTGGCGGCCGCCTGGCTGATTGACCAGCTCGCCCGCGGGGCCGGCCAGCCCGACGACGGCCAGGCCGCCCAGCTGCTGCGCCACCTGGCGCGCAGCGAAAGCTACGGCCTGATGCGTTTCCTGCTGGACGAAGGCGGCGAAAACTCCGTGGCCGCCCTGGCCCAGCGCTATGGCCTGTCTTCGGCGCAGTTCCACCGGCGCTGCCGGCAGGTACTGGGCCGCCCGCTCAAGCGCGAGCTGCGCATCCAGCGCGCCGCGCGCGCGCTGCTGGCCTATCCCGGCCGCGCGCGCTCGTTCACCTACCTCGCCGCCGATCACGGCTATGCGTCGCTGTCGCACTTCTGCACCGACGTGAAATCGCTGATCGGTTGTTCGCCCCTTTCCGTCTACCGGGCCGTCTCGACGCCCAACGAGTGATCCATGCGTTCCCTGACGTTGTACTTGTTGTTGCTGACCGTTCCTTCCTTCGCCTTCGCACAGACCCCGCTGGAAGGCACCGCGATCCAGGATCGCGCCGACCTGCCGCATGCCTCCGGCTTCGTTTCCCGCGCCGACAGCGCCAGCCACCTGCTCAATGCCATCGGCGCGCGTGCACGCCAGGCCGTGGTGATCAGCCCCAAGGCACTGAAGAAAAAGGTGAGCGGCAGCTTCGATCTGGCCCGCCCGCTTGACGTGCTGGCCAAGGTCTCCGCCGAACTGGGCCTGGTCTGGTACAGCGACGGCCAGTCCATCTACGTGTACGACGCCGACGAGCAGAAAAACGCCGTGGGTCGCCTGCGGCACACCTCCATCGCCACGTTGTCGGACTTTCTGCGCAAGGCGCGGTTGTCCGATACCCGCTACCCGGTGCGCGGCGGCGGCGCCGATGGCACCTTCTACGTGGCCGGCCCGCCGGTGTATGTGGACATCGTGATGAACGCGGCGCGCTATCTGGACGACCTGTATGAAGGCGCCGACGCCAGCCCGCACCACGTGGAAGTGATCAAGCTGGAGCACAGCTTCGTCAATGGTCGCCGCTACGGGATCCGCAGCACGGAAGTCGGCCTGCCGGGCATCGCTGAAGTGCTGGCCGGGGTGCTGCAGCTGGGCGACTTCGGCGCGGTGGTCAAGCAGCCGTCGCTGCCGGTCGACCCCTCCACCATCACCGAGGAACTACTCCCCGCCACCCCCGCGGCGCAGCCCGTGGCCCAGGTCGCCAGCACCGTGCCCAGTGGCCCGACCCCGGCAGTGGTGATGGCGTATTCGGAAACCAACAGCCTGATCGTGCGCGGCACGCTGGCGCAGATCGAACAGGTCAAGCGCCTGGTGGGCGAACTGGACGTGCCCCGCAAGCAGATCGAGATGTCGCTGTGGATCATCGACATCAAGAAGACCGAGCTGGACCGCCTTGGCGTGAACTGGAGCGGCGGCATCAACATCGGCAACCGCCTGGCGATCGGCATCAACCAGTCGCCCTCGGTGAGCACCCTCGATGGCAGCCGCTTCCTGGCCTCGGTCCAGGCCATGGCGAGCAAGGGTGACGCGCACATCATCTCGCGCCCGGTGCTGCTGACCCAGGAGAACATTCCGGCGTACTTCGACAGCAACCAGACCTTCTACACCCAGCTGGTGGGCGAGCGTGCGACCTCCCTGGAACAGGTGACCTACGGCACCCTGATCAGCGTGCGTCCCCGCATCTCCAGCGGCAACGACGTGGAAATGCAGCTGAAGATCGAGGACGGTGCCGCCGATGGCACCCGCTCGGTGGACGCACTGCCCCTGGTCAACCGTACCGTGATCGACACCGTGGCGCGGGTGCCGCAGGAGCTCAGCCTGCTGGTGGGTGGCTACACCCGCACGCAGGCCGACGACGGCTACAGCGGCATTCCCGGCCTGCGCCGCATTCCCGGCGTGGGAAAGCTGTTCGGTCACAACAGCCGTACGGCTGAAAGTCTGGTGCGCGTATTCCTGATCCAGCCGCGCCTGCTGACCGGCAGCGACCCGGTGGATGGCTACCGCATGCCCGAGGTGTATGGACCGGGGGTCGGCGACGACGTGCGTGACCAGATCCGCGCGCTGCACCCGCATCTGAAGTCGGTGGAGGGCGCGCATGGCACTGCCGGCCATTAATCGACCCGTCTCCGCGCCGCTGCCGGTGACGCCGCGGCAGGCAAGCACGCAGGGCGACCGGGATGACACCGCCAAGGACCTGCTGTCCGGTTTGGGCAAGCCATCCAGGCCCGGTTCGCTGGCCACGGCCATGTCCATGCAGGACGACCTGGCCGCGCTGGTAGCCTCGCTGCGCAATCGCCGGGACGGCCAACAGACCGGTGCCGGCGTGGAATCGCAGGCGTGGATCGACCATGTACTGGACGATGAGGTGCACGCCAAGGTCACGGACCTGCGCGCGCTGCTCGACGGCATGCGCAGCCCCGTGCAGTTGCTGGCGCTGCTCCGGCAGCTGTTCCCCGATCCCAGCGACATGCTGGCGGTGCTGCGTTCGCTGATCGCCGATGACGAACTGGAGGAACTGCGCGAGCTGTTGCAGCAGTCGATGGAGCAGCTGCTCGCCGACGACGCAGCGCAGGGCAATGGCGCGGCTACGCGCGGTGGCCTGAACGTGGCGATCAAGGCGCGGCTGGCCGCGCGCGGCAGCCAGTTCTCGGCCCGCGCGCTGCGCCAGAGCTACCGCGACTTCATCGGCAACCACCAGGACTGCGTGGGCGAATACGCCGGCTGGATCGCGCTGTACGGATTCGAGCGGCGCGCGCAGGTGGTCGACTTCATGGAGCAGGCGCTCGGCGCGGACATGTACTCACTCGACCCCAGTGCCTCGCATCTGGAGTTCGGCCGGCTGCTGCGCCAGGTGCGCAACCTGGCCGTGCTGCGCTCGACCGACCACCTGCTGGTCCAGGAAGCCACCCGCGACCGGCTGCTGGCGAGGCTGTCCACCACGGCCGAGGCCGTGGTGGGCGGGCTGCTGGATGTGGTGCGCGGCCTGCAGGACTGGGCCGGGCTGTTTGCCGGCCCCCTGGCCGATGCGCGGGTGGCGCTGTCGGCGCCCGAACGTGCGCGCCTGGTGCAGGCGCTGCGGCGCGCGCTGGGCGGTCTGCCTGATGCGGTATGGAGCGATGACCTCGCGCGTGAACGCGCGGCGCAGTCCCTGGAGAGGGTGGTGGTGGAAAGCATGAAACGCGAACGCTGGAGCGCCGGCCACGCCGGTGGGGTGGCCGTATGAACACGGTGACCCACACCCCCGCAGGCGGTTGGGGCCAGCGTGCCCGCGGCATCCTGCGCCCGGAGCTGGCCCTGGTGGTGCTGATGGCCGTGATCGTGGCCATGCTGATCATCCCGCTGCCGACGATCCTGGTCGACCTGCTGATCGGCCTGAACATGGCCGTGGCCATCGTGATTTTCCTGAGCTCGTTCTACGTCGAGCGCATCCTCAACTTCTCCACGTTCCCCTCGGTACTGCTGTTCACCACGCTGATGCGGCTGGCGCTGTCGGTCAGCACCAGACGGCTGATCCTGCTCGACGCCGATGCCGGCCACATCATCAGTGCCTTCGGCGATTTCGTGGTGGGCGACAACCTGGTGGTGGGTGCGGTGATCTTCGCCATCATCACCCTGGTCCAGTTCATCGTGATCACCAAGGGTTCCGAGCGTATCGGTGAAGTGGTGGCGCGCTTCTCGCTCGACGGCATGCCCGGCAAGCAGATGAGCATCGACGCGGACCTGCGCGCCGAGGCGATCACCTCGGAAGAAGCACAGCGCCGCCGTCGCGACGTGGAACGCGAAAGCCAGCTCTATGGCTCGTACGACGGTGCCATGAAGTTCGTGAAGGGCGATGCCATCGCCGGCATCGTGATCGTGTTCGTCAACCTGTTCGGCGGTATCGCCGTGGGCATGCTGCAGCATGGCATGGCGTTCTCGCAGGCGCTCAACACCTTCACCCTGCTGACCATCGGCGATGGCCTGGTCGCACAGATTCCCGCACTGCTGATCTGCATCAGCGCCGGTTTCATCGTCACCCGGGTCAGCGGCGAGAGCAACAACCTGGGCGCCAACATCCTGGGCGAACTGTTCAACAGCAACGTGGTACTCGGCACCGGCGCGGTGCTGGTGCTGCTGCTGGGCCTGCTGCCCGGCTTCCCGCTGCCGGTGTTCGCCGGCCTGGCCGTGGGCCTGGCGGCCATGCTGGTGTGGCGCCTGCGCCGCGCCAAGACCGCCGATGCCGGCGGCACCCCGGGGACGGGGCAGGGCGGCGCTGCGCCGCCGGCCGCCAAGGGCGACACCGCCAACGCCCGCCTCACCAGCGAAACCCTGCCGCTGATCCTGCTGATGCCGCCGGCACTGCATGAGGCGGGCGTTGCCGGCCAATGGGAAGAGCAGCTGCGTCACGACGCCTTCGTCAACACCGGCATGCAGCTCGCACCGCTGGTCCTGCGCAGCCACACCCCGGCCAAGGACCACGAGGTCAAGGTGCTGATCAACGAGATTCCGGCAGCGTCCTCGCACGTGGTCAGCGGGCACGTGCGGGTCTGGGGCCGGCAGGACGAACTGGAAGCACTCGACATGGGCCTGGTGGTACCGCACGACGGCGGCACCGCGCGCTGGGTGCTGGCCGACGCGCACGAAGACGTCCGCGCACTGGGGTGCGATGTCTCCAGCGACTACGAGGAACTGCGCCGGCTGGTGCACGGCGCGGTACAGCGCAACATCGGTGAGCTGTTCGGCATCCAGGAAGCCAAGCATGTCCTGGACGCGTTGGAGAAGCGCTTCCCCGAACTGGTCAAGGAAACCTACCGGCACATGCCGATCCAGCGCGTGGCCGAAGTGCTGCAGCGCCTGCTCCGCGAGGACGTTTCCATCCGCAACATGAAGGTGGTGCTGGAAACCCTGGCCCAGTGGGGCCAGCGCGAAAAGGACGTGATCCTGCTGGTGGAGCACGTGCGTGGCGCACTGGCCCGCTACATCTCCGCGCGCTTCGCCCGCGATGGGCGCATTCCCGCGATCCTGGTGTCCAGCCCGGTTGAAGACCAGATCCGCGCCGGCATCCGCCAGAGCCAGGGTGCGGCCTACCTCAACCTGGAGCCGGCCGAAGCCGGTGAGCTGATGGATCGCTTCGCCCTGCATGTCGGCGAAGTCGCCGCGCACCGCCCCGACGTGGTGCTGATGGTCGCGCCGGACATCCGCCGCTTCGTCAAGCGCTTCATTGAAACCCGCCTCCCCTCGACCGCGGTGCTCTCGTTCGCCGAGATCTCCGACACGGTCACCCTTGATGTGATGAGAAGCTTATGACCTCCCTTCTGGATACCCTCAACTCCGCCCTCAAGGAACTGGGCTGCGACCCATCGCGGTTCCAGTTCGACACCCACTCCTCGGTGGTGATGGGCTTTGCCGACGTGGGCGAGCTTCTGCTCGATCCGGTGGACGACATGGTGTACCTGTGGGGCCGCCTGGATACCTCGCCGGCCGAGCGCTTCAGCAACCGTGCCGATGAGCTGCTCACCGCGCTGTCGGCACCGGCCGCACACTTCGCCAATGGTTGCCTGGCGCTTCGCCAGCTTGAAGACGGCTGCCTGGTCGGCGGCGCGCTGCAGCCGGATTGTCGCCACGAGTCGAGCCTGCTGGCCGCTGCCATAGAAGGGTTCCACGCGCGCGTGATCGAACTCCAGGCCCTGCTGCGGTGACAGCGGCCACGCCCTGCTGGCGCCCTTGTGCCACGCCGGTCGCGATGCGTGCCGGCGAGCTGCGGGTACCCCTGCCGGATGTCGCGGTGGGCGAGCACTGCCACGTGCGCCATTCGGCGGGCGACGACCGTGTGCTCACCCATGGCGTGGTGACCCGGGTCGACCATGGCGTGGCCACGCTGGCGCTGATTGGTGCCCCGGTGCGGCTGGCAGCCGACGTGGTGGTGGCTGCCACCGGTCGCCCGCTGCAGGTGGCACTGGGCACGCATCTGCTCGGGTGCGTGCTGGACGGGTTCGGTGAAGTGGTGGAGCGGCTGCGCGATGGCGAAGACGCGACCGTAGCCGGTGTATCGGCACCGGTGCAGGCTGCGCCGCTGGACTATCGCCAGCGCCGTGCCATCCAGGCCCCGTTCGCCACCGGCATCCGTGCCCTGGACGCGTTGCTCACCGTAGGCGAAGGACAGCGCATGGGGGTTTTTGCCGCAGCTGGGTGCGGCAAAACCACCCTGGTGGAGATGCTGCTGGCCAACGCCGACTGCGATGTGCGCGTGGTGGCGCTGGTGGGCGAGCGGGGCCGTGAAGTGGCCTCCTTCGTCGATGCCATCCGCCACGGTCCGGCGGCCACGCGCACCATCATCGTGCAGGCCACCTCCGATACCTCGCCGGCCACCCGCGTCAACGCGGCGATGGTGGCCACCCGCATTGCCGAATACTTCCGCGACCAAGGCAGCCGGGTGCTGCTGGTCATGGACTCGGCCACCCGCTACGCGCGCGCGCTGCGTGACGTCGCATTGTCGGCCGGCGAACCGCCGGCACGGCGTGGTTTCCCCGCGTCGGTGTTCGAAGCACTGCCACGCCTGGTGGAGCGCCCGGGCAACGCACGGTCCGGAAGCATCACCGCGTTCTACACCGTGCTGCTGGAAGACGACGCCGACCCCGACCCGGTCGGCGAGGAAGTCAAATCGTTGCTGGACGGCCACGTGTACCTCAGCCCGCGCCTGGCCCAGCGCGGCCACTTCCCGGCCATCGACGTGCTGCGCAGCGCCAGCCGGCTGTACCCGCAGCTGGCCAGCGAGCGCCAGGCCGCCGCGGCCACCCGCGTGCGCGCGGTGATGGGCCGGTTGGATGACCTGCAGCTGCTGCGCGACATCGGCGAGTACCGCCCCGGTGCGCAGCCCGAGCAGGACGATGCCGTGGCCCGCGAACCGCGCCTGCTGGCATTCCTGCGCCAGCCGCTGCACGAACCGGTCACCTTTGATGCGGCGGTGGAGGCACTTGATGCGCTCGCCCGCTGACCCCGCGCGGCTGGCCACGCTGCTGGAGCATCGCGCCCACCGCCTGCGTCGCGACGCCAGCGCGCAGGCAGAGCAGGCTGCGCAACGGGACCGCGAAGCGCAGACCCTGCGCAGCGCGGCAGACGAGCGCCTGCAGGCCGCGCAGCTTGGCGAGGAACACGGGCTGGACCGCCAGCGCCTGTTCGAGCGCCTGCGCGGCGTCGCCATTGCCCGGGCGCACGTCCTGGAATGCGAACTGCGTGCTGGCCACCTGCAGGAGCAGGCCGGCGACGCCCGCGAGCAGGAACAGGAACTGCGCCATGCCGCCGCCGGTAACCACTCACGCGCGCGCCGGCTGCAGGCCGTCGGCGTGCATATCGACCAGAAGCACCGGCAGGCGCGCCTGCGCCGCCAGGAGCGCCAGATCCAAGAGGAATACACATGTCGTTGAAGATCCAAGAACCGCAGGTTGCCGTCATGGCGGCCAGCCCCGTCGACGCGGTCTCCCTGAGCGAGCGCGTGCAGGCCAGGCAGCCCCAGCCGAGCGCGCAGCACGCGGCCGAGCGGGCGCCTGAACCCACTGCCGAACCCACCGCTGAACAAGCGCCGGAGCAGTCGCCTTTCCTCGGCGACCTCGCGATGTGGGCGCCGGACGAGTCGGACAGAGACGTTGAGCAGGAGTGGGCGCGTGATTCCGCACCCTTGCCGCAGCGTGAGGTCCACATCCTGGCGACGGTGCAACGCGAGGGCGGCAGGGACGGGCAGGACATCGCCCACCGCGATCGGCGCGGAATGGCCGCACACGTGCAGGCGGCGGCTGCAGCGCCCGTGCTGCCGGCCATCACCTCACGGCCGCTGCCGACGGTGGCCAGTCCTGCGGCACCGATCGTGTCCGGCAATGAACCCGCGGCGCTGCTGCCAGCAGCGGTGGAGGGCAGCGTCCTGCCCGGCGCCAAGGCGCCGGCCGCCACGGCGGCCAGCAACGCCAGCGCCAACCTGCACGCCACCTCCCTGAACGGTGGCGCGGTGACCGATACCGCAGAAAAGCCCGGCCCGGCTGCCGCTTCGGCACAGGCCGCCACGGCCACCACGGCATCAGCACTGCCTTCGCGGGTGCAGCCGGGGCAGGGTGAGCGGACCGCGCGTGATGCATCGCCTGGCGCGCCGGTGAGTGCCGGCATGATGCGTACAGCGCCTGCAAGGGATGTCCCGGTCGCTGCGGCAGCTCCCGAACCGTCAGCGCCGGAACTGCTGCCAGCCGCCGGCCGCCCCGCCCCGACCGACCTCGCACAGGCCGCAGGTGCCACTGTGATGCCGCAACCGCACACCGGCGAAGCCGCGCCCGACGAGCAGGCAATGGCCGGCGCGCGTCGTGCCGAAGCCAACCTCGGCACCCGCCAGCATGTCCGCGCGGTGCGCCAGGCCGAAGCGTTGCAGACGGCCATGGCCCAGCGCGCCGACACCGCCAGCCACTTCAACGTGTCCTTCAAGAGCTGGGGCGCAGGCGCGGGTCACTCGGTCAGTGGACGCGTGGACGGCAACCGCCTGGTCCTGCAGCCGTCCTCGGCACGGGTCGGCCAGGCACTGTCTTCCGCGCTGGCGCCGCCGGGCGCTGACCTGCAGATCGCCGTCGAAAGCAGCGACAGCGCCACCGACGAACGGCGCCGCCGCGGCGGCCAGGGCCACGCATGAACGTGCGGCGCTGGCCCTTCCCAACGCTGACACCGGCCCAGGCCACCCAGGCGGCCAACCTCGCGGCGTGTGCACGCATGGGCATCACGCCCGACCAGCAACCGTTGCCGACGCGCGGCGCCATGCTGCGTTTCGACGTGAGCGGGCGCGGCGGCGTGCTGCGTCTGGCGGTTGCCGCGGACCAGTGGTGCCCGGCGATGCTGCCCGCGATGGGCGGACTGGCCTGGTCGGAGCTGGTGGACCGCAACGCACTGGCGTGCTGGCTGCCCGAGCGACCGCTGCTGGACATCGCCGCTGAGCCCTTCCATGGCGCGCAGGTAACCCTGCAGGACGTGGTGCCCATCAACGCGCTTGCGATGGGGCAGGGCGTGCAGCCCTGCCTGGCCACCGCGCAGGGACCTGCCTGGATCGAACACGCCGGGTGCGCCATTGCGGCGCCCTTGGCCGTACCGCTCCGTGCGCTGCGCGTTTGCACGGATCTGGGTATCGCCCGTCTTTCCCTGCCGCTGCACCGTCTGCGCGGCCTGGCCCCGGGTGCGGTGCTGCTCCTCGACCAGCTGCTGCCGGTCGCCCGCACGGGTGGCCGCCGCCTGTACTCCTTCGACTTCACCCTAGAGACCATCTCCGTGAACACACCCTTCGATTTCCTCGACGACGACGACGGCAGCGCCGAGATCGCCCCATCCGCCCCGGCACCCACGGCCGCCACCGCGCCCGGTATCGACATCAAGCGCCTGCCGGTGAACGTCGACGTGGTGCTGTGCCAGCTGCAGCACGCCGTCGGCGAACTGGACGGGCTGCAGCCCGGTACCGTCTTCCACCTGCCCGCCGATGCCTGGAAGCAGCTGCAGCTGCGGGTCAACGGCCAGCTGATCGCCCGCGGTGAGCTGGTGCAGGTGGGTGACCAGCTCGGCGTACAGCTGGCGCAGGCGCCCGTGCTGCCATGAATTTCGTCAACAACGACATCTCGCTGATCGCGGTCATGTCGATGGCTGCGCTGCTGCCGTTCCTGATCGCAGCCGGCACCTGCTACCTGAAGTTCTCCGTGGTGTTCGTGCTGCTGCGCAACGGCCTGGGCCTGCAGCAGGTGCCTTCCAACATGGTGCTCAATGCACTGGCGCTGATGCTGGCGTTCTACGTGATGCAGCCGATCGTGCAGAACATGTACGACGCCTACCTGGCGCTGGACGCCCCGCTCAATTCGGTGGCGGCGGTGGTCACCTTCCTCGACAGCAGCCTGGACGGCTACAAGGTCTACCTGGCCACCTACTCGGACCCCGAGCTGGTGAAGTTCTTCGAGCGCGCCCGCCATGCCGAAACCGGCATGCCGGTACCGGACCTGGAACCGCATGAGCGCTCGCTGTTCGCGCTGATGCCCAGCTATGCCCTGAGCGAGCTGAAGGATGCGTTCCGCATCGGCTTCTACCTGTACCTGCCGTTCGTGGTGATCGACCTGGTGGTGTCCAGCGTGCTGCTGTCGCTGGGCATGATGATGATGAGCCCGGTGACCATCTCCGCGCCGATCAAGCTGATCCTGTTCGTGGCGATGGATGGCTGGAGCCTGCTCTCGCAGGGTCTGGTGCGCCAGTACCTCGACGTGCCGATGTAGCCATGGACGCGATCATGTTCATGGGCAACAAAAGCCTGCTGCTCATCCTCCTGCTGTCGGCCGCGCCGGTGGCCGTGGCCACCATCGTCGGCCTGGCCATCGGCCTGTTCCAGACCGTGACCCAGCTGCAGGAGCAGACCCTTCCCTACGGCGCCAAGCTGCTGGCGGTGATCGCCTGCCTGCTGGTGCTGATGACCTGGATGTCGGCGCGCATGCTGGATTTCGCCCGGCTGGCGCTGCACACCGCGCTGAACGGGTAGGGCAGTGCAGCTTTCCGCGCTCGACACCGAACTGGTCGCGCTGGCCCGCGACCACGGCCTGCCGGCGCTGCTGGGCATGGCCCGCATCGGCGCCTGCCTGGTCTGGATTCCGTATCTGTCTCCGGGCGTCATGCCGGCGAAGATGACCCGGACCGTGGTGGCGATGATGATCCTGATCGGCCTGTGGCCGTCCACCGCCGGCGCCACGGTGCCGCCCGACATCCTCTCCATGGCCGGCGTAGTACTTCGCGAAGTATTGATCGGCACCGCCATCGGGCTGGTGGTGGCGCTGCCGTTCCACATCTTCCACGGCATGGGCGCCATCATCGACAACCAGCGCGGCGCCGGCATCGGCGCCATGCTCGACCCGGTCAGCGGCATGGAGGCGACCGAAACCTCCAACCTGCTGCAGCTGATGAGCGTGGTGGTGTTCCTGGCCACCGACGGCATGATCGTACTGCTGGAAGTCATCCAGGACAGCTACGTGCTGATTCCCATGGGCGGCGTGCTCGCGCTGGACCTGGCGCGCGTGCAGGACTTCGCCGGCACGCTGCTGGCCGGGGCGGTGCGCATGGCGCTGCCGGTGCTGCTGCTGCTGTTCCTGGTGGAGGTGCTGCTTGGCGTGCTGTCGCGCTTTGCGCAGCAGATGAATCCGTTCTCCATCTCGCTGGCGGTGAAGTCGTACATCGCCTTCATCGCGCTGCTGTTCTATCTCATGCCCACCGTGGCCCAGCAGGTGCCGTTGATCCGCGACAGTACCGACGCCCTCCAACTGCTGCTGGCGGTGCCGAGGTGAAGACCGAAAAGCCCACCCCGCATCGCCTGCTCAAGGAATCGAAGAAGGGCAAGAGCTTCGTCAGCCGTGACCTGGCCGGGTTGACGGTGCTGGTGGCCGGGCTGGTGGCCATGACCACGATGATCTCCAGCCGGGCACTGCACGGCTTCTACCGTGGCATGGCCGAGCGTGGCTTCAGCCTGACCCCGGCCGAGGCCGCGTGGCAGGCCACGGTGGCCTTCCTGTGGATTGCGGTGCCGGTGGGTGCTGCCGCCATCGTCGCCGCCGTGCTGATCTCGCTGGTGCAGAGCCGTGGCGTGATCGCCGCCGAAGCGGTCCGGATCGACCTGGCCCGGGTGAATCCGATTTCCGGGTTCAAGAACCTGTTCTCGCTCAAGACCATCAAAGGGCTGGTAACGGCGGTGCTGTACCTGCTGGCAGGCATCATCTTCGCGGTGCTGGCCTGGAAGCTGTTCGCACCGTCCCTGTTCGCCCAGGTGCAGATGCCGGACAAAGCCGCCGGCGCGCTCTGGTACAGCGTGGGCTGGCGCAGTACGGCGCTGCTGCTGGCAGTGCTGTCGCCGATCGCGCTTGCCGCGGCGTTCGTCGAATACCGGCTGTACATCCGCGAGATGCGCATGGAAAAGCACGAGGTCAAGCAGGAGCACAAGGATCACAACGGCAACCCCGAAATCAAGCAGCGCCGCCGCCAGATCGGCGAAGAGCTCTCGGCCCAGGTGCAGTCCGATATCGCCGGCTCGTCGATGATCCTGGCCAATCCGACCCACATTGCGGTGGGCATCTTCGTGCATCCCGACTACCCGGGCCTGCAGTTCGTGTCGCTGCGTGAACGCGGCAACCGCGCACGCAAGGTCATCGCCTTTGCCGAGCGCCTGGGCATCCCGGTCGTGCGCGACATTCCGGTCGCGCGCGCGGTCTACTTCAAGGCGCGCCGCTACCAGTTCGTGCCGGCCGAGCTGGTCACGCCCATCGCCCGGATCCTGATGTGGCTGAAGGACATCGAGCGCAACCATGCCGAAGCGCCATCAGATTCCGATCCTTCCGCTGATTCTGCGCCGGATGCGACACCCGACCTTGACGACACGTCCCCGCGTCCGCCCGCCGGATGAGTGAAACCCGAAAGCCTCCCCTTCGCACCCCCGCCACACTGTGCTTGTCCTGCAGCGCCGTTGGCACCAACCCGGTAACCCACCATGACTTTTGCCCCCGACGCCCCCGCTGGATCCGACACCGACCAGGCCCAGCTCGATGAACTTGCCCAGCTGTTGTTCGAAGGTGCCCAGACCGGCGCCGCCATCAAGGATCTGAAAGGGGTCAGCGATGACCTGCTGGAAAGCGTGTACGCGTATGCGCACCGCTTCTACACCGACGGCCGTCTGGACGAGGCCGAAACATTCTTCCGCTTCCTGTACCTGTACGACTTCTACAACGGCGATTACGCACTGGGCCTGGCCGCAGTGCTGCAGATGAAGAAGGAATACGCCAAGGCCATCGACATGTACGCGCTGGCCTACGCGCTGCTCAAGGGCGACGAACGGCCGATGCTGCATGTCGGCCAGTGCCACCTGGCCATGGGCAAGCTCGCCATGGCCAAGGGCTGCTTCGAAACCGTGCAGCTGCGCTCCACCGATCCGGCCCTGCTTGCGCGGGCCAAGGTCTACCTGCAGGCGCTGGCCAGCAATGGCGACGCCCCTCCCGATACCACCGAGGAAACCGATTCCGCATGACTACCATTGCTTCCGCCGGCGCCACGCCGCTGGCTTTCACTCTCCCGCCCGCGGCACGCGCCGAGGGCGCCGCCAAAGCTGCTGCGGGCTTTGGCTCGGTGCCACTGCAACGCATCCAGGAGATCGACAGCCAGGTCCAGAAACTGCTGGCCGATGCCGCAGGCGAGCGCCACGGCACCTCGACCGAAGCGGAAGCACCCCATGCCAACGCACCGGCATTGCGCAAGGCCGACATGCCGCGCATCGTCCGTGCAGCAATGCAGCAGGCCAGCGCCAGCAGCGCCCCGCAGACGCCCATGACCCCGGAAGCGGCCATGACCCTGCTGGCGATGCAGCTGAGTGAGCTGATCACCGAAGAGAACGGGCGCAGCCTTGCCTCGCAGCTGGAGCTGGTGAAGCAGCGCCTGGCCCAGCGCGCCGCTTCGGCGGCGGAGCTGTCCGAAGCCATCCGTCTGGCGCAGGCGCTGGTCGATTCGGCAATGGGCGAGGTCGGCACTGCCGAAGGCGAACTGGCCGCAGCCCTGGAAGCCCTGAAGCAGGCCGAGGCCGAAGTGGCCCGTCTGGAACAGGCGCTGGCCGATGCCCCGCCGGAAGAGCAGGACGCCATCCGCGCCCAGCTGGAAGCCGCCAAGAGCAAGGCCGCCGAACAGCAGGCCCGGGTGGGCGACGCGACCAAGGCGCTGGCAGAGGCGGTAGCCGTGCTCGACAAGGCCTTGGGCGATCTGGAAGCCTTCAAGAGCGCAGCCGACAGCCTCGACCCGAACGGCAGCGTCAGTGCGCGTGGCGACGAGAAGGCCCGCACCAACGCGGCGATGCTCAGCGAGCTGCTGGCCGTGCTTCAGGAAATCATCGGCAAGGCCAATGACAAGAAGCTGGAAGAGGACACCCGCCTGCTGCAGGAGGTCTTGAAGCTCCGTGAAGCCGAGAACCTGCGCCGCTCGCAGGAGTACCAGGACGAGCTGGCCAAGGCCGAAGCCGCCCAGAAGAAGATGGGCTGCATCGGCAAGATCGTCGGCTGGGTGGTCACCGTGGTTGCCGTGGTGGCTGCCCCGTTCACCGGTGGCGCCAGCATGGTGCTGGCCGGCGTCGGCCTGGCCTTGGCCATCGGTGAAGAGCTGGGCCTGGACGTGATGGGCAAGATCATGGAACCCATCATGAAGCTGGTGATGGAGCTGGTGAAGCAGGTGGGCAATATCATCGGCGACGTACTCACCTCGCTCGGCGTGTCGTCCGCGTTCGTGGACAAGATCAAGGACGTGCTGGGCGTCATTGCGGTGGCCGCGATGATCATCGCCGCCGTGGTCCTGACCAAGCGCCTGGCCGGCACCGTTGCCGTGCAGCAGCTGGCCAAGGCCGTGACCCGCGCTGTTTCGGAGGCGATCAGCAAGGCCCTGCCACAGATGATCAAGGCCGCCGCGCGCTCGGTCAGCCACACCGTGGATGACGTGGCCAAATCCCTCAGCAAGACGATGGCCAAGGTCACAGGCAGCAATGCCGACACCCTGGCGGTGCGCTCCGGCCAGGCCATCAAGGCCTCCCATACCCTGCAGTTCGCCAACCAGGCCAGCCAGGGCGTGGGCTCGATCATCATCGCGGAAATGTACGTCGATGCCGCCAAGCTGCTGAAGGATCTCGAGATCGGCCTGGCGGACAGCAAGATCTTCCGCGATCTCATCCAGAAGATCCTGGAGTACTTCATGCAGACCAACAACCTGGTCGCGGATCTGTTCCAGCAGATGACCAACGTACAGGAATCGCAGCACGACACCGCGCGATTCGTCACCGCCCGCATCGGCAGCGCCCACGCCTGAGCGCGTTGACCCTCCATCACTACATCCAAGGACTTCCATGCCTCTTGACATTGCCCACAAGTCGGGTCACCCCACCACCTTCATGCCGCTCAACACCGCGCTCAAGCAGCCGACGAGCGGCGCAGTCCCACCGGAGGAGATGAGTCTTGCCACGCTGGCTGCACTGGTCGCGGCCGTCACCTCTGCAACAACCGACGAGCAGCGCACCCGCGGAAAGAGCGGCGGCGCCTCGACGGTGCAGCTGCGAGAGCCGGCGATGGACGACCAGGCTGCCAAGCTGGTGCTGGCGGGAGTCATCGTCACACTCCCCAACCTGCTGGCCGCACTGGCTACTGCCAGCGATCCGATCCAGTACGAGGCCGGTGCCGAGACCCGCGTCACCGAGGGTGTCGCCGTCCAGTCGCAGCCGCGTGCTGACGTCAATGGGCCGGCGGCAGTGATGTCACAGGTTACGGCGACCGGGATGGATACCGATGTCGCAGACCGCTCGGCGCAAGCAGGCGCCTTCATCAAGAGCAGCCCATTCAGTAACCTTCTGGCCCTGTTGCGGCAGTTGCTCCTCAGGTTCGAAAAACTGGACCGCGACAACAGCGCGCAGATGGTGGAGATACAACGACAGATCACCATCATTGCCGGAGAAAAGGGAGTCGAAAAGGCTAAAGAAAGCCTGGTAGGCGCCATCGGCGCGGCGGTGATGACCGGTGCAATCGGCGCCGCGGCGCTGAAGCAGACGTTCAAGTCCACGTCGATGCAGGTTCGCTCTGCCGATAAGAACGTGATGGACGGCAACAAGCTCGACGCCACCGTAAAGTCGTCAAGTGGCGTCGCCAAGGGCAACACGACGCCAACCGCCGACATGCGCCCCTCCCGCGGTGTGGACGGCACGCCAGCGAAGGCTGGTCCTGGCGGCGATCGACCGAGTGCTGCCGTGCAGGCGGACGCCGATGCGCCGCCGGGAATGAAGCACATCGGTCGCGAGCAACCTGCGGCGGGTGGCGTAGACGAGCTCCATGCGGATCACCCGGAGGTGGGCGCGAGGTCCCAGATCCCCGCAGGCAACGCCATGTTGCTCAACATGATGGGACCCGGTATCGGCAACGCGGTGGGCTCCGGCGTACAGATTGAAGCCGAGATGACCGAGGCCGAGCGCCAGCTGTTGCTGCAGGTGGCCGATGTCTTCCGGCGCATTGCGGATGAACAGCAGGACCAGTCGGCCCGTTCGCGCGAGATGCGTGACGCTGCAGCACAGCTCTACGAGAGCCTGCTCAACCTCATCTCGTCCACTTCCGCCCACATCATTTCAAAGTCCTGAGAAATCTATGGAAATCATCAAGAGCACCGCCGCACGGGCGGCCATGTATCCCTTGCAGAACCCGCAGGGCGACATCAAGCAGGGCACCATCGAAGCGCCTGCGCTGGATCCGGAAACCCGTTCACGTCTTCTCCAGCTGGGACAGGCCGCGCGTACCGCGAGGAGCACCGTCGCCCAACAGATTGCGCTGAGCAGCGCCTTGGAATCCGATGGCCTTGGCACACTGGGGCCGGCAACGGCGGAGGCCCTGGCTGACTCGGTGGCCATGGAAGACCTGAAGCGCAGGAAGCAGAAGGAGTCCGAGCTCGCCAGTGCCCTGCAGCACACCCTGCAGACGTCAACGCGACAGCAGACCGATCTGTTGCGCATCTTCTCCTTCCTCATGCCGCAGATCGTGGTGGAGGATGAAGACAATGTGAGCCTGCCGGGCCTCAAGGCGCCGATGCAGAATCCGGCCGACATGGATATGAGCGGCCTGATCTGGAACTCGCATGCCGACTTCTTCGCGCAGATCAGTGCGCTGCTGGAGGTGTTGAAGACCGAGTGGCTGAGCAAGTACCAGGACGTGCTCTCGAACTTCCTCGAGTTCTATAAAAAGTTCTCGGACATCATGGAGCAGATCAAGTTCGAGGCCAGTGGCGACAAGGGTGATGTGACCTCCGATTTCACCGATGTCAAGGCGGCGCTTGACAAGCTTTACACCGACTACGCCGCTCTCTCCGGTGCACTTGCATCCTTTTCCAGTTACGAAGCCGCTGACGCATTCAGAAAGTCTCTGGGACTGCCGGGCATGGGTATCGTCGAAGGCAGCGACGGAACCTACAAGCTGATGATGGATCTCGACCCCCTCAGCGGGCTGCTTAGCGACATGCCGGACGGCAAGGTGAAATGGGATAGCGCCAAATACAACTCCTGGATATCGGCGAAAGACAGCAACATGGAGCAGATCAAGCACGTCAGCAAAGTTCTGGGCGAGAAGCTCAATGAGATGACCCAGAAGTACGACAACATTGTGAAAATCCTGAGCTCGTCGATCGAGAAGATGTCCGAAGCCAACAACGCTTACGTCCACAACACCTGATAGTAGTCGGTCTTTCTGCGGGCGTTGTTTCGTTGCGTTCCCCTAACTATTGCCGGCGCTGGTATCCAGCGCCGGCAATCTGGTTGGCGGCGGCTGAACGCGGCCGTGAAGTTCGCCAATGTTGTAAAGACCTTCGGCCCGCGCATCGGCAACATGTCCGAAGCACATGAGTTGCGTGCGCAATGCCTGATTGCGCACTCCCAGGAGAACAAGCATGCCATTAGAAGTTGCGCAGTCGACGCAGATTGCTCCCGCGCGGTCGGACCGCTTCGACCTTTCGCGCGCTGTAAAGAAGATTCCTCTTGACCGGGTCGCCAATGCTGACCTGCCTGCCCCCTGCCAGATGTCCAGAGTGACGGGCGTCCATCGTCAAAATGCCCACAGCCGTGCCGTCAGTGTCTGCTACAGCATCATGGATCGTGCGCGCGCTGGCCTTTCCGGTCGCGACCTGGTTGCGATGGACAGGACGCTCGAGTTGCTGGGCCGGAAAACCACCGAACATTTCGGGAACCTTCTGCAGATGCATCTGACTGCAGCCGGCGCCCTGCACGCCGGTGTGTCGATGCGCCTTGCCGAAACGCCGGACGACGCGGCATTGATTCGATGCAGGCGGAACCTTGAAGACTCGATCATCGCGATGGGTATCAAGGCCGGCCGGTGCAAGACCGTTCCGGATGGCGGTTACCACGGCGACAGCCGCAGTGCGAAACTTACCGACGCAATGGCCGTGGCAAAGCAGCGCATGCTGGAATGTGCCGGGACCATACCGATGGCGGGGTTGCTGGAGGATGTTGCGGCCGCGATCCTTCCGGGTCCGTTGATGGACAGCATCAGGGAACGCCAGGAGAACCCGCACCTCTTCGCCAAGGGCGAAGGCGGGGCCGACGTGATGCAGGTTCTGCAGAAAAAAATGTGCGACGACCTTGAGAAGATACTGCAGGCGCACGTTGACTCCGGTGGTGTCGAGCATCTCATGGTTTCAATTCTGGACCTGCTGAAGCTACCCGAATATGTGGTTGAGGGAGATCCGGGTCGCGCCGGTACTCCCGAGCCGCCGCGCGACCGCTCTGACCTGCCGCGCGACCTTCAGAGGGTGATCCACGACAGAAACGGCCACGGCGGCTGCACGAACATCAACCATTCGCCGACCAATATCGACTTCAGCGAGTTCGGCAAGGCACTTGAGCGGGCGCAGCTTCCCCTCCAGGAGCTGTTCAACCTGTTCGATCGCTCACGGGCGGATGCGTACGAGTTGGGCCGGCTGACCGAGATCGTCCGCCATCAGGACCAGCGCATTGATAAGCAGGATCAGTACATCGACAAGCTGGAACGGATGCTCAACGAGTCACAGCAGCGCTACGAGACCTTCGCCAATGGAGCGGGTGGGGCGCGGGTGCCTCGAGGTACCCAGGCGCGGCCCGATGTCCTCGATCAAGGGACGTCTACATCCGATCTTCTCCCCAAGAACGAGCCGGCACCTCCGGTGCCGCCGCGTGGCGTGAACGCCGGCAACGGCAATGGTGTGGTGCGCGCGGATCAGGAAACCGAGACCAAGCAGCGCAACCAGTTGGACAAGCGCAACCAGTTCGATCAAAGCACCGGGAGCGTTCGAAACTCGCAGAACGGCGAGGGCGCCCAGCATCTCCGCAGGAATGTGGACAGCCAGGGTAACCAGAAGGACACCCGCACGCTGGGTAACCAGAGTAATCAGAACGAACAGGCCGATCGCCAGATCCGCAACGCATCGGGCAACCAGTTGTCGCCAGACGGCCGGTTGGACGATATCGCCCATCCCGACGCTCAGCAGCAGCGTGGCCACCAGCTTCAGGGCCGGGATGAGACCGATCATACCAACAGCCGACTGCAGCGGCAGCAGCGTCTGGGAAGTACCCAGCAGCGCCTGGAGGGCCAGAGGGACGAGCAGAATCGCCGGCTGCAGGATCGCAATGATGGCAACCGCTTGGGCAACGCCCACGCGCCGTTCGTAGCCGACGGCCCGTATCAGGAATACAGGCACTATCTGAGCTCGTTGAAGATCGATGTGGGGCCGCTGGAACCTGACCCGTTCGCGCCGACCAGTGAACGCACGTACCAGGCGGACCGACCGTGGGACCCGGTGAATGGTTTCAGTTCAATGCGGCAGATCATGCCCAGCGATGTGAAGGAGTACGTCAAGGAGCGCGGCGAAAACGCCGGCACGCCGTTCGTCCCGTTCATGAAAGGAAAGGTGCGCCCAGTTCCTGTGCAGGAGGATACCGAGCTGCAGAAGGCGTTTGATGCCTTCTTCAAAAAGAGCCGTCTGATCTCGCCTGATCCGCGAAATGCGGCAGCTCCTTCGGTGCAGCAGAGCCAGCAGGGGGGCGCAGCACTTCACGCTCGCTCGCCGCAGGTAGAAGCGGTCAAGCCGCCCGCACCGCGGATGTTCATGTCGCGACGCGAAGAAGAGCTGCTCGCACCCGCCTTGGTTCGCAGCTCAGTCGCGGAAGGTCGTCGGGCCGCTGAACTTCGGTCGCTGCAGGATTCGGCAGGTGCCGGTCGGGCACCCCAAGTTCCACTGATTCCGAATGGCCAGCTGGCCGAAACCTCGCGCCCGGCACGGGTGTCCGCCATTCCTGCGCTGGCCCGGTCGGTCACCCTGCCGTCCGACAACTTCCGCAACAGTTTGCTTCGCGGCCGTTCGGATTCGGTGTTCAGCAACGCCAGCAGTACAGTCTACCCGCTGACGCTTGAGGCCATCAGGGGCTCCAGGATTCCCGGGGCCACCCTCTCGCGCCAGGACTCTTTCGACGGTGCGTTGGAAGCGGAACGTGATGATGAATCCATCATCGTCGCGGCCGACACAAAGTGGCACGTTTCCGATGGCGTTGATTCCGGCAATGGGTCGCCGACCGGCTTCGGCTCGCTTGACAGCGCATACTGGGATCCGCAGACCCTTGATCGGGTTGCGGATCGCATTTCAATAGACGACAAGTCCAGGTTCATCGAGAACCGGGAGGCAGTCAGGCGTGACCTCGACCAGATGAACCTGCAGAAGCTGCAGAAGATCGCATCATGAGCGCCGGGTTGAGCCTGCAGGACCTCCGCAAACTGACGGCCGCCCATCTCGGGCGGCCGCTGGAAGAGATCGGCTCGCAGCAGCGGCTGGTGGAGGACCTGGACATTGATTCGCTGGAGATGCATGCGCTGCTGATCCAGATCGAGGAGGCCGGAGCCCCGTTGCCGGATGCCGAGGCCATGCGTGAGGTTGTCACGCTGGCTGACCTGTATCAGGCGATCGCCGGCCCGGACGCACTGGCGTGATCCGCTGGACGGTCGGGGTGGTGGTGGCACTGGCCGCCACCGCCCCGCCGGCCACTGCCAGCCAGGTATTCGCCACCCTGGATCGCAATGGCCAGCTACAGGTATCCGATGCCCCCCTTGCGGGGGCAAAGGCGTTTGATCCGCACCAGACCTACGTACCAGCGCCCGTTCCACGTGCGCCAAGCCAGGCGTCGCCTCCAAAGGCCGCATCGCGCTGGAGCCCGCTCATTGACCAGGTGGCCGCCGAGCACGGCATGGACGCACGGCTGCTGCATGCCATCGTGACGGTGGAGTCCGCATACGACCCCCAAGCACGATCCCACGCAGGAGCGCTCGGCCTGATGCAGGTCATTCCTGCCACGGGCAAACGCTTCGGCGCCAATGACCTGTTCGATCCTCTGCAGAACCTGCGCGCAGGCACCGCTTACCTTGCCTGGCTGAAGCGCCGCTTCGGCGGTGACCTCACCCTCATGCTTGCTGCGTACAACGCAGGCGAGGGCGCGGTGCAACGCCATGGAAACCGCGTGCCCCCCTTCAACGAAACCCGGCAGTACGTGCGCAAGGTGACCGCGCTGTACCACGGCAGGTTGAACTGAGCGCACGGGATACCGCTGCGCGATGATGGGTACCACGCATTGCGATTGCAGTGTGCGATAGGCGGTACTGCAAGAAAGTGCAGTGCGCGGACATTGAAATTTGTTTCATGGAGGGGGTTAGGGCGAGCTGTCAGTCTGCGCGTCGTCGCCGCAATGCCTTGTGCACCGGCACTTCCGATCCCGCATTCCCCGGACTCCAATGCTCCCCGCGCACAAGTTGAAACTGCTTTCCGGCCAGCTCGATGGCGTGGAATTCACCCTCTCTCCCGGTGACACCGTCTTCCACGTTGGCCCGGCCCGCACCCTGCAGCAGGGCCAGCTGGGCGCCACCCTCGCCAATGCGGACAACGTGTTCTACATCCCCGGCGATCTGGCGCCGGCCTCGTTCCGCTTCCACCTGGGCGAAGACAGCATCACGCTGGAAGTGCGCGCAGAAGGGGTCGACGTCTGGAGCCCGCAGGACCTGCCCCTGAATTCGGTGGTGCACGTGGCCGGCCTTGCGCTCGCCGTGCGTGCCGACACCGATACGTGGTCGGCGGCCGTGTTGGACCACCGCCTGCCGGTGCTGGTCGACGAAGGCACCCCCTACACCCCGGTAATGCGCCCCACGCGCGGTGCCGGCGCCCGCCGCTGGATTGCCGTCGCCGCCCTGGTGATGGTGGTGGGCGCCGGCGGCTGGTGGCTGTACGACCGCCAGCGGCCGGCCACGCAGGTCCGCACGCTGGAAGCGGTACTGGCGAAATCCCCCTACAACTACACCGTGGTCCATGACGCCGACGGGCGCCTGTATGCATTTGGCGACAGTGCCGAGGCCGTGGCCTGGGGCCAGCGTGCCAGCCAACGTGCCGGTCGCCTGCAGGACCAGTACCGCGAGCGCCACGTGGAGGCCGCGCGCATCGGTGCCGTGCTGGACAGCGCCAGCGTGCCGTACGCGGTGATCCGCCTGCGCACCCCGCAGCGCCCGGAAGTGGTGATCACCGCACTGGGCTTGAACGACGCCGAGCGCCAGCGCCAGGTGCAGGCCCTGCTCGTACCGCAGATGCCGTACGCGGCCAGCATCGATGTGCGCCTGGTAGGCGATGGCCAGCTGGTGGCCATCGCACGTGACGAGCTGCGCGCGCGTGGGATTACCACCCGCACCGGCAACCATGCCGGCCGGGCCAGCATTTCCAACGACGTGTTCCTCGATGACGCATCGCTGCACGCCATGGCGCAGTACCGCGACGACTTCGTGCAGCAGTGGGGCGAGCGCCGCGTGCGCATCAGCATCCGTTTGTGGGACGACCTGCTCAAGGGGCGTTCCTACCAGTATTCCCAGGACCAGCTGCTCTCGGTGGGCGAAGGTCGCTGGGATTTTTCTACGGCAGGTAGCCGTTGACCTTTCTTCCGGAGTAACTGTAATGACTACAACACCCGTTGGTACCACGCCCGTTCCGGGCGACGATTTCGATGGCGATGTCCAGGGCCCGCAGTGGGGCTGGTTGGGCGACCACAGCGACCGATTTGACGCGGGGGTAACGACCCTGAAGAAGGCGCTGGACGATGCGTTCAAGAAGATTGCCGGCGACGGCATTCCTGGCGGCGACGAGGGTGACCCGACCAATCCGGCGCACCTTGCCGACTATCAGACCGCCCTGTCGGCCTACACCACCTACCGCACCCTGCAGTCGAACTCGGCCAAGAGCCTGTCGGACATGCAGAAGCAGAACGCCCGCAACCTGGGTTGATGACCTCCTGTGCCGGCAGCGGTGCTGCCGGTACCAGGACCCTATGCGGATGTTCCGCAGGAGAAGCACCCGTGCAAGTGACACAGATCGCTACCGAGATCGACGTGGTGGGCGGCGCTGAAGGCGCCGCCGTACCGCTCTCGGATCGCATGAGCCAGGCGTTGGCCAACGGCTACGTCAGCGCCGGCAATGATCTGGCCTCGATCCAGGCCGCCAGCAACAATCCCGCCACCGCATCGAGCCCGGCTGCGCTGCACGAGCTGCAGCTCAACCTGGTCGATTACACCAAGCGCATGATCGTCGCCGCCGGCTTGGCCAACCACGCCAACAAGACGGTGGAGACGCTGCTCAAGTCATGAACATGCCGCCTTTTGCGGTGGCCGTGCGCCGCCTGAGCCGGTGGCGTGTGGTGCTGCCCCTGCTTGCGCTGGTGGTGCTGGTTGGCTGCGCGCGCAAGCCACTGCTGGAAAACCTGGACGAGCGCCAGGCCAATGAAGTGATTGCCGTACTGCTCCGCCATAACATCGACGCCGAAAAGCTCAACCTGGGCAAGGGCGGCTATCAGGTCCAGGTGGGTCCGCGCGATCTGCCCGAAGCCATTGAGCTGATGCAACGCAACGACCTGCCATCGGCGCCGCGCAGCCAGGTGTCGGCGGCTTTCCCGGCCGATTCTCTTGTCAGTACGCCGCTCGGTGAGCGTGCGCGGCTGATTTCGGCGGTGGAACAGCGGCTGGAAGAGTCATTGCAGCTGATCGATGGCGTGCAGTCCAGTCGCGTGCACCTGAACTACGATGCCAACCTGGGTACCGAAGGTCGACGAGCTGAGCGCCGGCGCATGCACGTGGCGGCCGTAGTGGCGCATGAGCCAGGTGTCGATGCGGAAGTGCTGTTGCAGACCGTGAAGCGGTTCCTGCGCAACACCTTTGATGGCGTGGAGTACGACAACGTCTCGGTCATCCTCACCGAGGTCGAGGGGCCGCGGACGCTCGCCGTGACGGCCGGCAACGAACGCAGCCTGCCGCTGGCCTGGGTGCTGCTCTGCGGTGGCCTGGCCCTGATGTTGCTGCTGGGCGGGTGGGTGCTGGTGCGTCTGGTGCCGGCGGTAGGCAACCGCCTGCGCACGGCATGGCAGCGGGTCAGCGCGCGCGGCACCGGCACTGGCCCTGGCGCAACCGGCTGGAGGCGCTGGCGTGGCGCATGATGCCATGCACATCGCTTATGCCCCGGCTGCGTACTACCGGCCGTGGCGGGCGGTGTACGCCGACGCCTCCCTGGATCAGCAGCGCTGGCTCAACACCACGTTGATCCGCCAGCGTCGCCTGCCCATGCCGGCAACGCTGGCGGCTCCCGCGGATGTGCTGACGCGGCGGTTGATGGGCCTGTGGCCCAGGCTGCCGGAGGTGGCCACGCTCATGGCGGCCGCGCGGCTGCGTGACTGGCTGGCGTCGCAGCGTGGCTATACGGCATTGCCGGCCACGGTGCAGGCGTTCATGCGGGCCGATCATGCGAGGCAACCGGGGGGCTGCGTGCAGGCGCCCGTACCGGCGGATCTCTCCAGGGTGCTGCTGGTCTGGGGCGGCGTCGAGCTGCAGCCGTTGGCACCGCTGCTGCCCGCCTGGCTCTCCGCGCGGCTCTCCCTTCCATTTGCGCCGATGTCGGGCGACACCCTACGCCCGCTGCCACGCGAACGTATCGACCTGGACCTTTTCTGGACGGCGGTGACCTATGTTGAAAAGCTTTCCTGAGCACGTGCTGGCGCATGCGCAGGGCGGGGTGATCGCGCCCAGCGCGCTGGGCCAGGCGGCACGGGCCGACCAGCTCGAATCCGCCGCGCGGCGCCGCGCCTCGGCTGTGTTGGGGGCGTTGCCCGAGCAGGTGGACGCCGCCATCGCACAGGCGCGCGTTGATGGATTCGGCCAGGGTTACGCCGACGCCATTTCCGAGGCGGTGCCATTGCTGGCGGCCGCGTTGGGCGATGTACAAGCCACGCGTCAAGCGGTACTCGGCCAGGTGCGTGAAGTGATCTCCGCAAGTCTTGCCGCTGAAGGCGTGGACGCGGCCTTGGTGGTACGTCGCTGCGAGCAGCTGCTGGGTACGGCCGAGGCGGGTCTGGTGCTGTACGTGCCTGGGCAGATGCCTGCACTGGGCGAAACCGTGCTGGCGCAGCTGGCGACGAAGGCCGACGCTCCGCGTGTGCAGGTAGTAGCGTCCCGGTCGGCGTTGCCGATGCTCAAAGCTGGTCCGTTGTTGTTTGAACTGGACCCGGTAGGCGCCATGGCCGCCGCCGTGGAAGCCAGCGTGGATGCCAGTGCACTGGAAGCGGCCGCGCGCCAGCGTGCCGGTGCCTATGTGAGCGGGATCGACGCCCGCCTCAAGCGGTTGCCCTTACCCCTGACCCCGATTGGAGTAGATTGATGATGCTTGAAAAACTGGGGGCGATGGCGCCCCCCAACACCGCTACGGTGGAGGGCCAGAAGCAGACGCTGATGCAGCGCATGCAGGCCGCGGTGGACGATCCGTCCATCAACCCACCCGAGCCTGGCATCAACCCGCCGGAGCCCGGTCACGACATCAAGCCGATCGCGCCGGACATGGCGGAGGTGACCCGGGAAATGGCCGCGAAGTTCTTCCGCGACGAGTTCATGCGGCTGATGATCTTCGGCGATGAGGACATGCTCGGCGCCAAGCCCGACGACGTGTGATCTGCAGTGCGGGCCGCAAGTGCGGCCCGCACTCCGTTTCAACGCGAGGGCGGTGCCTCGCTGGTGGCCGGCGCGGCCAGCCAGCGCTCTATCTTCGCCTCCAGGATATCCAGCGGCATCGAGCCATCGCGCAGCACCTCGGCATGGAACCGGCGCGGATTGAACGCCGCACCCTGCGATGCCTTGGCCTTGTCGCGCAGCTCCATCATATTCAGCTCGCCCAGACCATTGGCCAGAGTCTGGCCGGGCAGGGCCATGAAGCGCTCCACCTCGGCGGTGGCATCTTCCACCGGCATGTCGGCGGTCTTGACCAGATAGTCCACCGCCTGCTTCTTGCTCCATCCCTGCGCGTGCACGCCGGTATCGGCCACCATGCGCGCACTGCGGGTCAACGCACCCTGCAGGTAGGCGATCTTTGCGTAGGGATCCTGATAGACCCCCAGTTCGTCACCCAGCGATTCGGCATACAGGCCCCAGCCTTCCACGAAGGCCACGTCGCCGCCGAGGCGGCGGAAGCGCGGCAGCTTGTCCAGTTCCTGCTGCAGCCCCAGCTGCACGTGGTGGCCGGGAATGCCTTCGTGCAGGTACTGCGCCGGCGCCGACCAGGTGCGGCGGCTGGGCAGGGCATTGGTGTTCACGTACAGCACGGCCGGGCGCATGCCGTCGGGCAGCGACGGCTGGTAACTCACGGCGGCAGCGCTGGCGGCGCGGTCGGCTTCCACCGGGCGGATTTCCAAGGGTGCCTTGGGCAGCGTATCCAGCAGCGAAGGCAGGCGCGCGCCCACCTGCTGCTGCAGTTGCTTGTAGCGCATCAACAGTGCATCGGGGGTGGCGTACTGGAAGTTCTTGTCAGTACGCATGCTGCGCAGCAGCTTCTGCTGCGAGCCGCGGATGCGGTTTTCCTTCATCACCGCCGCAATCTGCTCCTGCAGGCTGGCCACGCGCTGTTCGCCCAGCGCGTGGATCTGCTGCGGGGTGAGCGTGCTGGCGGTGCTCTGCACGATGTTCTGGGTGTACCACGCCATGCCATTGGGCAGCGCGGACAGCCCATCGGTTTTCCGGGTGGCCGGCAGGTATTCGGTGGCGATGAAGCCGCGCAGCGCGCGGTAGGCCGGCATCAGCCGGTACTCGATCATGCGCTTGTAGTCGGCGGTGATGCGCGCCTTGTCCGCTTCGGGAAAATCGTCAGGCATGTTGCGCACCGGCGCCCAGAAGATGCTTTCTTCGGCGGTGGGCTTGATCACCGCATCCAGCTGCGGCAGCACCTTCTCCATCAGGTCGCGCGGCTGCACCACGCCGGCACGCATGCCCTCGCGCATGTTGGCGATGGCCTGGTCGAACAGTGGCGGAATGCCCAGCGAACGCTTGGACCAGGTGTCGTAGTCCTGCACGGTGTTGAACGGCTGCGCGCCTGAGCCGGAACCCAGGATGGCCATGATGCTGCCGAGGTTGTAGTACTGGCTCACCGGCAGCATCCAGCCCGGGTACTTCTCGGCCGCCAGCGACATGCGCGCATCGCGCACGAAGATCTGGTAGCTCAGCAGGTCCTGGCCGGTGAGGCCGTCCGGGCCGATCTTCTCGACCTTGCCCAGCCATTGTTCGGTGAAGTCATGCGACTGCTGGCGGTAGGCGGCCGAGAGGATGTTCGGCAGTTGGTCATTGTGGCGGGCATCGCCCTGGAACGTGGCCTGCAGCGGGTTGAGCCGCATCGAGGCGTCCCAGTACTCGTCGTAGATGCGCTCGAGCTGGGCGGCCTTGGTCTGCTGGCGCACCAGCGGTTGCCGCGCGGGCGCGGCGGCGGGGCGGGCGCGGGGTTTGGCCTTGGGCTTGGCCTGGCGCGTCTGTGCGGCGGCGGGCCGGTTGGCCTTCTTCTTGGCGGCTTCGGCCGGGGCAGCGGCAGTGAAGACCAGCAGTGAGGCAATCACGAGCGCCAAGGCACGGGCGGGGTGGGGCATCGAATGCTTCCGTAAATCCTATACAGACCCGGGAGCTTGCCTGATTCAGCCGGACACAACCACCTCAGCGCCCCGCTCAGGATGCCGGCGTACAGCGTAGAGACACGCCACGCGCGTCCCACGCAGCGCGGGCCGAAGCCCGAAAACCCCTATTCAGCGCTCCCCAGCCCGCGTAAACGGCACGGTTTCAGGCGCCACAGCCCCACCGGAGATGATGAAGCTCATCGCCTGGTCCACTGTCCAGTCGGTCGGGGTCAGCAGCTCCACCGGCACGATTTCCAGATACCCGGAGGTCGGGTTGGGGGTGGTCGGCACATACACCGCCGCCAGCTCGCGGCCGGTGCCCTGTTCACGGATCACCCGGGTGACCAGGCCCACCGCCTTCATGTCCCGGTGCGGGAAGTCGATCAGCACCACGCGCTGGGTAGTGCCCGGCTCGGTCTGCAGCATGTCCAGCAGTTTCTTGGCGCTTTCATAGATGATGCTGGCCAGCGGAATGCGCTTGATCACCGCACCGAACCAGCGCAGCAGGCGCTGGCCGATCACGCGCCGGCTGAGCACGCCCACGCTCAGGATGACCAGCAGCGTGGCCAGCAGCCCGAACACGTTCTGCATCCACTCGACCTTGACCCAGCCCAGGTAATGCGGGAACGAGGCGGCGATCTGCGCCGACAGCGGCACCACCACCGGGCTGCTGATGCCCGAGAGCAGCACGAACACGAACTTGATGACCACCCAGGTCAACCAGATCGGCAGCAGGGTGAGCAGGCCGGTCAGGAACAGGCGCTGCAGGGAGGGGCGCGGTACGAGGTGGGGGGCTTCAGGCGACATCGGCGCATTGTAGCGGGGCGCGGGCCCGGTTTACGCGGCCAGCCACCGCAGAATGCGTCCTGTCGGGGAATTCTGTGTTGACTGCGGTGAAATGGACTGGATCACGATTGCCGCTCTACCGGCCGCACGTCAAACGCGCGCCTGTGGCTTCAACCGGATGTACACCTGCTTGCGCACCCGCGCAACGACTTCACCCTGCGCATCGACAATGTCATTGCTGAACCAGTGCAGATACTTCTCACCACCGGCGGTAGCTGCCCGCAACTGATCCAGCAGCGCCTCATCCAGCCGGAACTCGGCGGTTACCGTCCCACGGCCAGGCTTGAGGAACTCGATCTCACCCGCCCGATCCCACACGTAATAATCGCGCCCCAGGTTCTGCATGACGGTCAGCATCCAGAACGGATCGGTCATGGCGAACAGGCTGCCGCCAAAGTGCGTGCCCACATAGTTCTTGTTCCACGGCCGCATCCGCAGCTCCACCCGGACAAACCGGTAGTCGGGCGTGACCTGCGAAACATGGATGCCGGCAAACAGGAACGGCGGCCACAGGTTGAGTCCATGGCGGAACAGGCTGGCTTTCATACAGTGGTGATTGGCAGGGGAAGTGCAGAGAGATTACCATCCGTTACCGTATGGTTTGCAATACGCGTCCACCGGTAGGGCAACGGCCGACCTACTTCCGGGTCGACCGTTGATCGAGGAGACTGCACCGCTAAGTCATGATCGGCCTTTGCGAGGCAGTGCCTAAGGCTGCTGCAACAAGTTTTTTAGTCGACATAGCACTGGATGTCGTCACCGGCGCGCCTGCAGACGAAGCGTAAATCCCCAGTGTCCGGTAGCGTTCCGTGGACCGGAATATGGGCCCACAAAGCGCGTTCAATAAATGCTTCAGCCAGTTCCCGCTGACTGCGGGAGAAATGAAACCACTTCTCGCCCTCTATCGGCGCGAAGTCTTCTCTTTTTTCTTGAATGTTCCCCTGAAAAGAATACGATTCGGCGCTTTGATAAACCCACCGCCGTGCGTGGTGATCAAAATAAAAGTTGGCCCGCCCATCATCCCGGCTGTAGAAGGACAACTCTGCAAGGATCGGCCGCGCGTCACCCAGCATGTACTCGAACCTCAATAGCTTCCCTGAGGATGTGGACGTGTTCAGAAACTGTAGGCGAGGAAGGGTCGCCAGAAAGCGATGCACGTATTCACGGGCCGTCGCATGATCTGGATTCAATGAAGAGAGGTGGTGTCCCCACAGGTAGCTGTGACGTCTGCCATGCTCGGTGCCCGGCGCAAGCAATGTGACGTCTTGGATCGATGCCTTCATGTCACCGCTGTATCCGCTGTACAGAGCCATCATTCCCAAGAACTGACTCTCTACCCAATCTTCGGCTGCAAACGATTCGGCGACCAGTAGCTGCCCAGCTCTAACCACGTTGTACCCGGATATGGACAAGTTTTGCGCGTCATACACATAGTGCCTACCAACCCCCTGCGCCAACGCCACATCCTCCATCTCATCCGGCGTGCAGTAGTAGCACTTGTACGCGATCGGATCTTCCTCGTTGGCGACCGCCTGCATCGGCATCGCCGCCAGCAACAACCACAGCATCTTCTTCATGGTCCAGCTCCTTGCCAACCCGCACGCGCGGGGTAGGCGAAGTGGAGCAGCTGGGGTGATGGCGGGGTATAGGAATTCAACGAACGCGCGTGTCGTGAAAACACTTCGGCAACGCAGTGCCGGAATGAGTGTGACGAAGTGCATGTTTGAATGGCTGATCGCGTCTGGAACGGTGGAGCCACGCCGTGCGTGGCTGTGCGGTGCCGGAACGTAGAGCAGGCACGCAGGGCGTGGCTCTACGCGCTGTTGTCCGTTTCCATGTTGCCGGTGGCGTAGCCATCGCGACCTGCGGCCTTGGCGCGGTACAGCGCTGCGTCGGCGCCTTCGAAGTAATGGCGCGGCTCGCTGCCGGCATCGGGGGTGTGGGTGTAGAGGCCCACGCTGAGGGTGATCTGCGCGTGCGGCTGCGTGGCGGGCGACAGGTGCATGCCGCGCACGGCGGCGATCAGGTCTTCGACGACCTGGACCGCGCCTTCCGACGTCGTATCGGGCAACACCAGCGCGAACTCGTCACCGCCAAAGCGCGCGGCCATGTCGCGCGGTCTCCTCGCATGCGCGCGTATCTCGCTGGCGATCCGGCGCAGCACCGCATCGCCGGCATGATGCCCATGCAGGTCGTTATGCTGCTTGAAGTGGTCCACATCGATCAGCACCAGGGTCAGCGGGCGACCACTGCGGCGGCCGGCATCATGTTCCTGCTGCAGGGTCTGTTCGAAACGCACGCGGTTGCCCAGCCCGGTCAGGCCATCGCTGTTGGCCTGCCGGCGCCACGCGGCGATCCGCCACAGCACCCACGCGCAGATCACGGCCAGCATGCAGGTCAGCGCTGCAGCGGGCGCGAACCACAGGTGGCCGGCACGCAGCAGCACGAAGCTGGACAGCAGCGCCAGTGGCAGGGCCAGCAGGGCGCTGGCCACCGCGCGCGGCAGGGTCAGGCCCAGCGCACACAACGCCACCAGCAGCCCGCTCAAGGCTGCCTGCCATGAGGGCGCCAATACGCTGATCACATTCCCGGAAAGCAGCATCGACGCCACGTTGGCCTGGTATTCGGTGCCGCTCATCCAGCGCTCGCGGGTGGTCGGGGTAAGCAGGCGCGGGGTGATGCCGCTGGCGGTCATGCCCACCAGCACCAGACGGTCGTGCAGTAGTTCCGGCGCGACATCGCCGTTCAGCACATCCGCGTACGACACCTGCGGGAAGCGATCCGGCGGGCCGGCGAAGCGCACGCGCACGTAGTGGTTGCGGTGCCATTGGTAGGGCGCGTCATGGGGTGGGCGGGTATCGATCAGCCCGGGCAGCGGTCCGCGCGTGTTGGCCAGCGCCAACCCCAGCGCAGGCCAGTGCGGTGAGCCGATGCCTGCGGTGAGGTACAGCCCGCGGGTAACGCCATCGGCCTCCACTTCCACATCGCTGTGGCCCAGCATCGAGGCGTTGGCGGCGATCAACGGAATCGGCAGCAGTTCCTCGGCCATGCGCGGCCCGCTCGATGGCGCGGCCAACACCGGCAGTACCACATGCCCATTGCGGCGGATCGCCGCCGCCAGTTCGGCATCCTGCGCGCTGTCCTGGCGGTCCGGTTCGGACAGCAGCAGGTCCAGCACCACGCGCTGGCTGCCGGCTGCGGTCAGGCGGTCCAGCAGCCGCGCATGGGTCGAACGCGGCCACGGCCACTGGCCGAGCTGCTGCAGGCTGCTGTCGTCGATGGCCACCACCAGCAGGCGCGGATCGGGTGTGTATTCCCAGGAACCGACGTAGGTGTCGTAGATCGCTTCATCCTGCTTCCAGAACCACTGCCCGTGGCTGGCGGCCGCCGCCAGCACGCCCACCAGCACCGCGAGCACGATGCGCCGGGGCCAGGAGAGCGTGAGCGGCCTCACAGCAGCAGGAGCAGCAGCAGCGCGCCGGCACCGGCGCCATAGCAGGTACGACAGGGCAGCGCGACCTGCTGCGCAGGCGAGAACGGGCCGCCGTAGCCGTCGTCATCAATCGTCTGCACGCGCACGTGCAGGGTGCCGTGCCATGGCCGCTTGAGCGTGACCTCGGGTTGGTCCACCTGCTGGTCGAGCAGCGGCTGGGCGAAGTCGCCACGCTTGTCCAACTGCACGCGGTAGCGCTGGCCGGGTTCGCCTGCCTGCCAGCGCAGGGTGAGCTGGCCCCTGGCTGCCTGCGGCGGCTGCAGGCCGGGGTCCACCGGCGCGTCACTGATGCCCAGCGCCACCGGCTGGCCGAAGCGGCCGCGGTGTCCGCTGCCGTCGCGCGAGGCCACGCGCCAGAAATAGTCGCCGGGGGGCAGGTCTTCGGCAGCACGCACGCGGGTGCCGCGTCCTTCCTGCTCCAATACCGGCTGCAGGAACTGCGGCTCGGTGGCAACCTGCAGCACGGTGCTGGCGGCGCCTTCCACCTGGCTCCACTCGAAGCGCGGGCGCGGGCTGGTGATCGTTTCGCCATTGACCGGGCGCACCGTGAGCGGCGGCGCCGGCTGGTCGCGCACTTCGAAATCGGCCTGCGCATCCAGGCCTTCCACGCCATCGGCACTGACCGCACGCACCAGCAGCCGCAGCAGTCCGGGCGGCAGGTCGGGCACGGTCATGGTGGTGTCGGCGGTGTCCCTGGCGAACACGAGGATCTCCGGCTGATCGGCGCGCACTACTTCTACCCGGTACTGGGTGGCCTGCGCTACTGTTTCCCACGCAATGTGGGCCGGTAGTGGGTCCAGGCGCAGTCCAGTGCGGGCCAGGACAGGGGCGGGCAGCAGCGCCTCGGGCATGTCGGGACGGGCGTCCAGCGCCCGGCTGCGGGTGGCCTGGCCGTGGGCAACCAGTCGCTCGCCGCGCCGGTTGCCGACCTGCACGCGGCCTTCCAGTACCTCGGTGGCGGCCATGCGGCCCTGACCGCCGGCACTGACCCGGAACTGCGTGCCACGCACGCTGCTGGTCGCGGTCGGGGCATCGATGATGTAGCGCGAGGCCGGGCCCTTGGCGGGGGTGACCCGGTTGCTGCTGCGGCCCTGTTCCAGGCGCAGGCGGGTGTCCACCATGCCGGTGTGGCCGTAACGGCTGAGCTGGTCCAGGCGCAGGTGCGAGTGCTCGCGCAGCTGCAGGCGCGAGTCGTCGGCGAAGGCGAGGGTCACGCTGGCATCTGCCCCGGTGATCAGGTGCGTGCCGATGCCCAGCCGTTCGCCGTCCACCACAGGGCGCAATGCGCCGCTGTCGCCCAGCCGGGCCTGCACGGCGCCGCGCACGGCCAGCACCCGGGCGGGCGCAGGCTGCACGCGCAGCCAGGCGATGGGAAACCGGAGCGGAGTGCCCGGGGGCAGCCGGTAAGGGTCAGCGACGCGGTTGTGCGCCTGCAGGTGTGCCCAGGGCACATCCGGCTTGAGGTAACGCCCGCCCAGGTCCCAGAGGGTGTCGCCGGGGCGGACCCGGTAGGTCCAGTCCTGGGCCAGCACGGGGAAGGCGGACAGCAGCAGCGCCAGCAGCGTCAGCAGGCGGATCGAACGGGCGCGCAGGCGCGGGAAGCGGGTCGAACTCACGGTCATCTGTGCCCCTGGAGGCGGGGCCGAGCCGTAGGGCCCCCATGGCCAGACCGCATCCCCCCGAATGGATCGCGGTCGAAAGTTAGACCGCGATCACATTATTGACCGCTGCCGGTGCAGGGATTCTGAACGGCGGGCGCGCTCAGAACACCAGCGCGGCCATCGAACGGCGGTAGCGACCGACCAGCGCGGCGTCGTCGATCACCTTGAAGGCATCGATCAGCAGTTTGCGCGGCAGGTTGTCACTGTAGCTGCCGTCTTTCCGCAACATGGCCAGGAACTGCTCCAGCGCGGCTTCGTCTTCACCGCCCAGCAGCTGCTGCACGCCGCGCAGGTGGCGGGCCTGCAGGTCGCCGCCATCGGCCGCGATGCGCGCGTCCAGCTGCTCCGGTGCCGGGGCGTCCTGCAGGGCCTTGGCGAAATCCAGGCGGGCGCGGGCGCGCACGGCACGGTCGTCGGTGGACAGGTTGGCCGGCAGCGCATCGATCAACGCGCTGGCTTCGGTGGTGGCGCCGGTCTGCAGCAGGGCCAGGGCCAGGTCGAGCTTGAGCTCCTCCTTGTCCGGCTCGGCGGCAATGCCGGCGCGCAGCACGTCCACGCGGGCCTGCGGATCCAGTGGTGCGGGCTCGTCAGCCGCAGCTTCCGGGGCTTCGGCGGGGCTGATGCCGTGCTGGGCAAGAAACTCGCGCAGCTGGCCTTCGGGGATCGCACCGGGGAACCCATCCACCAGCTGGCCGCCCTTGACCAGGAACACGGTGGGCACCGAGCGGATCTGGAAGGCCGCCGCGATCTGCTGCTCCTTGTCCACGTCGACCTTGGCCAGCTCGAAAGCGCCGTTGTACTCGCCGGCCAGCTTTTCCAGCATCGGGCCCAGGGTCTTGCAGGGCTCGCACCAGGTGGCCCAGAAATCGACCAGCACCGGGGTCTGCAGCGACTTCTGCAGCACCTGTGCTTCGAAGGTTTCGGTGGTGGCATCAAAGACGTGGGGCAGTTCGCTCATGGTCGGATGATCAACGATAAAGATGTACGCAGTGTATGGTGCCGGCGATATCGAGAAGCAACCCCAATCGGTCGGCGTTGCCCTATAGGCGATGGCGCCACGCTGGCGGAGAATGGCCGCATGAAGACACTGCAACGTTTCGATCCGCTGCTGGGCGCCTTGGCTGCGGTGCTGTTCCTGGCCTCGGTGCTGGGCTTTGGCGCGCTACTGCCGGGCTACCTGCCACTGGGGCACCCGGTGGCGCTGCTGGGTGCGACCGGGGTGCCGCACGCGGTGGCCTTCGACCTGCTTGGCTTCGTGCTGCCTGGGCTGCTGGCCGCGGTGGTGGCCATGCGCCTGCTGGCGCGGGTGCCGGTCACCGCGCCGTGGACGATGCGGGTGGGCGGGCAGATGCTGGTGCTGTCCGGGCTGGCCTTCGCCGCGATGGGCGTGCTGCCGTTGGATCCCACCGACATCCAGAGCCCGGCCAGCCAGTTCCACGCCAGCGCGTGGATGGTCTGGGTGCTGGCGTTCGTGCCGGGCGCACTGATGGCCGGCTTCGGGGCGCGGCGCCTGCCGGGCTGGGGGCGGCTGGCGGCACTGCACGTGTCTGCGGGGCTGGCCGTACTGGTGGGTGCCTTCGTGCTGCAGGCGGTCATTCCGGCGCCGGTGGCGCAGCGCGTCGCCTTCGTTGCGTGGGCGGTGTGGCTGGCGGCGGCGCTGCCAGTGGCCAGCAAGGTCCGCCACGACTGAACTGGCGGATTCGGCCGCAATCCACGCGGGTGCGCGCGCGGGATGACCGTTGTAGATAATCCGGAAATGGGTAATTCCTTGATTTATCAACGGGATGCCATTCCAGTCCTGTATTCGTAGCGTCGATGATTGGAGCCCTTTGCCGCACTGCGGTACGCTGTGCCGCTTTGCCGCCGCAACTGTGTTTTCCATGACCAGCGTCGAACCCAACGTATACGATCCGCAGCAGGTTGAATCCGCCGCCCAGAAATTCTGGGACGCCACGCGCGCCTTCGAGGTGAACGAGGCCTCGGACAAGCCGAAGTACTACTGCCTTTCGATGCTGCCGTACCCGTCGGGCGCGCTGCACATGGGCCACGTGCGCAACTACACCATTGGCGATGTGATCAGCCGCTACAAGCGGATGACCGGCCACAACGTGCTGCAGCCGATGGGGTGGGATGCGTTCGGCCTGCCGGCCGAGAACGCGGCGATCAAGAACAAGACCGCGCCGGCCAAGTGGACCTACGCCAACATCGAACACATGCGTGGGCAGTTCAAGTCGATGGGCTACGCGATCGACTGGTCGCGCGAGTTCGCCACCTGCACGCCCGAATACTACGTGCACGAACAGCGCATGTTCACCCGGCTGATGCGCAAGGGCCTGGCCTACCGCCGCAACGCGGTGGTGAACTGGGATCCGGTCGACCAGACCGTGCTGGCCAATGAGCAGGTCATCGACGGCCGTGGCTGGCGCTCCGGCGCGCTGGTGGAGAAGCGCGAGATTCCGCAGTGGTTCCTGCGCATCACCGATTACGCCCAGGAACTGCTGGACGGCCTGGATGAACTGCCGGGCTGGCCGGAATCGGTCAAGACCATGCAGCGCAACTGGATCGGCCGCTCCGAAGGGCTGGAGATCCAGTTCGACGTGCGCGATGCCGACGGCAGCGCGCTGGATTCGGTGCGCGTGTTCACCACCCGCCCGGACACGGTGATGGGCGTGACCTTCGTGTCGATTGCAGGCGAGCATCCGCTGGCCCTGCATGCGGCGAAGTCGAACCCGGCGCTGGCCGCGCTGCTGGCCGAGATGAAGCAGGGCGGCGTGTCCGAGGCTGAACTGGAAACCCAGGAAAAGCGCGGCATGGACACCGGCCTGCGCGCGGTGCACCCGGTCACCGGCGCCCAGGTGCCGGTGTGGGTGGCCAACTTCGTGCTGATGGGCTACGGCACCGGTGCGGTGATGGCCGTTCCCGGGCACGACCAGCGCGACTTCGAATTCGCCAACAAGTACGACCTGCCGATCCGCCAGGTCATCGCGCTGAAGTCGCCGCGCAAGGACGAAACCGCCTACGACCCGCGCAACTGGCAGGACTGGTACGGCGACAAGACCCGCGAGACCGAGCTGGTCAATTCCGACGAATTCGATGGCCTGGATTTCCAGGGCGCCTTCGAGGCGCTGGCTGAACGCTTCGAGCGCAAGGCCCAGGGCCAGCGCCGGGTGAACTACCGCCTGCGCGACTGGGGCGTGAGCCGCCAGCGTTACTGGGGTTGCCCGATTCCGGTGATCTACTGCCCCAAGTGCGGCGCGTTGCCGGTGCCGGAAGAGCAGCTGCCGGTGGTACTGCCGGAAGACGTCAACTTCGTCGGAACCGGTTCGCCGATCAAGGCTGATCCGGAATGGCGCAAGACCACCTGCCCCGATTGCGGTGGCGCGGCCGAGCGCGAGACCGATACCTTCGATACCTTCATGGAATCGAGCTGGTACTACGCCCGCTACACCTCCCCGGGTGCGCGTGACGCGGTGGACAAGCGCGGCAACTACTGGCTGCCGGTGGACCAGTACATCGGCGGCATCGAACACGCGATCCTGCACCTGATGTACTTCCGTTTCTTCCACAAGCTGCTGCGCGATGCGCGCATGGTGGACAGCAACGAACCGGCACAGAACCTGCTGTGCCAGGGCATGGTCATCGCCGATACCTACTTCCGCCAGAACCCGGACGGGTCCAAGGACTGGATCAACCCGGCCGACGTGGACGTGCGGCGCGACGAGCGCGGCCGCGTCACCGGCGCGGTGCTGATCGCCGATGGCCAGCCGGTGGAGATCGGCGGCACCGAGAAGATGTCCAAGTCCAAGAACAATGGCGTGGACCCGCAGGCCATGGTGAGCCGCTACGGCGCCGACACCGTGCGCCTGTTCTCGATGTTCGCCGCACCGCCGGAACAGTCGCTGGAGTGGAACGAAGCGGGCGTGGACGGCATGGCGCGCTTCCTGCGCCGGCTGTGGACGCAGGTGCAGAAGCACGCGGACGAGGGGGTTGCCCCGGCGCTGGACCTGGCGGCGCTGACCGCCGAACAGAAGGCGCTGCGCCGCAAGACCCACGAAACCATCGGCAAGGTCGGCGACGACTACGGCCGCCGCCACAGCTTCAACACCGCCATCGCCGCGGTGATGGAGCTGATGAACGCGCTGGCCAGGTTCGATGACAGCTCCGACCAGGGCCGTGCGGTCCGCCAGGAAGCGCTGCAGGCCACCGTGCTGCTGCTCAACCCGATCACCCCGCATGCCAGCCATGCGTTGTGGCAGCTGCTGGGCCATGGCGAAACGCTGCTGGAAGACCAGCCGTTCCCGCAGGCCGATGCCGGCGCGCTGGTGCGTGATGCGGTGACCCTGGCCGTGCAGGTCAATGGCAAGCTGCGTGGCACCATCGAGGTGGCCGCCGATGCCGCGCGCGACCAGATCGAGGCACTGGGCCTGGCCGAGCCGAATGCGGCGAAGTTCCTGGACGGGCTGACCGTGCGCAAGATCATCATCGTGCCGGGCAAGATCGTGAACATCGTGGCGGGGTAAGCCCCGCTCTACGTGCTTCGTTCACGCAGGGTCGGGCATCGTATCGGCATCCAATTTTCTGTTGCCGGCTTCGCCCGGCTCCTCCAGACTGTGAACATGACCCGATTCCTGCTTGCCCTTGTTCTTACCGCTACCCTCGCCGGCTGTGGCTTCCACCTGCGCAACAAGCTGATGCTGCCGGCCGATACGGCGGCGGTGAAGGTGGTCTCCACGGCGCCCTACAGCGAACTGGCCAAGCTGCTGCGTCGCGGCCTGATGGCATCGGGCGCGACCATTGCCGAAGCCGACAGCAAGGAACCGGCCGCACAGCTGCAGGTGTTGTCCGAGCGCTGGGGCGACCTGCCCATCGCCATCGACGCACAGGGCCGTGCCCAGGAATTCAGCCTGCGCTACGCGGTGATCTTCGTGTTCCGTCGCGAAGACGGCAGCGACCTGGTCCCGCAGCAGGTGATCGAGCTGTCGCGCGACTATGTGTCGCCGCCCAGCGATGCGACCGGCACCACCACCGAACGCGAGATCCTGGCCGACGAACTGCGCCGTGAGATGTCGGCGTCGATCATGCGCCGCATCGACAGCGTGGTACGTGCCGAGCTGGAGCGCGGGCGGCTCAACCCGCCGGCCAAGCCGACCGCCGATCCGGCAGCGGCGCCTGCCGGCGTGCCGTCGACCGCGCCGTCGACCACGCCTCCGGCCGCAGTGCCGGCCGTCAAGCCGCCGCAGGGCGGCTGACCGGCCCGCCCGGCGGACCGGCCGCACGATGGAACTGCGCCCCGAACAGCTTGCCAGCCAGCCGGCCAGCCAGGCCCTGGCGCCGGTATACCTGATAGCCGGGCCGGAAACGCTGCGCGTGCTGGAAGCGGCCGATGCGGTGCGTGCGCGGGCCCGCGCCGACGGCATCAGCGAACGCGAAGTGTTCGATGCCGACGGCCGCGATTTCGACTGGAACCAGCTTGACGCCACCTTCAATGCCCCCAGCCTGTTCAGTGCGCGCCGGCTGGTGGAGCTGCGCCTGCCGACCGGCAAGCCGGGCAAGGAGGGTGGGGAAGTCATCAGCCAGTTCTGCGCCAACCCGGCGCCGGACGTGATCCTGCTGATCACCTGCAACGAATGGAGCAAGGCGCACCAGGGCAAGTGGGCCGAGGCGGTGAACCGCGTCGGCGTGCTGTCGGTGGCCTGGGCGATCAAGCCGCACGAGCTGCCGGACTGGATCGAACGTCGCCTGCGCCAGCAGGGCCTGCGCGCGGACCCGGCCGCCGTGCAGCGGCTGGCCGAGCGGGTGGAGGGCAACCTGTTGGCGGCCGCGCAGGAAATCGACAAGCTGGCGCTGCTGGCCAGTGGCCAGACCCTGGATGTGGACACCATGGAATCGCTGGTGGCCGACGCCGCCCGCTACGACGTGTTCCGCCTGCTGGAAGCCACGTTCTCCGGGCAACCGGCGGGGGTGCTGCGGATGCTGGCTGGGCTGCGCGGCGAAGGCGAGGCGGTGGCCGCGCTGATGCCGATGGTGATCCGCGAGATGCTGTCCACCGCCGCGCTGGCCAGGGTGCAGGCGCGCGGTGGCAACCTGGCGGCCGAAATGAAGAGCCGCGGCATCTGGGAATCGCGCCAGGCGCCGTTCAAACGCGCGCTGCAGCGGCACCCGGAAGCCAAACGCTGGGAGCGCTTCGTCGCTGAGGCCGGGCTGGTGGACCGCATGGCCAAGGGGCGCGCCGACGGCGATGCCTGGCTGGGCCTGGAGCGGCTGCTGGTGGCCGTGGCCGAAGCGCGCGCGGTACGCCTGCTCGCGCGCGCCTGAGCCCCGTGGGCCTGCGCATCCATTACGGTGGGACCTTCGACCCGGTGCACCTGGGGCATCTGGCCATCGCGCGGGCGGCGCGCGACCAGTTGCAGGTCGCCGTGCGCCTGCTGCCGGCGGCCGATCCGCCGCACCGGCAGGCCCCCGGTGCCAATGCCGCCCAGCGGGCGGAGATGCTGGCGCTGGCGATCGGCGGTGAGCCGGGACTGCTGCTGGACCGGCGCGAGCTGGTACGCGCCCAGCGCCAGCCGGCGACCCCTTCCTACACCGTCGACACGCTGCGCGAGCTGCGTGCCGAGCTGGGCCCGCGCCAGCCCATCGCCTGGCTGGTAGGCGCCGACAGCCTGCTGGGCCTGCCCAGCTGGCACCAGTGGGAGGACCTGTTCGAGCTGGCGCACTTCATCGTGGCCGACCGCCCGGGAAGCTCGCTGGAGCAGGCCCTGCCGGCCCCGCTGCAGCAGGCGCTGGAGGGGCGTTGGGCAGACACCGACAAGGCGCTGTTCAGCGCCCCCGCAGGGCGCGTGTTGCGCCTGCACGCCCCGCTGCGCAACGAATCCGCCACGGCCGTGCGGGAGCGGATCGCCGCTGACGGGGACTGGCGCGGGCTGCTGCCACCTCCGGTGGCCGATTACATCGCCCGCCATGGCCTGTACGGGGTCCGTACGCCGTGAACACGTTCAGCTCCTCCGCCCCGTATAATCGGCCCCACATTTATCGAGTCTCCCTGCTTTGAGCGACCAAGCCCAGCCCCAGACCATCAAGGTCACCATGCCGAACCCGGCACCGTCCACCCAGCAGCTGCTGGAGTGCGTGCGCCAGGCCACCGAAGAACTGAAGGCCAGGGACGTGGTCGAGATCGACGTGATCGGCAAGTCCAGCGTCACCGATTTCATGGTGATCGCCTCGGGCACCTCCAGCCGCCACGTCAAGTCGATTGCCGACGAAGTGGTCAAGTTCGCCAAGAACCTCGGCATCATGCCGCTGGGCGTGGAAGGCGAGCGCGAAGCCGAGTGGGTGCTGGTTGACCTGGGCGACGTGCTGGTGCATGTGATGCTGCCGCGCGTGCGCGAGTTCTACGCGCTGGAGCGCCTGTGGACGGTGGGCGACCAGCCGCCGAGCCTGCTCGACGAGGGCGACGAAGAAGACGACTACGCTGCGCGCTGAGCGTTGCGCACGTGGTGACGACAACGGCGCCGGGTGGCGCCGTTGTCATTTGAAGGAGCATGACGATGAAAGCCAGGCTGATCGCCACCGGTGAACGCGCGCCCAGCTGGGTGGCGCAGGGTTTTGCCGAGTACCAGAAGCGGCTCTCGCACTGGTTGCCGTTCGAGCTGGTGGAAATCGAGCCGGGCCTGCGTGGCAAGGGACGCGATGCGCGTCGCGCCACCGAGGACGAAGGCAAGCGGGTGATCGCCGCGCTGCCCAAGAACGCGTATGTGGTGGCGCTGGATGTACCGGGGAAGCAACTCAGCTCCGAGCAGCTGGCGCAGCGCCTGGAGCACTGGCGCGGGCAGGGCAGGGACCTGGCGTTCCTGATTGGCGGCCCGGAAGGGCATTCGCCCGAAGTATCCGCGCTGGCCGATGAAAAATGGTCCATCGGCCCGCTCACCCTGCCACACATGCTGGTGCGGCTGGTGGTGGCCGAACAGCTGTATCGCGCAGCGGCGATGCTGGCCAACCACCCGTATCACCGCGCGTGAAGAAATTCTGCGCAGACGGGTTACAAGCTGCGAAAAACTGGTTACAATTTGCACCCCGCCCGAATAGCTCAGCCGGTTAGAGCACTTGACTGTTAATCAGGGGGTCGTTGGTTCGAGTCCAACTTCGGGCGCCAAGTTTTAATAGCCTCGCAGCGATGCGAGGCTTTTTTTTGCCTGTGACCCATGAACGAAGAAGCCCGGGCAATGCCCGGGCTTTTCGTTTCACACCAGCAGGGGTCAGTTGAAGGTGTACTTCGCACCCACCGTGAAGTAACGGCCGATCGCGCCACTGAAGTGCAGCGGGTTGTAGTTCACCCCGCCGTAGGTGGTCGGGTCGAGCGGGGCGGTGCGGTCGAACACGTTCTGCACCGAGGCGTTCAGTTCGAACGCGTCGGTGATGTTGTAGCGACCGGACAGGTCGAACGTGGTGAACGAGGAGATCTTCTCCACCGGCGTGCCATCGGCATAGAACGCGAGGTAATCGCCACCGCGGCGGTCCTTGTTCTCCAGGCTGCTGATGTAGTTGACCACGCCGCTCACGCTCCACGCATCCTGCTTCCAGGTGGTGCCGAAGTTGATGCGGTCTTCGGGCGTGCCGATGCAGTTGGTCACGTCGCAGTTGCCGTGCGTGCCCACGTAATCGACCGTGTTGTCGCCTTCAGTGCGTTCGAACTTCAGCACGTGGCTCCACTGCAGGTCCATCTCCAGCTGGCCCGGGCCGACGTCGAAGGTCTGGCGGATATCGGTATCGATACCGCGCACCCGCGACGAGTTGGCGTTCACGTAGGCGGTATTCACCGCCAGGATGGTGCCGGTGCCGGGGATGCCGTTGATCAGGTCGGTGTCGCGCAGCACGCTGCCCGCTGCGATCGCGTCGGCAGTGCTGCCCTGCGCGATCTCATTGGTGCGCTTGATTTCCCATGCATCCACCGTCAATGACGTGGTCGAGGTCGGCTGCAGCACGATGCCGAACGAATAGCTCTTGGACTCTTCCGGTTTCAGGTCCGGGTTCGGGCTGGTGATGATGGCCACCGGGCGTGCACCGCAGTTGGTGGTCACATCCGCCGGCGGGCTGGCCGCGCAACGCACGGGATCACGTGCGGTGGAGAACGCCGCCAGGCCGCCGTCGCCGTTCTCGGCAGGATTCGGCGCGCGGAAGCCTTCCGCGTAGGTGGCACGCAGTGCCACCCAGTCCACCGGGGTCCACTTCACGCCGAACTTCGGGGTGGCCTTGCCTTCGCCGCTTTCATATTTGTCGTAACGCACGGCGCCCGACAACTCCAGCTGCTCCAGCACCGGCGCGGAAAGTTCCACGTAGCCGGCGTACACGTTCTGGGTGCCGTCATAGGCCGAGTAGCCCAGGCCGATGATGTCGCCCACGTCGGTATAGGTCTGCGGGGTCAGGCTGTTGCTGGTCTTGCGCCATTCGGTACCGATCGCCAGGCCGAGCGGGCCGCCCTTGAGGTCCATCAGGCTGCGCGAAACGGTGAAGTCGAACATGTCCAGGCTGGATTTGGCGTTGGCCTGGATCTGCGGCGAAATGTAGTCGTACAGCGCCTGCGAGTTCTGCCCGGCGTTGTCGCCGATGCGCCAGACCCCACCCGCGCAGGCCGGGTCGCCGAGCGCGCATTGCACGGCGCTGTAGCGCAGGAAGCCGTCACGCTTGTTGACCAGGTTGGTGCTCGAATGCAGGTAGGCCGTGTCGTAGCCCCACTCGCCCCAGTTGCCCTTGGTGCCGACCAGGAAGCGGGTGAACTCATTGGTGTTGGTGGTCACGCGCGGGCCGACGTCCCAGGCCGAATAGCGCAGGCGCGAGTCCTGGCCCGGGATCGGGTTGTCGGGATGGGTCGGCCCCAGCACGACCGCACCCGGGCCGCTGCTGGCGTTGACCGGGCCGCCGGGATAGCCCCAGCTGCCGGACACGCCGGACGGGGTGTTGCTGAAGACCGTTTCCTTCTTGGAGTACCCGATCTCGGTGTAGATCTCGCCGCCTTCGCCGTATGCAAAGCTGGCGCGGCCGAATACGTTGACGTATTCCTCCTTCGGGCTCAGGTCGCGGAACTGCTGGGCCGCATCGTACAGACAGCCGTCTTCGGCGATCGAGGCATCGGTCTGGCCCGGGATGTTGGTCACGGACTGGCAGCCCGGCAGCGGTACCAGGAAGGCCGGGTTGTCGGCATCCACGTTGCGGTCGTCGAACACTGAACCGTTCGGGCCGGCGCCGCCGCTGGTGGCGCCGTTAAGGAATGCGCCGCTGAGGAACTGCGCGTCGGAGGCGGCGATGCCCCAGCGGCGCAGGTCACCGGTACCGATCCACTTGCGATCCTTGCGGTCGCTGATCTTGATTGCATCGGTCTTGCCGACGTCCAGGCTGAAGAAGGCGTTCCAGCCGTCTTCGGCGAGGTCACCGGTACCGGCGGTCAGGGTGGCCTTCTTTGCGTCGCCATCGCTGTCGCCGGACAGACCGTACGAACCGCGCAGGATCACGCCATCGAAATCGCTGCGCAGGATGATGTTGACCACGCCGGCGATGGCGTCGGAGCCGTAGATCGCCGATGCGCCATCCTTGAGCACTTCCACACGCTCGACCGCGTCCAGCGGGATGGTGCTCAGGTCGGTGAAGACCTTCTGGCCGTCATCGGCCAGGCCGTAGGTGGCCATGCGGCGGCCGTTCAACAGCACCAGTGTGGAGCCGGCACCCAGGCCGCGCAGCGAGATGCCCGCGCCGCCGCCGGCAAAGCCGTTGCCGAAGGTCTTGGGAATGGAGCCGGCGCCGTCGGAGGTGAGCGTCTGCAGGTACTCGGCCACGGTGGTCTTGCCGCTGCGGTCGATGTCCTGGCGCGTCACTACCTGCACGGGCGAGGGGGTTTCAGTGTTGGTGCGGGGAATATTCGACCCGGTGACCGTGATGCGGTCCAGGTTGGTGGCCTGTTCCTGGGCCAGGGCCGAGGAGGAGGCGAAGGCGCCGGCCAGCAGCAGCACGCCGCCAGCAAGGGCCGAAGAAATGGAGTGGGCAAGCGGATTGCGACGGTTGCCGCTGTAGCGTTGTTGGATCGGGTGTTTCACAGCTTCTCTCCTGACTGGACAACCTGGGGTCTGGGCTGGGCGCCGTCAACGGATTGACGCGTCGGCGCCAATCTAGGTTTCCAACAGGTGACGTAAACGTGAAAAATTGCTTAATTCGCGCAATTGGTGATGGCCGTCAAAGAAGCGCGGGGTCCCGGGTTGGGGACCCCGCATTCCTGACGTTACTGCGGCAGCGAGAAGCTCACCGGGACCAGGCCCACGGCCGGCACGGCCTGCCCGTTGACCTGGGCCGGCACGAAGCGCCAGTTGCGCAGCACCTGCTGCCGCGCAGCATGGTCCAGCGCACGCGAACCACTGCTTCGTTCGATGGAGACGGAGGTCGGCTTGCCGTCGGCGTCGACCTGCACCCGGAGGGTGACCGTCCCCTGCTCCCCGGCCCGGATGGCGGCGATCGGGTAGCTCGGCGGCGGTGCGGTGCGGTACTGCAGCTGCGCGCCGTCACCGGAGGCGGCCGGCGCCGGCTCGACCGGCGCCAGGGTCGGCGTCTGTACGTCGCTGGCCGGCAGAGGCGGCACGGCCAGTACGTCGTCTGCGCTGGCGGTGGGCAGCGGCAGCGGGGCCACGCGCGGGGTGGCGGTCGGCGCACGGACCGGCACCGGTTCCTGTGGGGGGATCGGCAGCGGCGGCTCCGGTTGCGGCACCGGTGGGGTGATCAGGTTCACCACCGTCCGCTCGCGGGGCAGCGGGGCAGCCACGTAGGCGGCGGGAATCAGCAGCAGCATCAGGGCGAGCAGGTGCAGGGCCAGCGCGGTGCTCCAGCCAAGCACGCGCGGGACGTCGATTTGCAGCGGTACCACCGGGGGATGCGTACGGACCATGCGCCACTCTCCTTGCCAGATGTGCGTGCGGGAACATCAACGTGCAGGGGCCCGGGCCCCGCAATGACAGCAATACCGCAGCCCGGCGCGGGCCGGAAGGCAGGGGTGGCGTGGGTGTTTGGCTGCCGGTCAGGAACACAGCGGACCAACGGTCCGCTGCTACCGGGCGGGCTCACCGGCCCAGGTCGAATACCGGGCGGGCTTACCGGCCCAGGTCGAACACCGGGCGGGCTTACCGGCCCAGGTCGAACACCACGTCCAGGTTGACCGACACCGTTGATTCGCCCGGCGACACCGGAGTGGAAACATCGGCGGCCATCGGCGCGGCTGCGGCGCGCATCATCACCGGCCGGAAGTTGCCGCCGCCGCTTTCGGAGATGCTGACGATACGGCGCACGCGCAGGCCCAGCGACTTGGCGTACGTCTCGGCGCGGGCCTGGGCCTTCTTCAGTGCGGCCAGGCGGGCTTCGTCATAGACCGGTTCGGGCTGGTCGATCTCGAACTGCGGGCCGTTGATCTGGTTGGCGCCCTGTGCGGCCAGTGCGTCGAGTACCTTGCCCAGCTTGGCGATGTCGCGCACCTTCAGGCTGACGGTATTGCTGGCCTGGTAGCCGGTGATCTTCGGCGCTTCATTTTCCGCGTAGCGGTACTGCGGGCTGAGGTTGACCCCGCTGGTCTGCACGTCGCGCTCGGCGATGCCGGCGGCCTTGATCGCGGCCAGCACCTTGACCATCTGGTCGGCGTTCTGGCGCATGGCCGTGTTGCCGTCGGTGGCCTGGGTGACCACGCCGGCCGACAGCGTGGCCACGTCGGGCACGCGGCGGGCTTCGGCGTTGGCCGAGATGTTGAGCAGGGTGCTGTCGGCCGGGACGGCGATGGCAGGCGGGGTCTGGGCGTGGGCGGTCATCGAGGTTCCCAGGGCAAGGGACAGGGCAAGCAGCAGCGGGGACAGGGTCGGGCGGCGCATATGCATCTCCATGTGAAGGCGTTGAGGTTGGTGTCGGAGCGATGAACGTCTGGTGAGGTTTATCGGGGTTGATGACGATTCGGAGGCGTTGCTCGCGATTCAGACAGGGCCCGCAGGTTATGCTTCCGCGATGCTTTATCTCGCCTCTCGTTCGCCCCGACGAACCCAACTGCTGGCGCGCCTGGACCGACCGTTCCGCGCGCTGGACCTGGATGTGCCCGAAGTACGGGCCGCCGGGGAAACCGCCCAGGACTACGTGCAGCGCGTGGCCATCGACAAGGCCCGTGCCGGCTTGGCGCAGGTGGTCCACGACCCCGACGCGCTGGTGCTGGGCGCGGACACCGAAGTTGTGCTGGACGGTGAGGTGTTCGGCAAGCCGGTCGATGCCGCCGATGCCGCCGCCATGCTGCGTCGCTTGTCCGGCCGCACCCACCAGGTGATGACCGCCGCGGCGCTGGTCGCCGCCGGCGCCGAGCAGGCGGTGATGGTCGTGTCGGAGGTGAGTTTCATCGCGCTGGACGAGGCGGCCATTGCCGCCTACGTGGCCAGCGGCGAACCGATGGGCAAGGCCGGGGCCTACGCCATCCAGGGCGGGGCCGAGCGTTACATCCGCCACCTGGCGGGAAGCTATTCGGGTGTCATGGGCTTGCCCCTGCAACAGACCGAGCAGTTGCTGCAGGCATTTGAATCGAAGGGAGTCGCCGGTGTCTGAAGAAATCCTGGTCAACGTCACCCCACGCGAGACCCGCGTGGCCGTCATCGAAAACGGCATGCTGCAGGAACTGCACATCGAACGTGGCTGGCGCCGCGGGGTGGTGGGCAACATCTACAAGGGCAAGGTGCAGCGGGTGATGCCCGGCATGCAGGCGGCCTTCGTCGAGGTCGGGCTGGAGCGCGCCGCGTTCCTGCACGCCAACGACGTGGTACGGCCGGCCCCGGTGGCCAGCCCCGATACCGAGGGCACCACGCTGCCGCCACCGTCGTCGGTGCCGATCGTGGAGCTGCTGCGCGACGGCCAGGACATCGTGGTGCAGGTGGTCAAGGACCCGATCGGCACCAAGGGCGCGCGCCTGACCACCCAGATCAGCATTCCCTCGCGTTACATGGTGCTGCTGCCGCAATCCAAGGTGGTCGGAGTATCGGCGCGGATCGAGGACGAGGCCGAGCGTGCCCGGCTCAAGACGCTGGTCACCGAACTGTCGGCCCAGCACGGTGGTTACGGCTACATCGTGCGTACCAACGCCGAAGGCCAGCCGGCCGAGGCGATTGCCGAAGATATCGCCTACCTGTCACGGGTCTGGAACGTGGTCGAGCGCCGTGGCCGCGAGGCGGCCCCGTGCAGCGTGATCTATGAAGACCTGAGCCTGCCGCTGCGTTCGGTGCGCGACCTGATCCGCAAGGACGTGGACAAGGTGAAGGTGGACTCCAAGGAGACCTTCACCCAGCTGCAGGCCTTCGTGGCCAAGTACATGCCGGTGCTGGCCGAGAAGCTGGAGCTGTACAGCGGCGACCGCCCGATCTTCGACATGTTCGGGGTGGAGGATGAGATCGGCCGCGCGCTGGACAAGCAGGTGCCGCTCAAATCCGGCGGCTACCTGGTGATCGACCAGACCGAGGCGATGACCACCATCGACGTCAACACCGGCTCGTTCCTGGGCCAGCGCAACCTGGAGGAAACGGTGTTCCGCACCAACCTCGAGGCCGCGCAGTCGGTGGCGCGCCAGCTGCGCCTGCGCAACCTCGGCGGGATCATCATCATCGACTTCATCGACATGGATGACGCCGAGCACCGCCGCCAGGTGCTGCGCACGCTGGAGAAGGCGCTGGCGCGCGACCATGCCAAGACCACGGTGTATGAGTTCTCGCCGCTGGGGCTGGTGGAAATGACCCGCAAGCGCACCGTGGAAAGCCTGGAGCGCCAGCTGTCCGAGCCGTGCCCGGAATGCAGCGGGCGCGGGTCGATCAAGACCGCGGAAACGGTCACCTACGAAATCTTCCGTGAGATCACCCGGGCCGTGCGCCAGTTCGATGCCGCGCGCCTGCTGGTGATCGCCTCGTCCAAGGTCGTGGCGCGGATCACCGATGAGGAATCCTCGGCGGTGGCCGAACTGGAGGAATTCCTCGGCAAGTCGATCCGCTTCCAGGCCGACGAGCAGTACCTGCAGGAGCAGTTCGATGTCGTGCTGCTGTGACCTGAGCCGGCCCGCGCAGTGGTGCGCCGGCGCCTGCGGGACCCGATGAGCGCGCCGCTGCGCCTGCGCCTGCGAAGGATTCGCCGCCATGCTGTCTATGCCATGGCGATCGTACTGGTCTGTGTGGCGGTGCTGGTGGGCAGCCTCAGCCAGGTGCTGCCGCTGGCCGAACGGCACCCGGACAAGGTGGCCGGGTGGTTGAGTGCGCGTGCCGGCCAGCCGGTGCGTTTCGACCAGCTGCAGACACGCTGGACCCGGCGCGGCCCGGTGCTGGCGTTGAAGGGCCTGCGCATCGGTGGAGGCGAGGGACTGCGCATCGGCGAGGCTGAAGTGCAGGTCTCGATGTATTCGGGGCTGCTGCCCGGCCGTTCGCTGACCGAGCTGCGCCTGCGCGGCCTTGCGCTGGTGCTGCAGCGTGCGCCCGATGGCCGCTGGTCGGTGCAGGGGCTGCCGCAACCCAAGGCCGGCGGCGATCCGCTGGATACCCTGCGCCGGCTGGGCGAACTGCAGGTCATCGGCGGCCGGCTGCGGGTGGATGCGCCGTCGTTGAACGTACAGACCGAACTGCCGCGCATCGACCTGCGGCTGCGGGTGAACGGGCAGCGGCTGGCGGTGGGCGCGCGGGCGTGGGCCGATCTCAAGGGCGCCCCGCTGACGGCCGTGGTGGATTTCGACCGTGCCCACGGCAACGGGCAGGCCTGGCTGGCCGCCGACCCGGCCGACTTCCGTGCGTGGTCGTCGCTGCTGCAGTTCGGCGGCGTGGCCCTGCAGCAGGGTACCGGCACGTTGAATGCCTGGGTGGACCTGCGCGACCGCCGCCCGGTGATGATCACCACCGATGCCGACCTGGCCGGCGTCCAACTGCGGGGTGCGCGGCTGGCCGATGGCGGGCGTCCGCAACTGAAGCTCGATACCTTGCAGCTGCGCGCGCGCTGGCGTTGGGTGCAGGGCGGCTGGCGTGCCGATGCACCGCGCCTGCGGATCGGCCTGGAAGGACGCACCGAAACGCTGGATGGGCTGTTGGTGGCCGGCGGCCAGCACATGGCACTGGCCGGCGACAACATCGATGCCACCGCGCTGCTGCGCGGGCTGGCGTTGACCGATCGGATCGATGCCGGGCTGCGCCGTTGGCTGCACGACGCGGCGCCGAAGGTGCGCATGAGCCGCGTGCGGTTCGCCGGCGAGCGCGACGGGCCGCTGGGTTTTGAAGGCGAGCTGGAAGAGATCCAGTTCGCCGCCGCCGGCCACGCACCCGGCCTGGGTGGGGTGGGCGGCCACTTCGAGGGCGATGCCAACGGCTTCCGGCTCGACCTTCAGCCGACCCGGGTGATGCATTTCGACTGGCCCACCGGGTTCGGCGTGCGCCATGACGTGCGCCTGGCCGGCAGCATGGTGGGTTGGCGCGATGAAGGCGGCGGCTGGCGCATCGGCACCCCGGCGCTGCGCGTGCAGGGCACCGATTACGCCGCCGACGTGCGCGGCACGATGTGGTTCCAGGGCAATGGCACGCGCCCGTGGATGCAGCTGGCGGCCAAGCTCGATGACGTGCCGATGACCGCGGCCAAGCGCTTCTGGATCCATTCCAAGATGAGCAAAGCGGCCACCGACTGGCTGGATGCGGCGCTGGTGGGGGGCCATATCCGCGGGGGTATCGGCCTGGTGACCGGCGACCTGGAAGACTGGCCGTTCAAGGACCACAACGGTCGCTTCGAGGCGACCGGCCGCATCGACAACGGCAACATCCGCTTCCAGCGTGACTGGCCGACGATGGACAAGGTCGAAGGCGATATCGCCTTCATCGGCCCGGGGTTCGAGCTGCACGGCCGTGGCGACCTGGCCGGCGTGGCGGTGGATCACTTCGATGCGGGCATCGCCGATTTCGGCGCCTCCCAGCTGTACGTCAAGGCGGCCAGCCGCAGCGACGCCGGCGCGCTGCTGGCGATGCTCAAGCAGAGCCCGCTGCACAAGACCTATGCCGATTCGCTGGACAACCTGGCGGCCAAGGGCCCGGCGGCGGTGACCTTCGACCTGCTGCAGCCGCTGCACCACGCCGAGGGCGGCGGGCACCTGCAGGGCACGGTGGATCTGGACGGCGCCACGCTGTCGGACAAACGCTTCGACCTGACCTTCGAGGCGATGCGCGGCCAGGCCAGGTACAGCCAGGACGGGTTCGGAGCCGAGGCGCTGGCCGTGCGCCACCTGGGCCAGGACGGCCAGCTCAGCCTGCGCGCCGGCGGTTATGCGCGTGACCCGCAGCATGCGTTCGAAGCCGAGCTGGCCGCGCGGATGGATGCCGGCCAGCTGCTGGACCGTGCGCCCGAGCTGGGCTGGCTCAAGCCTTACATCGAGGGGACGTCGCGCTGGACGATCGGGGTGACGCTGCCCAAGCTGGCGCCGGGCGGCAAGACCGCGCCGCCGACCCTGCTCACCCTGCACTCGGACCTGGTCGGCACCCGGCTGGACCTGCCGGCACCGCTGGACAAGCCAGCCGAGGTGCCCCTGGCCACCGCCGTGAAGGCGCAGCTGCCGATGGGCGCCGGGCGCGTGGACGTCGCCTTCGGCGAACGCCTGGCCCTGGCCGCGCGCACCCACGACAACAAGACCGGCGTGCAGGTCACGCTGGGCAGCGCCACCGTTGACCGCGACCCGCCCGCCAGCGGGCTGGTGGTCAACGGCCGCAGCGGCTCGCTGGATGCCCTGGACTGGATCGCGCTGGCGCGTTCGCCAGGCGGGACGCCCGGTGCGGACCCGATGCCGCTGCGCCAGGTGGACGTGCAGGTCGGGCAGCTGCTGCTGGCTGGCGGCGTGTTCGCGCAGACGCGCCTGCAGCTGCGTCCGACTCCCACCGGCGTGGACGTGCGCCTGGACGGACCGTCGCTGTCGGGCGACCTGAGCGTGCCCAATGCCGATGGCGCGGCCATCGTCGGCAAGCTGGACCGGGTCCACTGGCAGTCGCTGCCCACCCCCGTGAAAGCCCCGCCCGATGGCGCGCCGATCATCCTGCCGGCCGACGCCAGCTTGCCGGCGCGGGTCCAAGCCAGCGCCAACGACACCAACCCGGCAAAGATTCCGCCGCTGTCGCTGGACATCAACGACCTGCAGTTCGGCAAGGCGCGGCTGGGCCAGGCGGTGCTGCGCACGCGTCCGTTCGGCAACGGGCTGAGCGTGGACCAGCTGCAGTTCCGCGCGCCCAAGCAGGCGATCGACATCCAGGGCCGCTGGCTGGGCATGGGTGAGGCGGCGCGTACCCAGTTCCAGGTCAAGGTCGACAGTGAGGACCTGGGCGGGCTGATGCAGAACCTGGACTACGGCGGCCAGCTGCGCGGCGGGCAGGGCCAGATCAGCCTGGATGCCGGCTGGCAGGGCGGTCCATCGGACTTCCAGCTGGGCGCATTGCAGGGCCAGATGCAGGTGCACGCACGCAACGGCCAGCTGCTGGAGCTCGAGCCGGGCGCCGGCCGCGTGCTGGGCCTGCTCAGCGTGACCCAGCTGCCGCGCCGGTTGATGTTCGATTTCCGCGATTTCTTCTCCAAGGGTTTCGCCTTCAACCAGGTGGAGGGCACGCTGGCGTTCGCCGACGGCATGGCCACCACCGACAAGGTGCTGATCGAAGGCCCGGCCGCCAACATCAGCATCCGCGGCCGCACCGACCTGCGCCGCCAGCAGTTCGACCAGACCATCGACGTCAATCCGCGCGCCGGCAACCTGCTTACCGTGGTCGGCGCCGTCGCCGGCGGTCCCGTCGGCGCGGCGGTGGGCGCGGCCGCCAATGCGGTGCTGTCCAAGCCGCTGGGCGAGATCGGTGCCAAGACCTACCGCGTGACCGGCCCCTGGGCCGAACCCAAGGTCGAAGTGATCGACCGCGACGACGCGCCGCCACGTTGATCCCGGCCGTTACCCCCACAATGTCCCGCGCACGGCTTGCGATATCGGCCCGCGCCCACAGATCAAGACCATGACCGACAACGCACTCACCCTTGCCCAAGACCGCCTGCTGCTGCCCGCCGGGCTGGATGCCGGTGGCCTGGAACGCACCTTTGGCACCCTGTTGGGGCCGGGTATCGATTTTGGCGATCTGTACTTCCAGCACGCCCGCCGCGAAAGCTGGAGCGTGGAAGACGGCATCGTGAAAGACGGCGCCCATTCCATCGAACAGGGCGTGGGCGTGCGCGCCATTGCCGGCGAGAAGACCGGGTTTGCCTATTCCGACGACATCCATGGCGATGCGCTGCTGGGCGCGGCGCGCTCGGCGCGCGCGATTTCCCGCGAGGGCGGGGCGCAGCCGGCGCGGTCGCTGGTGCGCGGCAATGCACGCGCGCTGTACCCCGCACTGGACCCGATCGATGGCATGGGCAACGAAGCCAAGGTGGAGGTGCTCAAGCGCCTGGACCGTTTCCTGCGTGCGGCCGACCCGCGCGTGCAGCAGGTGATGGTGAGCCTGTCCGGTGGCGTGGATACCATCCTGATCGCGCGCAGCGACGGCGTGCTGGCCGGCGACATCCGCCCGCTGGTGCGGCTGAACGTGCAGGTGATCGTGGAGCAGCACGGCCGCCGTGAATCGGGCTATTCCGGCGGTGGCGGGCGCTACAGCTACGAGGAACTGTTCGCTGACGGGCGCCCGGAGGCCTTCGCCCGCGAAGCGCTGCGCCAGGCGCTGGTCAACCTGGACGCCATTCCGGCCCCGGCCGGGGTGATGACCGTGGTGCTCGGCCCGGGCTGGCCCGGCGTGCTGCTGCACGAGGCGGTCGGCCATGGCCTGGAAGGTGATTTCAACCGCAAGGGCACCAGCGTGTACGCCGGCCGTATTGGCGAGCGCGTGGCCGCGCCGGGCGTGACCATCGTTGACGACGGCACCCTGGACGGTCGCCGCGGCTCGCTCAACATCGACGACGAGGGCCATCCGACCCAGTGCACCACGCTGATCGAGGACGGCATCCTGGTCGGCTACATGCAGGATTCGCTCAATGCACGCCTGATGGGCGTGGCCCCGACCGGCAACGGCCGCCGCGAATCGTTCGCGCACATGACCATGCCGCGCATGACCAACACCTACATGCGTGCCGGCCAGCATGACCCGGAAGAAATGATCCGTTCGGTCAAGCGTGGCCTGTACGCGGTGAACTTCGGTGGCGGCCAGGTCGACATCACCAGCGGCAAGTACGTGTTCTCGGCCACCGAGGCCTACCTGATCGAAGATGGCAAGGTCACCGCGCCGGTGAAGGGCGCGACCCTGATCGGCAACGGCCCGGAAACCATGCAGAAGGTGCGCATGATCGGCAACGACCTGGCCCTGGACGAGGGCGTGGGCGTGTGCGGCAAGGATGGCCAGAGCGTGCCGGTGGGCGTGGGCCAGCCGTCGCTGTTGATCGACGGCATCACCGTGGGCGGCACCCAGGCCTGATCGCCGGATGCGCCCGTCCTGCCAGCCCGGCTCAGTCTTGGGCGCTGTCGGCGTCGCCGATGTCGTCGTCGTCGGTGTCGGCCGCCGTCGCTTCCAGGCCCAGCGCGGCCGGCAGCAGCAGGTTGCGCAGCACCTGGTAGATTTCACGGAAGGCACGCGGCGGCTTGTTCTTGGCGCGCTCGGCCTGGGCATTGCGCACCAGCGTGCGCAGCTGCTGGCGGTCTGCCTGCGGGTACTCGGCCAGCAGCGCGCTCAGCGCGGTGTCGCCGTCCTTGAGCAGGCGCTCGCGCCAATCCTCGGCGCGGTGCAGCGCGGCCACTTCGCGGCGCGAGGTATCGCTGTTGGCGTCCAGCGCATCGCGGATCGCGTCCAGGGTGGCATCGTCCTCGCGGCGCATGTGCTTGGCCAGGAACGCCAGCTGGCGCTTGTGGGCGATATGGGCGGTGATCCGCTTGGCCTCGGCGATGTGCGGCAGCAGGTCTTCCGGCACCGGCACGCGGGCCAGCTGGGCCGGGGTCAGCGACACCAGCTTCTCGCCCAGGGCCAGCACGTCCAGCGCGTCGCGCCGGTTCTGGCTGCGGCTGATATCAAGGAATTCACCGGTTTCTTCGTCGCGTCCGCGCATCGTCTTCTTTCCACATCCAGAACTGTGCCCGGCGTTGCGCCAGGCACTCACCCGTACAGGATAAAGCATTGAACGTGATCTCCCCTGAAGCCCATGCCGCCGACGACAGCCTGCCGAGGCTGGAACAGCTGGCCGACATCTCCCAGCAGCTGCTGGCCCGGGCCCGGGCGCTGGGCGCCACCCAGGCCGAAGTCAGCTGCAGCGAGGAGCGCGGGCTGGATGTGAACGTGCGCCTGGGCGAGGTCGAAACGGTGGAATCCACCCGTGATCGTGGAATCGCGGTCACGGTCTACTTCGGCCAGCGCAAGGGCAGCGCCAGCACCGCCGACCTGCAGCCGGCCAGCCTGGAATCGACGGTGGCCCAGGCCTGCGCGATCGCCCGGCATACCGAGGACGACGAGGCCGCCGGCCTGGCCGACCCGGAACTGATGGCGCGCGAGTTCCCCGACCTGGACAGCTGGCACCCGTGGGCGCTGCAGGCCGACCAGGCGGTGGATCTGGCGCTGGCCTGCGAAGCGGCCGGGCGCGAGGCCGACCCGCGGATCAGCAACTCCGACGGCGCATCGGCGTCCACCGCCACCAGCCTGTCGGTCTATGCGAACTCGCACGGGTTCATCGGCCGTGACCGCAGCAGCCATCATTCGGTGGGCTGTGCGCTGATCGCAGGGCAGGGTGACGGCATGCAGCGCGACGGCTGGTACAGCAGCGCACTGGCCCGCGAAGACCTGGAAGATGCGGCGTCGATCGGTCGCCGCGCCGCCGAGCGCACCCTGGCCCGCCTCAACCCGCGTTCGATGGCCACCGCGCAGATGCCGGTGCTGTATTCGCCGGAAGTCGCGCGCTCGCTGATCGGCCACCTGCTGGGTGCGGTGTCCGGCGGGGCGCTGTACCGCCGTGCCAGCTTCCTGCTCGACAGCGTGGGCACGCAGCTGTTCCCGGACTGGTTCGCGATCGAGGAGCGGCCGCTGCTGCGCCGTGGCCTGCGTTCGACCGCGTTCGATGGCGATGGCGTGGCCACCCGCGACTCGTCGCTGATCGAAGGCGGGGTGCTGCAGCGCTATGTGCTGGGCAGCTATTCGGCACGCAAACTGGGCCTGGTGACCACGGGCAACGCCGGCGGCGTGCACAACCTGCGGGTGCAATCCAACGCGGGCGATCTGGCCTCGCTGGCACGTCAGATGGGCAACGGCCTGCTGGTGACCGAGCTGATGGGGCAGGGCGTCAACGGCGTCACCGGCGACTACTCGCGCGGTGCCGGTGGCTTCCGGGTGGAGAATGGCGAAATCCAGTACCCGGTCGACGGGATCACCATCGCGGGCAACCTCAAGGAGATGTTCGCGGCGATCGAGGCGGTGGGCAGCGACATCGACCGCCGCTCGCACGTACACGTCGGCTCGATCCTGGTCGGGCGGATGACCGTTGCCGGTAACGATTGACGGCATCGATTGACGTATCCTGTGCCCGCTGCCTCGGCAGGCGGGGAGCCTGCCACGCACCACCCATAACACTGGACAAGGAGTTTCACGTGAGCGAATTCGACAACATCACCGCCCCGCCGCCGCCGCCGACCAGCGCCGGCCCGGTTCCCAGCGACCAGCGCACCATGGCGCTTGCCGCGCACCTGCTGGGCATCTTCACCTGGTTCATCGGCCCGTTGATCATCTGGCTGATCAGCAAGGACGACGCCAGCAAGGGTTTCGTCACCGACCAGGCCAAGGAAGCGCTGAACTTCCAGATCACCATCACCCTGGCAATGATCATCTGCTTCATCCTGATGATCGTGATCATCGGCGGCCTGCTGGCGCCGCTGGTGGGCATCCTCAACCTCGTGTTCTGCATCATTGCGGCGGTGAAGGCGAACAACGGCGAGGCTTACCGTTATCCGTTCACCCTGCGCCTGATCAAATAATTCCTGTTTTCCGGGAATGCAGAAACGCCCGGCATTGCCGGGCGTTTTTTGTTTAGAGCAAGAGCGAAAGCAAAAGCCATCGCCTGCGAACATATCAGGGCTGGGCAGGCGGGTGTGGGTTTGCGGGACACGCTGCAAGTACATCCATGTAAGCTCGTTCGCGCCATCCATGGCGCTCTACGGTCCCGCAAACCCACCCCCGCCTGCCCCCGACAGTGGATCGGTTGTTCAGGCAAAAGCGGTTCAATTGCATTTGATCGCCTGTGCGCACCAACCAACCGTCAGAGGGCCGGCGGGGGTGGGTTTGCGGGGGCTTTGCGAAACATGGATGTTTCGCAAGAGCCTCCACGGATGGATTCACGGCGCCCCCCGCAAACCCACACCCGCCGGCCCTGCGCAGAGACGTCCGCAGACCAAGGCTTTGGACGTTAGTGGTTGCGCTCGACCGCCAACCGCCCCAGCGCACGCAACGCATCAGCGCGTTCGTCATACCCGGCAAGGCTGTCGTGCATGCGCTCGCTCAGCGCCGCAAGTTCGGCTTTGGCACCGTCCATTCCCAACAACGCCGGGAACGTGGATTTGGCCTGCGCCTGGTCCTTGCCCGCCGTCTTGCCGAGCTGTTCGGAACTGGCTTCCACGTCCAGGATGTCATCGCGGACCTGGAAGGCCAGGCCGAGGGCGTTGGCGAAATCATCCAGCTGCAGCAGGTCCGCGTGCGGCGCATCGCCGCACAGCGCGCCCATGCGGACCGCCGCGCGGATCAGCGCGCCGGTCTTCAATGCATGCATGTGCTGCAGATCGGCCAGCGGCTGCGCGTGGCCCGTTGCATCGATATCCAGCGCCTGGCCGCCGCACATGCCGGCTGCACCCGAGGCGTGGGTCAACGCCTGCAGGCAGTGCACCCGCAGCAGTGCCGGCAACGCCGCATCGGCCAGCAGCCCGAACGCGCGCGTCTGCAGCGCATCGCCGGCCAGGATCGCCGTGGCCTCGTCGAAGGCGATGTGCGTGGTCGGGCGACCGCGACGCAGGGCGTCGTCGTCCATTGCCGGCAGATCGTCGTGCACCAGCGAATAGGCGTGGATCAGCTCCACCGCCATCGCCGGTGCGTCCAGCGCATGTTCGTCGGCACCGAAGATCTGCCCGCTGGCGTACACCAGCAGTGGGCGCATGCGTTTGCCGCCACCGAGCACTGCATAGCGCATCGCCTGGTGCAGGCGCTTGGGCGCCTGTTCCGGTGGGGGCAGGCTGGCGTCGAGCTGGCTTTCAATGCGGTCGCGCCAACGCGCGAACGTGGACTCAACCGTCATGGCTGGGCGGGTCGAACGGCTCGGCGGTTTCCGGGCGGGCCGGGTCGCTGAGCAGCCGCACGCGCAGTTCTGCCTGCTCCAGCGCTTGCTGGCACTGGCGGTACAGGCCCACGCCACGCTCGTAGGCGCTCAGCGACTGCTCCAGGCTCATGTCGCCGGTTTCCATCTTCTCCACCAGCTGCTCCAGTTCTTCCAGCGAATGCTCGAAGTGGGCGACCGGGGAGGCGTCAGTGGGGGATTTCTTGGCCATGCGACAAGTGTGAGGCGCCAGCCCCAAGGGGTCAATTCACGCCGCGCCCGGCGTCCAGCGCAGTCGGGCGTGCTGTTCATCCAGCCACTGCTGCAACGGTGCCGCGATCACCTGGTCGCCGGCCGCAACCAGCACCTGGTCTGCATACAGCAGCGGCACCTGGCGGCGCTGCCACGGAGGCAATCCGCTCTGTTGCAGCAGATCTTTCAGCGCGTGCGAATGACTGCGCCCGCGCAGCTGGATGCGCTCGCCGCCCCGGCGTGCGCTGACCTGCACCGGTTCACCCAACCGCTGGGCGCCGATCAGTGCCAGTTCGCCACCATCGGGGAGTGCCAGTGGGCTGGCGCCATCCCAGTGCACGCTCCAGTCCAGCGGCAGTGCCAAGGCCATCGGCAGCAGGTACAGGTGGCCGCGCCAGCGGCGGATGCGCACGCCCTGCCAGGCGAACTGCGCATCGGCATCCTGGGCAGCGGGCAGCAGTTCGCGTTCGATGGCCTGGACGCCCGCGGCCGGCAACGGCGGTTGTCCCGCGCTGCGCACCCACTGCCGCAGCAGCCGCGCGCGGCGTTCGCGCGGCTGCCGTTGCAGCTTGGCGCAATCGAGCACGCCGGGCGACACCGTGCAGCGCCGCAACGCGTCGTGGTCGGAGGCATCGAGCAGGCGCTGCGCCTGCGCGCTCAATTCGGCGCTGCGTGCGAACGCCGCATCGGCCTGCGGCCAGCGCTGCTGCAGCAGCGGCAGCACGTGCAGGCGGAGGAAGTTGCGGTCGGCCACGTCGCTGGCATTGCTGGGGTCTTCGATCCACTCCAGCCCGTGCGTCGCGGCATGCGCCCGCAGGTCGCTGCGCGGGATCTGCAGCAGCGGGCGCCAGATCGATCCGGCGCCGAACGGCGCATGCGCCCGGATCGCCGCCAGGCCATCCACCCCGGAGCCGCGCAGGGCCCGCAGCAGGAACGTTTCGGCCTGGTCATCGCGGTGGTGCGCCAGTGCGAGGTGTTCGCCTTCGCGCAGGACGCGGGCGAACGCTTCGCGGCGCACGTGCCGTGCCGCGGCTTCCAGGCCCGCACCGCTGTCGCGCGGCACCGCCACGCGGATCACCTGCAGGGGAATCGACCAGGCCGTGCAGATCGCCTCGCAGTGCGCCGCCCAACGATCTGCATCGGCCTGCAGGCCGTGGTGCACGTGCACCGCATGCAGGCCGGCGGCCCGCTGCGCGGGTGACTGGGCCAGCCAGTGCAGCAGCACCGTCGAATCCAGTCCGCCACTGAAACCCACCAATACGGGTGCGGGCAGGTCGGGGGCAGGGGGCAGCGCAGTAGGCATCGAATGGGACATGTCAGGCAGAGGGCCAGTATCGGCCTTGGCAGCACGCGCCGCCATCACGCAGGCTCATCGGCCGGTGGGATCGGCCACGCGGCGACCCTGGCGGTCGATGTGGAACCACTCGCCGCCTTCCATCGGGGTGTGGCCATCGCCATCGGGCGTGCCGCGCCGGCAGCCGTTGCATACCTGGGCAATGCCATCGGAAAACGGCCAGCCGAAATCGTAGGTGCCCGGTACCGCCTGCGCCAGCGCGGCATCGAAGTAGGCGATGCGCTCGCCCACCCGGCCGCGCAGCAGGCCTTCCTCGACGTAATCCGGGCCGTTGTCCCAGGTGATCACCGCTTGGGTGCGCCCTTGGCGGCTGACGTAGTGGAAGCTGTCCCCGGCGTACACCGCAGCCAGTCCCAGGTTGTCGTAATCGAGCCTGGCACGTGCCGCCGCGTCGAGCGACAGCCGGCCCTGCTCCAGGTGGCAGCCGGCCAGCGGCTGCAACCCGTCTTCCTCGGTCAGCCGCTGGCAGGCCGGCGGCGCGGCGAGGTTCACCGCCGGGGCCAGCAATGCCAGCAGCACGCCGGCCCGGCGCATCAGTTGCCCGCGTCCTTGCGCTCGAACGCGGTCGGCGTCGGCAGTTCCACCGGCACGCCCTTGGCGTCGCAGGTGCCGGCATCGCACAGGCGCTGGCGCAGGCGCGGGGTGGCCTGGACGATCATGTGGTAGATCGCGTTCTGTTCCATGGTGCCGCGCACCGCCTTGCTGCCGGGACCACGGGCCCAGATGCCGACATCTTCGCCGCCGTGGCTTTCGCTTTTCATCGGCACCAGCGCTTCCTGCATGTAATCAGGGTGCTCGGTATCCACGTGGGTCAGGTCCGGGCGGCCCTTGGCCGGGTCGAAGCTGCTCGGGTTGTGCGGGTAGGCCTTGGGGCCTGCCGGCTGCTGGTTGGTGGCGCCGGTGAAGCCGGGGCCATTGGCGTAGCTGAGGGTGGTGTAGGGCAGGCCGAGGCCGTCGCGGGCCAGGTCGAGCGCGCCGGCGCCGTCTTCGCCGCCCTTGTCCTTGACCTTGCCGAGGATCGGGTTGCCACGCGCCGGGTAGCCCACGAAGTTGAGCGTGTGCGAGTGGTCGGCGGTGACGATGATCAGCGTGTCCTGGTCAGAGGTGGCCTCCACCGCCGCACGCACCGCGTCGGACAGCGCCACCGTATCGCTGAGCGCACGGTAAGCGTTGCCGCTGTGGTTGGCGTGGTCGATGCGCGCGCCTTCCACCATCAGCACGTAGCCTTCCTGGTGGCGCGACAGGTTGGCGATGGCCGCCTGGGTCAGTTCGGCCAGGCTGGGCTCGCCGGACGGATCGTCCTTGCGCTCGATCTCATAGCGCATGTGGTCCGGCTCGAACAGGCCCAGGATCGCCGGGGCGTTGGCGGCGGCCTGCAGCTGCTGCGCGTTCCAGACATAGGCGCCCTGCGGGTGCGCCTGCTTCCATTCGCCGACGAGGCTGCGCCCGTCCAGGCGCAGGCCCACCTTGTCGTCGTACTCCGGGTCGGTTTCTTCCACGTTGGTGAACTGGGCGCGACCGCCGCCCAGTGCCACCAGCGGACCTCGCCCGTAACGCGAGGTGTCCAGCAGCTGCTGGGCGATGTCCTTGCAGCCGGCCGCCTTGGCCGCCTCCGGCAGGTCCGCGTCGCTTTCCCAGTTGCGCTCGGGCGAATGGGCGTAGGTCGCGGCCGGGGTGGCGTGGGTGAGGCGCGCGGTGGTCACCACGCCGGTGGCCATGCCGGCGCTGTCGGCCAGCTGCAGCCAGGTCAGCAGGCCCTTGCCCAGGCTGTCGGCGCAGTCGCTGCGGCTGCCGGCGCTGACCCCGATGGCGCCCATGTGGGTCTTCACGCCGGTGGTGATGGCGGTCATGGTGCCGGCCGAATCCGGGGTCTGCGAATCGGTGTTGTAGGTCTTGCTGAACGCGGTGGCCGGGAAGCGCTCCCAGGAGAGCAGGTTCTCTTCGCCCGGGTTGCCGTTGCGCTGGCCCTCGAAGATGCGTGCGGCAGCCACGGTGGTCAGGCTCATGCCATCGCCCAGGAACAGGATCACGTTCTTCGCGCGGCCGTCCATGGCGCCACTGCCGGCGGCACGGGCGGCACCGCTGCGGTACCACCACTGCGGGGTTTCACCGGCCGGGTGGGCCACTGCCGGTACATCGACCTGAACGGCGCCGGCGTTGGCGCGGGAAGCGGGGGCGGAGGCGGCGCAGGCGCCAAGCAGCAGGGTGGTGGCGAGGGCCGCCACAAGAGGCGTGAAACGGGACATGGACGCGCGTATCTCAATGGTGAAACGGGCGTTCATTATGCAGAACGCCGCAAGGCACGCCGATGACACGCTGATTTGTTTCTGTGCGCCTCGTCCGCAGGGGCGCGTTGGGCTAAGGTGAGGGGCTGTCACCCACTCCCTGGAATGCTCATGACGCTGGTGTCTGCCTGGCTGCGGATCCCGTTCTGGCAGCGCGTACTTGGCGGCTTCGTGCTCGGCGCGCTGGCCGGCTGGCTGCTTGGCCCCGCCGCCGAAACCTGGTTCGGCCCGCTGGGCGACCTGTACGTCACGCTGATCAAGATGATCGCGGTGCCGCTGGTGTTCTTCGCGGTGATCAACGCCATTTCCTCCCTGCACGGGCAGAAATCGGTGGCGGCGCTGGGCGGGCGCACCTTCCTGTGGTTCATCATCACCGCCGCGCTGGCAGTGGGCATCGGCCTTGCCGTGGGCACCCTGATGCAGCCGGGTACCGGCAACCTCAGCCTGAGCATGGACCACGGCTACACGCCGCGCGAAGTGCCCAGCGTGGTCAAGGTGGTCATGGACGTGGTGCCATCCAACGTGTTCTACGCGCTCACCGGCATCGGCACCAAGGTCAACGCGGCCGGCGAGACGGTGCTGGCGGCGGGGCGCGGTTCGATCCTGCCGGTGATCTTCTTCGCCGGCCTGCTCGGTTTTGCCATGGTCAAGCTGGGCGACAAGGTCGCCGAGGCGCGCAAGCTGACCGGGCAGATGAGCGACATCATGATCCAGGTCACCCGCTTCGTGCTGGAGATGACCCCGCTGGGCACCTTCGGCCTGATCGCCGGGCTGGTGGGCAGCTACGGCTTCGAAAAACTGTTGCCGCTGGGCAGCTTCGTGCTGGCGCTGTACGTGGCCTGCGCGCTGCATATCGTGCTGGTGTACGGCAGCCTGCTGCTGGTGCACGGCCTGAACCCGCTCAAGTTCTTCCGCGGCGCCGCGCCGGGCATGCAGGTGGCGTTCGTCAGCTCGTCCAGCTTCGCGGCGATGCCGGCGGCAATGCGTTCGATCACCCACAACCTTGGCGTGAACAAGGACTACGCGTCCTTCGCCGTGCCACTGGGCGCCAGCATCAAGATGGACGGTTGCGGCGCGATCTACCCGACGCTGTGCGCGGTGTTCATCGCGCAGTACACCGGCGTGCCGCTCACCCCCGAGCAGTATGTGGTGGTGCTGATCGCTTCGGTGCTGGGCAGCTTCGGTACTGCCGGCGTACCCGGTACGGCGGTGGTGATGGCCACGGTGGTGCTGAGCGCAGCCAACCTGCCGCTGGAGACCATCGGCTACCTGTACGCGATCGACCGGATCCTCGACATGATGCGCACCATGACCAATGTCACCGGCCAGATGCTGGTGCCGGTGCTGGTGGCCAAGGAAACCGGGCTGCTCGACCGCGAGGTCTACGACAACCCGTCCACCAACCTGGGCGTGGACGAGGGCGAAGAGCGCACCTCTTAGCACGATCGGTCAGGTCGTCATGCAGCGGGCCGGCGATTGCCGGCCCGTCTGCGTTTGATGACTGCGCACTGTGACATCTGTATCCGACGGTGTAACAACGCTGATACACCTACATGTGAAGTGAGCGTTATCCGCCTTCCTGACGCGCGCACGTTCGTGTTCAGGACGCGTGAACGCCACGCGGGTGTAACACCTGCGTTGCAGTGACAGCGGTCGCTGCCGGCAACATGCCCGCAAACAGGGCCTTTCGGACTTGGCACGATTGCTGCTCCATCCCTCCGCATGTATCGGGAGGTCGCAATGGACAGCGTTCGCGTACGGAGCAAGGCAACGGCGGTGACGTGGCTGCTGCTGGTGATGGTGCTGGCACCGGCAGCGGTGCAGGCCTCAGGCGCACGGCAGGGCGTGAAGCAGCAACCGGGTGAAATCGTGCTGCTGCGGGATGTATCCGCGCGGCCGGCGTATCGGCCCGCTCCCCCTGGCGTGGCCTTGATAGCCGATCCCTCGCCCAAGCGCGAAGTCGCTGGCGCACTGGGCACCTCGACCGGCATGGACGAACTGAGCGACGACGATTACGCCTCGCTGGGCTCCAACACCGGCCTCTCTGCGGGGCACCCGCAGACCACCGTGGAGCGCGTCACCACCAGCACCATCAACAGCACCCTGGGCAAGGCCACCAGCAGCGGTGTGCTGTCGGGCAGCTCGCTCGGCCGCAGCATCGGCGGGCCGATGGGCGCGGTGGGCAACGCCACCCGCGGTATCGGTGACCAGGTGCGCGGTGCGCTGGCGCAATTCCCGCTCGGCCAGCCGGCCGGTGCGCCTGCAGGTGGGCCCGGCAAATGAAGCGCGCAACCGTGCTGCTCTCGCTGGGGCTCTCGCTGGTGCTGCCACTGCCGCTGTACGCGCAGCAGGCAGACGACTACGCCGGCATGCTGGGCTACCTCAACAACACCCGCCTGGAGGGCCGCGCGCTGAGCGGCGCCGACGGCGCCATGGTGGTCAACATGGCCGCCGGCGACCTCAACCTGCAGGCCAACCTGCTGGGTATCGCCAGCGGCGAAAACGCACAGGTCAACATCGATGCACGCCAACGCCTCGCCGGCAACCGCGTGCGCGCCGATGGCGCGCTGGATGCCAGCGCCAGCATCGGCGGCCAGGCACTGAACGGCGCCAGCGGCGTCGCCATGATCAACCAGGCCAGCGGTATCGGCAACGCGACGCTCAACGTCGTCACGGCCGCGCTGGCGCAACAGGGCATACGCGAGACGAACGACGAGGCCTTGGCCGCGTCGGGGGCACTCGCGTCAGCAGGGGGGCAGGGCACCGCACGTCGCGGTGGTTCCGCCGGAACCCGCAGTGTCGCCGTGGAGGACACCGCACTGCAGGGATTCGACGGCGTTCTGCAACTCAATCAAATCGCGGGTACCGGCAACACCACCGCCAACCAGTTGGGCATTTCGGTGCAGTCCACCCCGTGAGCAGTTCCATCCACCCGATTGACCGTGAAGAGAGAGGGCACCATGAACACCATGAACAAGACGGTACTTGCGCTGGCCATCGCAGTTGCGGCTACCGCATCTGCCTCCGCACAGGACAACCAGAACGCAAGCGCGTTCATCAACCACATCCACAACGTGTGGGAAACCCGCACCAACACCAACACGAACACCAACACCAACCTCAATACCGACGTTGATACCAACATCAACACCGATATCGATACCGATGTCGACACCGACATCACCACCAGCATCGATACCGATATCGATACCAACATCGATACCAACATCCGCAATGACTGGGATTCGCGCACCCGCGTACGCAACAACAGCACCACCAACACCAGCTCCGACACCAGCACCAGGACCACGACCAAGAGCTACAGCGACACCAGCGACGTGAACCACACGCGCAATGTCTCGGTCAACGAAAACGTGCAGAAGAACAGCAACATCCAGGCCGACGAGCGCAAGGAAAAGAACAACCACGGCGTGGACGTGAACCTGGAATCGGACCTGCAGGTGGGTGCGGACGTGCAGTTCCGCGGCCGTCCGACCGTCTCGGGTGACCTGGAAGTGGACTCGGCCGCGATTGCCATCATCGACAACCGCCAGTCGATCACCGACAACGAAGGCGACAACCAGCTGCTCGAGAACAATTCCTCGATCAGCGAAAACGTGGCGCAGGACGCGTCGGGCAACCTCGGCTTCAACACTGCCGCCGGTGACAACAATGCCCAGGACAACGCCGCCTCGCTGTCCGCCGCCGATGCTTCGTTCACCTTCGGCATGTCCGATGCGCAGGTGTACGTGAACCAGTACGGCGCCGGCAACACCACCACCAACGAAGGCGTGGTCAACAACTCCAGCCTCAGCGGCAACGCCTTCCGCGGCGCCACCGGCAACATCGGCGTGAACAGCGCCGCCGGCAACAACAACGAGCAGAAGAACGCCCTGGCTGCGTCGGTGTCCACCGCCCGCATGGCCACCGCGAGCATCAGCTCGAACCAGGTGTCCACCGGCAACAGCGTGTCCAACGAGGGCTACGTGAAGGCCATGCGTGACACCACCCAGGTCACCCTGCGTGGCAACGTCCGGGGCGGTACTGCAGCCATCGGCGTGGGTGGTTACGCCGGTCGCGGCAATGCCTACCAGAAGGAAAACTTCTACCCGGATACCTGGAGCGGCTCGTCGCATACCGGTGGCAACCAGACCGGGCACATCGACCTGGATGCTGACGCCCAGGGCGCCACCGACAACCCGTACAACGAAGGTGCGGGCGGTCTCGCCTTCGACACCGACGAGCGCGGCGTTCTGGCGTACGGTGAAGTGGGCTATGCCGATCTGCAGGCCAGCCTGAGCGGTACCGTGGCCACCACCCGTTGGGTCGTGGAACGTGCCGAAAACAACGCTTCGCTGTCGGGTGACTCGTTCCGCGGCGCCAGCGGCAACATCGGCGTGAACGTCGCAGCCGGCACCGGCAACCTGCAGGCCAACAGCCTGGCCCTGGCCGTGGCCCAGCCGTCCACTGGCGGCAACCCGGGCGGCGGTGGCGGCGAGTAACGCTGTCCGTTTTCGCAGGCAACACGCGTTGAGCGCAACAAACCCGGCCATCCGCCAATGGCCGGGTTCCCCGGGAGCCCCTGTTCCATCCTCCCCCTTTGGGGCAGGGGCTCCTTCCTTCTTCCGGAGCCATGCCGATGTGGTCGACCCGAGCCCTGTGCTGCGCGTTGTCACTGCTGATCCTGCCGGTGTGCGCCTCGCGCGCCGGTGATGTGTCCTTCAGCGGCGTGCTGCCCAATGGCGCGGTGTACTCCCAGCGCGTGGAGAGCATGCAGGAACGGCGCTTCCGCAACGTGGTGCGCCAACACACCGATTACAGCTGCGGCGCGGCCGCTTTGGCCACGATCCTGCGTTATGCCTACCACCTGGACGCGGACGAAGGCACGGTGATCGAAGGAATGATGGGGGTCTCGGACCCTGAACTGGTCCACCAGCGTGGCTTCTCGCTGCTGGACATCAAGCGTTACGTGGAATCGATGGGCATGCGTGGGCGCGGCTACCGCGTCAACGAAGAGCGCCTGCGCTCGCTGCGCGTACCCGGGCTGGTGTTGATGGATGTGCGTGGATTCCGCCACTTCGTGGTCCTCAAGCAGGTCCGCGGTGACGTGGTGGACGTAGCGGACCCGATCCTGGGCAACCGCAGCATCCCCGTCAACGAATTTCTCGAATCATGGCCGTCGCGCGCCGTGTTCGTCGTGATCGGTACCGATTTCGACCGCAACACCGTGTTGCTGCAGCCAGGCGAACAGCCAAGCGCGCGTTCGCTGTATGCACGGCAGGGCCCGATCACCGACGCGGAACTGGTGGATTTCGGTTTCACCCACGCCGATCTGTTCTAGGAGGCACCATGAACATCGCAAACTGGACGCACAGTGCATTGCTCGTCGCGCTGCTCGGGGTCGCCCCGGTACACGCCGCCGATGCACCCAAGGCGCAGGAGCAGGGACGCCCCGGCAAGGGATTGAGCGAGATCCCCGACCCGGAACTGAAACTGATGCGCGGCCGCTACACCGTCAACGGCAATGCCGTGGCCTGGTTCGGCGTGACCATGGTTTCGCAATGGCAGGCCGGCAACCAGTCCGCACAGAGCGCGCTGACCCTGGGCATGGATTTCAGCCATGGCGGCAACACGCCCAAAGTGAGCTTCACGCCCAGCGTCACCGTCACCGCGGCCGACGCGCCGCTGCCGGAGACCCCGGGGCGCAGCGTGGATTCCAGCGGCCTGCAGAACGTGGCCGGGCTCACCCAGAGCATCCAGGTGGCCGGTGACAACAACGTGGCCAGCAACGCCACCCAGTTGAACGTGCGCGAAGGCACCGCACCCACCACCACCGAACAGAGCGCCCCGCAGGCCAGCGCGCAACAGGGCGGCGTGAGCGCCGTGGCCCAGCAGGACGGCAACAGCGCCAGCGTGCAGCTGCAGATCCAGGGCGTGGGCCAGGTGCAGCAATGGATCCGCAACGGCAGCGTCGGCCAGAGCATCGCCGTGGCCAGCGATGGCCAATCGGCCAGCAACCGCATGCAGATCGACCTGGTGCGGCAGACCCTGGCCAACAGCGCGTCGCTGAACCAGAACGTGGCCCAGGCGATGAACCTGGTACGCGGCGTAGGCATGGGGCCCGGCCAGTAACACCGGCCGGGTGGGGGGAACGACACCAGAACACAGGGCAAGGAAATGCACACCTCGATATGCACGACACCGCTGGCGCTGGCGGCGCTGGCACTGACCGCGTCAGCTGCGGCAAACGCCCAGGACGCACCGGCCACCCCGGCAGACGAAGCAGACGTAAAAGCACTCATCCAGCAGCTGGAAACGCTCAAAGCCAATTACGCCCAGGAAGTGCGCCGGCTGCGCGAACTGGACATGCAGGTGCAGGCCATGCAGGCCCGCTTGAGCGGCAAGACCGCACCGCTGGCCGGCGCCGCGCCGCCCGAACCGCTGCCCTCGAGCACCCCCGCCGCACCGCCGACCGGCGATGGCTACGCCAGCACCGCCGCCGAAGCGCAGCAGGCCAAAGAAGCCTCGCGCCGCAGCGTCGACGACGTCAAACAACAGACCTCGACCCTGTTCACCCGCCGCTTCACACTGGAAAACAGCCTCAGCTACGCACGCTACGACCGCAAGCAGCTGACCCTCAACGGCTTCCTCGCCCTCGACGCGATCTTCCTCGGCAACATCGCCATCGAAAACGTCGAGTCCGACACCCTCACCTACAACCTCGCCGCACGCTGGGGCCTCACCCCGCGCCTGGCCCTGAACCTGGACGTGCCGTACCTGGCCCGCAAGACCGTCTTCCAGAAGGGCGGCGCCGGCGGCTCGGCGGCGGCCATCGCCCAGGAAGAAACCACCGGCAACGGCATCGGCGACATCAGCCTCAGTGCCAACTACAAACTGTTCTCCGAAAAAGGCCGCTGGCCCGAAACCGTGTTGACCGTCGGCGCCACCGCCCCCACCGGCCGCGAACCCTACGGCCTGAGCTGGAAAGTGCTCGAGCGCGACGACGACGACTTCATCCGCTTCGCCGTGCCCGAACAGCAACCCACCGGCAACGGCGTCTGGCAGGCCAACGTCGGCCTGTCGGCGGTCAAGACCGCCGACCCGGCCATCCTGTTCGCCAACATCGGCTACATCCACTCCTTCGAAAACAGCTTCGACGACCTCGACGCCAACCCCGATACCGTCAACCCCGGTGACGTCAAACTCGGCGGCTCGTATTACTTCGGCGCCGGCGTGGCGTTCGCCTTCAACGAACGCACCAGCCTGAGCATCTCCTTCAGTGACAAGCTCAGCGCCCGCGCCTCCACCCGCTTCAAGGGCGGCCAGTGGGTCAAGATCGTCGGCAGCGACGCCAACGCGGCCACGCTCAACCTGGGCATCACCTACGCACTCAACCAGAACACCACGATCGTGAGCCTGCTGGGCATCGGCCTGACGCCGGATTCGCCGGACTTCACCCTGGCCTTCAAGGTGCCGTACATCCTGTAGCGCGCGTATCGACCAACGGTCGATACCTACCGCGGCCGGCAACGCGGAGGGCCGGCCAATGGCCGGCGTCAGCGAAGCCCCAGCTTTTCCCATGGCCACCGACCCGATGTCGAAGGGTCGGCGGGGGTGGGTTTGCGGGGGTGTGAGCCGCATGGATGCGGCGACCAAGCCCCCATGGATGGGTTTACGACGTCCCCCGCAAGCCCGCCCCCGCCGACCCAAAGCCCGTACGTTCGCAAACCAGGGCTTTCAGCGCTCAGCGCAACTCAGGCAGAGCGAGTTGATGCTTGCGGCAGAGGCGATACACGGTAACGCGGGACACCTGCATGGTGCGGGCACACGCAGTGATGTTGAACGCGTTATCGCGCAGGGCCTGCAACAAGGCGTCGCGCTCGGCCGCCTGGCGCGCATCGTGCAGCAGCCGCTGCGGCATCTCCACCTGCGGTGGCAGCAGCTCCAGATCGGCCACATTGATCAGCTCGGCCTCGCTCACGATCGCCGCCCGCTGCACCCGGTTCAACAGCTCGCGCACATTGCCCGGCCAGTTGAACCGCAGCAGCGCCTGCGCCGCTTCCGTCGTGAACCCGCGCGCGCGCGTCACGTGCCGGCGGCGGAAACTGGCCAGGAAATGCTCCGCCAGCAGAAGGATGTCGCTGCCACGGTCACGCAGCGCCGGCATCGGCAAGCGCAGCACATTGAGCCGGTAGAACAGATCGCGGCGGAACTGCCCACGCTCCACCGCCTGCTCCAGATCGACGTGCGTTGCCGCCACCACCCGTACATCCACCGCCAGCGGATGATTGCTGCCCACCCGCTCGATCGTGCCTTCCTGCAGCACCCGCAACAGGTTCGTCTGCGCATCCAGCGGCAGGTCGCCGATCTCGTCAAGGAACACCGTGCCCCCGCTGGCCGTCTCGAACAGGCCCAGCCGACGCGTCGCCGCACCGGTGAACGCCCCGCGCTCATGCCCGAACAGTTCCGACTGCACCAGCGCCGCCGGAATCGCCCCGCAGTTAACCGCCAGGAATGGCCGCGCATGCCGCGGTGACAGCGCATGCAGTGCCTGCGCCGCCAGCTCCTTGCCCGTGCCCGTTTCGCCCGTGACCAGCACCGGCAGTTCCACCGGCGCGAACTTGCGCAACGCCGCCCGTGCCACCTGCAGCACCGCACTGTTCCCGACGAGTGCCTGTGCACCGGCCGGCGAACGCGTCTCGTCGCCGTCCGCCAGGTGCTGCAGCCGCTGTACCAGGCTGGAGAGATCCAGCGGCGCCGTGAACGTCTCCACACACCCCGCCAGCAACGACTGCAGCGGCGGCGGCGTGGGGTAGGGCCCGGGCGGCAGGATCGCCAGCACGCGCATGTGCCGGTGCTGCTCCAATAGCGCCTGCAGGTGCTCCACGTTGCCGGGGGCCGCCCCGCGCAGGTCCAGCAGCCCGACCACCAGGTCGCTGCCGCGCATGCCGATGGCCACGCATGCATCGCTGGCCACCCCGCGCACCTGCCACCCTTCCGCTGCCAATGCGGCGCGCTCGGCCGCGTGAGGTTGCCCAAACCAGATCACACACCGGGCCGGAAATTCAGGGACTGCCGCCATGCGTCACCTTTACTGGAAAGATCCCGGGCGGTGTCTACTGGTCGGCGTGACCCCGGCGAGCCGCCCCACGCCGGAGTCAACAACCCCTGCCGACGCCGGCCTGGGCTGGTCGCACGCACTTGGAATTGCTCGAACGACAGTAGGGACAACGCCGGTTGCCCCCGTTACCGGCCACCGGCGCCCATAACGAAAAAGGCCGCTGCACGGGGCAGCGGCCTTCAAATGGCGGGGCGGGCCGGCCGGCTCAGAGCTCGACGCGGCGGGCCTGCATGAACTTGCCGCTCCAGTAACCCGAGACCAGGCTGTCCACGCGGACGTCCTTGCCGGTGCTGGGGGCGTGCAGGAAGCGGCCTTCGCCCACGTAGATGCCCACGTGGTCGACCCGGCCCCTGCGGCCGAAGAACACCAGGTCACCGGCCGCCAGCGCGTTGCGGTCGTTGATCAGCTCGGCTTCGCCGTCATGGGCCATTTCACGCGAGACGCGCGGCAGGTCGATGCCCAGCGCGGTCTTGAACACGTAGCCGACCAGCCCGCTGCAGTCGAAACCGCTGTCCGGCGAGGTGCCGCCCCAACGGTACGGGGTGCCCAGCAGCGTCATCGCACGGCGCAGCAGCGACTGCACCTTGCCATTGTCGGCGGCCCCACCGACCACGACGCCATTGGCGCCGGAGCTGGCATCGTAGTTGGCCAGCAGGCGGCTCAGGTCGCCGGCGAACATCGCCGAGCGGTCCATGAGCGGAATGGTGTCGTTGGCTGCCAGGTGCGGAAGCAGGGCGGCGAGGGTGGCACTGGCAGCGGCATCGGCCTTGCTGCGGGCCGGCGCGTCAGCCTTGGGCTTGGCGGCGGCGGGGATCTCGGTGGCGGCTACGGTGGCAACCGGAGCAGCATCGACGGCGGTCGTCGGTGCCGTCTGCGCCCAGGCCGGAAGGCTGGCCAGGCAGAGGGCGAAAGCGAGAAGAGCGGGGCGGGCAGTGCGCCGGAAAGTGGCGGTCTGGCCTTGGCACGTCAGGTCGGCTGTCGTCACGCGGCGGTCACTGAATAAAAACGATGGGTGATGATGCCGTGTAAGACGTGTGATTTGGTACAAATTTCGTTAAATTTTCGTTTATATGAACGTGATGGAGGTCACATTTTTAGACCTTTGCCCTGTTCATTTCAGTGAAGGACGCGTTTCGCCCCTGTGTAGTGCTGCTTCCAATAGGTGCCGCCGAGCGAATCCAGCCGGACCGTTCCGCCGGTGCTCGGGGCATGCACGAAGCGCCCTTCGCCCACGTAGATGCCGACGTGGAAGACGTTGCCGCGGTCGCCGAAGAACACCAGATCGCCCGGTGCCAACCGCTGCGGATCGATCTTCGGTCCCTGCACCGCCGCCAGGTCGCGCGAAGTCCGGGGCAGCTTCAGGTCCAGCATTTCCCGGTACACGTAGGCCACCAGCCCGCTGCAGTCAAAGCCCGACTCGGGGGTGTTGCCGCCGTAGCGGTAGGGCGTGCCGACCAGCCCGATGGCGCGCATCAGCACCGCATTGGCCGCCTGCGGGTCATTGGGCACCACCGTCGGCCAGACCTGGGTGGAGGCGGCCGGCGCACTCGGGCGGGTGGCCTTGCCGCCGCCGCAGGCGGCCAGCAGGGCCAGGGCAAGCACGGCGGCAACCCGGGCAACAGAGCGGTTCAAGCGCGGAACTGGCGTCATGTGCGTGATGTCCGGATAATGCGCGGCCTCAGAAGGCCGTCATGATGGCGGCGTACTTGGCGGGCGACAACCCGTCCCACCCGTCTGCCCTGGCAGCCTCAGCACAAGAGTTCCGCATGAAGATCGAAAAAGACCGCGTCGTCCGCTTCCATTACACCGTCGCCGAGCAGGGCCAGGAGCCGATCGAGAGCTCCAGGGACCGTGACCCGCTGGCGATCCTGATCGGCCACGGCAACATCATCCCGGGCCTGGAAGCCGCCATGCTCGACAAGGAAGCCGGCGCCTCCTTCGAGGTCGATGTGAAGGCCGCTGATGCCTATGGCGAGCGCAAGGAAGGCCTGTCCCAGCGCGTGCCGAAGAAGCACTTCGGTGAAACCCGCCTGGTGAAGGGTCAGCAGGTCGTGCTGCAGACCAACTTCGGCCCGCGCGCCGTGACCGTTGAAAAGGTCGGCATGAGCGTGGTCGACGTGGACCTCAACCACCCGATGGCCGGCAAGGACCTGCACTTCTCGGTCGAGATCGTCGACGTGCGTGAAGCTGCTGCCGAAGAACTCGAGCACGGCCACGTGCACGGCGACGGCGGCCACCAGCACTGAGTGCAGGCCACCGCCTGAGGCAACGGCCCGCTTCGGCGGGCCGTTGCGTATCTGCAGCCCCGAAATGCCGGGCGGCCTGCGGGCTGCGGCGGCATACTGTCCGCCCTGCCAAGCGAGTCGCCCGTGAAGCCTGTTTCCCCCACGCTGCAGCCGGTGGCTGCCGACGACCGCATCGAAGTCATCGACATCCTGCGCGGGGTCGCGCTGCTGGGCATCCTGTTGATGAACATGGAAGCGCTGAGCGGCCCGCTGGACCTGGCCTTCACCGGCATCGACCCGCACTGGCAGGGGTTGGACTACTGGGTTGATGCCGCCGTCTACGTGCTGGTGCAGGGCAAGTTCTTCACCCTGTTCTCGCTGTTGTTCGGCGCCGGCTTTGCGATCATGGCGCAACGTGCCGAAGCGGCGCGCCGCGACTTCACGAGCTTCTACCTGCGCCGCAGCGGCGGGCTGCTGCTGATCGGCCTGTGCCATGCGCTACTGGTGTGGTCCGGCGACATCCTGGTGATCTACGCGCTGGTGTCGTTGCCGCTGCTGGCCACGCGCGAAGCGCCGCAACGCTGGTTGCCGGCGATGGGCGTGGCCACCTACCTGTGTGCGGCGGCGATGATGCTGCTGCTGGGCGCGATGCTGGGCCTGGTCGGACAGGTGGAAGGCGATGGCGGCACCCTCGGCTCGGCCATGGCGCAGGGCCAGCAGACCGTGGAACTGCAGCGCCAGGCGTATGGCCATGGCAGCTTCGGCCAGGCGGTGGCGCAGCGGGCCAGCGATCTGGGCACGGCCCTGTCCGGGGCGCTGATCATCGGCCCGGAAGTGCTGGGCATGTTCCTGCTCGGCAGCTGGTTCGCACGCAGTGGCGCGCTGGCCGACCCGGCGCGGTTCGAGCGTCTCTACCGTTGGTTGCGGCGCGGCGCGCTGCCGGTTGGACTGCTGTTGATGCTCATCAGCGCGAGCTGGGTGCCGTACCTGGCGCCCGGCACGTTCACCCCCACCACCGGCGCGGCGTATGCGCTGTCGTCGGTGGCCAGCCTGTTGATGTGCCTGGGCTATTTGGCCTGGATCGTGCGCTGGCGGGACCGCCTGCGCGTGCTGGCGCCCATGGGGCGGATGGCGCTGACCCAATACATCCTGCAGTCACTGGTCTGCACCTGGCTGTTCTACGGCTACGGGCTGGGTGCGTTTGAAACGATGCCGCGTGCCTGGCAGGTTCCGTTCGCGGTGGCGCTGTTCGCATTGCAGGTGCTGCTCAGCCATGCGTGGCTGCGCCATTTCCGGTTCGGGCCGCTGGAGTGGATCTGGCGCGCGATGACCTACGGGCGTTGGCCAGCGTTGCGCCGATGAAACGATTCAGGCCGCGTCGTCACGTTTGAATCGCGACGTGGCGTGGCATGCTGGCGCCCATGACAACGCATTACGACTACGATCTGATCGTGCTGGGCGGTGGCTCCGGTGGCCTGGCCGCCGCCTTCCGCGCAGCGCAGCACGGCAAGCGGGTGGCGATGCTGGAACCGGGCGAACTGGGCGGTACCTGCGTCAACGTCGGCTGCGTGCCGAAGAAGGCGATGTGGCTGGCGGCCGACCTTTCCGGGCGGATCGGCCTGGCTGCGGCGATGGGCTTCGATGTACCGGCGCGACCGGCGCTGGACTGGAAGGAACTGGTGGTGCATCGCCAGGCCTACATCGCCAACATCCATGCCAGTTACCTCAAGCGCCTGAACGACAGCAACGTGGTGCGTGTGCCGCGCAAGGGCAGGCTGCTGGATGCGCATACGGTGGAATGCAGCGATGGCATCCGCATCAGCGGGGAACACGTGTTGCTCGCCACCGGTGCCCACCCGCAGCGCCCGGACATTCCCGGCGCCGAACTGGGGTCGGTGTCGGACGACTTTTTCAACCTGTGCGGCGCCCCCGGGCGCGTGGCGATCGTCGGTGGCGGTTACATCGCCGTGGAACTGGCCGGCCTGCTGCAGGCACTGGGCAGCCGCGTCACGTTGCTGGTGCGCGGCGAACGCCTGCTGGAGCGCTTCGACGCCGAGCTGACCGCACAGTTGGCCGAGAACCTGCGCCACCAGGGCGTGCAGCTGCACTTCAATTACCGGCTGCGCGAACTGCGGCGCGAGGGCGATGATCTCATTGCCTACGGCCACGATGGCCCGGCCGAACCGCACTTCGACCAGGTGTTCTTCGCGACCGGTCGGCGTGGCAACAGTGCCGGGTTGGGACTGGAGGCACTGGGCATCGTGGTCGGTGACAAGGGCGAGGTCGAGGTTGACGACTGGCAGACCACGGCGGTGCCCAGCGTGCACGCCGTGGGCGATATCTCGGGCAAGGTAGGCCTGACCCCGGTGGCCATCGCCGCCGCCCGCAGGCTGATGGACCGCCTGTTCGGCGGACAGCCGCAGGCGAAGATGGATTACCAGAACATCGCCAGCGTGGTGTTCTCGCACCCGGCACTGGGCGCGGTGGGCTTGAGCGAAGAAGAGGCGCGCGCCCGTCACGGTGACGTGCGCATCTACCGCACCAATTTCCGACCGATGCTGCAGGCGCTGGCCGATGGCACCCAACGCAGCCTGTTCAAACTGGTCTGCGTGGGCGAAGAGGAGCGGGTGGTAGGCGTACACCTGCTCGGCGAATCGGCCGACGAGATCCTGCAGGGTTTCGCGGTCGCGGTGAAAATGGGCGTCACCAAGGCCCAGCTCGACGACACCGTCGCCATCCATCCGACATCGTCGGAAGAGGTGGTGTTGATGCGCTGAGGCGTATCAACCCCCCCGGTAGCTGCCGACCGTTGTTCGGTAGACATCCGCTGATGCGACAATGCGTGGGATGTCGCACGCGCTTCCCACCTCCTCCCCACGCCTAGCCACCTCCGGCATCCTGCTCGCCGCCGTCGGCGCGGTAGCCGCCTCCGGCAAGGCCGTGATCGTCAAACTGGCCTATCGCCACGGCGTGGACGCTACCACGCTGCTGGCATTGCGCATGCTGATGGCGTTCCCGTTGTTCGCATTGCTCGCAGTGTGGTCGGCCCGCCGCGCCACCGCCTTGTCCTGGGCCGACCGGGGCCGGGTGGTGTGGCTGGGCTTCACCGGCTACTACCTTTCCAGCCTGCTCGACTTCCAGGGACTGCAGTACATCAGCGTGACCCTTGAACGGCTGATCCTGTACCTCAATCCCACCCTGGTGCTGCTGATCAGCCTGGTGCTGCTGAAAAAGAAGCCCGGGCGCTGGCAGGTGGCCGCACTGGTACTCAGCTATCTCGGCGTGCTGCTGGCCTTCGGCCACGACCTGCAGCTGGAAGGCGGGCGCATCGTGCTGGGCAGTGCGCTGGTGTTCGCCAGCGCGCTCAGCTACGCGCTGTACCTGTTCGGCAGCGGCCAGGTGGTGGCGCGGATCGGCGCGATCCGGCTCACCGCCTATGCCAGCTGCGTGGCCTGCGTGTTGTGCGCGCTGCACTTCGCGGTCCTGCACCCGCTGCCGGTGCTGTTCCAGCAGCCGGTGCCGGTGTACTGGCTGTCGCTGGTCAACGCGACGGTCTGCACGGTGCTGCCGGTGCTGGCGATCATGCTGGCGGTGAAGCGGATCGGCTCGTCGCTGGCCGCGCAGGTGGGTATGCTCGGGCCGGTATCCACCATCGTGATGAGTCTATGGCTGCTCGACGAACCCATGGGCCCCTGGCAGATCCTGGGGACGGCGCTGGTGCTGGTCGGCGTGCTGCTGGTCAGCCGCGTGCGCGCCTGAAGAAATCCGCGTCGCCGGCCGACGACGCGGTGGACGCTGCCGCGCAGGCGCGCGAGCGCATCCTGGCGGTGATCCGGGCCATTCCGCGCGGGCAGGTGATGGGCTACGGCCAGGTGGCTGCCAAGGCGGGACTGCCGGGCCGGGCACGGTTGACCGCACGGGTGCTGGGCATGAACGACGATCCGGACCTGCCCTGGCACCGGGTGCTGCGCTCGGACGGGCGGATCGCGATGCCGGAAGGCTCGCGTGGCTGGCGCGAGCAGAACCAGCGGCTGCGCGCCGAAGGGGTGGTGATGGAGCGCGGGCGGGTCAAGCACATGCCGCGCGGCAGCGGCGATGACCTGGACGCGGCGGTGTGGGGACCGGGCTAGCCCGTTATGATGGGCGCGGTTCCAAAGGATGCCCCCATGTTCCCGCGACTGCCCACCGTCACCAAGGCACTGTTGATCGCCAACATCGTGCTGTTCCTGCTGCAGCAGCCGTTCCTGCTCGGCAACGGCACGTTCGAGCCGTTCATGCTGCAACCGCTGCGCGGTGGCTTCGACCCGTTCTCGCCGGGTGGCAATTTCCAGCCGTGGCAGCTGCTGACCTATGGGTTCCTGCACGGCAGCTTCGGGCACCTGTTCTTCAACATGCTGGCGCTCTTCATGTTCGGTGCGCCGCTGGAGCAGACCTGGGGCGAGAAGCGCTTCCTGACCTACTACCTGGTGTGCGTGGCCGGTGCCGGCCTGTGCCAGCTGGCCGTGGGCGCCATGATCGCCGACCCGGCCACCGTGCTGGGCGCATCCGGCGGCGTTTTCGGCCTGTTGCTGGCCTACGGCATGCTGTTCCCCAACCAGCGCGTGATGCTGCTGTTCCCGCCCATTCCGATGAAGGCGCGCACCTTCGTCATCGTGTTCGGCGTGATGGAACTGGTGCTCGGCGCCACCGGTTGGCAACCGGGCGTGGCCCACTTTGCCCACCTGGGCGGCATGTTGTTTGGCTGGCTGCTGATCCGCTACTGGCGGGGGCAGCCGCCATTCAACCGGCGCCCGCCGGGTGGCCCGAAGCGGCCCAACCACCTGCGCAGCGTGAAGTAACTGCGCGACTGTCGCGCCGCCGCCAGCCTGTACCGGCAGGTGCTGGGCAGTGCATACGATGCGCTGCCTGCGCAGGTGCAGGCGCTGCACGACATGTCCGGGCAACGCCGCTGGAGCGGAACGGCGCAGGTCCGTCGCGGCACCGGGCTGGTGTCACGCCTGGTTGCGGGGGTGATCGGTTTTCCCAAGGCGGGCACTGATGTGCCGGTCACCGTGACCTTCACGCCGGACCAGGGCATCGAGCGCTGGACGCGTGATTTTGGCGGGCGCCGGTTCACCTCGTGGCAGCGGCGCGGGGCAGGGCGCAACGATGCGCTGCTGGTCGAGCGCTTCGGGGTGATCGAGGTCGCGTTGGCGCTGGTGGTGGAAGGCGAGCGGTTGCTGCTGGTGCCGCGGCGGTGGTCCTGCCTGGGCGTGCCGCTGCCGAAGGCGCTGCTGCCCAGGGGCAACACGTTCGAAACCGAAGTGGACGGCCGGTTCGTGTTCAACGTGGAGATCGCCGCACCCGGGGTGGGGTTGATCGTGAATTACCGGGGCTGGCTGCAGCCCAGCGCGTAGAGCCACGCTCTGCGTGGCTTTGCGGCGCGCGCGAGACGTGCAGCCACGCACGGCGTGGCTCTACGTGCATGAAAAAGGGCGCCCCTGGGGGCGCCCTCATTCAATCCATCAACGTTTCGCTCAGCGCCAGATCTTGATCTGGTCGCTGTCCACGCGCTGCATCGGCTGTCCCGGCTTGCAGCTGAAGGTGGCACCGAAGGCGGGCAGGTTGGACAGCGGCACGTTGGTGCGCCACTTGCCCGGGGCCAGCGTGTCCGCGGTCAACCGCTGCGCGGCTTCGCCCGGCGAGAGCTGCTGCGGCCACAGGCTGGCCCAGGCGCGGAAGAAGCCCTGCTGCGCGGCCGGCTTGGCGGCGGGTTCGGCCGACTGGTAGGCCGCCCATGCCAGTTCCACGCCGGCCAGATCGGCCAGGTTCTCTTCGCGGGTCAGTTCGCCATTGACCTTGGCCCCCTTCACGCCGGGGAAGTCCAGGCTGCTGTACTGCGCAGCCACGCGGTTGCCCAGCAGGTTCCAGGCGGTCTTGTCGGCCGGGGTCCACCAGCTGCGCAGTTCGCCCTTGGAATCGACCAGGGCACCCTTGGCATCGATCGCACGGTTCAGTTCGTGGGCAACCAGCGCGCCGAAGCTGCCGTACTTGTCGGCGTTGTCGGCCTTGGCATTGAACACCGGGCCCTGCAGCACGGCGGCAGTGACGATCAGGCGGTTCTGCGCGATGTCATAGGCCAGTGCCGGCTGCTGCGGCAACACATCCCAGCGGCGGTCGGCGTTGCCTTTGCCGATGCGCTTCATTTCTTCGCGATGGCGCCAGGTGGAGGCGATCAGCATGTTGCCGCCGAAGCTGCCACGGCCCATCGGCTGCACGCTGTAATCGAGGTCGCGCAGCGGCGTGCCGATCTCGATCTTCAGCGCGGCCAGCTTGGCCTGTGCTTCGGTTTTGGCTTCCGGGCTCAGCCAGCCGCTGGCCTTGACCGCCTCGATCTGGGTTTCGCGGATCTTGTCGACGATCACGGCGGCCTGGCGGCGATCGTCGGCCGACAGGTAACGTGCGGCATATTCACGGCCGACCATCGGGCCGGCGGCCACGTTCATCGCATCCAGCACCTGCTCCCAGCGGGCCGGGGCGATGGTTTCGCCACGGATCACGCGGCCGCGGAATTCAAACTCCGCATCGCGGTAGGCCTTGGACAGGTAGGGGGCCATGGCATCGCCCACGCGCCAGCGCAGATAGGCCTTCCACTGGTCCGGCTTGATCCGGGTGACCATGCCGTCGAGCGCCTTGAACAGCTCCGGGTCGGACAACGAGACCAGGTCGTCGTTGACGCCCTGCGCCTTCAGGAACGCATCCAGCTGCAGGTTGCGGAAGCGGCTGTTGAGTTCCTTGGTGGAAATCGGCGCGTAGTTGTTGAACGGGTTGTTGATGCCGGCCAGCGACTGCGCATTGCGCGCCAGCTCGGTTTCCAGCGCGATCACCGCCTGCGATTCGGCCTCCAGCTTGTCGGCCGGGGTGCCGGTCAGGGCCAGGATCTGCTTCACGTACGCACGGTAACGGCCCATCAGCGCCACGGTATCGGCGTCGGTGCGGGTGTAGAAGGCCGGGTCGGGCAGGCCCATGCCGCCCTGCATGAAGTAGCCGATGTGGCGATCCAGCGCCTTCAGGTCCACGTCCGGGGCGAAGTTGAAGGCCACCGGGATGCCGACCTGATGCAGCGCGGCAATCGAAGCCGGCACATCCTTGGCCTTCTTGATGGCGTTGATGCGGGTCAGCAGCGGCGCGATCGGGGCCGAGCCGTCGGCTTCCACGGCCGCTTCATCCAGGCCGCTGGCCCAGAAGTCGCCCAGCAGCTTCTGCACGTTGCCCTGCGGTGCCTTCATCGCGCCATCCAGCAGCTCGCGCTGCTGCACGCGGGTACGCTCGGCGAGCTGGCCAATAGCGGTGGTGGCACCGGTCTGCGGCACCGGGTTGGCCTTCAGCCAGCCGGCATTGGTGGCGTCATGGAAGTCGCTGCACTGCGCGCTCACGGCGGGCGCACGGCTGGCGGCCTTCTTCTTCGGGGCGGCGGAGGCGTCGGTGACGACCAGGGTGGCCAGGCCCAGGCCGAGGGCGATGGCAAGCGGACGAAGGTTGGGCATGCGAAACAAATCCAAGAGGATTGAAGACCGCGGAACTATAGCAAGCCCGCATGAAAACGCGGCATTCACCGACGCCGACGGTAGCCCCGGCCGTTGGCCGGCAACCGGGCAAACAAAAAGGCCCGGGAAAATCCCGGGCCTTTCTGCTTCACGCCACCGCGTGAACGATTACCAGATCACCACCTGCTTGTCGCCGGCGCGCACCATCGGCGTACCCGGCTTGCACTCGAACGCGGCCGCGAAGGTCGGCAGGTTCGACGGCGCGCCCATGGCACGGAACGCAGCCGGAGCGTGCGGATCGGTGGCCAGGCGGACCTTGGCGTTCTCCGGGGTGTACTTGGTGCGCCACACGGTGGCCCAGTTGAAGAAGAAGCGCTGGTCGCGGCTGAAGCCGTCCACCTTCGGGTCTTCCTTGCCGGCGCTGGCCTTCTGCAGGGCGTCGTAGGCAGTGGCCAGGCCGCCCAGGTCGGCGATGTTCTCGCCCAGGGTCAGCTTGCCGTTGACCGCCTGGTCGCCGACCTTGTAGCCGTCGAACTGGTTCACCAGCTTGCCGGTCAGCCCGCTGAAGTTCTTGGTGTCCGCATCGGTCCACCAGTTCTCGAAGTTGCCGGTCGGCCCGAAGCGGCTGCCCTGGTCGTCGTAGCCGTGGGTCATTTCGTGGCCGATCACCGCACCGATGCCGCCGTAGTTCAGCGCGTCGTCGGCCTTCGGGTCGAAGAACGGCGGCTGCAGGATGGCGGCCGGGAACACGATCTCGTTCTGCAGCGGGTTGTAGTAGGCGTTGACCGTCTGCGGGGTCATGCCCCACTCGGTCTTGTCCACCGGCTTGCCGATCTTGCCCAGCGCGAACTTGTAGTTGAATTCGTTGGCCGCGCGCACGTTGCCGAAGTAGCTGTCACGGCCGGTGCTCAGGCCGCTCCAGTCGCGCCACTTGTCCGGGTAGCCGATCTTCGGGGTGAAGGTTTCCCACTTGGCGATCGCCTTGGCCTTGGTCTCATCGCTCATCCAGGTCAGGCCCTGGATGCGCTCCTTGAGCGCGGCGGCCAGGTTCTTGACCAGCTCTTCCATCTTGGCCTTCGACTCGGGCGAGAAGGCGACCTTGACGTACAGCTGGCCGAAGGCTTCACCGGCATCGTTTTCGATGGTGCCCAGCACGCGCTTCCAGCGCGGCTTCATTTCCTTCTGGCCGTTGAGGGTCTTGCCGTAGAACTCGTAGTTTTCCTGGGCGAAGGCGTCAGCCAGGAACGGCGACGCCGAATCCACGGTGTGGAAGCGCAGGTACGAACGCCACACCGACGGGTCGGTGTCGCCCAGCGCCTTGCTTACTTCCTGGTGGAAGCTGGGGATGGCCAGCGAGAACTTCTCCGGCGCGGCAATGCCCTGCGCTTCGAAGAACCGGCTCCAGCTGAAGTTCGGGGTCAGCTTGTCGGCGTCGGCCACGGTGACCGGGTTGTAGTACAGCGAGACATCGCGCGAGAGCTGCTCGCTGGACTTGGAGGCCTTGGCCAGGCGGGTTTCGAACTTGACCACGTCCGCCGCCTGCTTGGCGGCGTCGGCAGCGGCCACGCCGGACAGTTCCAGCACCTTGGCCACGTGCGCCTGGTAGGCCTTGAGCTTGTCGGCGTTCTTGGCGTCGGTGTAGTACGTGGTGTCCGGCAGGCCCAGGCCGCCCTGGCTGGCGTAAGCCATGTTCATGCTGGAGTTCTTGAAGTCCGCTTCCGGACCGAACCCGAACAGCACGTTTTCGCCCTTGGCGGCGGTGGTGCGCAGGTAGTTGGCGATGGCGTCCTTGTCCTGCAGGCCGTCGATGGCGGCCAGGTCGGCCTTGATCGGCTCGATGCCCTGCGCGTTGATCTTGGCTTCGTCCATGCCGGTGGCCCAGAAGTCGCCGACGATCTTTTCGATGCCGGTCGGGTTCTTCACCGCGGCGACCTGTTCGGCCAGCTGGTGCTGCACGGCGACCGAGCGCTCGTCCAGGATGGTGAAGGCGCCCCAGCTGGTGCGGTCGCCCGGGATTTCATTGGCGGCCAGCCACTTGCTGTTCACGTAATCGCCGAACGCGGTGCAGGCGTCCAGGCTCTTGTCCAGGTCGGACGGGTGGAAGGCGTTGTAAGCCGGCAGCTTGGCTTCGTCGAGCTTGAACTCGGTGGCGGCCGGGGCGGCGGCGGTCGGGGTGGCGGTGGAGGCCGCGCTGTCCGTAGCCGGGGTTTCGTTCTTGCCGCAGCCGACCAGCGCGGCCGAAACGGCCAGGGTCAGCAGGACAATCTTGGGAGTACGAGAGATCACTAGTAAGGCCTCCGGGCCGAAGAATCTTTCAGGAAGGCCCCCTGATGGGGGCCGTGGGCCAGACGATACGCCGGTGGCCCGGCCTGCAAGGGTGTCGAAGGTCATGTATACAGCCAGCATGGACACTTCAACGACGCGTGCCTGGGATGCAGTCATCATCGGCGGCGGGCACAACGGCCTGGTCTGCGCGGCCTACCTGGCCCGGGCCGGGCAGCGGGTGCTGGTGCTGGAACGGCGGCCGGTAGTGGGCGGGGCGGCGGTCACCGAGGAGTTTCATCCCGGTTTCCGCAATTCGGTGGCTTCCTATACGGTGTCGCTGCTGCAGCCGCGCATCATCCAGGCCTTGGCGCTGGCCGAGCACGGGCTGCGGGTGGTGCCGCGGCGGATCAACAACTTCCTGCCGCTGGACGGCGATTACCTGTTGGCCGGTGCCGGGCTGACCCGCTCGGAGGTGGCGCGCTTTTCCGCACGTGATGCCGAGCGCCTGCCGGCCTTCGAGCAGCGCCTGGAGGCATTCGCCGATGTGCTGCGCGATCTTGCGCTGCAGGCGCCGCCCAACGTGGGGGAAGGCCATTGGCTGACCCAGCTGCCGGCGCTGTGGCAGGCCGGCCAGCTCGGCAGGCGGCTGCATGGGCTGGCGCCGGCGTTGCGCCAGGAACTGCTGGACCTGTTCACCATCTCGGCCTCGGAATACCTGGACCGCTGGTTCGAGAGCGAGCCGATCAAGGCCCTGTTCGGGTTCGACGGCATCGTGGGCAACTACGCGAGCCCGGAGGCGCCCGGCTCGGCCTACGTGCTGCTGCACCACGCCTTCGGCGAGAGCAACGGAGTGAAGGGCGCCTGGGGCCACGCCATCGGCGGCATGGGCGCCATCACCCAGGCGATGGCGCGCTCGGCCATCGCCGCCGGGGCGAGCATCCGTACCGACAGCGGCGTGCGTAGGGTCGTCGTCGAGCAGGGGCGCGCGGTAGGGGTGGAAACGCTGCAGGGCGATGTCATCCGCGCCCGCAGGGTGGTGGCCAACGTCAATCCCAAGCTGTTGTACGAACAGCTGCTCGCGCCTGGGGAGGTGCCACTGGCCACGCGCGAGCGCATGGCGAACTGGCGCTGTGGTTCAGGCACGTTCCGCATGAACGTCGCGCTGTCCGGCCTGCCCTCGTTCTCCGTGCTGCCCGGGGCAGGGGACCACCTCACGGCCGGCATCATCATGGCGCCCACGCTGGCTTACATGGACCGCGCCTACCGCGATGCGCGCCAGCACGGCTGGTCACGCGAACCGATCGTGGAAATGCTGATCCCGAGTACGCTGGACGATTCGCTGGCGCCGCCCGGCCAGCACGTGGCCAGCCTGTTCTGCCAGCACGTGGCCCCGGTGCTTTCCGGTGGGCGCAGCTGGGATGACCACCGCGACGAAGTGGCCGACCTGATGATCGCAACGGTCGAGAAGCACGCGCCGGGATTCAGCGCACTGGTGCTGGGCCGGCAGGCGCTCAGTCCGCTGGATCTGGAGCGCACCTTCGGGCTGATCGGCGGCGACATCTTCCATGGCGCGCTCAGCCTCAACCAGCTGTTCAGCGCCCGGCCGATGCTGGGCCAGGCCGACTACCGCGGTGCCCTGCCGGGCCTGTACCTGTGCGGTTCCGGGACGCATCCGGGCGGCGGCGTCACCGGCGCGCCGGGACACAACGCGGCGCAGGCCATTCTTCGCGAATAAAAAAAGGCCACCCGAAGGTGGCCGATAAGCATCGGGAGCCCCCGACCGTGGGTCGGGTGTCCCTCAGCGGCGGTTACAACCCGCCACCACCACACCCCTTGCCCAGGTAATCATCGATCAGCCGCAGCTGGTCGCCCATGATCGCGCGCGTCCACGCCGGGCCGTGCGCGTAATCGGCGATTTCGTGGTACTCCACTGGCTGGCCGGAATTCTTCGCCTTGGCCACGAACCATTCGGACTGTTCGATCGGCACGGTGCGGTCGCGGTCGCCGTGGTAGACCATCAGCGGGATCTTCATCTCGCCGGCCTTGTCCAGCGGGTTCAGGCCGTCCACCGTCTTGGCCTGGGCCTGGCGGAAGAACGGGTTGGTATAGAACCGCGACCAGATCTTCTTGATGTCCGACACGCCGGCACCGGCAATGGCGCACTTGTACAGCCCGTTGGGCCGCACCGATGCGGCGAATGCCGAATAGCCACCGTAGGAGAAGCCGAACATGGCGATGTGGCCGGGCTGGGCGATCTTCTGGTCGATCATCCACTTGGCGCCATCATCCTTGTCGTCCTGCATCTTCTGGCCCCACTCGGCATCGCCGGCCATCCACAGCTTGCGGCTCCAGTCGGCCGAGCCGCGGAACTGCGGGCGCAGCACCGCCATGCAGCGCGACGCCATCAGCGGCACCCACATGGAACCGTCGAAGTCCATGCCATCACGTGCCCACGGACCACCGTGCGGGTGCACAACGGCCTTCCACGGACCGGCACCGCACAGTTCGGTGTTCGGGGTGGTCAGGAAGGCGGGAATGTCCAGCCCGTCGCGTGCCTTGTAATAGACCAGCTTGGTCGTGCCCAGCGCGGCCGGGTCGATCTGCGGGTAGGACTTGGCCAGCTCGGTCAGCTGCCCGTTGTTGAACAGGTAGTAGGTGGGCGGGTCGGACGGGCCGGACACCACCACCAGGAACGTCTTGAGGTTGGCGCTGTAGTCCAGCAGGCGGATCGACCTGCCGCCATCGAGCTGGGTGGTGGCGCGCTGGCCCGTGCCCGGATCGACCAGGGTGACCTCGCTTGCCTGGATGCCCAGGGCCTGGCGCAGGCCCTGTTCCAGCGCCTTGAAGGTCGGATCGGTCCACTGGATCTCGTTCTCGCGCGGGCCGCTGTAGCCGACGCCGAGCAGTGCACCGAACGGCACGCCGTCCACGTTCTTGTAGCGGTTCAGCACCACGGTGCCGGCATTGAAGAACTTGTGCTCGAACAGCACTTCCTTCTGCTTGCGCGCGGCGATGTCGTATTCGTAGATGACCGTTTTGTCGCGGCCCACGTTGCTCTGGATGAAGGCGATGTTCGGGTCATCGGCAAAGCCGACCACCTGGTTGATGTCGCGATCCTTCACGTGCGAACGGAAGTGTTCTTCCCACGAACCGGTAGCGGGGTTGCGGAATTCAGTGGCGATGTACGCACCGGTGCCATCCACGTCCTGGCGCAGGCGCGCGCGCAGTTCGCTGTTGAGATCGGTGACATAGCCGGCCACGCGCTCTTCGGTTTTCTGGATGCGCTGGGAGGTGAAGCTGCGCAGGTTGACCTTGTACACGTCACCGGAATTGCTGCCCGAGCCGTTCACCACCAGGATGTGGTCCGGGTCATTGGGCAGGGTATCGAGCACGGTGGAGTTGGACAGGGCCTGCTCCAGTTCTTCGTTGCGGCTGGTGGCACGGGCCGGGCTGATCGGCTCCTTCCACTGCTTGCCTTCGATGTCGGTGATGAAGAACTTGCTGATGAAGGTCTTGTTGACCCGGTCGGTACGCAGGTCGTAAGGCTGCCACAGGGTGACGGCCAGCAGGCCGTTCTTGATGAAGCTCACGCTCTGGAACTTCATGCGGCCGGCACCGATGACGGTGGGCGCCTTGTCCAGGGCGTTGGTTTCCCAGACCACGATGACGCGTTCTTCGCCGTTGGCGCGCAGGCCGGCGATGTGCTTGCCGTCAGGTGAGAGGGACAGGCTGGAAATGGCCGGGAAGGCGGCCATCTGCTCGATGGTCGGTGCCACCGGCTTGGCGTGCAGGAGCGAGGAAGCACTGGCCAGGGCGGCCAGCAGAAGAATCCGTTTCATTGATGACCTCTGTTCGTGGAGCGGGCCGGCCACCGGTTTACCAGGGCCGGAAACGAGACCGCCGCCCCGAAGGGCGGCGGCTCGCGAAGCGGGATCAGAACGAGTAGGTGACGTTTGCGAAGTACTGGCGGCCCCAGTAGTCGAAGCCGCTGTACAGCAACGCATTGCCGACGGTGCTGTACACACCCTGGGAAATGGTCGGCGGTTCCTTGTCCGCCAGGTTGCGCACGCCGACGGTGGCCGACCACTTGTCCGCTTCGTACTGCACCGAGAACGACTGCAGGAAGTAGTTCGGGGTGTAGATCTTGTACGGCGAGGTGTCCGGCTCGAACAGGCCCGGGTTGCGCTCCTCGTAGTACGCGTAGCTGTCCATCTTGTCGATCCAGTCCAGGCCGTAGCGGACCTGCCATTCCTTCCACTTGTAGGCCATGTCGAAGGTGGCGGTGTTCGCCGGGGTGCCCAGCATGCCGGCGTAGTTCACCAGCGGATCGTCCTGGAAGATCTTGCTGGACTGTTCGATGTAGTGGGTGAACTGGGTGGTGGTGCGGAACTCGCCCGGCCCGATATCACGGACATAACGCAGGGTCAGGTCCACGCCGCGCACCTTGTCGGTGGAGACGTTGATGAAGCCGTTGGTGACCGTCAGTGCGTTGTTCAGCGGGTTGCGGTCAACCAGGCGGCACAGGCCGTTGCCGGCAAGGAAGTCGGCGGTGGCGCTGCCGTAGCAAGCGTTCAGGATGCCGGCGCCGCCTGCGGCCTGCACGCCGTTCTCGACCTTGATGTCGAAGTAATCGGCGGCGAAGGACAGGTCACCGAAACCGCTGCCGAACTCCGGCTGGATCACCACGCCGAGGGTCTTGGCGGTGGAGGTTTCCGCCTTCAGGCCGGTTTCCGCGCCACCCTGGGTGATCACGGTCACGCCCTGGGTTGCGATGTAGTCGGCCGGCAGGCCTTCTGCGGCGCAGTTCTGGTAACGGATCGACGACGGATCGCGGTCGCTGTACTCGTTGCAGGGATCGGAGGTGCTGCCCAGGAAGCCGGTGGTGCCGCCCAGGAACTGTTCGTACAGCGCCGGGGCGCGGTAGGACGTGCCGTAGGACGCGCGGAACGACAGCCACTTCACCGGGGTCCACAGGCCGCCGATCTTGTAGGTCTCATCCGAACCGTACGACTCGTAGTCGGTGTAGCGGCCGGACAGGTTGAGGGTCAGCTCTTCGGCAGCGGTGACGCCCGACAGCAGCGGGAATTCCAGTTCGCCGTAGACTTCCGTGACCGAGTCGCTGCCGCGGGTCGGCGCCGCCGAGGTCAGGTTGAACAGGTCGCCGTCGATGGAGTACTGCGACGGGCTGTCGTCGATCTTGGCTTTGCGGTATTCGGCACCGAACGCACCGCGGACCGTGCCGTGCGGCATGTCGAACAGCGGGCCGTTGACGTTGAAGTTGACCGTGTCTTCCTTGTACATGGTGTTGCCGGTGACCGGCACGAACACCCAGTTCTTCCAGTCCGCCGGCAGGTTGCCGCCGATGGTGTTGGAGTTCAGCGCCGGTGCGGCGATGCAGCCGTTCGACGGGTCGACGCAGGAATAGCCGCCGGCACCGTTGGAGACCACGTTCAGGCTCTGCGCCAGGCGGCTGGTCAGGAAGCTCTGGAAGGTGTAATCGGCGTCATTGTCCGAGTGCATGACATTGAAGTCGTACTTCCAGTCCGCCGTCAGGTTGCCCCGCAGGCCGGCGTTGAAGCGGTAGTAGTCGACGTTCTGCTTGCTCTGGTCGTTGCCGAAGCCGATGAACGCACGCACGCCCATGTTGGCGCCGTTGGTCAGGTTGGTCGCCGGGCCGGCGACGCTGTCACGCAGGTTGGCCGGGATCAGCGGGCTGCCCACTGCATAGTCCAGCGACAGCTGGCGGTAACCGGTCTGGGTCGACTTGCGCTTGTTGCCCAGGAACTCGTAGTACAGCTCGGCGTCGCCCAGCACGCCGGTGTCGAAGCCGCCCTGCAGGAACAGGGTGTGGGTCTTGGCCGGCGAGATCAGCGACTGGTTCAGCATCGCGTCGTCGAAGGTATCGCGGGTATAGGTGTCCACGCCTTCATAACCGACCAGGCCGGTGGTGACGGCCGCGTTCGGACGCCAACGGTTGAAGCGCGTACCGGCACCACCCGGGGCAGCAACGCCGGTGCGGGTGTTGGTGCCGATCGTGTTGATGGTCACGCCGCCCGCATCGAGGGTGTAGCACTTGGACTTGCCGGTCAGCGGGTCGATGAAGTCGCCGCTGCCCCAGTAGTCACCCACGTCGATGTCGCGGTACTTGTCGGTGGCGCAACGGGTCCAGTCGCGGTCACGCAGGCTCAGGTCGTTACGGGTGTAGTACTCGTACGAACCGGAGAAGTGCGAGCGCTCGCCGGTGGTGCCGAACATGATCGAGTAACGGCGCTGGTCACCGCCGCCACCGTCGGTGGCGTTGTGCTGCCCTTCAAAGGAGACGCCGTCGACCTTGGTCTTGGTGACGATGTTGATCACGCCGGCCACGGCGTCGGAGCCGTAGATCGACGAGGCACCGTCCTTCAGGATTTCGATGCGGTCCACGATCGAGTTCGGGAGCACGTTCAGGTCGGCCGAGCCGACCGCGCCACGCGAACCGGCCGGCGCCACGCGGCGGCCATTGAGCAGGATCAGGGTGCGGGTCGGGCCAAGGCCGCGCAGGCCGAGGGTGTTGGCACCGGGGCCGCCGTCGGTGACGTAGCCGCCGTACGCATTGTTGATCTGCGAGCTGCCGGTGGTCACCGCAGTGCTCTGCAGCACGTCGGTGGTGGAGTTGAAGCCGGCGAGCACCGACTCCTGGCGGGTCACGACCTGCACCGGCGACACCGAGTTGAAGGTATCGCGGCCAATGCGCGAACCAGTCACGGTCACGGTGTCGAAGTTCGTGGTGGCCTTGGCCTTCTCGGCGGCGACCTCTTCGGCCGTCTTGGTCGAAGTGGTGTCCTGCGCGAATGCCGGCGCGGCCGCGAACACCATCGCGGTGGCCAGGGCGAAGCTCAGCGGATTCCGGCTGAGCGACTTGCGATTCATCATGTGTGGATCCCCTTGGAACGATCGATTGCGTCAAACACCGGTGACATGGACCAGCAGGCGTCTCCGTGTGCCCTCGGATCAGGTCTTGGCAATGGCTGCCCCCCTGTTCACCAGCTTCACGAGCTGATGATTCGAGGTTAACACGGGCTTAACGCGACCTGTCAACTGTTCATCAAGAGGTCATAAAGACAAGATACGCAAAGCCATGCTTTCGTTCTCATCTGTGTTGCAACATGTTGAAAAGTAATGACTTAATAATGGTTTGTGATGAAACCATTCCCTCCGTACCGTGATGGATGCACGGTTCACTTTTTGGCCGCACCGCACCACGGAATCCGTTCCTGACGCGCCAATGACGTGAAAACCGTTTCCGGGACAGCCCCGGGACAGGGCAGGACAACGGCCTGGCAGCGCAGGGACGCCCTGTATAGTGGCGGGCTGTCCCGTTCGGCTTTTCCGGAGTTCCCGCAGTGAGTGCCAGCCCGTCTCGACGTCCCCATGCCAGCCAGGTGCAGAAGGGCCTGACCCTTCATCCGCGCGTCCGCAACGTGATCGCGGTCGGGTCAGGCAAGGGCGGGGTGGGCAAATCCACCACGGCGGTGAACCTGGCCGTGGCGCTGGCCCGCCTGGGCGCGCGGGTCGGGCTGTTGGATGCCGACATCTACGGCCCCAGCGTGCCGATGATGCTGGGCCTGAGCGGCCGCCCGGAAAGCCCGGACAACAAGTCGATCGAGCCGCTGCGCGCGTTCGGCGTGGAGACCATGTCGATCGGCTACCTGATCGAGGACGAGACGCCGATGATCTGGCGCGGTCCGATGGCGACCTCGGCCATGACCCAGTTCTTCAACGACACCCTCTGGGATGACCTGGACTACCTGTTGATCGACCTGCCGCCGGGCACCGGCGACATCCAGCTGACCCTGACCCAGAAGATTCCGCTGGCCGGCGCGGTCATCGTCACCACCCCGCAGGACATCGCCACGCTGGATGCGAAGAAAGCGCTGAAGATGTTCGAAAAGGTCGAGGTGCCGGTGCTGGGCATCGTCGAGAACATGGCCGTGCACACCTGCAGCAACTGCGGCCACATCGAACACCTGTTCGGCGATGGCGGCGGCGAACGCATGGCCGCGCAGTACGGCGTGCCCCTGCTGGGCTCGCTGCCGCTGGATATCGGCATCCGCGAGCAGGGCGATGCAGGCACCCCGATCACCGCCGCCGCGCCGGAGTCGCCGGCCGCGCAGGCTTACCTGCGCGCCGCCGAGCGGCTGGTGGAGGAAGTGGCCAAGCGCCCGCGCGCCAGCATTCCGATCCTGTCGTCGCTGCTCTGATCGCCTAGAATCGCCCATTCCCGCACCCAGGACTCCCCATGAGCATCAAGAGTGACCGTTGGATCCGCCGCATGTCCGAACAGCACGGCATGATCGAGCCGTTCGAAGCCGGCCAGGTCAAGCAGGCCAACGGCCAGCGCATCGTCAGCTACGGCACCTCCAGCTATGGCTACGACGTGCGCTGCTCGCGCGAGTTCAAGGTGTTCACCAACATCAACTCCACCATCGTCGACCCCAAGCACTTCGACCCGGGCAGCTTCGTGGACATCGTGGGCGACGAGTGCATCATCCCGCCCAACAGCTTCGCGCTGGCGCGCACCGTGGAGTACTTCCGCATTCCGCGCGACACCCTGGTGGTATGCCTGGGCAAGAGCACCTACGCGCGCTGCGGGATCATCGTCAACGTGACCCCGCTGGAGCCGGAGTGGGAAGGCCACGTGACCCTGGAATTCAGCAATACCACGCCGCTGCCGGCGCGCATCTACGCCAACGAAGGCGTGGCCCAGATGCTGTTCTTCCAGGCCGACAGCGACGACATCTGCGAGACCTCGTACAAGGATCGCGGCGGCAAGTACCAGGGCCAGACCGGCGTCACCCTGCCGCGCACCTGAGCGGCGGGGCAACTAAAAAAGCGCGGATCGCTCCGCGCTTTTTTTCTGGTTATTTCCCGCGTCCGAACAACAACCCGATCCCTACTGCCACCAGGATCACCGGCCACCAGGTAAGGATCAGGCGACCCAGGTTCATGTTGGTCCAGCCCAGGTTGCTGGCCAGCAGGAACAGGCCGACGAGGATCAGGACGATGGCGGCGACAAGGTTGGAGCGCATCAGGGGCAGGGTCCGCTTAGGGCTGGGGCGAATATCCTAGCCGTTCCTTCCACATCGCGACACGCTCCTGCAGCACGGCCGCATCGAACGGATGGGCCTGGCCATGCCCCCACACCGGTGCCGGCCACGCCGGATCGCCCACATGTCGGCCGACCACGTGGAAGTGCAGCTGCGGCACGATGTTGCCCAGCGTGGCGAAGTTGATCTTCTCCACCCCGTCGGTGCCCTTCAGCGCCCGGCAGCATCGGTTCAATTCCGTACGTAGCTGGTCCTGCTGGTTGCCGTCGAGCTCCAGCCATTCGGTGATGCCGGTCACGCGCGGCACCAGCACCAGCCACGGGAACCGTTCGTCGTTCATCAACCGCACTTGCGACAGCGGGCCTTGGTCCACCAGCACACTGTTGGCGGCCAGGCGTGAATCCAGTTCAAAATCGCTCATCCAAGATGCTCCGAAAAGAAGTCCAGGGTGCGTGTCAGCGCCAGTGCGGCGCTGTCCGGATCATACGCATGTCCGACGCTGCGGTTAAAGGCATGGTCGGCCGGATAGACGAAGGTGGCCATCTTGGGCAGCTTCTCGCGGTGGGCCGCAATGGCTTCCGGCGGGATGCTCTTGTCCTGCGCGCCGAAGTGGAACATGACCGGCGCCTTGGGCGTCTCATCCAGGAACTGCACGTTGCGCGCGCCGTAGTAGCTCACCGAGGGCAGGCCCAGGCGCAATGCCGAGAGCAGCGCGATGCTGCCACCCCAGCAGTAGCCCACGGTGCCGACCTTGCCGGCCGGCGCCAGCCGCGAGGCGGCCGCGCGGACCACTTCCAGCGCCTTCTCCACGCCCAGCGCATTCACATGTTCCAGTCCCTGTTTCACCCCGTCCGGGTCGTAGGGCAGGCTGTCGGGATCGGCTTCGGTGCCGTCGATCAGGTCGAAGAAGGAGGGCGCCAGTACCGCGTAGCCCTCGGCCGCGAAGCCATCCGCCACCTCACGGACATGGGCGTTGACGCCGAAGATCTCCTGGATGACCACCAGGCCCCCGCGCGGCTTGCCCTCCGGCGTGGCCTGCCAGGCCCGGACCGGACCGTGATGCGTATCAAGCGTGACCCACTCACCCATTGCCAGACTCCTGTTGGTTCAGGCGTTCATTATCGGCGCGCTGCAGGTTAGCGGGGTGTCGCGGGCATGCCGGGATTGGCGGTTGGCGTTGCCGGAGCCGCCGATGCATTCAGGGCCGGGGCCACAACGCCGGTATACTTGCCGCCGTTTCCGGCCCCAGGTCCCCGCGCCATTCCGGCGTGGGCCCAGGCCCCCAGAGTCCCGCGATCCATGTCCCAGCTGAACCCCAAAGTCGGCTTCGTCAGCCTTGGCTGCCCGAAGGCCCTCGTCGATTCCGAGCGCATCCTCACCCAGCTGCGGGCCGAGGGTTACGACATCGTTCCTTCCTACGATTCGGCCGACGTGGTGGTGGTCAACACCTGCGGCTTCATCGATTCGGCGGTGACCGAGTCGCTGGATGCGATCGGCGAGGCGATGAACGCCAACGGCAAGGTGATCGTCACCGGCTGCCTGGGCAAGCGCCCGGAAGAGATCCGCAAGGCGTATCCGGACGTGCTGGCGGTGTCTGGCCCGCAGGACTACACCAGCGTGATGGAGGCGGTGCACGCCGCGCTGCCGCCCAAGCATGACCCGTTCGTGGACCTGGTCCCGGACTACGGCATCAAGCTGACCCCGCGCCACTACGCCTACCTGAAGATTTCCGAAGGCTGCAACCACCATTGCAGCTTCTGCATCATTCCCTCGATGCGCGGCAAGCTGGTCTCGCGCCCGGTCGATGAGGTGCTGCGTGAAGCCGAGCGGCTGGTGCGTGGCGGCGTGAAGGAACTGCTGGTGGTGTCGCAGGACACCTCGGCCTATGGCGTGGACGTCAAGTACGCCGAGCGCATGTGGCGCGACAAGGCCTACCAGACCCGCATGAAATCGCTGTGCGAAGGCTTGTCCGAGCTCGATGCCTGGACCCGCATGCACTACGTGTACCCGTACCCGCACGTGGATGACGTGGTCCCGCTGATGGCCGAGAACCGGATCCTGCCGTACCTGGACATTCCGTTCCAGCACGCCAGCCCGCGCATCCTCAAGCTGATGAAGCGCCCGGGTGCGGTCGACAAGACCCTGGAACGCGTGCAGCGCTGGCGCCAGCTGTGCCCGGACATCACCGTGCGCTCGACCTTCATCGTCGGCTTCCCGGGCGAGACCGAGGCTGAGTTCGAGGAACTGCTGTCGTTCCTGGATGAGGCGCAGCTGGACCGCGTGGGCGCGTTCGCGTATTCGCCGGTCACCGGCGCCACCGCCAACGACCTGCCCGGCGCGGTGCCCGAAGAAGTGAAGCAGGAGCGCCTGGCCCGCTTCATGGCCCGCCAGGCCGACATTTCCGCTGCGCGCCTGGAAGCCAAGATCGGCACGGTGCAGCAGTGCCTGGTCGATGCGATTGAAGACGGCATCGCGGTGGCCCGTTCCAAGGCCGATGCGCCGGAGATCGACGGCCTGGTGCACATCCAGAACGCCGATGAAGCCAAGCTGCGCGTGGGCCAGTTCGTGGACGTGGAAATCACCGAGAGCGATGACCACGACCTCTACGGCGACGCGCTGATCGACGAGAGTGCGGCCAGGAAACTGCTCGACCTCAAGGTGCTGTGACCGACGCGGCCGCCCCCGGGGCGGTCGGCCGCCGGCGTTTCATCGCGCCGGCGCACGCCGACGTGGATCGGGCGTGCTTCACCCATCCGCTGTTTGCGGCGTTTGCTGATCACCGGAACCTGATGGCGGCGGCCGACTGGCCGGCCCTTTCCGCGCTGAACCAGCAGCTCGCTCTGTCGGGAAAGCAGCTGGTGGAGCAGGACGACGAACTGCTGGCCGACGGCCTGCACTACGAGCAGCGCATTGAACGCGGGCAGATCGCCACGCGCCCGTGCAACTGGCATGACCTGTTCAATGCACTGGTGTGGGCGCGCTACCCGGCAGTGAAGGCCGCGCTCAATGCGCGCCAGTGCCAGGACATCGAGCGGAACCCGCCCGGCCAGCGCACCCGCGCGCAGGCCGCGCTGACCCAGTTCGACGAAACCGGCGTGATCGTGCGGGTGCGCGATGCGTCGTTGCTGCACGCATGGGGCCGCCACGACTGGCACGCGTTGTTCGTCGACGGCGCGGCGCGGTGGCGCAGCGGCGACATCGCCATATCCGCCGTGTTCGGGCATGCGTTGATGGAACAGGCGCTGCTGCCTTCGCGATTGCTGGTGGGCAAGTGTGTAGTGGTGCAAGGCGATGATGATGCGCAGGTGGTGGAGCAGGTAGCGCAGGCCATCGCGCGTGCCGACGTGCTCAATGATCCGCTGGAACTGCGGCCGCTGCCGTTGATGGGGATCCCCGGTTGGCATGCCGATCAGGACCACGCGTTCTATCAGCGGATCGAGTACTTCCGGCCAGCCCGAGCGGGCAGGGTGTACCCCTTAACCGTCCGGTAGCGCACTGGAATCAACGTCAAACGCGCTCTCCGCCGACGTTCATGCCACCATCGAACGCGGCATGTTCCACGGCAGTCGATCGGGATGCGACCCTACCAGCCGTGCATGCACTGGTAGGGTTGGTTCCCAAACAACCGCCCATGACGGTTCAACGCCCGGTAACGCATTGCAACCAACGTCGTAACCGCCTTCGTATCACCCACCCGGGTACTCCACCGCCAGGATCGCAAACCCGGTGCGTCCGCTCGGCAGTTCCACCTCGAACTCGTCATCCACGCGCTTCTTCAACAACGCACGCGCCAACGGCGAATCGATGCTGATCCACCCGGCACCCGCATCGGTCTCGTCCGGGCCCACGATGCGATACCGGCTGACATCGCCGCTGTCCATGTTCTCCAGCTCCACCCACGCGCCAAAAAACACCGCCTGCGGGTCGGTTGGCACGGTATCCACCACGCGCAGCGACTCCAGCCGTTTGGTCAGGTAGCGCACGCGCCGGTCAATCTCGCCCAGCTGCTTCTTCCGGTAGGTGTACTCGGCATTCTCCGAGCGGTCGCCCTCCGCCGCAGCCGCGGCCAACGCCTTGACTACCTCCGGCCGGCGCACGCGCCACAGCTCGTCCAGCTCGCTCTTCAACCGCTGGTGGCCCTGTGCGGTGATCAGGGCCGTGCTCTTTTCCGCAGGGGGACGCCAACGCGACATCGGTCAGCGCTTGCCCCCGAAAATGCCGCCCAGGATGCCGCGCACGATCTGGTTGCCCAGCTTGGTGCCCATGGTGCGGGTAGTCTGCTTGGCCATCGTTTCGATCATGCCCTGGCGGCGCTTGGTGCCGAAGATCGCATCCTTGATCGACTGCCCGAAGCCGCCTTCCTGCTGCTCATCCTGCTCACGGGTACGCGCCTTGGGCGCGTCGGGCTGTTCCACCACTTTGGCCGCGCGCTGGGCCAGCAGCTCCGCTGCCGATTCGCGGTTCACTGCGGTGTCGTAGCGGCTGCCGACCGGGCTGCCGGCGCGTACCTGCGCACGCTCGGCCTCGGTGATCGCGCCCATCCGGCAGCGCGGCGGGGCGATCCGGGTCTGCTGCACGGGGGAGGGGATGCCTTTGTCCTGCAGCGTGGACACCAGCGCCTCGCCGGTACCCAGCTGGGAAAGGGCCGCCACCACGTCCAGCTTCGGGTTCGGCACGAAGGTTTCGGCGGCGATCTTCACCGCCTTCTGGTCGCGCGGGGTGAACGCCCGCAGCGCGTGCTGCACGCGGTTGCCCAGCTGGCCCAGGATGTTGGCCGGCACGTCGTCGGGGAACTGCGAGCAGAAATACACGCCCACGCCCTTGGAGCGGATCAGCCGCACCACCTGCTCGATGCGCTGCACCAGCGCGGCCGGCGCGTCGTCGAACAGCAGGTGCGCCTCGTCGAAGATGAAGACCAGCTTGGGCTTGTCCAGGTCGCCCACCTCCGGCAGCGTCTCGAACAGCTCCGACAGCAGCCACAGCAGGAAGGTCGAGTACAGGCGCGGCTTGAGCACCAGCTGGTCGGCGGCCAGGATGCCGATCACGCCGCGGCCGTCGTGATTGACCCGCATCAGGTCCGCCAGCTCCAGCGCCGGCTCGCCAAAGAAGGATTCACCGCCGTCCTGCGACAGCCGCAGCAGCGAACGCTGGATCGCCGCCACCGTCTGCGCGCTGACCAGGCCATATTCGGTGGAGATGTCCTTGCGCTCGTCGGCCACCAGGCCGAGCAGGGCACGCAGGTCGTCCAGGTCGAGCAGCAACAGGCCACGGTCGTCGGCCAGCTTGAACACGATGTCCAGCACCCCCGACTGGGTGTCGTTGAGCTCCAGGATGCGCGCCAGCAGGGTCGGGCCCATTTCGCTCACCGTAGTGCGCACCGGGTGGCCCAGCTTGCCGTACAGGTCCCAGAAGATCGTGGGGCTGCCGGCCGGCGCGTAGTCGGCCACGCCGATGTCCTTCGCGCGCTGCAGCAGCGCCTCGGTGCCGGCGCCGGGCACGGCCAGGCCGGAGACATCGCCCTTCACGTCGGCCAGGAACACCGGCACACCGATGCGCGAAAAGCCTTCGGCCAGGGTCATCAGGGTGACGGTCTTGCCCGTACCCGTTGCCCCGGCCACCAGGCCATGGCGGTTGCCCAGTTTCGGTTGCAGGGTGACGGGGACATCGTCGGTAATGCCTTTGCCGAGCAGGATCGGATCCATGGTCAACTCGCTCTGTGGACGGGCTATGTGAATGGGCAGGATTCTAAACGTCGGCGGGTATCGGCCACCTGACCGGGTTGCCCCGATGCGAGTGGCACGGCTACTCTGCCCTGTCTTTCGCCCACAGTGCCAAAAATGCCCGTTCCTGTCCTGCTTGCCCGCGGTTGGCCGTTGTTGGCGCTCGCTTCCCTGCTGTCGTTCGTGCCCGAGGCCCATGCCCAGCGGGTCTCCGCCCGTGACAAGGTCAAGGTCGAAGCCCTGGAGCAGCGCATGGCCGCGGCCGAAAAGCGCTATGCCGATGCGCTGGTGCTGGTGAACAACGCCGACCCCAAGGGCAAGAACGAGGGCGATGCCGCGCTGGAGGACATGGAAGATGTCATCAGCGCCTGCATTGCGCAGAAGGGCTGCCAGGTCAGCAACCTGCTGGTGACCTACAAGCGCCTGCTGAAGAACAATGCCGACGCGCGCGATGGTGACGACAGCGATGCGATCCCGGTCGATGGCGGCCTGCTGGAGGCCGACCCGGACCATGTGGGCCCGCTGACCGCCGATGTGCCCGAAGCGGCGCGTGCGGCCGCGCTGCTCAACGACAAGCGCCATGCCTTCGACAGCATGGTCGAATACAACCCGGCCGTGCAGGCCGGCATCCGCCGCTGGCTGACCGACATGCGCCCGGCGTTGATGAACTCCTACGAGAATTACCAGAGCCTGCGCGCGGTGATGTGGCCGGAGTGGGAAAAGCGCGGCCTGCCCGAGGCGCTGCTGTTCGGGATCATGGCCAAGGAGTCCAACGGTCGCGTGCACGCCTCCTCCCGCGCCGGCGCCGCCGGGCTGATGCAGTTCATGCCGGCCACCGGCCGCCGCTTCGGGCTGGGTCCGGACGGCACCGGCTTCGACACCCGCTTCGACGCGCGCAGCGCCGCCGAAGCCAGTGCCAATTACCTCAACGAGCGCATGCGCGAGCTCAACAACAACGTGGAGCTGTCGCTGGCCGGCTACAACGGTGGCGAAGGCCGTGCCGGGCGGGTGTATCGCCAGAACGTGGGGCAGAGCTTCTGGGTGGACAGCGTCTACAACCAGTTCCCGGCCGAAACCAAGGACTACGTGCCGATGGTGATCGCCGCCGCGTGGATCTACCTGCACCCGCAGCAGTACGGCGTGGACTTCCCCAAGGTCAGTGCGCAGCCGGCCACCATCCGCCTGGCCAAGTCCACCACCATCTATGAGCTGACCATCTGCCTGGGCAGCACCGGCACCCGCGACGGCTACATGCGCGCGCTGCGCAACCTCAACCCGCGCTATGAAGCCGACGGCTGGATCCCGGCCGGCACGCTGATCAACGCCACCACCCGCATTGCCGGGCTGTACAACCGCTACTGCGTCAGCGGTCCGCGCGCGGACCTGGCGCGCACGCTGATCACCGCCGATCTCAATGCGGCCATCGTCCGTCCGACCGTGGCCAGCTACACCGGCAACGTGGCGGTGGGCAGCGTGGTGCCGGTGGCCGGCCTGCAGGCCAGCACCCCGGTGGCCACCGCCCCGGCTGCGCCGGTGGCAGTACCGGCGCCCAAGCCGAAGGCCAAGCCGGTGCGCAGCCACAAGGTGGGCAAGGGTGAGACCCTGGGCCGGATCGCCGACAAGTTCGATTGCGATGTGCGTGAGCTGGCCAAGGCCAATGGGCTCAAGGCGCCCGCGTATGCGTTGCGCCAAGGCCAGTCGATCAAGCTGCAGGGCTGCGGTAAATAACTTCCGGGGAACACTGATGGATATCACCGCAATCAACGAGATGTTCGCCAACATCCGTGAAAACACCGACTGGGACCTCAACGGAAACCTGGTGTGGGGTTACTTCTTCGTCAACACCACGCCGGAGCCGCTGCACGGGCTGGCCAGGGTGCTGGAAGGGGAGGGCTACACCGTGGTCGAGGTGTTCGAGCCGGAGCTGGAAGAAGGCGAGGCGGAGTACCACGTGCTGCACGTGGAGCGAGTGGAAACCCACAGCGAAGCGTCGCTGGACAAGCGCAACCACGAGCTGCAGGCGCTGGCCGAAGCCAACGGGGTCGAGGATTACGACGGGATGGATGTAGGGCCCGTCGAGTTCGCGCACGATCCGGGTAATGCTTGAAAAAAAACGCCCCGTGGAAACGGGGCGTTTTTTTCGTGTACGTGCGCAGGGTCATGGCGTTGACACGCATGGCGTGTCACTACGATCCTTGGTCGCTTGGGGTTGGGGTCGCATGTTGATGGTGGGTGGCACACGTTGCGTAGGGACACGCCATGCGTGTCCGCTTCTCAACGAAGGGTGGCCAACGCCTGGCCCAGCTGCACGGCATGTTCTGCATCCAGGTGCGGGGCGAAATCGGCCACGCCCGGCGGCAGCAGCACGATCACCGTGGAGCCGTAATTGAAGCGCGCCATCTCGGCAAACCGTTCCAGGGTGATGCCCTTGCCACGGTAATCCTTGCGGGTGATGGTGTCGCCATAGGCCGGAATCTCTTCGCCACCCCAGACCGTCTCCACGCCCGACACCAGCAGCGCGCCCACCATTACCTGCACCATCGGGCCGAAGTCGGTGTCGAAATGGCAGACCAGCCGCTCGTTGCGGGCGAACAGCCCCGGGACGTTGTTGACTGCCGCCGGGCCCACGCTGAACAGGCGGCCGGGCACGTGCACGGTTTCGCGCAGGGTGCCGGTCCACGGCATGTGCACGCGGTGGTAGTCCTTCGGCGACAGGTAGACGGTGGCGAACAGGCCGTGGTGGAACACCTCGGCGTCGGCTGCATCGCCCAGCAGCTCGGCGGCGGTGAACGACTGTCCCTTGGCCTGGAAGATGCGGCCGTCCTCAATGGCGCCCAGCTGGCTGATCCGGCCGTCGGCCGGCATCACCAGGGTGCGGGCGCCGGCGTCGGGCACGCGGGCGCCGGGCTTCAGGGCGCGGGTGAAGAACTGGTTGAAGGTCCGATAGCTGCGCGGGTCGGGATTGGCCGCCTCGGCCAGGTTCACCCCGAACTTTTCGGTCACCGTGTCGATCAGCCAGCGCGAGATCCGCGGGTTGCTGGAATACGCCAGGCGCCGCGCCATCGACGACAGCAGGCGGTGGGGCAGGACGTAGCTCAGCGTGGTGGTCAGGCTCATGGGGCGGATTTCTCGGTCAACAGGTTCAGGTCGCGGGCAATGGCCTGCGGGTTGAAAGGGGGGCGGATCAGGCCGGCCAGCCTGCCGTCCGGGTCCAGCACGGCCAGGCTGGCCGAATGTTCCAGGGTGTAGTCCTGCGGGTTTTCTTCAAAGCCCTTGCCCGGCACCTTCTGGAACACGAAGCCCAGCGCAGTGGCAAAGCGCTCCAGCGAAGGCACGTCGGCGGTGGCCGCCAGGGTGTCCTTGTGGAAGGCATGCACGTATTCGCCCAGGCGTGCCGGGGTGTCGCGCTCGGGGTCCACCGAGACGAACACCAGGCGCGGGCGCAGGCTCTCGGGCAGGGTTTCCCACTGCTTCTGGGCCTGGGCCAGGTCGGCCAGGGTGGTCGGGCAGATGTCGGGGCAGGACAGGAAGCCCAGGAACACGAGGGTCCAGTGGCCCTTGAGCTCGCCGGGAATCAGCCGGGTACCGTCGGACTGGCCCAGGTTGAAGTCCGGCAGCGGCCGCGGCTGCGGGTAGAAGGTGATCGACTCGGTGGCCGGGCGGTTGCCGGCCGGTTTGGGCGCGAACACCTTCTGGGCGACGACCAGGCCGAGCCCGGCGGCCAGCGCGATGAGCAGGATGATGCCGACATTGCGATTGAACATGAAAGGCCCGTACCCGAAGGGGCCTCCATGATAGGGGATGGGGGGCGGCGGTTTCCGTTTCCGCTGCAACGGATGCCGTGCTGCGCCGCAGCGCCTATAATCTGGGGCCACTTTGTCTGTTGCCCTGCCATGACCGCCGAAACGGCCGCCGAACTCCATACGATCATCGACCTGATCCGCTACGGCACCAGCCGTTTCAACGCCGCCGGGCTGACCTTCGGGCACAGCTACGACAACGCCCTGGACGAAGCCACCCAGCTGGTCCTGCACGCGCTGCACCTGCCGCACGACCTCGGCCCGGCCTATGGCGCCGCCCGCGTGCTTGCATCGGAGAAGGCCGAGGTGCTGGCCCTGTTCGAGCGCCGCATCAGCGAGCGCCTGCCGGCCGCCTACCTGACCGGTGAAGCCTGGTTCGCGGGCCTTAGCTTCAAGAGCGACCGCCGTGCCCTGGTGCCGCGCTCGCCGATCGCCGAGCTGATCGAAACCGGCTTCGAGCCGTGGCTGGCCGGCCGCGACGTACACCGCGCGCTGGACCTGTGCACCGGTTCGGGCTGCATCGCCATTGCCATGGGCCACTACTACCCGAACTGGGAAGTGGACGGCGTGGACCTCAGCGATGAGGCCCTGTCGCTGGCTGAAGAGAACAAGGAACGCCTGCAGGCGCACAACGTCACCCTGCTCAGGTCGGACCTGTTCAACGGCCTCGCCGGCCGCCACTACGACCTGATCGTGACCAACCCGCCGTACGTCACCAACGACGAAACCGACGCGCTGCCGAAGGAGTATTCGTACGAGCCCGAAATGGGCCTGCGTGCCGGCGACGACGGCCTTGACCTGGTGCTGAAGATCCTGCGCGACGCGCCGCTGCACCTGAGCGAAGACGGCCTGCTGATCTGCGAAGTGGGTGAATCCGAACAGCACCTGGTCAAGCTGCTGCCGGAAGTCGATTTTGCGTGGATTGAATTCAAGGTCGGCCAGATGGGCATCTTCGCGGTCGAGTGCCGCGAGCTGATCGCCCACAGCGCCCGCATCACCGAACTGGCAGCGCAGCGGCCGTGAGTTCCAATACCTTCGGCAAGCTGCTTTCGGTCACCACCTTCGGCGAATCGCACGGTCCGGCGATCGGCTGCGTGATCGACGGCTGCCCGCCGGGGCTGGAGATCAGTGCCGACGAATTCGCCCACGACCTGCAGCGCCGCGCCACCGGCAAGAGCCGGCACACCTCGGCGCGGCGCGAGGCCGATGAGGTCGAGATCCTCTCGGGCGTGTACGAGGGCCGCACCACCGGTACGCCCATTGCGCTGCTGATCCGCAACACCGACCAGCGCAGCAAGGATTACAGCAACATCGCCCAGCAGTTCCGCCCGGGCCATGCCGACTACAGCTACTGGCAGAAGTACGGCATCCGCGACCCGCGCGGTGGCGGCCGCTCGTCCGCGCGCGAAACCACCATGCGCGTGGCCGCCGGCGTGATTGCGAAGAAGTGGCTGCTGCAGCGCTTCGGGGTGACCGTGCGCGGTTACCTGTCGCAGCTGGGCGAGATCACCCCGACCGGCCATGACTGGTCGGCGGTGGAAGACAACCCGTTCTTCTGGCCGGTGGCCGAACAGGTCCCCGCGCTGGAAAGCTACATGGACGCGCTGCGCAAGTCCGGCGATTCGGTCGGCGCGCGGGTCAACGTGGTGGCCGATGGCGTGCCGCCGGGCTGGGGCGAGCCGATCTACGGCAAGCTCGATGGCGAACTCGCCGCGGCGCTGATGAGCATCAACGCGGTCAAGGGCGTGGAGATCGGCGATGGCTTTGCCAGCGCCGCCCAGAAGGGCACCGAACACCGTGACCTGATCACCCCCGAAGGCTTCGCCAGCAACCATGCCGGCGGCATCCTCGGCGGTATTTCCACCGGCCAGCAGGTCACCGCCTCGATCGTGCTCAAGCCCACCTCCAGCCTGCGCCTGCCCGGCGCCACGGTGGATGCCAGCGGTGCGGCCGTCGATGTGATCACCACCGGCCGCCATGATCCGTGCGTCGGCATCCGCGCCACGCCCATCGCCGAGGCGATGATGGCGCTGGTGCTGATGGACCAGGCGCTGCGCCACCGCGCCCAGTGCGGTGACGTGGGCGAGATCACGCCACGCATTCCCGGCGCCATCGATGGCTGAGACGCGCCCCCGGGTCTGGGTCAGCCAACCGCTGTTCGATGACGTCATCGAACAGCTCGGGCAGCATGTCGAGCTCGCGATGACCCACGAGGTCACCCGCTACACGCCGGCGATGCTGGCCGAACAGCTGGCCCGGGTCGATGGCGCGCTGATCACCCTCAACGAACGCATCGGCCCGGCCGAGATCGCCAACGCGCCGCAGCTGCGCGCGATCGCCAACGTCGGCGTGGGGTACAACAACCTGGATGTAGGCGCGCTCAGCGCGGCCGGCATCCTGGCCAGCAACACCCCGGATGTGCTGACCGAAACCACCGCCGACCTCGGGTTCGCGCTGCTGATGGCCACCGCGCGGCGCATCACCGAATCCGAACGCTGGCTGCGCGACGGCCAGTGGGGCCAGTGGTCGTTCCAGACCATGCTGGGTGCCGACATCCATGGCAGCACGCTGGGCATCCTGGGCATGGGCCGGATCGGGCAGGGCATTGCCCGCCGCGGCGCGCTCGGTTTTGGCATGCGCGTGCTGTACCACAACCGCTCGCGCCTGCCCGAAGCCACCGAAGCCGAGGTAGGCGCGCAGTATGTCGAGCTGGACACGCTGCTGGCGCAGGCCGACCACCTGGTGCTGGTGCTGCCGTACAGCCCGTCCTCGCACCACATCATCGACGCCGCCGCACTGGCGAAGATGAAGCCCAGCGCCACCCTGGTGAACATCGCCCGCGGCGGCATCGTCGACGAGCTGGCCCTGGCCGATGCGCTGGCCCACGGCCGGCTGGCCGCCGCCGGGCTGGACGTGTTCGAAGGCGAACCGACGGTGCGCCCCGAATTGCTCGCCCTGCACAACATCGTGCTTACCCCGCACATCGGCAGCGCCAGCCAGGCCACGCGCCGGGCCATGGTGCAGCTGGCCGTGGACAACCTGCTGGCCGCGCTCGGCCTGGGCGCGAACGCCGGCAACCCGCCCAGCGCGATCAACGCCGACGCCGTGGCCGCCGTGAAAACCGGCGCCGCCACCGTGGGCGGCAAAAAAACCGACGACGCCAAACGATAGGGAACCGCGCGGCCATCACGTGAGGTTCCCCGAGCCCAATCCGCAACGCGTGTCCCCTTCTTCACCACGGTAGGTACCGACCGTTGGTCGGTACATCATCAAAGAGAATTCCATGAGCAATCAAGACCGTCGCTTCCACGTCGCAGTCGTCGGTGCCACCGGCGCCGTCGGCGAAACCATGCTGGCCATCCTGGCCGAACGCAACTTCCCGATCGCCACCCTGAGCCTGCTCGCTTCCTCGCGTTCGGCCGGTGGCGACATCGAATTCGACGGGAAGAAGATCAAGGTCCAGGACCTGGCCACGTTCGACCCGAACGGCGTGGATATCGCGCTGTTCTCCGCAGGTGGCAGCGTCTCCAAGGAGTTCGGCCCGAAGTTCGCCGCCGCCGGTGCGGTGGTGATCGACAACTCCTCGGCCTTCCGTTACGACGATGACGTGCCGCTGGTGGTGTCCGAAGTGAACCCCGAGGCGCTGAAGAACCGCCCGCGCGGCATCATCGCCAACCCGAACTGCTCGACCATGCAGATGCTGGTCGCGCTGGCCCCGCTGCACCGCCAGTACGGTATCCAGCGCATCAACGTGGCCACCTACCAGTCTGTCTCCGGCGGTGGTCGCTCGGCGCTGGAAGAACTGGGCAAGCAGACCGGCCAGCTGCTCAGCTTCCAGGAGATCGACCCGCAGCGCTTCCCGGTGCAGATCGCCTTCAACCTGATCCCGCACATCGACGACTTCCAGGACAACGGCTTCACCAAGGAAGAAATGAAGCTGGTCTGGGAAACCCGCAAGATCCTCGGCGATGACAGCATCCTGGTGAACCCCACCGCCGTGCGCGTGCCGGTGTTCTACGGCCACTCCGAAGCAGTCACCATCGAAACCCGCGACAAGGTGACGCCGGATGCGGCGCGCGAGCTGCTGTCGCGTTCGCCCGGCGTGGAAGTGGTGGACAAGCACGAAGCCGGCGGTTACCCGACCCCGGTCACCCACGCATCGGGCACCGATGCGGTGTATGTCGGCCGCATCCGTGAAGACCTGTCGCACCCGCGCGGCCTGAACCTGTGGATCGTGTCGGACAACATCCGCAAGGGCGCCGCGCTCAATGCGGTGCAGCTGGCCGAGCTGGTGGCAGCCGAAGGCTGAGATGGAGGTGCCACGCAGGGCGTGGTACCTGCCACGTCCTTCGTGGCTGTATTGGTCGGGAATCGCTATATTGCCCGCATGAAGAACCGGGTTCCGGGCGCATCGCGCCCGCTCAAGTATGTCTCGACCCTGCTGCTGGCCCTGGCCAGCAGCTCCGCCATGGCCCTCGGGCTCGGCGACATCCGGGTGCTGTCCAAGCCCGGGCAACCCCTGCTGGCGGAGATCCCGGTCATTTCGGCCGATCCGGCCGAGCTCGAGAACCTGCGCGTTGCGCTGGCCTCGCCGGTGACCTTCGCGCGTGTCGGGCTGGACCGCCCGACCGGGCTGGTGAGCGAGCTGCAGTTCGAACTGACCCGCGACGCCAACGGCCGTGCCGTGGTGCGGGTGAGCTCGCAGGCGCCGGTGACCACGCCGTCGCTCAACTTCCTGATTGAAGCCGACTGGGGGCAGGGCCGCCTGGTCCGCGAGTACTCGGCGCTGGTCGATTCGCCGGAAAGTGCGTTGGCCGTGGCCGAACCGGAGATCGTCGCGCCGGCCGGCGCGATGTCCAACGCGATCGTGCGCGAGCCCGAACCTGCACCAGTGCAGGCGCCGGTAGCGCAGGCCGAGCCCACGCCGTCGCGCACCGCACCTGTTCCCGCACGGGCCGCCGCCCCATCGCGCTCCGCTCCGTCCGCGGCGCCAGCGGCCACCGCCGCCGACGGCAGCATCACCGTGCAGCGCGGCCAGACCCTGTCGCAGATTGCCGGCAGCGTGGCCCGCGAGCAGGGCATCAGCCGCGACCAGGCAATGATCGCCCTGTTGCGTGCCAATCCCGATGCCTTCATCCGTGGCAACGTGAACCTGCTCAAGCAGGGCGCGGTGCTGCGCAGCGCCGGTACCGACGCTCCGGTCGATGCCGCCCAGGCCGCCGCCATGGTGCGCGAGCACGCGGCGCAATGGCGCCAGTCGCGCTCGGCCATTCCGCAGCCGGTCGCCAGTGGCGTTGCCGCCGCGCCGGCCGCCACGGCGGCGCCTGCACCTGCGGCCACCGCAGCCGCCGCAGGTGGACGCCTGGAGATCGCCCCCGCGGTCGCCGCTACCGACAACAACGCAGGTACAACCACCGGCACCGCTGCCGGCAGCGAGGGTGACATGCTGGGCAACGAACAACTGCGGCAGGCCAAGGAAGACGTGGCTACCCGCGATGCCGAGATCCAGGAGCTGCGCAACCGCGTGGCCGAACTGGAGAAGCTCAAGCAGCAGCAGGCCTCGCTGATTGCCATGAAAGACACGGACCTGGCCGCCGCGCAGCAGCGCCTGGGCGAAGCCCCGGCCACGCGCGAAGCGGGCAGTGGCGGCTGGGCCTGGCTGGGGTTGGCGGTGCTGCTGCTGATCGTGGCCGGTTGGGCCGTGGCGCGTCGGCGCAAGCCGTCGCCGCTGCCGCCGCTGCGCCGCGAGGGACTGGATGCAGCCAGCCTGGCCGCTGCCGTTCCCGCCGCCGATTACGTGGACGAACTGGCGGCCCAGCAGGACGTGGCCGCTGACGAACCCGACCTGGGCGATGCGCCGGATTACGTGCTGGCCGAGCCGGATGTGCTCGACGCGGGGCGACGCGAGCCGGTGTTCACCCTGGAGCCGCAGCCGGGCCGCCCGGTGCACGACGTCGAGGAGACGGTTGCCCCCCCGGTGGTGCCGGCCGCACCGGTTGCCGCCGAAGACGTCGTCCCGCCGCATGCACTCGAAGCCGCGGCGCAGCCGTCCTATCGTGGCGTGTTCGAATTCCCGGAAGACGCTGCTGTGGCGGCCGAAGCACCCGCGCCGGTCCACCACGACCCGGCCCCGCTTGGTGCACCCGGTCGCGACCGCCTTGAGCTGGCCATCGCCTACCTCGACCTGGGCGATGCGGAAACCGCCCGCATCCTGCTGATGGAGGTTGCCCAGGCGGGCGACCCGCACAGCCAGCAGCAGGCGCACGAGCTGCTGTCGCGGCTCGGATGATCCGCGTCGGCCGCCCTCCCGCATTTGAAGTGAAGTCCTGAACATGCGCTACGCATTGGGCGTGGAATACGACGGCAGCGAGTTCAAGGGCTGGCAGCAGCTCGGTGAGAGCGGCTGCCCCAGCGTGCAGGCCAGCCTGCAGGACGCCCTTTCATCGGTGGCCGCTGCGCCGATCCAGGTGGTCTGTGCCGGGCGCACCGATGCAGGCGTGCACGGCGAATGCCAGGTGGTGCACTTCGAGACCGATGTGGCGCGTGACCCGCGCGGCTGGACCCTGGGCACCACCACCCGGCTGCCACGCTCGATCGCGGTGCGCTGGTGCGTACCGGTGGCCGACGACTTCCACGCCCGCTTCTCTGCCCGCGCCCGGCGGTACCGCTACCGGCTGCTCAACCGGCAGATCCGCCCGGCACTGCACCGGCAGACCCTGAGCTGGGAGCGCCGGCCGCTCGATGCCGCGCTGATGCACCAGGCCGGGCAGGCCCTGCTCGGCGAGAACGACTTCAGTGCCTTCCGCAGCGCCCAGTGCGAGGCGCTGCACGCCCGCCGCGAGCTGCAGGCGATCAGCGTGACCCGGCAGGGCGAGATCGTGGAGGTCTGCGTTCAGGCCAATGCATTCCTTCATCACATGGTGCGCAATATCGTCGGTTCATTGATCCTGATTGGCTGTGGGGAAAAGCCGGTGTCGTGGATGGCCGAGCTGCTGGCCGGCCAGGACCGCACCGTGGCCGGCCCGACCGCACCGCCGCAGGGCCTTGTATTCGTTGGCCCGTTGTACCCCGACAACTGGCACCTGCCCGCCGAGGTCACCCTATGAGCCGCTCTTTCTACCGCACCCGCATCAAGTTCTGCGGCATGACCCGCGCCGGCGACGTGCGCCTGGCCGGCGAACTGGGCGTGGATGCGGTCGGCTTCATCTTCGCCCGGGAAAGCAAGCGCCGCGTCGCCCCGGCCGAAGCCCGCGCCATGCGCCAGGCGATCGCGCCGATGGTCGACGTGGTCGCGCTGTTCCGCGACAACACCAAGGAAGAAGTGCGTGAAGTGCTGCGCACCGTGCGGCCGACCCTGCTGCAGTTCCACGGCGACGAAGACGAATCGTTCTGCCGCAGCTTCAACATGCCGTACCTGAAGGCGGTGGCGATGGGTGGGCGTGAAGAGGTCAACGCCCGCCAGCTGCAGCTGCGCTACCCCAGCGCGGCCGGCTTCCTGTTCGACAGCCACGCCCCGGGGGGCGGTGGCGGCACCGGCGTGGCCTTCGACTGGACCCGCCTGCCGACCGGCCTGCACCGCCCGTTCCTGCTGGCCGGCGGCATCACCCCGGACAACGTGTTCGACGCCATCGTGGCCACCCTGCCGTGGGGCGTGGACGTCTCCAGCGGTATTGAAAGCGAGCCGGGCATCAAGGACGGCTACAAGATGCGCAAGTTCGTCGAAGAAGTCCGCCGCGCGGACTGTCACGAAGCGGATTAGCGCTCAGGCGCCAATCCGCGGTAGCTCCCGACCGTTGGTCGGGAGACCTTCTGCGTCGGAAACGCCTATGTGCGTATCCGCCGATTTCACGTAGCATCGACAGGACAGGACGCGGCCAGCCCGGCGCGTAGTCGCGGGAGGCCGGAGTGTCTCCTGCAGGACGCCGCGGGGGCGGCACCGATGCAGGGAAGTAGTGGAATGGCGGAATTTCTCACTGTCGCGCTTACGTTTCCCACGTTGCCTTACAGCATCGTGCTGGCGTTCGCCATGGTCTATTGGCTGTTGGCCGCCTGTGGGGTGGTGGACGACGGCATCGGCGGCGACGGCGTGGACCTTGAGCTGGGCGATGACGGCCTGCACGGCCTTTCCGGCATGTTCGCCCGGCTTGGCCTCGGCGGCGCCCCGGTCATGCTGGTGATCGCGCTGCTGGCCTTCTTCGGCTGGACCGCCACCTATTTCGTCCACCTCTTCCTGCTGCAGCCGCTGCCGGCGCCGATGCGCTGGCTGGCCGGCAGCGCCACTGCGGTGTTGGCGCTGGTGCCGGCGGTACCGGTCACTGCCTGGCTGCTGCGCCCGATCCGTCGCCTGCTCCTGCGGCTGCGCCCGGTGCCGCAGCGGTCGCTGCTCGGCCGGGTCGGGGTGGTCGCCTCGCCGCAGGTCACCGGCGAGGCCGGCCATGCCACCGTCGACGACGGCGGTGCCGGACTGATCCTGCAGGTGCGCGTGCGCGACGGCGTGCCGCTGCCGCGCGGCGAGCGCATCGTCCTGCTCGACTACCTGCCCGAGACCAACCACTACCTGGTGGCCCGTGAACACGGGCACCCCGCGCTTTCGTTCCAAGACAGCCTGATTCCGGGCGATAAGGAGATCCACCGATGAGTTTTGCGACCATGGCCCCCTTCCTGATCGGGGTGGGCGCCCTGCTGGTGCTGATGCTTGGCCTGGCCGGCCTGTTCAAGGCGTTCTACCGCAAGGTGGACCAGGGCGTGGCCCTGATCGTCAACGACATGAGCGCCCAGCCCAAGGTGCATTTCACCGGCGCCCTGATCATTCCCGTGCTGTACCGCGCCGAGCTGATGCGGATCAGCCTGATCACCCTGCAGATCGACCGCCGTGGCAAGGAAGGCCTGATCTGCCGCGACAACATGCGCGCCGACATCGCGGTGGCGTTCTACCTGCGGGTCAATGAAACCCAGGCCGATGTGCTGCGCGTGGCCAAGGCCATCGGCGCCGACCGCGCCTCGGACAAGCATGCGGTCGATGAACTGTTCAATGCCAAGTTCTCCGAAGCGCTGAAGACGGTGGGCAAGAAGTTCGAGTTCACCGAACTGTTCGAGAAGCGCCAGGAGTTCCGCGACGAGATCATCGCGGTGATCGGCAACGACCTCAACGGCTATGCGCTGGAAGACGTCGCCATCGATTACCTGGAGCAGACCCCCAAGCTGCTGCTGGACCAGAACAACATCCTGGACGCGCAGGGCATCCGCAAGATCACCGAGCTCACCGCCGCGCAGAACGTGGTGACCAACGAGCTGGAACAGAACGAAAAGCTCGCCATCACCAAGAAAAACGTGGAAGCGCGTGAAGCGCTGCTGGCGCTGGAGCGCCAGCAGGCCGAAGCCGAAGCCCGCCAGAAGCGCGAGATTGAAACCATCCAGGCCCGCGAGCAGGCGGAAACCGCGAAGGTGCAGGAAGAGCAGCGCCAGTTGTCCGAGCAGGCCCGCATCGAAGCGCAGGAAGTCATCGAAATCCGCGAGCAGAACCGCATGCGCGAGGTCGAGGTGGCCGAACAGAACCGCCAGCGCGCCGTCGCCATCGAAGCCGAACGGGTCGAACGTGCGCGCCAGCTGGAACAGGTCACCACCCAGCGCGAAGTGCAGCTGCAGGGCGTGGAGCGGGACAAGGTGGTCGAGTCCGGCAAGATGGACGTGGCCAACATCACCCGTGAGCGCATCGCCATCGACAAGACCGTGGCGCAGGAAGAAGAGCGCATCAAGGAAGTGCGTGAAGTCTCCGAGGCCGATCGCCAGAAGCAGGTGCTGATCCTGGAGGCCGAAGCCAAGGCGCAGGAACTGATGGTGCGCCAGGTCAAGGAAGCCCAGGCGGCCGAGACCTCGGCCAAGCACCGCGCGGTGGAGATCACCACGCTGGCCCAGGCCGAACACGAAGCCGCAGGCAAGCAGGCCGAAGCCAAGCGCCTGCTGGCCGACGGTACCCGCGCCGAACAGGCCGCACCGGGCCTGGCCGAAGCGCAGGTGCGTGAAGCGTCCGCGCTGGCCATCGAAAAGGTGGGTATCGCCGAGGCCCGCGTGATCGAGGCCAAGGCCGAAGCGAGCCTCAAGCAGGGCACCAACGACGCCCGCGTGCTGGCCGAGACCCTGCAGGCGCAGGCCCAGGGCGAAGAGCAGATGGGTCGTGCCCGCGCCAGCGCCACCGAATCGGTGGGCGGCGCCGAAGCGGGCGTGGTGCAGAAGAAGCTGCTGGCCGAGGCCGAAGGCCTGGTGCGCAAGTTCGAGGCCATCGCGTCGCTGAGCGACACCGCGCGCGGCCACGAAGAGTTCCGCATGATGCTCGACAACAGCCTCAAGCAGGCCCTGGCCTCGATCGAAGCGGGCAAGGAAGTCTCGCGCGAGAACGCCGGCGTCATCGCCAGCGCGCTGCGCAATGCCGACATCGACCTGGTAGGGGGCGACGGTGGCATGTTCGAGAACCTGATCAAGGCGGTGTCGCTGGGCAAGTCGATCGAAGGGCTGGCCGGCAAGAGCCCGATCGTGCAGGACCTCATGCAGCGCTACCTGGGGGTCGCGCCGCGCGAGGACAGCCCGCGCAAGATCGAAGACCAGCACCTGGCCGAGGTCGAAACCGTGTCGGCCACCGTGGTCGACGCCCGCTGAGCCCCCGATGGCGCGCCGCGCGCGCGCCGTCGACGCCCTCTCACTGGCCGGCCTGTCCGGCCGGTTGTCCGTGAGCCGGAAGGAAGCCGATGTCTGATACCGCCCAACGTCCCGAGCCGTCGCCGCCGGAAGCCACCACCACCGTCGACCAGGCCGTTGCCCAAGGGGGTGCCTATGAAGTGCTGCGCCGCCGGTTGGGTGACCAGGGCGGCCGCCTGCGCGGCCTGGCCGATGCGCTCAACCAGCAGCGCCTGGCCGAATTCGGCGACAGCCGCCTGGAGGTCACCGGCCGCTTTCGCATCCGCAGCGAGAACAACTGCGTGGGCCGCGACATCGTGCAGGTCGGCCCCGACCTGCTGCTGTTCGGTTACAACGTTTTCCTGGGGCTGAAGACCCAGACCCGCGTGGAAGACGTGTTCGGGCTGTACCGGCTGGTACAGGCGGGCGAGGGCTACGACGTGGTGCCGGTGGAAGCCAAGGGCAGCTTCCTGGCGCAGGCCGCCTTCGTGCACGACTTCGGCGAACTGTATGCGTACTACAAGCACGCGCGCCTGCTGCAGCTGATCAAGGTTGGCGACAAGCTGCTGGCGTCGTTCCAGATCGGCGAGCGCAGCACCGATGTGCGCGTGTTCCGCTGGGCGGTCGCCCGCGATGGCGCGCTGACCTATCTGGACGCCCGCGGCGAACGCGATATCGCGTTGCCGCCACCGTTCGATTTCGAATGGACCCGGGCCACCCGCGACATGGCGGTCAGTGGCCGCCATTCGCACCTGAACATCCTCGATACCCTGTTCGTCGAGACCACCGGTGGCGACCTCACCATCAAGGTGGAGAACAACACCGAAAGCGGGCAGGGCATCTACAGCGAACCGGTCGACGACAGCACCCAGTCACTGGATGACGCGCAGTTCGATTTCGTCCGGGTCGGTTCGCTGGTGCTGCTGAAAGTGTTGCCGTACCGCGAAACCACCTGGCGCGGGCTGATCTACAACACACTCACCGGCACGATCACGCGCAACGATGCGATCGTGCAGGCCTGCGTGCAGCTGCCCGAAGACCACGGCATCATCTTCCCTGGCGGATACTACCTGCAGAGCGGCGAGCACAAGGCGTTCGACGCGGCCATGCAGGGCATGCAGTTCAAGCGCGCCATCCGCTCGCCGAACGGCGAAGATGTGCTGTACATCTTCTATGAGCGTGAAGGCGGGCGCTCGGCGCTGTTCGTGTACAACACCATCCAGCGCGTGCTGCAGACGCCGGTGTTCGGCCACGGCTACGCCTTCCTGCACGATGGGCGGATGGTGCTGTTCCATGCCGAAGGCACCGAGCCCACCCGCATCCACCCGATGCAGGTGTGGCAGACCCCCTTCAGCAGCGACGAGTTCGCCGCGAGTCGGCCACCCGGCAACACCTTCATGGGCCGGATCGGCAATGCCGAACTGGTGCGCGGCATTTCCAACCTGTTCGACCTGGCCCGCACCATCGAAGGCCAGGATGTGTCGGTGCAGCGCTACCAGCGCCTGGTGCAGGACACCCGGCGGCTGTTCGACGCCCACCACTGGCTGGACGACGCGCAGTGCGACGGGGCCGCCGGCCTGCTGCGCGAGATCAGTGCCACCGGTGAGTCGGTGCTGGACGAGTACGAAAAGGTACAGTCGATCCGGCAGCAGTCGGCGCAGGCCATGGCCCAGGCGCAGGCCGGCCAGAAGGCCCTGCTGGCCCGCCTGCAGCCGGAGAACTGGACCGAAGTGCAGGCCTTCGTGGAGGCGCTGAACGCGATCTCCACCCAGCGTGGCCACCTGTTGACCATCCGCGATTACCGTTACATCGACACCGATGTGATCGATGCGATGACCGCCGCCCTGCAGGAGGCCCACGATCGTATCGGTACGGCCACCGGCCAGTTCCTGGGCGGCGAGCAGGCACTGGCGCCGCTGGGCGCGCGCCTGCAGGTGCTGGACGAAGCGGCCCAGCAGGCCGAGAGCGCCCGCGTGCTGGACGAGCAGCTGGCTGGCATGCGTGCGATGGCGGCCGACCTGGACATGCTCTCGACGCTGATGGCCGGGTTGAAGGTGGATGACGCCAGCGCACGCACCCGCGTGGTGGAATCCATCTCCGCGGTGTACGCGCGGCTCAACCAGAGCCGGGTGCGCGCCGAACAGCGTCGGCGCACGCTGGGGTCGGCCGAGGCGGTGGCGCAGTTCGCCGCGCAGTTCGCGCTGTTCTCCCAGGCCATCACCAGCGCGCTGGCCATGGCCACCGACCCGGAGCGGGCCGACGAGCAGATGTCGCGCCTGCTGGTGCAGCTGGAAGAACTGGAAAGCCAGTTCGGCGAGCACGAGCAGTTCCTGGGCGACATCCTGGCCAAGCGCGAAGAACTGATCGAAGCCTTCGAAACGCACAAGCAGGCGCTGCAGGACGAGCGCCAGCGCAAGGCACGTTCGGTGCTGGACGCCGCCACCCGCATCCTCGATGGCCTGGCCAAGCGCACCGAGCGCTTTGCCAGTGCCGACGAGCTCAACGCCTTCTTCGCCGGCGACGCGCTGGTGCTCAAGCTGCGCGAGTTGGCCGGGCGCCTGCGCGAGCTGCGCGACAGCGTCAAGGCCGACGATGTCGAAGCGCGCCTGAAGGGCGTGCGCGACCAGGCCGTGCGCGCGCTGCGCGACCGTACCGAATTGTTCGAGGAGGGGGGCAACGTGGTCCGGCTGGGCCCGCGCCACCGCTTCAGCGTCAACACCCAGGCGCTGGACCTGACCCTGCTGCCGCGCGGGGATGAGTTGGCCATCCACCTGACCGGCACCGACTTCCTGGAGACACTGCACGACCCGGAGCTGGCCGGCCTGAAGGCATACTGGCAGGTCGGGCTGGAGTCCGAATCGGCGCAGCTGTATCGGGGCGAGTACCTGGCCGGCAGCCTGCTGCAGGCGGCGATGGAAGGCCGCGACGGCCTTGAGTTGGCCACCCTGCAGCGCAGTGCCGCCGAGCCCGACGCGCTGGAACGGATCGTGCGCGACTTCGCCGCCCCGCGTTACCGCGAAGGGTACGAGCGCGGCATCCATGACCACGACGCCAGCCTGATCCTGCACGCACTGCTGCCGCTGCAGCAGGCTGCAGGAACCCTGCGGTACGCGCCACGCGCCCGCGCGTTGGCAATGCTGTTCTGGTCCGCGCAGCAACGCCGCGACGATGTCATGCAGTGGGCTGCACGACAGGCCGGTGCCGATGCGATCGCGCGCCTGTTCGGGTCACGCGAAGGCCAGCTGGCGCTGCTGGCCGACATCGACGCTGCGCTGTCCGGCTTCGTCGAAGAGCGCAAGCTGCCGTTCGACCCGGTCCAGGTGCAGGCCGCGGCTGCGTATCTCGCCGCGGAACTGGGCGCCGGCGAGCCGGTGTTCAGTACCAGCCGTCATGCGCAGGCGCTGCTGGATGCACTGGGCCAGCAGCTGCAGGCCGCCGGCCAGCGCGAGGCCTTCGACCGTGCCCTGCAGCGCGAACAGGATGGCCTGGCGGCGCGCTGGGCACTGGCCGGGCAGTGGCTGCGCGCGTTGTGCCAGCTGCCTGCGTTCACCGACCACCTCGCCTATGCCGATGAAGCGGCGGCGCTGCTGCTGGTTGCGCGCACGTTGCGTACCCGGCCCAGCGACGTGGCGCTGCTGGTACAGGTTGACGGCCTGCTGGGCGAGCACGCGCGCGTGCAGAAGGGGCGCCTGCTGCTGTCGCTGGATGACTTCCTGGCCCGCCTGCGCGACCACCTGCAGGTGTTCGTGCCGGCGTTCCATGCCTACCAGGGCGTGCGCCAGCGCATCATCGGCCGCGAGCGCGATGCCCTGCGCCTGTCTGAATTCAAGGCACGGCCGCTGTCGTCGTTCGTGCGCAACAAGCTGATCAACGATGTGTACCTGGGCGTGATCGGCGACAACCTCGCCAAGCAGATGGGCACCGTCGGCGAGAACAAGCGCAGCGACCTGATGGGCCTGCTGATGATGATCTCGCCGCCCGGCTACGGTAAAACCACCTTGATGGAGTACGTGGCGCACCGGCTGGGCCTGGTCTTCATGAAGATCAATGGCCCCGCGCTGGGGCATGAAGTGCGTTCGCTGGATCCGGCCCAGGCGCCGGACGCCACGTCGCGGCAGGAACTGGAAAAGCTCAACCTGGCGCTGGAGATGGGCAACAACACCATGTTGTATGTCGACGACATCCAGCACACCCATCCGGAGTTCCTGCAGAAGTTCATTTCCCTGTGCGACGGCACCCGCCGCATCGAAGGCGTGTGGCGCGGGCGCACCCGCACCTACGACATGCGCGGCAAGAAGTTCTGCGTGGTGATGGCCGGCAACCCGTACACCGAGTCCGGCGAAGTGTTCAAGATCCCGGACATGCTGGCCAACCGCGCCGATATCTACAACCTGGGCGATGTGCTGGGCGGCATGGAAGATGCTTTCACCCTGAGCTACATCGAGAACAGCCTGACCTCCAACCCGGTGCTGGCCCCGCTGGCTACCCGCGACATGGCCGACCTGTACCTGCTTGCCGAGCGGGCTGCAGGCAAGGAGGTCTCGACCAACGCGCTCAGCCACGCCTACAGCGGTGCGGAGATCAACGAGATCGTCGCCACCCTGCAGCGCATGCTGCGCGTGCGCGACGTGGTGTACCGGGTCAACCAGCAGTACATCGCCAGTGCCGCGCAGGACGATCGCTACCGTACCGAACCGCCGTTCCGCCTGCAGGGCAGTTACCGCAACATGAACAAGCTGGCCGAGAAGATCTCGCCGGTGATGAACGACGCCGAGCTGCAGCAGCTGGTCTCCGATCACTACCTGGGCGAGGCCCAGCTGCTTACCACCGGTGCGGAAGAGAACCTGCTCAAGCTGGCTGAGCTGCGCGGGATGCAGGGCGACGAAGAACAGCAGCGCTGGGCCCAGATCAAGCGCGATTTTCTGCGCAACAAGGCCATGGGCGCCGGCGACGCCGATGTGGGCGGCCGGGTGGTGGCGCAGCTGGCCGATATCGCCAGTGCGCTGCAGCCCAGCGCTGCCCCGGCGGCGGCGGTGGAGGAAGAACCCGCACCGTGGCCCGCGCTGCTGGCCGCGCTGGACCGGCTGGCCCAGGCCCACGCCGCCAGCGTGGCCCCTGCGGCCGTGCCCGCCGAGGCGCCCCTTGCCGAACCCCTGTCGAAAGGGCTGCAGCAGGGCCTTGCGCCATTGCTGCAGTTGCTTGGCCAGTCCAATGCGCAGCAGGCCCGCACCGGCGAGACGCTGGCGTTGTTGGCCAGCTGGGTGCGCCAGCAGGCCGAGCGCGAGCCGGCACCGGCCGCACGTCCGCGCGTACGCCGCGCCAGCACGCCTGAAGAGCGCGCGCTGGATGAGGCGCTGATGCGCCATTTCTACGGCGAATCGGCATGGCCACCGCGTGACGCGGCCGCTGCGGACGACGCGCACGCATGAGTGCGGGCTGGCCCCTGCCGACAGCACCGGCTCCCGATGCCGCCGATCTGGCGCATTGGGGAGAAGCGGTGGTGGCCGCAGTGGGACAGCGGGATTCAGCGCCCCCGGCAGCCGCACGGGCAGCACACCCATTGCTGGACCTGTTGGCGCAACTGGCACTGGTGCTGCAATCGACCGCGCCCGGTGGCGTGCGCCGGCAGACTGGCTGGTGGGGGCGTCTGCTTGGCCGCGACGTTGAAGGCGAGCTGGACGCGCAGGAATGGCAGTCGCGCCTTGGCGTCTTGGTGGCCCAGACCGACGTGGCAGCGCAGGCGCTGCGGGAACAGAGCAGCAGCTATCCCACCGCGCAGGCCACCGCGCTCGATGCGGCACGGGCCATCCAGCGGTGGGCGGATGCCGGCGCGGCACAGCTGTCCACGCTGCCCGCACAGCTGCAACCGGTACTGGTCCAGCGCGTGGACCACCTGCGCCGGCTGGCCGCCGTGCGGCAGCTCGAAGCGGGGCAGTGGCAGCTGTTGTTCGAACAGGACAGTGCCCTGCTGGCGCGCAGCCAGCGCATCACCGAAACGTTGTTGCCGGCCTGGCGGCAGGCGGTACTGGCGCGCCGCGCCGGTGACCAGCAGCAGCGCAACCAGCAGGCCGCGCAGCTGCAGGCACAGATCACCGCCGAGTTGGCGTCGGCGCAGGCTAGACTCGACTGACCCTCATACCCGATTGACCCCCTTCAAGGAGATCACGCCATGACCCAGGACCCGCAGGACAGCACCGCGCTTGCCGTGGCACCGGCCGCCGTCGACGACGCCACCCTGCAGGCCCTCGGGCTGGTAGCTGACGACCTGCCGCGCATCGCGGAAATCGGCCGCAGCCTGGAGGACATCCGTCCGGGCAACCTGCAGGTGTTCGGGCGCGAAGCGGCGGCCAAGACCGCCGCGTTCTCCAGCCAGCTGCTTGACCAGGTGCGCAACCGCGACCTGGACGCCAGTGGCGACAAGCTGGGCGAAGTGGTGCGCATTGCGCGCACGCTCAACCTGGATGGCCTCACCCAGCGTTCGAAGGTGCCGGTGATCGGGGGACTGATCGACAAGCTGCGCGCCTCCAAGGGCGAGCTGGTGCAGAAGTTCAGCGACACCAACCGCCAGATCGAGCAGCTGCTCGGCGATGTCGGCAGCCAGCAGGCACTGATGGGCCAGCGTGTGGGCGAGTTCGACCGCATGCACGAGATCGTGCGCGACGAACGTCACGCACTGGGCCTGCACATCGCCGCCGGCAAGCAGCGGCTGGCCAGCCTGCGCAGTGAACAGCTGGCCGGTGCCGGCAGTGAAGATCCGCAGGTGCGCATCCGCCAGGGCGAGCTGGACAACGCGATCCGGCTGCTCGACAAGCGGGTGGGCGACCTGGTGGTGATGCAGCATGCGGCCGATCAGTCGCTGCCGATGATCCGCCTGATCCAGGCCAATGCGATCCAGCTGATCGAGAAATTCAACACCGTCCGCGACATCACCATTCCGTCGTGGAAGCGCCAGTTCGCGATCCAGCTCTCGTTGAGCGAGCAGAAGCGTGCGGCGGAACTGTCCAACACGATCGATGACGCCACCAACGAACTGATGCGGCGTAACGCAGACCTGATGCGGCAGACCTCGGTGGACACCGCCAAGGCGAACCAGCGTGCAGTGATCGACGTGGCGACCCTGCGCCACACCCACGAGCAGCTCATCGCCACCGTGGAAGAAGTCCGCACCATCCACCGCGAAGGCATGCAGCAACGCCAGCAGGCCGAGGTGGAACTGGCCAAGCTGCGCGACGACGTTCAGCAGCGCCTGGCGGCCCCCACTGCTGTGTAAATGGGGGAACGACCCTACCGCAGCTGTTTGGCCAACCACCCGGCCAAGGATTCCACCCGCGGATCCTGGCCACCCTCCGGGGTGGCCAGCACCCAGAAGCCACCGGTTGCGGCAAAACCCCACGGCGCCAGCAGGCGCCCGGCCGCCAGCTCATCGGCCACCAGGGGCTCCGGCGCGATCGCCACGCCGAGTCCTGCCACCGCCGCCTCCAGCAGGTAGTACAGGTGCTCGAACCCGGTGCCCAGCTGCAGCTGCGCCGGATCCAGCTGATGCGACAACGCCCAGTCCGGCCACGCCTGCGGGCGCGAGGTGGTGTGCAGCAGCGGTTCGCGCAGCAGTGCGTGCGGTGGCTGCTGGCGCAGGCGCACCGCAGCCGGATGCTGCGGGCTGACCACCACGCCGACCCGTTCCGGGGCCAGTTCGCGCACCTGCCAGCCACGAGGCCACGGCGGCTGCGCCAGCAGCAGCACCGCATCCAGCGCCTGCTGCTGTTCGGTGAAGCTGCCGTCCTGCGCCGACCAGTGCAGCGGCACCTGCGGCAGGTCGGCCTGCAGCGCGGGCAGGCGTGGAATCATCCAGCGCGCCAGGATGCTGCCGCTGCAGCCCAGGACCAGCGCCTCCGGCCGCTGCCGACGCTGCAGGGTGTCCACCGCCTCGCGGATCTGGGTGAACGCCCCGGCGCAGGCAACCTGCAGCGCCTGGCCGGCGGCGGTCAGGCGCAGGCCGCGGCCGGCGCGTTCGAACAGCGCCAGCCCGAGGTGCTCCTCGAGCAGCCGCAGCTGGCGGCTGATCGCCCCGTGGGTCACATGCAGCGCTTCTGCGGCGCGTGCCACGCCGCCCAGCCGGGCGGTGGCCTCGAAGCTGCGCAGCGCGTTGAGGGGCGGCAACGGCGTCTGGCTCATGTGAGTTTTCCTGACGTGATTGTGCAGATAATATCGATATTCCGGTCACCACATGTGCGCTAAATTGTCAGCCTGTCTCCAACGGCTGTCGCGTCATGTCCGTATCGCCCGTCCCCCCCATCACCGATTTCCACGCCTATCCCGACGCCAACGGCCATTTCGGCCGCTATGGCGGCAGTTTCGTTGCCGAAACGCTGATCGGGCCACTGCAGGAGCTGGCGGCGGCCTATGACGAAGCGCGCCGTGACCCCGCCTTCATTGCCGCCTATGACAAGGACCTCACCCATTACGTGGGCCGGCCCAGCCCGATCTACCACGCCGAGCGGCTGAGCCGGCAGGTCGGCGGCGCGCAGATCCTGCTCAAGCGCGAAGACCTGAACCACACCGGCGCGCACAAGATCAACAACACCATCGGCCAGGCCCTGCTGGCCGCGCGGATGGGCAAGAAGCGCATCATCGCCGAGACCGGTGCCGGCCAGCACGGCGTGGCCAGCGCCACCGTGGCCGCACGGCTGGGCCTGGAATGCGTGGTGTACATGGGCGCCACCGACATCGAGCGGCAGAAGATCAACGTCTACCGCATGAAGCTGCTGGGCGCGACGGTGGTGCCGGTCACGTCGGGCTCGGCCACGCTCAAGGATGCGCTCAACGAAGCCATGCGCGACTGGGTCACCAACGTACGCGATACCTTCTACATCATCGGCACCGTCGCCGGCCCGGATCCGTACCCGCGCATGGTGCGTGACTTCAACGCCATCGTCGGCCGCGAAGCACGCGCACAGATGCTCACCGATTACGGTCGCCTGCCCGATGCGATCACTGCCTGCGTCGGCGGCGGCAGCAATGCCATCGGCCTGTTCCATGCCTTCCTCAACGATCGCGACGTGCGCATCGTCGGCGCCGAAGCGGCCGGTGACGGCATCGAGACCGGGCGCCACGCGGCCTCCATCGCGGCAGGCCGCCCGGGCGTGCTGCATGGCAACCGCACCTATGTGATCTGCGACGACGACGGCCAGATCATTGAAACCCACTCGGTCTCGGCCGGGCTGGATTACCCCGGCGTGGGCCCGGAACACGCGTTCCTGGCCGACGCCGGTCGCGCCGAATACGTGGGCATCACCGACGATGAAGCGCTGGCTGCGTTCCACCAGCTGGCGCACAGCGAAGGCATCCTGGCCGCGCTGGAATCCAGCCACGCGGTGGCCCAGGCGATCAAGATCGCGCGCACGCTGCCCAGCGACAAGCTGGTGCTGTGCAACCTGTCCGGCCGTGGTGACAAGGACGTGCACACCATTGCCGCGCGCGAGGGCCTGGTTCTGTGAATCCAGTGCTGCGCCAGGGACGTGCGCTGCTGATCGTGGTCGGTCTGGCCGGTTGCAGGCCGCCCGAGCCGCCCGTGCTGGCCCCTGCGGCGACGCCGGCGGCCATTGCGCCGGCCCGGCTGCCGGCGAGCAATGATGATGTGGCAGATCGCCCGTTCGAGGATGCAGCGCAGGACGCACCGCCCGCGGACCAGACCGATGCGCCGGCCGTGGTCTCGGTCGCGCTGGATCATGCCGGCGACGTGCTGATCGGCCAGCGTTTCAGCGAAGTCGAAGCGGACGGCGCATGGCATTCGGCCGGCCTGAGCGAAGGCGATGGTGCGCGCGCCTGTGAGTACTACGAGCGTGGCAGCCTGCCCGAAGGGGTGTCGATGATGGTCGATGACGGCCACGTGCAGCGCTTCGACCTCGACACCATCGACGGTTCCTACGAGGCGATTGTCCAGCCGGGGCCGTTCGGCCTGCGCCTGGGCATGTCGCTGGACGACGCGCTCAAACGCCTGCCCCCTGGCAGCACCCGCACACCGCATGCCTACGACCCGGACGTGGGTGAGTACCTGACCTGGCAGGACCCCGGTTCGGATCTGGCGATCCGGCTGGAGATCTTCGGCGGGGTGATATCGAAGCTGTACTGGGGCGCCAGTGGCGCCGTTGAATTGAAAGAAGGATGTGCCTGAAATGCCTGTTGCCCGTATCGACGCCTGTTTCGCCCGCCTGCGTGCCAGTCGCCGCAAGGCGCTGATTCCGTTCATCACCGCCGGCGATCCGGGCCTGGATGCGACCGTGCCGGTGATGCATGCGCTGGCCGCTGCCGGTGCGGACGTGATCGAACTCGGGGTGCCGTTCTCTGACCCGATGGCCGATGGCCCGACCATCCAGCGCAGCTCCGAACGCGCGCTGGCGCGCGGCGCTGGCCTGCGTTACGTGCTGGACACGGTGCAGGCGTTCCGGCGTGACGACACCACCACCCCGGTGGTGCTGATGGGGTATCTGAACCCGGTGGAGATCCACGGCACGGCGCGCTTTGCCGAGGCGGCGATCGCGGCGGGCGTGGACGGTGTGCTGCTGGTGGACCTGCCGCCGGAAGAGGCGGCCGAAACCCTGGAGATCTTCACCGCTGCTGGCCTGGCGCTGATCCTGCTGGCATCGCCGACCACGGCGGACGCCCGGCTGGATCTGCTTTCGTCGATGGCCAGGGGTTATCTCTATTACGTAAGTTTTGCCGGTGTCACCGGTGCGTCGGAACGGCTCGACAGCAGCGCTGCCGGTACCCGCCTGCGTGACCTGCGCAGCCGCTCGACCGTGCCGGTGGTGGCCGGGTTCGGCATCAAGGACGCAGAGAGCGCCGCCGCCATGGCCGTAGAGGCCGATGGCGTGGTGGTCGGCAGCGCGCTGGTGGCGGCCTTGGCCGAGACGGTCGATGCCGCCGGCGCTGCCCAGGTGGCGCGTAGCTTCCTGCAGCCGCTGCGCGCCGCGCTGGACGCCTGAGAAGGCCGCAACGTACGGCCCAGCATGGTTTTCACGCCGGGATAACCCCGCCGGCAGGGGGTCCCGGCCGTGGAACGGGTGAGCTAGACTGTCCGCCTTTGCGGCCCTCGGGCCGCCCTGAACGGAAGTGTCATCCCGCATGAGTTGGCTCAGCAAGTTGATGCCGTCGGGCATCCGCACCGACAACGTCCCCAGCAAGAAGCGCAGCGTCCCCGAGGGCCTGTGGGAGAAGTGCAGCAGCTGCGGCAGCGCGCTTTACGGTCCTGAGCTGGAAGAGAACCTGGAAGTCTGCCCCAAGTGTGGCCACCACATGGCCATCCGCGCGCGGGCGCGCCTGGCGTCGTTGTTCGACGCTGACAGCACCACTGAAATCGCCGCGCGCCTGGGGCCGACCGACCTGCTCAAGTTCAAGGACCAGAAAAAGTACAGCGAGCGCATCAAGGCCTCGCAGAAGAACACCGGCGAATACGATGCACTGATCGCCATGCAGGGTCTGCTCAAGGGGCGGCCGCTGGTGGCCTCGGCCTTCGATTTCGCCTTCATGGGCGGCTCGATGGGCTCGGTGGTCGGCGAGCGCTTCTCGCTGGCCGCGGAAAAGGCGCTGGAAATCGGCGCGCCGTACGTGTGCTTCTCCGCCAGTGGCGGTGCGCGCATGCAGGAAGGCCTGTTCTCGCTGATGCAGATGGCCAAGACCTCGGCAGCGCTCGGTCGCCTGCGCGCGGCGGGGCTGCCGTACATTTCGGTGCTGACCCATCCCACCACCGGTGGCGTGTCCGCATCGTTCGCGATGCTGGGCGACATCAACATCGCCGAGCCGCAGGCGCTGATCGGCTTCGCCGGCCCGCGCGTGATCGAGCAGACGGTGCGCGAGAAGCTGCCGGAAGGTTTCCAGCGCTCGGAGTTCCTGCTCGAGCACGGCGCCATCGACCAGATCTGCGACCGCCGCGAGATGCGTGACCGCCTGTCCGACCTGCTGGCCATGCTGGGCCGCCAGCCCGCCCCGGACGCTGCTGCCTGATGGGCGCGCGCAGGTATTTCGGCACCGACGGCATCCGCGGTCGGGTCGGGCAGGGCGTCATCTCGGCGGACTTCGTGCTGCGCTTGGGCAATGCGCTGGGCCGCGTGCTGACCGAGCGTAACGGTCATCGGCCGGTGGTGGTGATCGGCAAGGACACGCGCATTTCGGGCTACATGTTCGAAGCGGCGCTGGAAGCCGGGCTGGTCGCGGCCGGGGCCGACGTGCAGCTGCTCGGGCCGATGCCGACCCCGGCGGTCGCGTTCCTGACCCGTACGCTGGGCGCAGACGCCGGCATCGTGATCAGTGCCTCGCACAACCCGCATTACGACAACGGCATCAAGTTCTTCTCCGCCGATGGCGAGAAGCTCGACGATGCAACGGAGCTGGCGCTGGAAGCGGCGCTGGATACCGATTTCACCACGGCCGATTCGGATCGGCTGGGCAAGGCCGCGCGCGGTCGTGATGCAGTGGGCCGCTACATCGAGTTCTGCAAGGCCAGCGTGCCGCGCGGTTTTGACCTGCGCGGGTTGAAGATCGTGCTGGACTGCGCGCACGGCGCCACGTACCACATCGCGCCGCTGCTGTTCCGGGAGCTGGGTGCGGAAGTGGTGGCCATCGGTGCCGAGCCGAACGGGGTCAACATCAACGATGGCGTCGGTTCGATGCACATCGACAACCTGGCGGCCAAGGTGCGTGAGGTGGGTGCAGACCTGGGCATCGCGTTCGATGGTGACGGTGACCGCGTGTTGATGGCCGATGACCAGGGCAACCCGGTCGACGGGGACGACCTGCTGTATGTGCTGGCCCCGTCGTGGCAGCGCAGCGGGCGCCTGCGCGGTCCGGTGGTGGGCACGCTGATGACGAACTTCGGGCTGGAGCAGGCGCTTGAACGCCTGGGCCTGCCGTTCCAGCGCAGCAACGTGGGCGACCGCTACGTGCACCAGGCGCTGGTGGAAGGTGGCGGGGTGCTCGGTGGTGAAGCGTCGGGGCACCTGCTATGCCTGGATCGCGCTACCACGGGCGATGCGATCGTCAGTGCGCTGCAGGTCCTGGAAGTGCTGCGTCGCGAAGGCAAGAGCCTGCGCGAATCGCTGGTCGGGCTGACCCGGGTACCGCAGAAGACGGTCAACGTGCGCCTGGCGGATGTTTCTGCAAAGTTGATCGTGCAGTCCGAAGGCGTGCAATCGGCACTGGCCGCTGCGCAGCAGGCGGTCAAGGGCCGCGGCCGCGCGTTCCTGCGCCCCTCCGGCACCGAGCCGGTGGTGCGCGTCACGGTTGAAGCAGATACCGCCGAGCTGATGCAGGCCACACTGGACAGCCTGTCCGGCGCGGTGAAAGCAGCAGCCGCAGCGTAATGAAAAACCCGGCTTCGGCCGGGTTTTTTTGCGTTACGGCCCCGGCACCATTCTTTTCTGCCTGGCCTTGAAGCGGTTGAACACCGGCGCGATCAAGGGGTGGTAACTCCACGCGATGCGCTTGCGCAGCCAGCTGGCGGGGCGATTGCGGATGGCGAAACGGTAGATGTGTTCCGGATCGCCGCCGACCACGTTGCGGCCGAACGGGTGGGTGGTGTGCAGGTAGCGGAAGCCCTGCGCGCGTGCGATGGGCAGGTAGTCCTCGTCGAAATCGCCGTAGGGCCAGCACAGCGTGTCGGACACTTCGCCCAGCTGCTCCTGCAGCACGCCGCGCGCCATTTCCAGGTCGCGGGTGATGCCTTCGCGCTTCTGTTCGCGGCTGATGTCCTGCTTCATCCAGCGCGTGTGGGTGTGGGTGTGGCAGTGCACTTCGAAGGTGCCGGCGTCGATCATGGCGCGCGCTTCGCTCCAGCGCATCATCACGTCGTCGTGGCGGTTCTCGCGCAGGATCGCCGCCTCACAGCCGCGATGGTCGGGCGTGGGGGGCAGTGCCGCGCCGGGCTGGCCGGCGTGCGGCCGTACCGGGCCTTCGCCCATCCAGCCGGTGACCACGAACACCACGGCGTGCATGCCGTACTTCTGCAGGATCGGGTGCGCGTACACCCAGTTGTCCAGGTAACCGTCATCGAAGGTGATCACGATGGACTTCCGTGGGACGGGCTTGCCGGCCAGGAAGCCGGCGTACTGCTCGAGCGTGAGCGAGGTCCAGCCGTTGCCGGCCAGCCAGGCGATCTGGCTTTCAAAGTTTTCCGGCGACACCGTGATCATGCCCGGCGAGGGCGACACGTGGTGGTGCATCAGCACCGGCACGGTTCTAGCGTTGGCCATGGCCCAGTTCCTTCAACCACTGGTGGTAGTAGTGTTCAGTGGCTTCAGTGTGCCCGGTCGGGGTGAAGCGGTGCGCGCTGCGCATCCAGTCCCACCCGGCCTGGCCCATCTGCCGGCGTCGCTCTGGCTGCTCGACCAGGGTCTGCAGCGCGCGGGTGAGCGCGGCCTGGTCGCCGAGCGGGGCGAGCAGGGCATTGCTGCCTTCCAAAAGCATCTCCGGCACGCCGCCGACGCGGGTGGCGACGATCGGCACGCCGACGTAGGCGGCTTCGAGGAATACCGTGCCGGCGGCCTCCTTGTGGGTGGCCAGGGCAAAGATGTCGAAGCCGGTCATCAACCGGCAGGCGCCGTGGCGGTAGCCGAGCAGGTGGACCTGCGCGGCGATGCCGAGCGCTTCGCGCAGCGCCTTGAGTTGATCCAGCACGGGTTGGCCGTCGCCCACGATCACCAGCTGCAGGTTCGGCTGCTGGCGGCACAGCGGGGCCATGGCGCGCAGCAGGTCGGCGTGGCCCTTGGCTTCGCGCAGCACCGCGACGCAGCCGACCACGATCTGGTCGTCGCTGAAGCCGAGTTCGCGGCGAACCTCGGCACGGGTTTCCTGCAGGCATTGCCAGGCATCATCGCTGTGCACCTGCGACCACTGCGGCGGCACGGCGATGGGCGGAACGATGCCGATGTGGCCGTCGGCCACCCCGCGGTGGACCAGCAGCTGCTTCACGAAGCTGCTCACGGTCAGCACCCGGTGCGGCAGGCCGGTGTAGGTGAGCAGGGAGTTGACCGGGCTCATCAGGTGCCGTGAGCGCACCACCAGCGGCGCGCCGGCCAGGCGCGCACCGGCGGCGGCAATGAGTGCGTCGCGGCGGCTGGTGGTGTTGACCACGTCATAGGTGTGCCGGCGCACCAGCCGTTTCACCGACCAGATGCCGCGCAGCAACCGCAGCGGCCCACCCATCTTCAGCGCATGCACGGTGAAGCCCGCTTCGCGCGCCACTTCGCCCAGGCGTGCACCTGGCTGGCACAGCAGCGACACGTCGTGGCCGCGCTCGCGCATGGCCAGCATGTGCCGGTAGATGTAGATCTCCTGGCCGCCAAATCCCTTGGCGGCTTCCGTGTGCAGGATTTTAAGGGGCTTGTTCATCATGAACGTTCCAGGGGTCTGGATAATCAACGTCATTGCTTGCGGAAGTGGGTCAACGCGTTCCAGGCAGTCCGCACTGCCGCCGGGTCCGGCGGCTGGTCGTGCAGGGGCAGGTAGTGGGCGTCCAGGGTGGTGGCGTTGCCGAACTTGTCGAACACGTAGGTGCGGTCGCCTTCACGGATGCCGCGCTGCGACCAGCTTTCCACCAGCAGGGGACGCGCCGGGCGGGTGGAGTCGAACAGGTCCTGGCCGGTGCTGAAATCGGCCAGCGCGTTCTCGCAGCCCAGCCCGTGACGCATCAGGGTCGGCACCCAGTCTTCATGGCTGCTGGCGGCGTCGTGCCGTGCCGGGTCGCGCCCGGGCCAGTGCAGCACGAACGGCACCTGCATCTGGTAGTCGGAGAAGTTGCCGTTGTGGCCCCAGTAGTTCAGGCCCAGGTCGTTGAATTCTTCGGCGTGGTCGCCGGTGACCAGCACGATGGTGTTGTCGGCCTGGCCACTCTCGCGAAGGGTCGCCAGCAGCTGGCCGATCAAGGCATCGGCGTAATGCACGGCGGTGCGATAGCGGTTGCGCTCGGGCGTGGCGTCGTGCTCGTCGTCGAAGGCAAGGAAGTTCACTTCCGTGGCCATCGGCGTGGCCAGCGCCGGGTAGGCCTCCGGCAGGTGGTACGGCGCGTGGGTGCTGTCCAGGAACACCATGCCGAACCAATGGCCGCCGCCGGGCTGGCGGATGTCCGCACCGAGCGCATCGACGATGTGCTGGTCACGCGCGGCGACCGGCAACGACGACGGCGCGGTATGCAGCTGGTCGCGTACCTGGGCGAACACGGTGCGGTCGAATTCGGGGCTGTACAGCGGTGCACTGCCGTACAGGTGCAGGTCGTAACCCTGTTGCTGCAGCACCTCGAACAGGATCGAGCCGCGCTGTTCGCTGAGCATGCTGGACCAGTAGCCGCCGGGCAGGCCGTAGAGCAGGCCGAACAGGCCATAACGGGTGGCATTGCCGCTGCTGTAGTGGCGGTCGAACACCTCCGATTGCTGCGCCAGCGCCCACGTGTTGGGCATGGTGGTGGCATCCAGCGCGTCGTGCCGCAGCGATTCGAGCACCACCACCAGCACATTGGGTTGGGTGTGGCTCTGGCAGCGCAGCGGCTGCAGCGGGTACTGCAGCTGGCTGTGGCGCGGGTCGGGCAGGTTGGCCTGCGGCAGGCTGCGTACGCCAAGGCGGTGCATGTGGCGCTTGGCGGTGATCGGCTGCGCCCACGGCAGGTAGGCCCACTGGCCGGTCACGGCGCGCTCGCCCAGGGCGTCGTAATAGGCCGTGGCGATCTGGCCGGTAGCCATCAGCGCCAGCCCGGCGGCCCAGGCCAACAGCACCGGGCGGCGCCGGGCGCGGTCGGGCACCAGTTTCCAGCAGGCCCAGGCCAGCAGGACTTCGGCGGTGGCCACGGCCGCCAGCACGCCCAGCGACTGCAGCCAGCTCTGCCAGGACAGGGCCACCTGGTCCTGCAGCGCGCCCCCGAACACCATGTTCATCACCATGGCATTGAGGTGGAAGCGGTACAGCGCGAAGACCTTTGCATCCACCAGCAGCAGGCACAGCCACAGGCCCTGCAGCAGCACGGCGCTGACCACCAGCGGCCGCGGCGAGCGCGGCCACAGCCCCACGCCCAGTGGCAGCAGCGACACCAGGCTGCCGAAGGCAAGGAAATGACCCGGAAGGGCAAGGGCCAGGTAGCCCAGCCCCAATGCGCCACCGGGGTTGTCGTGCAGGGGCGTGTTGCCCAAGGCGATGGCAATGGCCACGCAGGCGTTGATGGCGGTGAACAGGCTCAGCCAACCCAGTCGCGTCCAGCGCGTGGGTGCGGGCAAAGGGGAGGCGGGGCGCGATACGTCCATGCAGGGTCGGTCAGATAGGGTGAATCGGAAGACGTGGCGGCGGCGTCCTGTGCCGCCCGGCCGCGTCGACGCGGTGGGCGGGCGCATTGTATCGGTTTGTATCAACCTATCGGCGGCGTCGATTGTCCGATCTGGCACAATGTTCAGCCGGGCCACAGGCGTGGCCCCGCATACCCACCACGAACAAGCCAGGAATCGCTGTGAGCCAGATCCCCACCCTCGACATCACCCGTTTCGACAGTGACCGCGATGCCTTCGTCGCCGAGCTGGGGGCGGCCTACCGTGAATGGGGTTTCGCGGGCATCCGCAACCACGGCATCCCGCAGGCGGACATCGACGCGGCCTACGACGTATTCAAAGCCTTCTTCGCGCTGCCGGAAGCCACCAAGCTGCAGTACCACCTGCCGGGCACCGGCGGTGCGCGTGGCTACACGCCGTTCGGGGTGGAAACGGCGAAGGGCTCCAAGCACTTCGACCTGAAGGAGTTCTGGCATATCGGCCGTGAGATTCCGGACGACTCGAAGTATCGTGACGTGATGGCCCCCAACCTGTGGCCGACCGAGGTCCCGGGCTTCAAGGAGAAGGGCTACGGCCTGTACCAGGAACTGGACAAGCTGGGCTCGCGCGTGCTGTCGGCCCTGGCGCTGCACATCGGCCTGCCGATCGACTTCTTCGCGGACAAGACCAACAACGGCAATTCGATCCTGCGCCCGATCCACTACCCGCCGATCACCGCCGACGACATCCCGAACGTGCGCGCGGGCGCGCATGGCGACATCAACTTCATCACGCTGCTGGTGGGCGCCAGCGCGGCCGGCCTGGAAGTGCAGTCGCACGAGGGCAAGTGGGTGCCGTTCACCTCGGACGCGGACACCATCGTGGTCAACATCGGCGACATGCTGCAGCGCCTGACCAACCACGTGTACCCGTCCACGATCCACCGCGTGGTCAACCCCCCGGGCGAGCAGGCCCGCCAGCCGCGTTACTCGGTGCCGTTCTTCCTGCACCCCAACCCGGACTTCCTGATCGACGTGCTGCCGACCTGCATCACCCCGGAAAACCCGAGCCGCTACCCGGAGCCGATCACCGCGCATGGCTTCCTCGAAGAGCGACTGCGTGAGATCAAGCTGAAGTGATTGGGAAAGGCCACCATCAGGTGGCCTTTTCTATTAGTGGCTTGTTTCATACGCGAACAGCCTGGCTATTGGTTTCTACCGGCCCTCGCCCCCGAAGGTGGGTCGATGCCGGACGGAAACAGCGCCACGACCAACGGTCGTGGCCTACCAATGGGTGATCGATCGTTCCGGTAGGTGCCGACCGTTGGTCGGTACGCCTTACCGCTCTACTGCGTGCGCGCCGACCATGCGTGGGCGGGGTCGGGGCGGGTGGGGTGTAGGGACTGTCAAAAACATGGATGTTTTTGCCAAGCCCCCATGGATGGGTTCACGGCGTGTCCCGTGACCCCACCCGGCCCGGCCCCGCAACCCATACGAGCCGGTAACCTAGATCTGCTCTGGCTCTGCCTCTGGCTCTGGCTCTGGCTCCTGCAATATCCATTTGAAATGTAAGCGTTTTCGGGAAACGCGCATTCGTTACATCCGGTATCATTGCCGGCTGATACCCCAAAGGAGCCCCGCCATGCGCCGCAAGATCGTCGCCGGTAACTGGAAGCTGCACGGCAGCCGTCAATTCGCGACCGACCTGGTCAGCGATATCGTCGCCAGCCTGCCGAAGGGTGGGGTAGAGGTCGTCATCCTGCCGCCGCTGCCGTACCTGGGCGAGCTGGTCGAGGCCTTCGAGGGCCGTGCCGTCGCTTTTGGCTCACAGGACGTCAGCTCCAACGAAAAGGGCGCCTACACCGGCGAAGTCTGCGCCGCCATGCTGGCCGACGTCGGTGCCCGCTACGGGCTCGTCGGCCATTCCGAGCGCCGCCAGTACCACAATGAGAGCAGCGAGCTGGTGGCCCGCAAGTTCGCCGCCGCCGTGCATGCCGGCCTGGTGCCGGTGCTGTGCGTGGGCGAAACCCTGGAGCAGCGTGAGGCTGGCCAGACCGAAGACGTCATCGCCAGCCAGCTGGCGCCCGTGCTGGAGCTGGTTGGCCCGGCCGGGTTCCAGCATGCCGTGGTGGCCTATGAGCCGGTCTGGGCCATTGGCACCGGCCGCACCGCCACCAAGGAGCAGGCCCAGCAGGTCCACGCGTTCATCCGTGGCGAAGTGGCCAAGCTCGATGCTAGAATTGCCGATTCGTTGCCCATCCTGTACGGCGGCAGCGTGAAGCCCGACAACGCAGCGGAACTGTTCGCGCAGCCCGATGTCGATGGTGGGCTGGTGGGCGGCGCCTCGCTGGTGGCCGCGGATTTCCTGGCCATCGCCCATGCGGCGGCCGCTATTTGACATGCCCGAGGGCGGATTCGAAATGCTGATGTTGATCCTCAATGTGGTCTACGTGCTGGTCGCGGTGTCCATGATCGCGCTCATCCTGATGCAGCGTGGTTCCGGCGCGGCCGCAGGCTCGGGTTTCGGTGCCGGCGCTTCGGGCACGGTGTTCGGCGCGCGCGGCGCGTCCAACTTCCTGTCCAAGTCGACCAAGTGGCTGGCCGTGGTGTTCTTCGGCATCAGCCTGTTCATGGCCTGGTACGCCAGCCATGGCGCGCGCCCGGCGGTCCAGCAGGACCTCGGCGTGATGTCTGCCCCGGTTGCGCCCAGCGCCCCGGCGGTCCCCGCAGGTGAGCTGCCGGCCGTGCCGAAGGCCCCGGAAGCCGCTGTCCAGCAGCCGGTTCCGCAGGCTACTGTGCCGGCTCAGGCGGAAACGCCGAAATCGGGTGAAGAAAAGCCTTCGGAAGGCTCCCAGACTCCCTGAAGACGGTTACAATATGCGGCGCGTTGGGGGATTCGATTGGAACTCCCGGCGCGATACGTAAGCCCAGGTGGCGGAATTGGTAGACGCACTACCTTGAGGTGGTAGCGACTTAGGTCGTAGGGGTTCGAGTCCCCTCTTGGGCACCATTTTGTTTGTAAGCGGATACGTCTGGCGCGCAAAGCGCCAGTAGCGTTTTCCGTCCACTCCCCCATGCCAAGACGCCTGCAGGCGTGGCGGCAGAGGCAAGAGAGAATCGCTGTGCTGGCCGAATATTTGCCGTCTCTGCTGTTTCTGATTGTTGCCACCGGTATCGGCGTTGCGCTGATGCTGGTCGGCCGGTTCCTCGGTCCCCGGCGTCCCGATCTGAAAAAGCTCTCGCCGTACGAATGCGGCTTCGAGGCTTTCGAGGACGCGCGCATGAAGTTCGATGTGCGCTACTACCTGATCGCCATCCAGTTCATCGTATTTGACTTGGAAATCATCTTCATCGTGCCGTGGACCCAGGTCTTCATGGAGCTGGGCGCACGTTCGCTGGTCACGATGGGCCTGTTCGTGGGCATGCTTTTCCTCGGTTTCATTTACGTCTGGAAGAAGGGAGCGCTGGAATGGGAGTAATTCAGACTCTCGATGGCCTGATGAACAACCCGGTCCCGGAAGGGCGGGTCGATGACATCCTGCGCCCCGAAGGCGACAACCCGCTGCTCGAGAAAGGCTATGTGACCACCAGCGTCGACGCGCTGTTGAACTGGGCACGTACCGGCTCGATGTGGCCCATGACCTTCGGTCTGGCCTGCTGCGCGGTTGAAATGATGCATGCCGGTGCCGCGCGCCTGGACCTTGACCGCTACGGCGTGGTGTTCCGCCCGTCGCCGCGCCAGTCCGACGTGATGATCGTGGCCGGCACCCTGGTCAACAAGATGGCCCCGGCCCTGCGCAAGGTCTATGACCAGATGCCGGACCCGAAGTGGGTCATCTCCATGGGCAGCTGCGCCAACGGTGGCGGCTACTACCACTACTCGTATGCAGTGGTGCGTGGTTGCGACCGCGTGGTGCCGGTGGACGTGTACGTCCCCGGTTGTCCGCCTACCGCCGAAGCGCTGGTGTACGGGATCCTGCAGCTGCAGAAGAAGATCTGGCGTACGCAGACCATCGCCCGCTGACATTCCTCCTGACAAGAGCACGCCAAGCCCCCATGGCAGAGCAAGCATCCTTCATCGACCGACTTTCCGCACGTTTCGCTGGTGCGCAGGTCTTCGTGGTCGAACCCCGCGGCGAAGTGACGCTGGAAGTGCCCGCCGCTGACTGGCATGCCACCGCTCTGGCGCTGCGCGACGAATTCGGTTTCGAGCAGGCCGTTGACCTGTGCGGCCTGGATTACCTCGGCTACGGCAGCGACGAGTGGGACACCTCCGATGTCTCCTCGCAGGGCTTCAGCCGCGGCGTCGAGGGCAAGTCCGTCGGCCGTTTCGCCTGGGGCGAGTTCCCCACCCGCGAAACCAGCGATGGCGCCCAGCCGCAGCCGGTGCCGCTGCAGCGCTACGCCGTGGTCGCCCAGCTGCGTTCCTACCAGCACAACCTCACCATGCGCATCCGCTGCTTTGCGCCGAACGAGGAACTGCCGGTGGTCGCCTCGCTGACCAGCGTGTGGCCGGGCCTGAACTGGTTCGAGCGCGAAGCGTTCGACCTGTTCGGCGTGATCTTCGAAGGCCACCCCGACCTGCGCCGCATCCTGACCGACTACGGCTTCGTGGGGCATCCGTTCCGCAAGGACTTCCCGCTGATCGGCAACGTCGAAGTCCGCTACGACGAAGAAAAGAAGCGCGTTGTCTATGAGCCGGTCACCTCGGTCGAGCCGCGTGTCGGCGTGCCGCGCGTGATCCGTGACGACGCCCGTTTCCAGACCGCTGCCGGCGAAAGCGCGCAGACGGAGGCAAGCAAGTGAGCCAGATCCACCAAGCCCACCAGGCGTTTGCGAGCAACCCGGCCGAACTGCGCCAGGAAATCCGCAACTACACCATGAACTTCGGTCCCCAGCATCCGGCCGCGCACGGTGTGCTGCGCCTGATCCTGGAAATGGACGGCGAAACCATCATGCGCGCCGACCCGCACGTCGGCCTGCTGCACCGTGGTACCGAAAAGCTGGCCGAATCCAAGCCGTTCAACCAGTCCATCGGTTACATGGACCGCCTGGATTACGTGTCCATGATGTGCAACGAGCACGCCTACGTGCGCGCCATCGAAACCCTGATGGGGATCGAAGCGCCCGAGCGTGCCCAGTACATCCGCACCATGTTCGATGAAATCACCCGCATCCTGAACCACCTGATGTGGCTGGGTTCCAACGCGCTCGACCTGGGCGCGATGGCGGTGATGCTGTACGCCTTCCGCGAACGCGAAGAGCTGATGGACTGCTACGAAGCGGTCAGCGGCGCGCGCATGCACGCGGCGTACTACCGTCCGGGCGGCGTCTACCGCGACCTGCCGGACCAGATGCCCAAGTACAAGGAATCGCGCTGGCACAAGGGCAAGGCCCTGAAGAACCTCAACGCCTCGCGCGAAGGTTCGCTGCTGGACTTCCTGGAAAACTTCACGGTCGAGTTCCCCGGCCGCGTCGACGAATACGAAACCCTGCTCACCGACAACCGTATCTGGAAGCAGCGTACGGTCGGCATCGGCGTGGTCAGCCCGGAACTGGCGCATGCCTGGGGCATGACCGGCGTGATGCTGCGTGGCTCGGGCGTGGCCTGGGACCTGCGCAAGAAGCAGCCGTACGCCAAGTACGATGCCGTGGATTTCGACATCCCGCTGGGCAAGGAAGGCGACTGCTACGACCGTTACCTGGTCCGCGTGGCCGAGATGCGCGAATCCAACCGCATCATCAAGCAGTGCGTGCAGTGGCTGCGTGCCAACCCCGGCCCGGTCATGGTCAAGAACTTCAAGGTCGCCCCGCCCAGCCGCGAGGACATGAAGGACGACATGGAAGCGCTGATCCATCACTTCAAGCTGTTCAGTGAAGGCTACTGCGTCCCGGCCGGCGAAACCTACGCCGCGGTTGAAGCGCCCAAGGGCGAATTCGGCTGCTACCTGATGTCCGATGGCGCCAACAAGCCGTTCCGCGTGCACCTGCGCGCGCCGGGCTTCGCCCATCTGTCCTCGATCGACTCGGTCGTGCGCGGGCACATGCTCGCCGACGTGGTGGCCATGATCGGCACCTACGACCTGGTGTTCGGCGAGGTGGACCGGTAATGGCCACCGCATGCACGATGCCTGACACCCGCCGGCTGCTGCCGGCGCTGCAGGTTCTGGTTTTTAACGATTTGGTATTCGCTGAGGTCGGCCGATGAAGGCGACGGGTAATTTCGAGGCGGCGCGCGACGTCGACCCGATGGTGGTGTTGAGCGACAAGACGCGCGCGCACATCGATCACTGGCTGTCCAAGTTCCCGCCGGACCGCAAGCGTTCGGCGGTGCTGCAGGGCCTGCACGCCGCCCAGGAACAGAACGCCGGTTGGTTGACCGACGAGCTGATCGCCGGCGTGGCCAAGTACCTGGACCTGCCGCCGGTGTGGGCCTACGAAGTGGCCAGTTTCTACTCGATGTTCGAGCTGGAAAAGGTCGGCCGCCACAACGTTGCCTTCTGCACCAACATCAGCTGCTGGTTGAACGGCGCCGAAGACCTGGTCGCGCATGCCGAGAAGAAGCTCGGCTGCAAGACCGGCCAGTCCACCGCCGATGGCCGCATCTACCTCAAGCGTGAAGAAGAATGCCTGGCCGGTTGCGCCGGTGCGCCGATGATGGTCATCAACGGCCATTACCACGAGCGCCTGACCGTCGAGAAAGTCGACGAGCTGCTGGACGGGTTGGAGTAAGACATGGCACATCATCACGCACCCCAGGGCCCGGTCGGTCCCGCACCGCTGCCGCACCAGGTGGTCTACACCACCTTGCACTACGACACCCCGTGGTCGTACGAGAACTACCTCAAGACCGGTGGTTATGCCGCCCTGCGCAAGATCCTCGAAGAGAAGATCTCGCCGGAGCAGGTCATCGAGATGGTCAAGCAGTCGAACCTGCGCGGCCGCGGTGGCGCCGGCTTCCCGACCGGCCTGAAGTGGTCCTTCATGCCCAAGGGCACCATGCAGAAGTACATCCTGTGCAACTCGGACGAATCCGAGCCGGGTACCTGCAAGGACCGCGACATCCTGCGTTACAACCCGCATTCGGTGGTGGAAGGCATGGCAATCGCCTGCTACGCCACCGGCAGCACCGTGGGCTACAACTACCTGCGTGGTGAATTCCACCACGAGCCGTTCGAGAACTTCGAGCAGGCCCTTGCCGACGCGTATGCGAACGGCTGGCTGGGCAAGGACATCCTCGGCAGCGGCGTGGACATCGACATCTATGGCGCGCTCGGCGCAGGTGCCTACATCTGCGGCGAAGAAACCGCGCTGATGGAGTCGCTGGAAGGCAAGAAGGGCCAGCCGCGCTACAAGCCGCCGTTCCCGGCCAACTTCGGCCTGTACGGCAAGCCGTCGACGATCAACAACACCGAGACCTATGCCTCGGTGCCGGCGATCATCCGCAACGGCCCGGAGTGGTTCCAGGGCCTGAGCCTGACCAAGAACGGCGGCCCGAAGATCTTCTCGGTCTCCGGCTGCGTGCAGAAGGGCGGCAACTTCGAAGTGCCGCTGGGCACCACCTTCGACGAACTGCTGGAAATGGCCGGCGGGCTCAAGCCGGGCCGCACCCTGAAGGGCGCGGTGCCGGGCGGCGTCTCGATGCCGGTGCTGAAGGCCGAAGAGCTCAAGGGCCTGCAGATGGACTACGACACCCTGCGTGCCCTGGGCACCGGCCTGGGGTCGGGTGCCATCGTGGTGCTCGACGACAGCGTGTGCTGCGTCAAGTTCGCCTGCCGCATCAGCCAGTTCTTCCACAAGGAATCCTGTGGCCAGTGCACCCCGTGCCGTGAAGGCACCGGCTGGATGCACCGCGTGCTCGAGCGCATCGTCGCCGGCAAGGCCACCATGGAAGACCTGCACCAGTTGAAGGCAGTGGCCGGCCAGATCGAAGGCCACACCATCTGCGCGTTCGGTGAAGCGGCGGCATGGCCCATCCAGGGCTTCCTGCGCCAGTTCTGGGACGAATTCGAGTACTACATCGTCAACGGTCATTCGATGGTTGACGGCAAGAAGGTGGAGGCAGCCGCCGCATGAGCGCGCAACCCAACAATCCTGGTGGCACCCCGGCGATCGTGCCGGAAGGGCATGTGACCGTCGAAATCGACGGCCAGTCCCTGGTCGTGCCCAAGGGCTCGATGATCATCCAGGCCGCCGACAAGGCGGGCATTTCGATCCCGCGCTTCTGCTACCACGAGAAGCTGCCGATCGCGGCCAACTGCCGCATGTGCCTGGTCGACGTTGAAAAGTCGCCCAAGCCTGCGCCGGCCTGCGCCACCCCGGTGATGGATGGCATGAAGGTTGCCACCCGCAGCGAAAAGGCCCTGAAGTTCCAGCGTTCGGTGATGGAGTTCCTGCTCATCAACCACCCGCTGGACTGCCCGATCTGCGACCAGGGCGGCGAGTGCGAGCTGCAGGACGTCTCGCTCGGCTACGGCCGTTCGGTGAGCCGCTTCAACGAGCGCAAGCGCGTGGTGCCCGACGAGGACATCGGTCCGCTGGTCGCCACCGAAATGACCCGCTGCATCCAGTGCACCCGCTGCGTCCGCTTCACCGCCGACGTCGCCGGTACCTATGAACTGGGTGGCATGTATCGTGGTGAAAACCTGCAGATCGGCACCTACGACGGCAAGCCGCTGACCACCGAGCTGTCCGGCAACGTCGTCGACGTGTGCCCGGTCGGCGCGCTGACCAACAAGGTGTTCCAGTTCCGCGCCCGTCCGTGGGAACTGACCGCGCGCGAATCGCTGGGTTACCACGACGCGATGGGCTCGAACCTGTTCCTGCACGTGCGCCGCGGCGAAGTGCTGCGTTCGGTGCCGCGCGACAACGAACTGGTTAACGAATGCTGGCTGTCCGACCGCGACCGTTATTCGCACCAGGGCCTGTACAGCGCCGACCGCGCCGTCAAGCCGCTGCGCAAGGTCAACGGCGAATGGCAGGAAGTGAGCTGGGCTGAAGGCCTGGCCGCTGCCCGCGAGATCCTGTCGGCCAACAAGGGCGACGACCTCGGCGTGCTGGTGCACCCGTCGGCCTCGAACGAGGAGGGCACCCTGCTGGCCCGTCTCGCCAGCGGCCTGGGTACCGGCAACATCGACCACCGCATCAACAATCGCGACTTCTCCGACGCCGCCACTGCCGAGATCTTCGGCCTGTCGCTGGCCGAGATCGAAGGCGCCGACAGCATCGTCGTGCTCGGCAGCAACATCCGCCACGAGCTGCCGCTGCTGCACGCCCGCCTGCGCAAGGCGCAGACCACGCGCAACGCGAAGATCCACGCGATCAACCCGGTCGATTTCGATTTCGCCTTCAAGCTGGCCGGCAAGCAGATCGTGGCCCCGTCGAAGTTCGTCGAGGCCCTGGGCAACGCCGACCTGCGCCAGGCCGTGACCGGCACCGCCGTGCTGATCGTCGGTGGCATCGCCGAAAACCACCCGCAGGCTGCCGCGATCCGCGCTGCCGCGCGTGACTTCGCCGCCGCCACCGGGGCCAAGCTGTGCCGCATTCCGCAGGGCGCCAATGCCGTGGGCCTGTCCCGCGCCGGCGTGCTGCCGGCCGGCAAGGACGTCAGCGCCATGCTGGCCCAGCCGCGCAAGGCCTATGCCCTGTACGGCATCGAGCCGGGTTTGGATTTCGCCGATACCGCCGCCGCCCGCAAGGCGCTGGCCGGTGCCCAGGTCGTGGCTTTCAGCCAGTTCGCCTGCGCCTCGACCCGCGATGTGGCCGATGTGATCCTGCCGATTGGGGCGCTGCCGGAAATCGACGCCACCCTGACCAACCTCGATGGTCGCGAGCAGTCGGCCCGTGCCGGCGGCAAGCTGCCGGGCGAGGCCCGTGAAGGCTGGCGGGTGCTGCGCGCACTGGGCGGCGAACTGGCCCTGGCCGGATTCGAGTTCACCGACCTGGCCGGCCTGCGTGCCAGCCTGGCTCCGGTCAGCGTCACCGTGTCCACCTCGGCGGCAACGCCGGTGACCGGCGACGGCCTGGAAGTGGCGTCCACCGCTGCGATCTACCGCACCGATGCAGTGGTCCGCCGCGCCCAGGCGCTGCAGTCGCACCCGCTCAACGCCGCGCCGCGCATCGTGCTCAATGCCGATGACGCCGCGCGCCTGCAGCTGGTCGAAGGGCAGATGGCCAAGGTCGGCACCGATGCCGGTCGCGCCACGCTGCCGGTGGTGGTCGACGCCCGTGTCGCCGCGGGCTCGGTCTGGATTGAATCGGGCCACGGTGCAACCGCACCGCTGGGTGCCGCACGCGTAACGGTGGTGGCTGCATGAACGAATTGCTGTTGAACGCGGTCGACCCGCTCCACCAATGGCTCCTGGGCCTGGGTGAGATTGGCGCGCTGCTCTGGATCGTGCTGAAGATCCTGGTGATCGCCATGCCGGTGATCATCGCGGTGGCATTCTTCGTGGTCTGGGAACGCAAGCTGATCGGCTGGATGCACGTCCGCCACGGCCCGATGTACGTGGGCATGGGCATCTTCCAGGCCTTCGCCGACGTCTTCAAGCTGCTGTTCAAGGAGATCATCCAGCCGGCGAGCTCGCACAAGGCGATGTTCGTGCTGGCGCCGCTGATCACCCTGGCACCGGCCTTCGCGGCCTGGTCGGTGGTGCCGTTCGATGCGCAGGTGGTGCTGTCCAACGCCAACGCCGGCCTGCTGTACCTGCTGGCGATGACCTCGCTGGGCGTGTACGGCATCATCCTGGCCGGTTGGGCGTCCAACTCCAAGTACGCCTTCCTGGGTGCCATGCGCGCCTCGGCGCAGATGATCAGTTACGAAATCGCCATGGGCTTTGCGCTGGTCGGCGTGATGATCGCGGCCGGCAGCCTGAACCTGAGCGGCATCGTGATGGCGCAGGCCGGCAACTCCGGCTTCTTCGACTGGTTCCTGATTCCGCTGTTCCCGCTGTTCATCGTGTACTGGGTGTCCGGCGTTGCCGAAACCAACCGCGCGCCGTTCGACGTGGTGGAAGGTGAATCGGAAATCGTCGCCGGCCACATGGTCGAGTACTCCGGTGGTGCGTTCGCGCTGTTCTTCCTGGCCGAATACGCCAACATGATCCTGATCAGCTTCCTAATCTCGATCTTCTTCCTCGGCGGTTGGCTGAGCCCGTTCCAGGGCTGGATCACGGCGGACATTTCGCCGTGGATCGACTGGATCTGGAAGGGCGGTGCCCCGTGGCTGCTGCTGAAGGTGTTCTTCTTCGCCAGCGCCTACATCTGGTTCCGTGCCAGCTTCCCGCGTTTCCGTTATGACCAGATCATGCGTCTGGGCTGGAAGGTCTTCATCCCGCTCACCATCGCGTGGATTGCGGTAACGGCTGTGATGGTGTTCTACGGCGTGATCCAGAAGGGCGTCTAAGTGATGAATCGAATTACCCATTACTTCAAAAGCCTGCTCCTGCTCGAGCTGCTCGGCGGTCTGTGGCTGACCCTGAAGTACACGTTCAAGCCCAAGTACACGCTGATGTACCCGATGGAGAAGTTCCCGCAGTCGCCGCGTTTCCGTGGCCTGCATGCGCTGCGCCGCTACCCCAACGGGGAAGAGCGCTGCATCGCCTGCAAGCTGTGCGAAGCGGTGTGCCCGGCGCTGGCCATCACCATCGATTCGGCCAAGCGCGAAGACGGCACCCGCCGTACCACCCGCTACGACATCGATCTGTTCAAGTGCATCTTCTGCGGCTTCTGTGAAGAAAGCTGCCCGGTGGACTCGATCGTCGAGACCCATATTCTCGAGTACCACTTGGAGAACCGTGGCGAAAACATCGTTACCAAGCCGCAGCTGCTGGCCATCGGTGATCGGCTTGAAGCCGAAATCGCCGAGCGTCGTGCCGCCGATGCCGCTTTCCGCTGAGGTTGAATGATGGATTGGGTAAATATCTTCTTCTGGGTCTTCTCCATCGTGGCGGGCATTTCCGCTGCGGCGGTGATCAGCGTGCGCAATCCGGTCTACGCCGTGCTGTGCCTGATCCTGACCTTCTTCTCCGTGGCCTGCATCTGGATCCTGGTCGGGGCTGAATTCCTCGGCGTGGCACTGGTCCTTGTCTACGTCGGCGCAGTGATGGTGCTGTTCCTGTTCGTGGTGATGATGCTCGACATCGACGCCTCCAACCTGCGCGAAGGCTGGGTCCGTTACCTGCCGCTCGGGCTGGTGGTCGCGGTCACCATGCTGGTGCAGATGCTGATCCTGATCGGCGTGAAGGGCAGGGCGGTCAACCCGCTGCCGGCCGACAACGCCGCCGCGCTGGCCGCCGACAGCTCCAACATCACCTGGCTGGCGCGCAGCCTGTTCACCGAGTACCTGCTGCCGTTCGAGTTCGCCGCCGTCATCCTGACCGTGGCCGTGGTCGCCGCCGTGATGCTGACCCTGCGTCGCCGCACCGGCCTGAAGACCCAGAACCCGACCGAGCAGACCATGGTCAAGGGCCGTGATCGCCTGCGCGTGGTCAAGATGGCGTCGGAAACCCCGGTGGTCCACACCAACACCAAGCCGTCCAGCAACGAGGAGGCTGCCCCGTGATCACCCTCGGTCATATCCTGGCACTCGGCGCGCTGCTGTTCTGCATCAGCCTCGCCGGCATCTTCCTCAACCGCAAGAACATCATCGTGCTGTTGATGTCCATCGAACTGATGCTGCTGTCGGTGAACATCAACTTCGTCGGGTTCTCGCGCGAAATGGGTGACACGGCCGGGCAGCTGTTCGTGTTCTTCATCCTCACCGTGGCCGCGGCCGAGGCCGCGATCGGCCTCGCGATCCTGGTAACCCTGTTCCGTACCCGCCGCACCATCAATGTCGGCGAAGTCGATTCGCTGAAGGGCTGATCCGTAGATGGAAATTACTCTCTCCAAGAGTCTGTTGATCGCCGTGGTGCTTGCACCACTGGTCGGCAGCATCATCGCTGGCCTGTTCGGTCGTCAGGTAGGGCGCATCGGCGCGCAGACCGTCACCATCCTGGGTGTCGCGGTCAGCTGCGTGCTGTCCAGCTACGTGTTCTACCAGCTGCTGTGGGGCGGCGCGCAGCCGTTCAACCAGAACGTCTACACCTTCTTCGAGGTCGGCCAGTATTCGGCGCATGTCGGTTTCATGATCGACAAGCTGACCGCGATGATGATGGTCGTGGTCACCTTCGTGTCCTTCCTGGTCCACGTGTACACCATCGGGTACATGCAGGATGACCCGGGCTACCAGCGCTTCTTCAGCTACATCTCGCTGTTCACCTTCTCGATGCTCACCCTGGTGATGAGCAACAACTTCCTGCAGCTGTTCTTCGGCTGGGAAGCGGTGGGCCTGGTGTCGTACCTGCTGATCGGCTTCTGGTTCAAGCGCCCGACCGCGATCTTCGCCAACATGAAGGCGTTCCTGGTCAACCGCGTGGGTGACTTCGGCTTCATCCTGGGTATTGCCGGCGTGCTGTGGGTGTTCGGTTCGCTGGACTACGCCACCGTGTTCGCCAATGCCTCGGACATGCTGGTCAACAGCCAGTACTCGCACGTCCAGGTGTGGTCCGGTGCGATCACCCTGTTTGGCAGCTCCCTCCAGATCACCGAGGCACCGGTCATCTGGGCGACCGCCACCATCATCTGCATCTGCCTGTTCATCGGCGCCATGGGCAAGTCGGCCCAGGTTCCGCTGCACGTGTGGCTGCCGGACTCGATGGAAGGCCCGACCCCGATCTCGGCGCTGATCCACGCCGCGACGATGGTCACCGCGGGCATCTTCATGGTCACCCGCATGTCGCCGCTGTTCGAGCTGTCGCAGACCGCGCTGAACTTCGTGCTGTTCATCGGTGCCACCACCGCGTTCTTCACCGGCCTCATCGGCATCGTGCAGAACGACATCAAGCGCGTGGTCGCGTATTCCACGCTGTCCCAGCTGGGTTACATGACCGTTGCACTGGGCGTGTCGGCCTACTCGGCGGCCGTGTTCCACCTGATGACCCACGCCTTCTTCAAGGCGCTGCTGTTCCTCGGCGCGGGCTCGGTGATCATCGCCATGCATCACGAGCAGGACATGCGCAAGATGGGCGGCCTGCGCAAATACATGCCGATCACCTTCATCACCATGTGGATCGGCACCCTGGCCCTGGTCGGTACGCCGTTCTTCTCCGGCTTCTACTCCAAGGACACCATCATCGAGGCCGCGCAGCACCACGCGCACGTGTCGTCGAGCTGGGTGGCGACCTATGGCTACTGGGCCGTGCTGGGTGGCGTGATCGTCACCAGCTTCTACAGCTTCCGCCTGCTGTTCCTGACCTTCCATGGCAAGGAACGCTTCCGCGACTCGCATGATGATCATGGCCATGGCCATGACGATCACCATGCCGCTGATGCGCATGCCGATGCCCATCATGGCGACGCCCACCACGGTGACGCGCACCATGACGACCACGGCCATGGCCACGGTCCGCATGAGCCGCACGAAACTCCGTGGGTGGTGACGCTGCCGCTGATCCTGCTGGCGATTCCGTCCATCTTCATCGGTTTCTTCAGCATCGGTCCGATGCTGTACGGCACCGACTGGGCCGGTCACCATGCCGAGCACGGCATCCCGGGCCAGGTGCATTCGTTCTTCACCGGCGTGGTCGATTTCTACGACCCGGCACGCAACACCATTGGTGCCCTGGCTGAAGAGTTCCATGGTCCGGTGGCGTTCGCCCTGCACGGCATGATGGCTCCGGCCTTCTTCCTGACCGTGGCAGGCTTCCTGCTGGCGGCCCTGTTCTACCTGTGGAAGCCGGAACTGGCCACGAAGTCGCGCAAGACCTTTGCGCCGCTGGTGTCGGTGCTGGAGAACAAGTACGGGTTCGACAAGCTCTGGATCGGCGGTTTCGCCGGTGGCGGCATCAAGCTGGGCAAGGTTTCGCGCGCGATCGACACGAACATCGTCGATGGTGTGGTGGTCAACGGTTCGGCACGCCTGATCGATCTGGCGGCCAACCTGCTGCGTCGCACCCAATCCGGTTTCCTCTATCACTACGCCTTCGCGATGATCATCGGCCTGATTGCCCTCCTGGGCGTCCTGATGCATTACCTGCGTTGATGACCTGTACGGAATAAGAAGACGTGTCGAACTGGCCTCTACTCAGTGTTCTCATCTGGCTGCCGATCCTCGGCGGTGCCTTGATCCTTGCCATCCGTGATGCGCAGACCGCCCGTTGGGCGTCGCTGGGCGTGGCGGTACTGACCTTCGTGATCAGCCTGTCGCTGCTCAGCGGCTACGACGTGGCCAACGACGCACTGCAGTTCGTCGAGACCCGCGCCTGGATCCCGGCCTACGACATCGGCTACAACCTGGGCGTGGATGGCATCGCCATCGCGCTGATCCTGCTGACCACCCTGGTCTCGGTGCTGGCGCTGATCGGTGCCTGGAGCGCCATCGACAAGCGGGTCAACCAGTACGTGGCCGCCTTCCTCATCCTGGAAGGCGTCACCGTGGGCATCTTTGCTGCGACCGACGCGATGCTGTTCTACGTGTTCTTCGAAGCGATGCTGATCCCGATGTTCCTGATCATCGGTGTCTGGGGCGGCCCGCGCCGCATCTACGCCGCGCTGAAGTTCTTCCTGTACACCTTCCTCGGCTCGGTGCTGATGCTGGTGGCGCTGATCTACCTGTACCTGAAGGGCGGCAGCTTCCAGCTGGCCGACCTGTACCAGCTGCAGCTGTCGGCCCAGGAGCAGACCTGGATCTTCTTCGCCTTCCTGATCGCCTTCGCGGTCAAGGTGCCGATGTTCCCGGTCCACACCTGGCTGCCGGACGCCCACGTGGAGGCGCCGACCGCCGGTTCGGTGATCCTGGCCGCCATCGCCCTGAAGATCGGTGGCTACGGCTTCCTGCGCTTCAACCTGCCGATCGTGCCGGACGCCTCGCAGGAATGGGCATGGCTGGTCATCGCGCTGTCGCTGATCGCGGTGATCTACGTCGGCCTGGTCGCCCTGGTCCAGGACGACATGAAGAAGCTGATCGCCTATTCTTCGATCGCGCACATGGGCTTTGTCACCCTGGGCACCTTCATCGCCCTGTGGCTGGTGCGTGATGCCGGCAACGCCGATGCAGCCCGCCTGGGCCTGCAGGGTGCGATGGTGCAGATGGTCTCGCACGGTTTCGTGTCCGGTGCGATGTTCTCCTGCGTGGGCGTGCTGTACGACCGCATGCACAGCCGCCGCATCGCCGATTACGGCGGCGTGGTCAACGTGATGCCGTGGTTCGCCACCTTCGCCATGCTGTTCTTCATGGCCAATGCCGGCCTGCCGGGCACCAGCGGTTTCGTGGGCGAGTTCATGATCATCATGGCCAGCTTCCAGCGTAATCCGTGGCTGGCCCTGGCCGCCGCAACCACGCTGGTGATCACCGCTGCCTACACGCTGTGGCTGTACAAGCGCGTGTTCTTCGGTGAAGTGGCCAATGCGCATGTGGCCGAACTGAAGGACATCAACGGCCGTGAATGGCTGGTGTTGGGTGTGTTCGCCGTGGGTACGCTGGCGCTGGGTCTGTATCCCAAGCCGCTGACCGACCTGATGGAACCCTCGATCGCGAAGCTGGCGATGCAGATCGCATCCAGCAAGTTGCTGTAATTCCAGGATTTGATGATGACCACCTCGCCGCTGTTGCCACTGACCGCCGCTGACCTGCCGCCGCTCGCTCCGGAGCTGGTGCTGATCGGCAGTGCGTTCACCCTGTTGATCCTCGATCTGTTCATCAGCAAGCAGAACAAGATCTGGACCCACCTGTTCTCGGTCGCTGCACTGGCGGTCGTGCTGTTCATGCTCGCCACCGGCGTGGGCGGGCAGGGCGAGGTCTTCCACGGCATGTTCGTCCGCGATACCGCGGCCGACGTCATGAAGGCCGTGATCGTGCTCTGCAGCGGCCTGACCCTGGTCTATGGCTGGAGCTACCTGCGCGAACGTGATCTGTTCCAGGGCGAAATCCCGGTACTGATCCTGTTCGCCACCTCCGGCATGATGATCCTGGTGTCGGCCGGCAGCCTGCTGATGGTGTACCTGGGCCTGGAACTGCTGGCGCTGTGCTCCTATGCGCTGGTCGCCAGCAACCGTGACAACGGCCTGGCCACCGAAGCGGCGATGAAGTACATCGTGCTGGGTTCGCTGGCCTCGGGCCTGCTGCTGTACGGCATGTCGCTGGTCTACGGTGCCACCGGTTCGCTGCACCTGGATGCCATCAACGCGGCCATCCCGAACTCCGACGAGAAGATGCTGCTGCTGACCGGCGCGGTGTTCATGATCGCCGGCGTGGCCTTCAAGCTCGGTGCCGCCCCGTTCCACATGTGGCTGCCCGACGTGTACCAGGGTGCCCCGGCACCGGTTGCGCTGTTCATCAGCTCGGCCCCGAAGCTGGCCGCGTTCGGCATGGCCTACCGCCTGCTGGAAGTGGGCGTGGGCCCGCTGTCGGACGAATGGAAGTACCTGATTGGTGGCCTGGCCGCGCTGTCGCTGGTGGTCGGCAACCTGATGGCGATCGCGCAGAGCAACCTCAAGCGCATGCTGGCGTACTCCACCGTGTCGCACATCGGCTTCCTGCTGCTCGGCATCGCCGGTGGCGGCGAGCGTGGCTATGCGGCGGCGCTGTTCTACGCCCTGAGCTACGCGATCATGTCCACCGCCGGTTTCGGCGCGATCATCGCGCTGTCGCGCAACGGCTTCGAAGCCGAGAAGATCGACGACCTTAAGGGCCTCAACGCCCGCAACCCGTGGATGGCAGGCCTGGTCCTGTGCATCATGGCGTCCATGGCTGGCATCCCGCCGTTCCTGGGCTTCTGGACCAAGCTGGCGGTGCTGGGCGCGGCCATCAACGGCGGCATGCTGTGGCTGGCCATCCTGGGCGTGATCTGTGCGGTGATCGGTTGCTTCTACTACCTGCGCGTCATCAAGGTCATGTACTTCGATGAGCCGGTGGGCGAGCCGCTGCCGGCCAACAACGACCGCGTGCTGGGTGTGGTGCTGGGCGTGAATGCCCTGGCGCTGCTGGCGCTCGGCCTTGCCTGGAACCCGATCATGGTGTGGTGCCAGCAGGCTTTTGCGCATCTCGCCTGAAAAACGATACAAAGCTGCGCAATTAGTGTAATATTCGTTTCCTGAGTTGTTGATGCAGCGGTTTCGCCAGAACATCGTTGCGGTACGGATCAACTCAACCACTTCTGCTGCGGGGTGGAGCAGTCTGGCAGCTCGTCGGGCTCATAACCCGAAGGTCGCAGGTTCAAATCCTGCCCCCGCTACCAAATAGCCCCGGTGCATGCCGGCGGCAGTGGACGAAAAAGCGATCCCGGCAACGGGGTCGCTTTTTTGTTGGGTGGTGCAGGGCAGGGGCGGCGGGTCAGAGCCCCGCTCTACACGCCCTTTTAATTGCGGTGGGCGTATTTCGTGGGCTTGTCGGGGGACACACGCATAAGTCGGCTCACAGGCCAGGGGTGACCGTGTCCTCATCGTCTTCCATGCTTGGCTATAACGGGGTTTTGCATGAGGCCCCCGGGTCCTGGCAGATCCTCGGCAATGGGTACCGCGTGTACAACCCGGTGCTGATGCGGTTTCACAGCCCCGACGACCTGAGCCCGTTTGGCAAGGGCGGTCTCAACGCTTACACCTATTGCCGGCTTGATCCGATCAATCAGGTGGATCCCAGTGGCCACTGGTCGCTCAATGTGTTCGCAAACCTGGTCGGCTTCAAGTTCCGGACCCCGCTGCTGACGCCGGTATTCGTCACCACGGCGGGTTCGTTGGCAGCGGTGGGTCTGGCGGTGGCATCCACCAACGATACGCAGCGGAAACTTGCGATAGCCGGGGCGGTGATACTGGCTGCTGGTGCGCTCACGACGGGCCGTCACGTCTGGATGAAGCGCAAGATACTCCCGACGCCAACCACGCCGACGCCAGCAGCTACCCCCTTTACAGCGTCGGCGCCGCCCATGGCACCACTCACGCCGACAACACCGGCCGCGCCCGTTCCGCTCTCACCCCCCGCGCGATTTGGCACGCCAACGGTGTCCAACCGCGTGGCGCCGTCGAGCCCGCCGCCGACAGTCGCGATCCGGCGCGCGCAGCCTCGACGTCGTGCCGTGGTTTCGTCCGACCTGCCCCCACCACCGCCGCCGCCATCTGTCCTGCGCACTGCACGCGAGCCGCCCCGGGTGTCGCTGCGTGTGCGCCAGGCGACCATCCGCGAAGGGTCGGCACGGTGGGACCAGGCGACGCCGATTTACCCTGTATGACGGTGCCGTGTGCCATTCGCCTTGCAGGCCTCAGCCGCCGGCAGGCCAGTCATGCCCTGCCGGCAGTGCGCGTGCGACTCGGCTACAACGGCGTGTTGCACGAGCCGGGCAGGTGCTGGCAGTTTCTGGGCAATGGCTACCGGATCTACAACCCGCGGCTGGGGCGCTTCCACAGCCCCGACGACAGCAGCCCCTTCGACCGTGGTGGGATCAACGCCTATAGCTATTGCGCTGGCGATCCGATCAACCATGCCGATCCCACCGGCCACTTCCTGATGCCGATCGCGACGTTATTCGGAGGTGGCGCGGTGGCGTTGTTCGGCGCGTCCGGTGCAGTTGCCATCACCGGCGACAGCAAAAGTGCAAAGTTCCTGGCCATGCTGGGAGGCGCCTTTGCTGTCGCGGCGCTGGCGGCGCTCGGCGCTCGCGCCTTGGTCCGCAGGCAATCGAGCTCGCGCCTGGGAGAGGTGCGCATCCACCGCGGAAAGAACAAGGACTGGCTCGACGTCCATGGAAGTTCCAACGGGTCCCTGGTCGGCAACACGCCCATGGACGGTACCGAGATGACCGCGTTTCTCAGGTCGAAGGGGCTGGGCGACAAGCCGCTGATCTATCTGTCGTGCAACTCGGGGACCGGGCCGGCGCCGCAGGCGCAGGTGGTGGCCGATGGCCTGGGGCAGCCGGTCATCGGCTTCGTGGGCCCGGTCGCAGGCAATGCGTTCACCCACAGGCCCATGGGCGTGTACCACGCCAGGGTGTTCCATCCCCAGACCGGACTTGCACGGGTCAACACGGCCATACGCAATACCGCGCTGAACCGGAGAACCCGGGCGAGCGTGATGCAGCGCCTGTCGGGCTTGCGGTGAGGGTACCGACGACCCCATATCCGCATGCGCGTTATCGCCCTAGCGGCGCAGGCAGTGCGGGCACGCTGATGTTGCAACAGGGGCGGGGAACACGTCATCACCACGGTTTAATTCCGCCGGGCCAATGATCGGCGCGTCGGGGGACACACGCCTGGCGCGGACCGCGCGCCGAAGGGGGTTCCATGCCGTCACTTCCCACAACCTGGCCGCGCGCCGGCCACCAAGGGGAGACCCGTGGCTGGCTGGGCTACAACGGCCAGCTGCATGAGCCGGGCGCAGCCTGGCAGTTCCTGGGCAATGGGTATCGCATCTACAACCCGGTGCTGATGCGCTTTCACAGCCCGGATGAGAGCAGTCCATTCGGCGGAGGTGGCGTGAACGTTTACGCCTACTGTGGCGGCGATCCCGTTAACTTCTCTGATCCCAGCGGACATTTCATGGCTCCGATCGCCGCTTTGATGGGGCTTGGTGCAGTGGCAATGGGCGTGGCGGCGGTTTCAAAAGTCGTGTCGGGTGATCGAAAGGGCGCCGCCCTGTTCGGTGCCATTGCGGGCGGTCTGTTGCTGGGGGCTGGAATACTTGCAGGTGGTCATGCGCTGTATTCGACACGTTCCGCGATCCCCGCAGTAAAAATTGCGCAAGGGCGAGGATTGCAGGGTGAGATCATCATTCGTAGACGTTACGCCCACGGCGGCGTGGGCATGTCGATTCTGGGGCACGGCAGCCCTTACAGGGTAAAGTGGGGTTCAACACCGTTGGACGGGCGCCAGTTGGCTCAGCACGTGAAGGCAACGGGTGGCGGTCGCGCTCCGGTGGATTACATTGAACTCAACGCCTGCTTCGGAGCGGCTGGGGGCAAGGCAGCAATGGGGCAGGTAATTGCCGATGATTTCGGTGTCCCGACATTTGCTTACCCTGAAAGAACATTTGGCGGTTGGGGCGCAACTGGGAAGTTGACGGCGCCGCATCCTCCGGTGGCGTTCCAGCCCCAAACCGGAATCAAGCGGGCGGCTTCAGCCGTCCGGAATTCCGAACTGCACAACCGTGCCAGGGGGCGGAGTACGCAGCGGCAACTTCGGCTCATTTGACCAGTCACTGCATCAGGGGTTGCCAACGTTGCCAACTCCCATTACAATTCCGCTTCTGCTGCGGGGTGGAGCAGTCTGGCAGCTCGTCGGGCTCATAACCCGAAGGTCGCAGGTTCAAATCCTGCCCCCGCTACCACAGAAAATCTGCAGTGCAGATGCAGTAGACGAAAAGGCGATCCTGGCAACGGGGTCGCTTTTTTCGTTGGGACGGGCAGCGGCCTCAACGAAGCTGAATGCAGGGGCGGATCCGGCCATCTGGCGCCCGCGCCCGTTGCACCAGCGCGGTGCAACCGCTATCATCCACGGCTTAGCGGACTACCTGACTGGACCCATTCCCTGGAATGCGGACCGTCCCGCGACCGGCTTCCGGGCCGTGCGACTTCCCCTCAGGTAGTCGTGACCCCCCGGAAGGCTGGGCTCGCAGCTTCACGCACCGCGCGTGATCTGCAACCGGAATCCAGCATGACCGGAGTCGTACCGGACAAGGGGCCCAGCGGGCCCTTTGTTGTTTCCGGGCCCCAGGCCGTGCGCCGGGGCAGCACCTCTTTCAACGAACCAAGGCAGACTGTGAGCGACAAGGCAACCGAAATCGCGAATCTGCTCGCCCCCACCGTTCAGTCGCTGGGTCTCGAGCTGCTGGGTGTGGAGTACCTGACCGCCCCGGGCGGCGCAACGCTGCGCCTCTATATCGACGTGCCGCTGGCAGAACAGCCCGAGCGTGTCGTCAACATCGACGACTGCGAACGCGTGAGCCGCGAAGTGTCGGCCCAGCTGGACGTGGAAGACCCGATCACCGCCAACTACACGCTGGAAGTGTCCTCGCCCGGCGTGGATCGTCCGCTGTTCACCTTCGACCATTTCGAACGTGCGGTGGGCGAGTCGGCCAAGGTCACCCTGAAGCTGCCGCAGGACGGCCGTCGTCGCCTGCAGGGCGAAATCCTCGGCGTCGATGCCGAGCAGAAGACCGTCACCTTCAAGGTCGACAATTCCCCGTTTACCGCCGACGTCGAGAATATCGAGAAGGCACGCATCATGCCGGACTGGGCCGCCCTCGGCCTGGCTCCGACCAAACCGACTGGCCCGGCACCCAAGCAGGGTGGCAAGGCGAACAAGAAACCATCCAACGAGCCGGCGGCCAAGAAGCCGCGCGCGGAGTGAGCCAACAATGAGCAAGGAACTTTTGCTGGTAGTGGACGCGGTCGCCAATGAAAAAGGCGTTCCGCGTGAAGTGATCTTCGATGCGATCGAAGCAGCACTGGCGTCGGCCGCGAAGAAGCGCTATCCCGATGAGGAAGTGCTGGCGCGCGTGTCGATCGACCACAAGGACGGCACCTACGAAACCTTCCGCCGCTGGGAAGTGGTGGCCGATGACGTGGTGATGGAATCGCCCGACCGTCAGGTTCGTCTGATGGATGCCATCGACGAAGCCGAAGGCGTCGAAGTGGGCGATTACATCGAAGAGCAGATCGAAAACCCGGACTTCGGCCGCATTGCGGCGCAGGCCGCCAAGCAGGTGATCGTCCAGCGCGTGCGCGAAGCCGAACGCCAGCAGGTGGTCGATGCGTGGAAGGACCGCGTGGGCGAGCTGGTCACCGGCGTGGTCAAGCGCGCCGAGCGCGGCAACATCTACGTGGACCTGGGCGGCAACGCCGAGGCGTTCATCCCGAAGGACAAGGGCATTCCGCGCGACGTGCTGCGCGCTGGCGACCGCGTGCGCGGTTACCTGGCCGAAGTCCGTTCGGAACCGCGTGGCCCGCAGCTGTTCATCAGCCGCGCCGCCCCGGAATTCATGATCGAGCTGTTCAAGCTCGAAGTGCCGGAAGTGGGCCAGGGCCTGGTCGAGATCAAGGCCTGTGCCCGCGATCCGGGCGACCGCGCCAAGATCGCCGTGCTCGCCCACGATGCGCGCACCGATCCGATCGGCGCCTGCATCGGCATGCGCGGTTCGCGCGTGCAGGCGGTGTCCAACGAGCTCAATGGCGAGCGCGTGGATATCGTGCTGTGGAACGACAACCCCGCCAACTTCGTCATCAATGCGATGGCGCCGGCGGAAGTGCAGTCCATCATCGTTGATGAAGACAAGCACTCCATGGACCTGGCCGTCGCTGAAGAGCGCCTGGCCCAGGCGATCGGCAAGGGCGGCCAGAACGTGCGCCTGGCCAGCCGCCTGACCGGTTGGCAGCTCAATGTGATGACCCAGGACCAGGTGACCGCCAAGTCCGAGGCAGAGCAGGGCGTTGCCCGCCAGCTGTTCATGGACAAGCTGGAAGTGGATGAAGAAATCGCCGCCATCCTGGTGACCGAAGGCTTCAACACCGTGGAAGAAATCGCCTACGTCCCGGTCGGCGAACTGCTGGCCGTGGAAGGCTTCGACGAAGACATCGTCGAAGAGCTGCGTGCCCGTGCCCGCGATGCGCTGCTCAACGAAGCGCTTGCGGTGGAAGAGGGTCTGGAAGATGGTTCGCCGTCCGAAGACCTGCTCGCCCTGGAAGGCATGGACGAGGCAACCGCCTACGCCCTGGCCGGCCACGGTGTGCGTACGAGTGAGGACCTGTCGGACCTGGCCGCCGATGAGATCCTCGAGTTCGGTATCGAGGACATGGACCAGGAGCGCGCCGCCGCCCTGATCCTTGCCGCCCGAGCCGAGGAGATCGCCCGCCTGGAGCGCGGCGAATGAGCCAGCGATGAACAGTGCCCTGACCCGATCAGGGCTTAGACTCCGCGCTGCCTTCGCCCGTTTCGGAGGAGCGCCAACCAGATCATAGGATCCGAATGTCGCAGCAAACCACCATCCGCAAGCTTGCCGAACTGGTCAATACGCCGGTCGAAAAACTGCTTGAACAGCTTGCCGAGGCCGGCATGAAGTTCAGCGGTCCCGACCAGGTCGTGACCAGCACCGAGAAGGTGAAGCTCCTGGGCTTCCTTCGTCGTTCGCATGGCAAGACCGAGCAGCCCGTCGAAAGTGCCGACGAAGCTGCAAAGAAGATCACCCTCAACCGTCGCAAGTTGCAGGAAGTGACCGTCAGCGCCGGCCGCAGCAAGACCACCGTCAATGTTGAAGTGCGTCAGAAGCGCACCTACACCAAGGACGCCAGTGGCAAGGCGATGACGCCGGATGAGGAGCGCGCCGACATCCTGCGCAAGCTGGAGGAATCCCGCCAGCGCAATCTGGACGAGCAGCGTGCACTGGCCGAGAAGGACCGTGCGCGCGATGAGGAAATCGCACGCAAGCGCCAGGAAGAGATCGACGCCAAGGAACGCGCCGAAGCCGAGCGCAAGGCTGCCGAAGCCGCTGCGGAAGCGGCGAAGAACGCCCCGCCGGCACCGGTAGCCGCGCCGCGCCCGGCCGCCAGCGAAGCGCCGGCCCGTGCCACGCGTCCGTCTGCGCCGGCACCGGCACGTCCGGCTGCACGTGCGGACGACCGCAACTCGAACAACAACAACAACCGCCCGGGCGCCAAGCGCGACGACGATGGTGGCAACCGCTTTGCCGGTCAGCTGCACCTGTCGGCCGCCGATCGCGCGCGCCGTGGCAACAACAGCAACTCGCGCGGTCGCCCGACCGGTCGCACCCAGCACGGCGGCCGTCGTGACAGCAACCAGTCGCGCAGTGGCGGTGGTGCCCATGGTTTCGAACGTCCGGTCGCACCGATCGTGCGTGACGTCACCATCGGCGACACCATCACCGTGGCCGACCTGGCCCAGAAGCTGGCCGTCAAGGGCGGCGATGTGGTCAAGGCGCTGTTCAAGATGGGCGTGATGGCCACCATCACCCAGACCATCGACCACGACACTGCTGCGCTGGTGACCGAAGAACTCGGCCACAACGTGATCCGTGCCAACACCAACGACGCCGAAGACGCGCTGCTGGCGTTGAACGAAGGCGAGCAGGGCGAAGCCGTTGCGCGTCCGCCGGTGGTCACCATCATGGGCCACGTCGACCACGGCAAGACCTCGCTGCTGGATTACATCCGCCGCACCAAGGTAGCCACCGGCGAAGCCGGCGGCATCACCCAGCACATCGGTGCGTACCACGTTGAAACGCCCAAGGGCGTCATCAGCTTCCTGGATACCCCGGGCCACGCCGCGTTTACCTCGATGCGTGCCCGCGGTGCCAAGCTGACCGACATCGTGGTGCTGGTGGTGGCTGCTGACGACGGCGTCATGCCGCAGACCAAGGAAGCGATCCAGCACGCCCGCTCGGCGGGTGTGCCGCTGATCGTGGCGATCAACAAGATGGACAAGTCCGGCGCGGACCCGATGCGGGTCAAGAACGAGCTGCTCACCGAGCAGGTCGTGGCCGAAGACTTCGGTGGCGACATCCAGATGGTCGAGATCTCGGCCAAGGCTGGCATGGGCATCGACGAACTGCTGGACGCCATCTCGATCCAGGCCGAACTGCTGGAACTGAAGGCCGTGGCCGAAGGCCGCGCCAGCGGCGTGGTCATCGAGTCCTCGCTGGACAAGGGCCGTGGCCCGATCGCCACCGTGCTGGTGCAGCAGGGTTCGCTGAAGAAGGGCGACTACCTGGTCTGCGGTATCCAGTACGGCCGCGTGCGCGCACTGTTCGACGAGACCGGCAAGCAGCCCGACCAGGCCGGCCCGTCCATCCCGGTGCAGGTGCTGGGTCTGTCCGGCGTGCCGGATGCGGGCGATGACTTCGTGGTGGTCGAGGACGAGCGCCTGGCCAAGGACGTCGCGCAGCAGCGCGAAACCAAGCGCCGTGAATCGCGCCTGGTGCAGTCGGCCGGCAGCCGCATGGAAGACATCATGGCAACCCTGGGCAAGGGCGATGGCCAGCAGGTGCTGAACCTGGTGATCAAGGCCGACGTGCAGGGTTCGGTGCAGGCGCTGAGCCAGGCACTGGTCGCGCTGTCCAACGACGACATCCGCATCAACGTGATCCACTCCGGCGTGGGCGGCATCACCGAATCCGACGCCAACTCGGCCGTGGCCTCCAAGGCCACTGTCATCGGCTTCAACGTGCGTGCAGATGCTTCGGCCCGTCGCATCATTGAATCCAACGGCGTGGACCTGCGTTACTTCTCGATCATCTATGACGTGATCGATCAGGTGAAGCAGGTGGCATCCGGCCTGCTCGGCGTGGAAATCCGCGAAGAGATCATCGGTATCGCCCAGGTCCGCGACGTGTTCCGCAGCTCCAAGTTCGGTGCCGTGGCCGGCTGTATGGTCATCGAAGGTACGGTCAAGCGCAGCAAGCCGATCCGCGTCCTGCGCGACAGCGTGGTGGTGTTCGAAGGCGAGCTGGAATCGCTGCGTCGCTTCAAGGAAAACGTCGAGGAAGTCCGCAACGGTACCGAATGCGGTATCGGCGTGAAGGCTTACAACGATGTGAAGCCGGGCGACCAGATCGAATGCTTCGAGCGTATCGAAGTGCCGCGCACCCTGTAATGTGGAAGCGGCCCGACCAACGGTCGGGCCCTACCAGGTCTCGGGACCCGTCCGCCTGGTCCCGGTCCCACCGGTAGGTCACGACCGTTGGTCGTGACCCGCCCATCCGAATATTGAAGAGTTCCCCGTGCCGAAAACCTTCCATCGAACCGACCGTGTTTCCGCCCAGATCCGCCGTGAGCTGGGTACGCTCGTGCATAACCTCGTGCGTGTACACGGCTTGCCCTCGGTGAGCGTTTCCGACGTCGAAGTCACCCGTGACATGGCCCATGCCAAGATCTTCGTCACCGCCCTGATGCCGGAACGTTCGGCCGAAGCGATGAAGGGGCTCAAGGAGCTGGCCTGGGAGCTGCGCATGGACCTGGCCAAGGCCATGAAGCTGCGCCACGTGCCGGAGCTGCACTTCCACTACGACGATTCGGTCGACCGTGGCGAGCACATCGACAACCTCCTGCGCGACCTGCCCGACACGCTCGCGGCCGAAAAGAGCCGCAACGCCAAAGACGGCGACGACGGCGAAGACAAACCCGAATAAACCAACAGCCCGCAAGGGCTGTTGTCCTGTATGGCCCGCCCTGCGTGCCTGCACGACCAATCCCGGCGAAACACCATGACCCGAATCACCTTCCGTCGCCTGGACGGCATCCTCCTGCTCGACAAGCCCACCGGCATGAGCTCCAACGCCGCGCTGCAGGTGGCCCGCCGCCTGTTCCGCGCCGAGAAGGGCGGCCACACCGGCAGCCTGGACCCGCTGGCCACCGGCCTGTTGCCGCTGTGCTTCGGTGAAGCCACCAAGATCGCCGGCCTGCTGCTGGGCGCGGCCAAGGCCTACGACGCCGACATCGTGCTGGGCCAGACCACCGATACCGACGATGCCGACGGCAGCGTGCTGCTGGAGCGGGCGGTACCGTCGATCAGCCGCGACCAGCTTGAAGTGGCCCTGGCCCCCCTGAAGGGCCGGATACGTCAGCGCGCCCCGATTTTCTCGGCGCTCAAGCAGGGGGGGGAACCGCTGTACCTGAAGGCCCGCCGGGGCGAGACCATCGACGCGCCCGAACGCGATGTGGAGGTCCATGCCATCGAGATCCTGGACCAGCAGCCGACCCGGCTGTCGCTGCGCGTGACCTGCGGTTCAGGCACCTACATCCGCAGCCTGGCCCGCGACCTGGGCGAAGCGCTGGGCTGTGGTGCGCACATTGCCGGCCTGCGCCGGCTCTGGGTGGACCCGTTCCGCGACGCCCCCATGGTCACCCTGGACACCCTGCGCGCCTTGGCGGAGCAGGGCGACGAGCCTGCCATGGAGGCGCTGCTTCTGCCGCTGGCAGCGGGCTTGGCCGACTATCCACGGGTCGATCTGGATGCTGAACAGGCGCCGCGCTTCTGCGTGGGCCAGCGCCTGCGCGATCCGGCCTGGCCGCCCGGTACCGTGGCCGTGTATGGCCCGGAGGACCGGATCCAGGGGCTTGGCGAGGTCGACTCGACCGGCCGGCTGTCCCCCCAGCGCCGCTTCAACCTCTGACCCGGACCTACCCGGCGCTTGTCCCGGGAGGCCGCGACCGTTACAATTTCGCGGCCTTTTCAGGCTTTCCCGCGTCTGCGGGTTCATCCTTTCGTTAACGGCGAGTCGCGCGGTACGCCAATGGGGCGTTTCTGCGGGCCACGCATCCAAGAGAAAACAGATATGTCGATCGACACCCAGAAGGTCATTGAAGACAACAAGCGCAGCTCGGCCGATACCGGCTCCCCGGAAGTCCAGGTGGCCCTGCTCACCGCCCGCATCGAACTGCTGACCGGCCACTTCAAGACCCACAAGAAGGATCACCACAGCCGTCGCGGTCTGCTGCAGATGGTCAACCGCCGCCGCAGCCTGCTGGACTACCTGAAGAAGAAAGACGCCGTTCGTTACAAGGCCCTGATCGAAAAGCTCGGCCTGCGTCGCTAAGCAAGAATCCCGACCGCGGCGCAGGAATGCGCCGCGGTTTTGTTTTGGTAGTACCGCATCAAACGCCAGGACCGGACTTCCGGTCACCCGTCGGCGGCAAGGGTCGCCCGCGGTCCATTCGAAGACAGCATTTCCCCAAGGACATCCCCCGTGGCAAAAATCACCAAAACCTTCCAGTACGGCAAGCACACCGTCACGCTTGAAACCGGCGAAATCGCCCGTCAGGCCGGTGGCGCCGTCATCGTCAAGTTCGACGACACCGTGCTGCTGGTCTCCGCCGTGGCTGCCAAGAGCGCGCGTGAGGGCCAGGACTTCTTCCCGCTGACCTGTGATTACCAGGAGAAGTTCTACGCCGGTGGCCGTATCCCGGGTGGCTTCTTCAAGCGCGAAGGCCGTGCGACCGAAAAGGAAACGCTGATCTCGCGCCTGATCGATCGTCCGATCCGTCCGCTGTTCCCGGAAGACTACAAGAACGAAGTGCAGATCATCGCCACGGTCATGTCGCTGAACCCGGACATCGACGGCGACATCGCCGCGCTGATCGGCGCCTCGGCTGCACTGTCGCTGGCCGGCACCCCGTTCAAGGGTCCGATCGCCGCTGCCAAGGTCGGTTACAAGAACGGTGAGTACATCCTCAACCCGACCGTGACCGAACTGAAGGATTCGGAGCTGGAACTGGTTGTGGCCGGTACCGCCAACGCCGTGCTGATGGTTGAATCCGAAGCCGCGCTGCTTTCCGAAGACGTGATGCTGGGCGCCGTGACCTTCGGTCACCGCGAAATGCAGAAGGTCATCAACGCCATCAACGAGCTGACCGTGGAAGCCGGCACCAAGCCGTCGACCTGGGTCGCCCCGGCCAAGAACGACGTGCTGATCAGCGCCCTGCAGGAAGCCATCGGCCCGCGCCTGGGCGAAGCCTTCCAGGTGCGCGACAAGCTGCAGCGCCGTGACGCCATCTCGGCGATCAAGAAGGACGTGGTCGAGTCGCTGGCAGGCCGCGTGGCCGCTGAAGGCTGGAACCCGGCCGAGCTGTCGAAGGAATTCGGCGAGCTGGAATACAGCACCATGCGCAACTCGGTGCTCGACACCAAGGTCCGCATCGACGGTCGCGCGCTGGACACCGTCCGCCCGATCGCCGTCAAGACCGGCATCCTGCCGCGCGTGCACGGCTCCTCGCTGTTCACCCGTGGTGAGACCCAGGCCATCGTGACCATCACGCTGGGTACCGCCCGCGACGGCCAGGTGATCGACGCCGTGTCCGGTGAGTACAAGGACAACTTCCTGTTCCATTACAACTTCCCCCCGTACTCGGTGGGTGAGACCGGCCGCATGATGGGCCCGAAGCGTCGCGAAATCGGCCACGGCCGCCTCGCCAAGCGCGGCGTGCTGGCAGTGATGCCGTCGCTGGAAGCCTTCCCGTACACCATCCGCGTCGTCTCGGAAATCACCGAGTCGAACGGTTCCTCGTCGATGGCCTCGGTCTGCGGTTCCTCGCTGGCCCTGATGGACGCCGGCGTGCCGGTGAAGTCGCCGGTTGCCGGTATCGCCATGGGCCTGGTCAAGGAAGGCGAGCGCTTCGTCGTCCTGTCCGACATCCTGGGTGACGAAGATCACCTGGGCGACATGGACTTCAAGGTCGCCGGTACCGCTGAGGGCATCTCCGCCCTGCAGATGGACATCAAGATCGAAGGCATCACCGAAGAAATCATGAAGCAGGCACTGCAGCAGGCCAAGGCTGGTCGTCTGCACATCCTGGGTGAAATGGCCCACGGCCTGACCGCGCCGCGCCAGGAGCTGTCGGACTACGCGCCGCGCCTGCTGACCATCAAGATCCACCCGGACAAGATCCGCGAAGTGATCGGCAAGGGTGGTTCCACCATCCAGGCCATCACCAAGGAAACCGGCACCCAGATCGACATCCAGGACGACGGCACCATCGTCATCGCTTCGGTCAATGCCATCGCTGCGCAGGCTGCCAAGGCCCGCATCGAGCAGATCACCTCGGACGTCGAGCCGGGCCGCATCTACGAAGGCAAGGTCGCCAAGATCATGGACTTCGGCGCGTTCGTCACCATCCTGCCGGGCAAGGACGGCCTGGTCCACGTCTCGCAGATCTCCAGCGAGCGCGTCGAGAAGGTCGGCGACAAGCTGAAGGAAGGCGACGTGGTCAAGGTCAAGGTGCTGGAAGTCGACAAGCAGGGCCGCATCCGCCTGTCGATGAAGGCCGTCGAGGAAGGCGAAGGCGCCTCGGCCGAGTAATCGACCGCAACACCAAGGTAGGTGACGACCGTTGGTCGTCACCCCCTGAAAAAAAACGGGCCTTCGGGCCCGTTTTTTTTGCCTGTCGCAAGTCAATACGTTTCCCATTAGCGGCGCCAGAAGATGTCCGCCGGACAGATTCGCAGGACATCCAACCACGACCGTGCGCGCCTTGATAACGTTGGCCCATCGTGATCCACGGAGTCGCCATGTCCCCTCTGTCTACTTCCCTGCTGGGCGCCGCCATCGCGCTCGCGCTGCCCATCGCGAGCCACGCCGCACCGGCTTCGAATGCGGTGATTGGGGCCTACTATCCGGGCGGTTCGGCCGAGCGCTATCCAGTGGCGTCCATTCCCGCCGATACGCTGACCCATCTGTTCTACGCGTTTGCGCGCATCGACGACGGCAAGTGCGTGGTGGACGACGGCGCTGCAGCACACTTCAAGGCACTTGCTGCGCTCAAGCGCAAACACCCGCAGCTGCACACCATCATCTCCATCGGCGGCTGGAACGCCGGCGGCTTCTCCGATGCAGCGCTTACGGCACAGAGCCGCGAACGTTTCGTGCGTTCGTGCGTGGCGATGTTCTTCGAGCAACAGCGCGGCAGTTTCGACGGCGTGGATATTGACTGGGAATTCCCGGTCTCCGGTGGCCCGCTGGAGATCACCGACCGTCCTGAAGACCGCCACAACATGACCCTGCTGGTGCAGGAGTTCCGCAAGCAGCTGGACGCGCTCGACGGCGGCCGCGGCCCGCACAGGCTGCTCACCGCCGCACTGCCGGCCGGCCGCGTGCAGACCGACGGTCCTTACGACCCGGCGCTCAGTTACGAGTTGAAGGAACTGGGCCAGGCGCTCGATTTCATCAACCTGATGAGCTACGACATGGGCACGGGCTTCTCCAAGGTGTCCACCTTCAACGCGCCGCTGCGCGAAGTGCCGCAGGACCCGCTCGCACCGGAGCAGCGTCGCTGGAACAACGTGGAAGGCGCCGTGGAGTATTACCGCCAGCATGGCGTGCCCAACGACAAGCTGGTGCTGGGCGTGCCGTTCTACGGGCGCGGCTTCAAGGTCACGACCGACTCTGCCGATGGCCTGTACCAGCCCTACAGCGCCCCGTTCGATGCCGGTGACTGGCGCCGCATCAAGCAGGAATTCCTCGACAAGCCCGGCTGGCAGCGGCACTGGCACCCGGTGGCGCAGACGCCGTGGTTGTACAACGCCGCCGACAAGGTGTTCATCAGCTACGAAGACCCGGACTCGATTCGCCTGCGCGCGGACTACGCCAGGGACCAGAAGCTGCGCGGCGTTTTCACTTGGGAGCTGACGGGTGATGACGACCAGGCCAGCCTGCTGAAGGCCATGGCTGCACCGTTCAAGTGAAGCCGGCTACACGCTGAAAGCATGCCGATGGGGGATAGCAGGTAGGGTCGGTTCCCAAACGACTGCCGATAGCGGAGATTGCTCGATTGACGCATGACCTTCAAACGGAGTCGCGCTTTTCCGGACTTCTCCGTTCGTTGGTCATTCGTCGCCCTGCCGATCATTCCTATCGGCGGTCGTTCGGGAACCGACCCTACCGGTGGATTACTCCCGGATTGCCGGGAGTTAACGCCGCGGCCGAGCCTGCACTATTCTTGCCGGCATGACGAGCGTTCAGCTGCTGGACCTGCACATCGACCGCGCCTCGCAGCAGGTGCGGCGCGGTGATGTGGCGCTGCCGGTGAGCGGCCTCAGCTGGCGGCTGCTGGACTGCCTGTTGGAGCACGGCACCGATGTGGTCGACTTCGACACGCTGGCACGGCAGGTCTGGGCGCCGGCCGTGGTGGGTGAAGATGCGATCAGCCAGCGGGTGAAGCTGCTGCGCCAGGCTTTGGGCGATGACAGCCGCCGGCCGCGCTACGTGCGCTCGGTACGTGGCCGGGGCTACCAGTTATGCGCGCCGCCCCAGGCGTGCGCACCGATGGCGCCACCAGCGCCGGTAGAGCCATCCGCGGCGGCTGCCGCGACCGCCGCAACTGCCGCAGCAACTGCGGCGGCGCCGGAGGGGCCGCAACGGAGGCTGCACGCGCGGTGGGCTTGGCTGGCGGCGGGCGTGGCTGCTGCCGGCGGCATCATCGCCGTCATCGTCCAGCGGCCGGACAACGCGGCGCACTCACCCGCAGACCCGGTGCTGCAACGCGCCGCGTATTACGCCGGCATCGGCCAGGCCAGCAACAACGAGCGTGCGATCACCCTGTACCGACAGGCGCTGCAGATCGACCCGGATTCCAGCGCCGCACGGCGTGGCCTGGCGCGAGCATTGGCCGCCGATGCCTGCCTGTTCAACGGCAGGCCGGGGAACGCGCAGGAGGCACTGCAGCTGGCCGGTCAGGTGTTGCAGGCGGCCCCTGACGACGCAGCCGCGCATGCGCTGCGCGGGTACGCCCATGATTGCCTTGGCGCGATGCCGCAGGCGATTGCCGATTACGAGCAGGCGCTGCTGCGCGATCCCGACGATGAGCGCACCCGCGCCTCGCTGGCCTACCTGCAGCAGGAGCAGGGCCACCTGGCGCAGGCGCTCAATGCCAACCTCAGCCTGCGCGCGCCGGAGCGGATCCGCTTCCGCGACGTGCAGGTCGCCCGCGAACTTGAACTGCTTGGCTTCACCGACGCCGCCGCACGCCGCCATGCGCGCAACTTCCAGCTGTACCCGGACAATGTCTTCAGCAACATTGCATGGCCGCGTGCGCTGATGAACATGGGCGAGCAGGACAAGGCGCGGCAGGCGCTGGACCAGGCGCTCGCGCGCGGTACCCCGCATCCACAGCTGCTGCGCCTGCACGGCGAACTGCTGTTGATGGGGGGCGACCGGCAAGGTGCGGCAGCGGCCTTCGAGCAGGGCCGCCTGCTGCGCCCGCTGCAGTCGTTGGGAACGACCCTGGCCGGCCTGCAGCAGGGCAGTGGCACGCCGTCCCCGGAATGGATTGCCGCGCGCCTGCGCGAGGTGACCGCGCAGGCTGACGACGGTTGGTCGGACGCGGCCGTGGAACGGGCCCTGCTGCACCAGGCGCAGGGTGATGCAGGCGCGGCCATCGCCGACCTGCACCGCGCGGTGGACGCCGGCTTCCGCGACGCCGCGTGGCTGCGCGTCACCCCGCTGTTCGCCCCGCTTCGGCAGGCGCCCGGATGGGAGCGCCTGCTGGCCCGGATCGAGGCGGACGTGGCCGCGCAGCGGGCGCAGGTACTGGCAGCGTCCTGGCGCCCCGATGACCTGAAGGGCCTCAGCGCAACGCCGGCAGCAGGAACCCGGTAAGCACGCGGCGCGACTGGGGATGGGCGTAGCTGCGGTTGTAGGCCTTGCTGGTCACCACCGCGACCAGCTTCTTCTCCGGCATCACGAACACATAGTTGCCGCCGTTGCCCGACATCGCCCACACCGTGGTTTCCTTCCCGTCCACCGGCAGCTTCAGGCCCCACCACTGGTAGCCGTAGTCGCTGCCGTCGTCGGTCTGCGCCTGCGGGCGGATCATTGCCGCGATGTAGTCGGCAGGCACCAGCTGTTTGCCCTGCCAGCGTCCCCCGGCCAGCACCAGCTCGCCCAGCCGGGCCAGATCACGGGTGCGGTAGCGGGTGCCGCCGCCGCCCATGCCGATGCCTTCGGGGGAACGGTTCCAGTGACTGCGGGTAATGCCCAGCGGGCGTTCGAGCGCCTGCGCGGCGTAGTCGGCCAGCGGCAGTTTCGTGGCCCGTTCCAGCACCGCGCCCAGCACGAACGAATCGGCGGTGCAGTAGGCGTGCGCGCGGCCGTGCGGGCTGTCCTCTGGCCGGCTCATCCAGGGCGCGAAGCCCTTGACTGGCAGCGCCAGCGCGAAGTCCAGCCAGCGCTCGGTCACGTACATGCGCTCTTCGTTGCCGGCGGAAAATTGATTCTGGTCATCGCATTCCCACAGGCTGCTCATGGTGAGCAGATCTTCGACCGTGGTGCCGCGCAGGCGGGGGTCGACCGGGTGCTGCGCGGTGAACTCCTGGAAGTAGTCGTAGACACGCGCCTGCACGCCCGGCAGGTGCCCGTCGCCGATGGCCGCCCCCACCAGCAGCGAGGTCACGCTTTTGCTGGCCGAGCGCACGTCGTTGAGCGTCTGCGCATCGGCGCCGTTGAAATAATGTTCGTAGGCCACCGTGCCATCGACCAGCAACAGCACGCTGGTGACCTGTTTGATCTCGTCGCTGGCAACGGCTGCCTCCAGCGCGGCGAGCGGGGCAGGGTCGAGGCGCGGCGGGGCGGCCTGAGCCGCGATGGGCAGGCAAGCGGTGATGGACAGGACCAGTGCGGCGAAACGACGGGCGGGGTGGGGCATGGTGGCGCTCCTCGGAAGTGAGGTGCCACTACGCCAGCACCGCGTCTGAAGTGCTGGAAGAACGCCTGAAGAATTCTGAAAGCGGCACCCAGCCTGCATCTGGCGATGCAAAGCGGGCCACGCGCTTTGTCCGTTACGCCCGCGTGTGCGCCCACACGCTGTTGGGGTCGCCGTTTACGGCCCGGCGCTGCGTTGCGCGCGCCATGGCGGCAAAGCCCAGCGCCATCGCCAGCGCCACGCCGTCCACCCAGAACAGCGGCCAGTAGCCGCGCGCGGCGCTGGTCCACAGCCACAGCCCGCTCATCGCACCGTGCACCACCGGGATCAGCGCGGTCACCGCCGCCGCAGCCCACAGCAGCTCCACCGCCGCCCTGGACGGCGCGCGCAGCGCCGCCCACAGGGCGCAGCCGCCCCAGACCAGGAAGCAGGTCCAGCGCATGCCCGCATCCGCATGGGCCGGGGCCAGGTGCTCCAGCAGCTGCACGCTCACGAACGCCGCCGACACCGCCACGCACAGCCCAATGCACACGCCTGCCGTGGCCCGCGCCATGTTCACCTGCGCGCGTCCCTGGGTGGCCTGGCGGCGCTTGCGGCGCGACTCGATCCACAGCAGGTTGCCCGAATAGAACAGGAACGCCCCGCCCAGGCCGAGCACGAAGTACAGCCACGGCACCAGCCCGTTGCCGAATTCGCCGAAGTGCAGCGCATACGTCGCCGCCAGCGTGGCGTGGTTGGCATCGCGATGCCCCGGCAGCTGGGTGTGCAGCACATCGCCGGTATTGGCATCCATCGCCACCGCGCCCAGCGGGCCCAGCGACACGCCGCCATCGCCGGTGATTTCGATCACGGCGTTCCGGTCACCGGCATTGGCCAGCTTCAGGTAGGCCGGTTCGAACACCGCCTGGCCTTTGTCATTGGCCACCGCGATCGCCCGCGCATGCAGCATCGCCAGGCTGCCGGCACGCACCGGCTCGTTGGCGGGCGCGCGGATCGGCGCGGTATCGGTTGCCCCCGGCAGCGCCGCCAGCAGCTTGCCGTCGTAGATCAGCGGGTTCAGCGCGGCCATCTGCAGGAACATCAGGCACAGCAGCGCACCGGTGACCGCGAACAGCAGGTGGAAGGGCAGGCTGAGCACGCCGATCACGTTGTGCGCGTCCTGCCACATCTGCTTGAAGTTGCGGCCCGGACGCAGCGCGAAGAGGTCGCCCACCAGCTTGGGCAGGTGGATCACCAGCCCGGACAGCAGCGCCAACCCGTACAACAAGCTGACCACGCCCATCAGGTAGATGCCGGCCACCGGCAGGCCCAGCGTGTAGTGCAGTTCGTTGACCAGCTCGGCCAGGCCGGCCTGTGGTGGGGTGGGGCTGCCATCCACGTGGTCGGCCCAGGCAAACAGCCAGGTGCCCTTGGCATCCTGCCAGTACGCGATGGACTGTGGCGTTTCCGCGCCGGGGAAGGTCATGCCCACGTGCTTTCGCGCGTCGGGGTGTTTGGCCAGCACGCCATCGAGCAGCCGCTGTGCATCGTCCAGGGTCTGCGCTGGCTGGTCCATGCCCTGCGGCGACTGCCACAGCGGCAGGTCGTGGTGGAACACCGTGATGGCGCCGGCATAGAACGCCACGAACAGCGCAAAGCCGGCCACCAGGCCAACCCAGGTGTGCACGGTGGTGAAGGTGCGCAGGGTGAGCGAACTGAATTTCATCGAATAGGCCTCACTGCACCCAATGGAAGTGGCGCAGCAGCCACAGCAGGCCGAAGCCGAACGCGGCGCTGGCACTCAGCCACCCCCACGCGCGCGGTCCGGTGCGGAATGCGAAGGCCCACAGCGCGGCCAGCATCCACAATGGAATGAAAGCGATCATGCCGGGCACGATCACCGACTGCCACGGACCCGGCGGCAGCCAGGTGATCAACCCGGTGACGGCCGCAGCCACGAAGAAGCCCGCCAGCAGGCCGGCCAGTGCACGTGCCCACATCAGCGCCGCGCCTCCGCATCCGGCCGCGTCCAGGCAGCAACATAGGGCAACACCATCGCCGTGAGCATCCAGCCGCCGAGGGTCACGCAGAAGCCGGTGGCAAAGCCCAGCTGGCCCATCCACAGCCACAGCGAGGTGGCCGCCGCCACCAGCCCGAGCTGGCGGCCCAGCCGCCCTGCGCGGCGCAGGCGCGGCCAGCGGCAGTGCGGGGAGGCAGCATAGAAGGCCAGCGCCGAAAAGGCCGAGGCGGCGCCGGCCAGCGCGCAATACAGCAGGGCCAGGGCATCGGCGCTCAGCATGGGCGCGCCGCGCGGGGCAGGGGCGTGCGGGCCGAAGGGGCGGCGCAGGGCATGGAAATCCTTGGAAACGAAGACGGGCCGGGCGGTGCGGCAACCTGCGCATGGTAATCATTGCCGTTTTCAATCGCCACAGCGGCCTGTTCAGTAGTGCCGGCCACCGGGCGAATGCCGTCGGGATTGGGCTTCCCCGGCCGTTTGGTTTAAGATCGGGGCATCCACCTCGAGGCAACAAGGTGACCCGCGCCCAGCGCCGGTCCAGCGTGCGACATGAGCACTACCACCGCCCAGCGCTGAACGTCATGACGGCCCCTTGCCCAGGCGCCTTCATGGCGCTTTTCTTTTATCCGGCCGCGCGCCCCGGACACCATCGACCCCGTTTCCCTGGCCTGCGCCGCAGGCCCACCAGCACAAAGCCCCAGCCATGATTGCGATCACGCTTCCCGACGGCAGCCGCCGTGAGTTCGAAAACCCCGTCAGTGTCATGGACGTCGCCCAGTCGATCGGCGCCGGCCTGGCCAAGGCCACCATCGCCGGTTCGGTGGACGGCAGGCTGGTCGATGCCAGTGAGGTCATCGACCACGACGCGAGCCTGCGCATCATCACCGCCAAGGACGAGGAAGGCGTGGAGATCATCCGCCACTCGGCCGCGCACCTGGTTGGCCATGCGGTCAAGCAGCTGTACCCGGACGCCAAGATGGTGATCGGCCCGGTGATCGCCGAAGGCTTCTATTACGACATCCACTCCGAGCGCCCGTTCACCCCGGACGACATGGCCGCCATCGAAAAGCGCATGGGCGAGCTGATCGCGCAGGACTATGACGTGGTCAAGAAGATGACCCCGCGCGCGGAAGTGATCGAAATCTTCAAGGCCCGTGGCGAGGACTACAAGCTGCGCCTGATCGAAGACATGTCGCCGGACATCCAGGCCATGGGCATGTACTACCACCAGGAATACGTGGACATGTGCCGCGGCCCGCACGTGCCCAATACGCGCTTCCTGAAGGCCTTCAAGCTGACCCGCATTTCCGGCGCCTACTGGCGTGGCGATGCGCAGAACGAGCAGCTGCAGCGCATCTACGGCACCGCCTGGGCCGACAAGAAGCAGCTTGAGGCCTACATCAAGCGCATCGAAGAAGCCGAAATGCGCGACCACCGCCGCATCGGCAAGCAGCAGGACCTGTTCCACCTGCAGGAAGAGGCCCCGGGCCTGGTGTTCTGGCACCCCAAGGGCTGGGCCCTGTGGCAGGTGGTGGAACAGTACATGCGCAAGGTCTACCAGAAGAGCGGCTACGGCGAAGTGCGCTGCCCGCAGATCCTGGACGTGAGCCTGTGGAAGAAGTCCGGCCATTGGGACAACTACCAGGACAACATGTTCTTCACCGAATCGGAGAAGCGCACCTACGCCGTCAAGCCGATGAACTGCCCGGGCCACGTGCAGGTGTTCAACCAGGGCCTGCACAGCTACCGCGACCTGCCGATCCGCTACGGTGAGTTCGGCTCGTGCCACCGCAACGAGCCCTCCGGCGCGCTGCACGGCATCCTGCGCGTGCGTGGTTTCACCCAGGACGACGGCCACGTGTTCTGCACCGAATCGCAGATCGAAGCGGAAGTGACCGCGTTCCACCAGCAGGCGCTGGCGGTGTACCAGCACTTCGGCTTCGAGGAGATCCAGATCAAGATCGCCCTGCGCCCCGAATCGCGCCTGGGCGACGATGCCACCTGGGACAAGGCCGAAGCCGCGCTGCGTTCGGCGCTGTCCAGCTGTGGCGTGGAATGGCAGGAGCTGCCGGGTGAGGGCGCCTTCTACGGCCCGAAGATCGAATACCACCTCAAGGACGCCATCGGCCGGACCTGGCAGCTGGGCACCATGCAGGTCGATTTCATGATGCCCGGCCGCCTCGGCGCCGAGTACGTGGACGAAAACAGCCAGAAGAAGCACCCGGTCATGCTGCACCGGGCGATCGTGGGCTCCATGGAGCGCTTCATCGGCATCCTGATCGAGCACCACGCCGGCCAGTTCCCGGCCTGGCTGGCCCCGACCCAGGCGGTGGTGGCCAATATCACCGACGCCCAGGCTGAATACGTGCAGGAAGTAACGAAAACCCTTGCAGATCAAGGCTTCCGGGTAACGTCGGATTTGCGCAATGAGAAGATCGGTTATAAGATTCGCGAGCATACGCTGCAGCGGGTCCCGTACCTGCTGGTGGTGGGCGACCGTGAGAAGGAAAATGGCGCCGTAGCCGTGCGTACGCGCTCGGGCGAGGATCTGGGCAGCATGTCCGTCCAGGCGTTCGTCGAGCGGTTGCAGGCAGAACAGTCTGTGTAAGAAAGTCCCGGCCCTGCGGATGATCCGCGAGGGCCGGTTTGATTCCTCTGGGAGATTGCAATATCAGTACCCCTGACAACAAACAGAACCGCAAGAATCAGGAAATCCGGGTGCCGCGCGTACGCGTGATCGGCAGTGACGGTGAAATGATTGGCGTGTTGACGCGTGACGAAGCGCTGTCGATGGCCGAAGACGAAGGTCTGGACCTGGTCGAGATTCAGCCGCAGGCTGATCCGCCGGTGTGCAAGATCATGGACTTCGGCAAGTTCAAGTTCGAAGCGCAGAAGAAGGCCAACGAGGCCAAGAAGAAGACCAAGCAGGTCGAGATCAAGGAAGTGAAGTTCCGCCCGGTCACCGATGAAGGCGACTACCAGATCAAGCTGCGCAAGATGCGCGGTTTCCTGGAAGAGGGTGACAAGATCAAGGTGAACATCCGCTTCCGTGGTCGTGAAATGAGCCATCAGGAACTGGGTCGCGAAATGGCCAACCGGATCGAAGCCGATCTGGGCGAGGACATCGTGATCGAGTCCCGCCCGCGCCTGGAAGGCCGGCAGATGGTCATGATGATCGCGCCGAAGAAGAAGTAACCGCGCTCTGGCGCGACGCGCGCCACGTCGAACGTGGCCGCGCGGAACCCCCGGTTCGTCGGCTCCCGGGCAGGCGACGGCGGGGTGGCGACGGCGGTACGACGGCGGTACGCCGGGGGTACGACGGGGGTAGAGCCGACTGTTAGTCGGCTGCTTTCCCGCCATGCCGCCAAGGGCAGCCGACTAACAGTCGGCTCTACCCAGCCGGCGACAACCAGCCGGCGACAACCAGCCGGGCGACCCCGAGCCGGCGACACCCAGTCGCTGTGACGGCAATACCGTCCGTTTCGTTCAGGTTCCGGGCCCAAGACCCGGCAAACCCCGCCTGATCAACAGCTTGCACCCGTTCCCCAACCCATGCATAATGGGCGACCCCGTTTTTTCGCGGGGCTGCTGTTTTGAACGGTTTCACGCTTTTCAACGGCAACAGGACCGGCCTGGTTCCCAACGGGGATCCCGGGCTTACAAGCAGGCAAGGGCACGGACGGAAAGTGTGGCAATGCCACCGCCCTGGTCAGTGACAAAACATCATCAAGGACATTGCAATGCCCAAGATCAAGACCAACCGGGCGGCGGCCAAGCGTTTCCGCAAGACCGCCTCCGGTAAGTTCAAGGCTGGCCACGCCAACCGTAGCCACATCCTCACGAAGAAGTCGACCAAGCGGAAGCGCAATCTGCGTCAGACGAACCATGTTCGTGCAGAAGACGCAGGCCGTTTGAACCGTATGCTTCCCTACCTCTGAGGACTGACCCATGGCACGAGTAAAGCGTGGCGTACAGGCGCGTCGCCGCCACAAGAAAATTCTGACCCTGGCCAAGGGCTACTACAACGCCCGCCGCAAGGTGTTCCGCGTTGCCAAGCAGGCCGTCATCAAGGCCCAGCAGTACGCCTACATCGGTCGTAAGCAGAAGAAGCGTAATTTCCGTTCGCTGTGGATCACCCGCATCAACGCGGCTGCCCGCATCAATGGTCTGAGCTACAGCCGTTTCATGAACGGCCTGCTCAAGGCGGGTATCACCCTGGACCGCAAGGTCCTGGCCGATATCGCCGTGCACGACGCAGCTGGTTTTGCAGCACTGGCCGAAAAGGCCAAGGGCGCGCTGGCGGCATAAGTCCTCTCCCCGCCGTTGCCGTGCAAACGCAACGGCTGCGGGTAAGGCAATGCATGGGGAAGGGCGCAAGTCCTTCCCCATTCTTTTTTGTGGCGGCGGCAGCCCAACCGGGTGCCGTCCCGACAGCGGTGGCGACGGGGGTCGGCCCGGCGCGCATCGCGAAGGCATACCGACGCGAGGTTCAGGCTATCCATGAGTGACATCCAATCCCTGACCACCCAGGCGCTGGCCGACGTGGCCGCCGCCCAGAGCCCCGATGCGCTGGAAGCCCTGCGCGTGGCGCTGCTCGGCAAGAGCGGCAGCATCACCGCACAGCTCAAGCAGCTGGGTGCTCTGCCGGCCGACGAGCGCAAGGCCGCCGGCGAAGCCATCAACCAGGCCCGTGACGCGCTGACCCGCGCGCTGGGCGAACGCAAGGCCGTGCTGGAGAACGCCGCGCTCGACGCGCGCCTGGCCGCCGAAGCGATCGACATCACCCTGCCCGGGCGCCGCGCTGAACGCGGTGGCCTGCATCCGGTGACCCGCACCCTGGAGCGCATCACCGAAATCTTCGGCCGCCTCGGCTACGAGCTCTCCGAAGGCCCGGAAATCGAAGACGACTGGCACAACTTCGAAGCCCTGAACTTCCCGCCGCACCACCCGGCGCGTGCCATGCACGACACCTTCTACTTCGGCGATGGCCGCCTGCTGCGCACGCATACCTCCGGTGTGCAGGTGCGCTACATGGGCGACCACGCGCCGCCGCTGCGCATGATCGCGGCCGGCAAGGTGTACCGCAGCGACAGCGACCAGACCCATTCGCCGATGTTCCATCAGGTGGAAGGCCTGCTGGTGGACGAGCATTCGACCTTCGCCGACCTCAAGGGCACCCTGTCCGAGTTCGTGCGCGCGTTCTTCGAACGCGATTTCGAGATGCGTTTCCGCCCCAGCTACTTCCCGTTCGTGGAACCGGGCGCGGAAGTGGATATCGCCTGGCAGCAGCCCGACGGCAGCACCCGCTGGCTGGAAGTGCTCGGCTGCGGCATGGTCCACCCCAACGTGCTGCGCAACGTGGGCATCGACCCGGAGCGCTACACCGGCTTCGCCTTCGGCCTGGGCGTGGAGCGCTTTGCCATGCTGCGTTACGGCGTGAACGACCTGCGCGCGTTCTTCGAGAACGACGTGCGGTTCCTCAAGCAATTCGCGTAACGCCGAACGACATTCATCACGGCCCAGGCGCATGCGCCGGGCCCACCAGGGTGACACCATGAAATTCTCTGAAAACTGGCTGCGCAGCCACGTTCCCACCACCGCCTCGCGCGACGAGCTGAGCGCGGTGCTGACCGCCATCGGGCTGGAAGTTGAAGAGGTCACCGACCTCGGCGCCAGCCTGGACCACGTGGTGGTGGCGCGCATCGTCACCGCCGAGCGCCACCCCGAAGCCGACCGCCTGCAGATCTGCCAGGTCGATGCCGGGCAGGGCGAGCAGCTGCAGATCGTGTGCGGCGCGCCCAACGCGCGCCCGGGCCTGGTTGCGCCGCTGGCGATGATCGGCGCGAAGATCGGCGACTTCAACATCAAGGCGGCCAAGCTGCGCGGCGTGGATTCCAATGGCATGCTGTGCTCGGCCAAGGAACTTGGCCTGGACAGCGACGCCTCGGGCCTGTTCGAGCTGCCCGATGACGCCCCGGTGGGCCAGTCGCTGGTGGAGTACCTGGGCCTGCCCGACGCCAGCATCGAGATCAAGCTCACCCCCAACCGCGCCGACTGCTTCAGCGTGCGCGGCATCGCCTTCGACGTGGCCGCCGCGTGCGCCAGTGAAGTGGTGCCGTTCAATCCCGCGCCGATCGCCGCCGTGGGCAGCCGCGAACTGACCATCGCCCTGGACGCCGGCGCCGAAGCACCGCGTTACCTGGGCCGTGTGATCGAAGGCGTGAACCCGCGCGCCGCCACCCCGCTGTGGATGGCCGAGCGCCTGCGCCGCAGCGGCGTGCGCCCGGTGTCGCTGCTGGTCGACATCACCCAGTACGTGATGCTGGAACTGGGCCAGCCGATGCATGCCTACGACCTGGGCACCCTGCAGGGCAGCATCGCCGTGCGCCGTTCGCGCACCGGTGAAACCCTGAAGCTACTGGATGGCCGCGACGCCGCGCTGGATGACGGCTTCCTGGTCATCACCGACGCCGACCGCCCGGTGGGCCTGGCCGGCATCATGGGCGGCTTCGACACCCGCGTCACCGACGACACCACCGCCGTGTTCCTGGAGGCCGCGCACTTCGCGCCGGCCGCCATCATGGGCCGTGGCCGCAAGCTGGGCCTGCACACCGACGCCGGCCACCGCTTCGAGCGTGGCGTGGACCCGGCGCTGCCGCGCACCGCCATTGAATACGCCACCCGTCTGGTGCTGGACCTGGCCGGCGGCACCCCGGCTCCGGTGACCGAAGCGGTGCGCGAAAGCGACCTGCCGGCCACCGCGACCATCGGCCTGCGCCGTGCGCGCATCGCCCGCGTGCTGGGCATCCAGATTGCCGATGCCGACGTGGAGCGCATCCTGCGCGCGCTGGGCATGGACGTGGCCGCCGCCGCCGATGGCTGGCAGGTCACCGCGCCCAGCCGCCGCTTCGATATCGCCATTGAAGAAGACCTGATCGAAGAGCTGGCCCGCATCCACGGCTACGAGCGCATTCCCACCACCCTGCCGGGCGGTGCCGCGCGGATCGCCATGCCCAGCGAAACCCGCCTGGACGACCTGAGCACGCGCCGCCAGCTGGTGGCCCGCGACCTGCAGGAAACCATCAACTACGCCTTCGTCGACGCCGGCCTGCTGGCCCAGTGGCAGCTGCAGGACAACGTGGTGGCCCTGGCCAACCCGCTGTCGGCCGAGCTGGCGGTGATGCGCCCGGCGCTGCTGCCGGGCCTGGTGGCCACCCTGGGCCGCAACGCCGCGCGTCAGCAGGGCACCGTGCGCCTGTTCGAGCTGGGCCGCGTGTTCCATCCGCAGGCCGGGCAGGGCGCCGCCCCGCTGGAAACCCAGCGTGTGGCCGTGGCCGTGTGTGGCGACGCCACCCCGCAGCAGTGGGGCCTGGCCACCCGCAAGGTCGATTTCCATGACCTCAAGGGCGACCTGGAATCGCTGGCCGCCGCCTCCGGCGCCGCACTCAGCTTCGTGCCCTCCACCCGCCCGTACGGCCACCCGGCGCGTTCGGCCGAGGTGCTGCGCGATGGCGCCAGCATCGGCTGGATCGGCCAGATCCACCCGCGCCTGGCCAAGGCCATGGACATCGACGTGGACGTGTTCGGCCTGGAGCTGGACCTGGCCCCGCTGGCCGCCCGCAGCCTGCCGCGCGCCACCGAGCTGTCCCGTTTCCCCTCCGTGCGCCGCGACCTGGCCTTCCTGGTGCCGGAAGCGGCCGCCTGGATGGACCTGGAAGCCACCCTGCGCCGGGCCGTGGGCCCGCTGCTGCGCCAGGTGACCCTGTTCGACCGCTACGTCGGCCAGGGGGTCGAGCCAGGCTTCAAGAGTCTCGCTATGGGCTTGATTTTGCAGGACAAGTCGCGCACTCTGACGGACCGCGACGTGGATGCGGTGGTCACCGAGGCGGTGGCCGCAATGGAGCGTGAACACCACGCCCGGATCCGCGGTTGAGCGGGCAGCATGGGGGGTAGCAGGCAATGGCATTGACCAAGGCTGAGATGGCCGAAAAGCTATTCGACGAAGTGGGTCTGAACAAGCGCGAAGCCAAGGAATTTGTCGACGCGTTCTTCGATGTACTGCGTGAAGCGTTGGAACAGGGACGTCAGGTGAAGCTTTCCGGCTTCGGCAACTTCGACCTGCGGCGCAAGAACCAGCGCCCGGGCCGCAACCCGAAGACCGGCGAGGAAATTCCGATTTCCGCCCGTACGGTGGTCACCTTCCGTCCGGGCCAGAAGCTCAAGGAAAGGGTAGAGGCATATGCTGGATCCGGGCAGTAACCGCGAACTTCCGCCGATACCGGCCAAGCGCTACTTCACCATTGGTGAAGTCAGCGAGCTGTGCGATGTAAAGCCGCACGTGCTGCGCTACTGGGAAACCGAATTTCCCAGCCTGGAACCGGCCAAGCGCCGTGGCAACCGCCGCTACTACCAGCGCCACGACGTGCTGATGGTGCGCCAGATCCGCGGCCTGCTCTACGAACAGGGCTACACCATCGGCGGTGCCCGCCTGCGCCTGGAAGGTGCCGGCGCGCGCGACGAATCGGCGCTGAGCAACCAGATCATCAAGCAGACGCGGATGGAGCTGGAAGAAGTGCTCCAGCTGCTGCGTCGCTGAACCATTTTTCGATCAAACCGGTTATACTCGTCGGCCCGCTGAGAGGCGGGGACAACACCAGCAACATCGGGGCGTAGCGCAGCCTGGTAGCGCATCTGCCTGGGGGGCAGAGGGTCGTCGGTTCAAATCCGGCCGTCCCGACCAAAACTGGTTAAACATCAAGGGCTTGCGCCATACGGTGCAGGCCCTTTTTGTTGCATCACCCTATTCCCACCCTATAGACGTGGCTGCTTCGACACTTGCAGAGTGATAAGGTTGTGAAGGCCGCGATGATGCGTGTCTGGCCGATCAAGAGGGCAATGCCTCGAGCGCCGAGCGTCGGCAGTGCAACTTGCTACAACTCAAGGGATATGCGGTGGATAGAGCCAACTGGCGCGAGCTCAACGTCCGGCGTCCTAGCATGTCGTTCATGGCCAGCAAGCTAGATGCACGGAGTGAATGTTCGCTCGCAACAAACGTCTAACGATTCGTAGAAACGGAATCCGCTTGGCGACTCAGTCCTATACAGGAGTTTGGAGAGAAGATGAGCATGGTTCCCACTGAATGTCGCATGCCCTCGCTCTATCCCGAACTCGGGAGGTTGCAGCCGCAACTCATCCTCCTGGCTTTTTTCGTTGGCAACGGCACGCTCAGTCAGAACGCCGCGTTGATCCGTAGAAACCTCGTCCGGCTAATCGATAAGGCTGTGTATGAGTATTCTTTGGCCAGACAGACGGTGCTTGATCAGATCGCGGAGTCTCAACGCAGCTACGAGCAAATGCTTGGCGGAAGAGTCATTCATATGTTCGGATTTACTGATCATATGGAAAACTGTCTAAACGCTACCCGTCGAGCGCTGGACTTGCTGCAGCACTTGCGGGCCGATTTAAGTGCTCCTGCTCAAGACAGAATTAGGCGTCGGCTGATTGAATCTCATGCCGGATCATTAATTGAAGTGCGAAATATGTTTGAACACGTCGGTGATGCAATAAATAACAACGAGTTTGGTGAAGGTGAGATGGTTATCCTGAGCTACGGCGATGATCAGAGGGGTGTCTGCATCGGAAGTAATTCTCTGTCATTTGACTCTATTGCGACAATTCTTCGTGGGATTCACGAAGAGGCAAGGCGACTTCTGGAGGAGCCGCATCCGACGGATACCCCCTGACGATGCCCTCTAGTGACCCTACGCAGCACTTGGGGCCCGGCGATAACTAGTGTTTCAGTCAGTGTTCGAATCAGTGCAGCATCCTAGAAGAGACGACTCAAGACGGAACCGGTCACTCTATTTGGCTGCATACTCTTGGTGCATAACACACATAAGGCGATGTGCAATGTCACGCTGGACTGATCAATATGCTACCCACCCCTTCCACAGTACCTGGCAATCATTTGTTAGTACGGTAACTAGCGTTTCAGTTCCTGACGGTGCGCCTCTGGCCGATGCAGAGGAACTTGCCCGACTCGTGAAGGTCGTCGCTCAGCTGGACTCCACGTTGGCAGCAGTCGACCCGGAAATGGGCAACATCGACGCGCTTGGCAGCATGCATGCATCCACGCAAACGGCCTTAGGCGAGGTGCAGGCATTCCTCAGTAATGGCAACATAGGTCATCTTAGCAACGCCAACGGGCAGGTCGACGCCCTTGCTAGCCAAGTGCAGCGGTACGCCTCTACACTGCCTGCTATTGGTTCGCCGGCGGTCGTCGCAGCAGCAGCATCGCTTGGCAAGTACGTGGCTGACTGGCATCGCAACGCTTCTGCTCAGCTTGAAAAGCTGGGGGAGATGGTCGGGCAGGTCGACGCCCGTACGAGGGAGTCGAACCTCGCTGTAGATAAACTGGTTGAGCGTATGACCGCGCTCGAAGGGCAGCTCCAAAGCCAGATGTCGACCTTCACACAAACCTTCACCCAGGCCGAGGCGTCACGCGCAGAACGCTACGACAAATGGCAGGAAACACAGCATGCCAAAGTCGATGATGCATTCTCCGAGTTCGCAAAGAAGTATGCAGCAGGCCTCGTAGTCCTGGCCGACTATGAAGGACAGGCAGGGAAAGTGCTGGGGTCTGTCGTCAACACCTCGCAGGCAGGTGCCTACGCTACCTATGCGAATGAAGAGAAGGCTAGCGCCAATACCTACCGGCGGATGGCGATCGGTCTGATGGTTCTGGCAGCTATGGTCTTGTTCTTGCCTGAACTCTGGCACGTTGGCCGCGTGGTTAGCGGCTACAGCGTTGACTGGCAAAAGGCGATATACCGCTTACCCTTCTCTCTAGTCCTGTTTGCGCCAGCAGTCTATCTGGCCAAGGAATCTAGCAGGCACCGCAACAACGAGGTGCTCAACCGCCGTCGGCAGCATATCCTGACAACCATCGAGCCGTACCTTGCGTTGCTCGAACCGAAGAAGGCTGAGGAGGTCAAGACTGAGGTGGCCAGAAGTCTGTTCTCCGATGCCATGGGCGCGCCGGCGGTAAAAGACGAGGATGCCAGTAACATGCTTGCACAACTGTCGAACCTTGTGACCACAATTCTCAAGCAGAAACGGTGATCAGATTGTGTAACAAGGAGTCGTTCCATTTCGTGTCCATACTTCTCCGCTACCAGCCGATAGCGCCGCGTGGTGGGCCGATGTCCGATTGTGACAATTAGCGGGCACCGAAGGCGGTTGGTAGTTGTTTCAAAGAGCATGAGCGATTTATACCCGACTTCGACTAACGCACCAGGTCTTTCTCAAATGAATAAGATGCCTCCGGTTTCCTTTGACTACATCACCACCCAGCAATATCGGCAACTGCTCGAAAGAGACTTGGCGGAAATGCATGCCTGCTTGAGAGCGGACGCCTGGAAGGCTTCCATGGTTCTTGCGGGCAGCCTAATTGAGGCAGTCCTCGTTGAGCATCTTGAGTGGCTCTCTCCTTCGGGCGAAGAGAAGCGCATCCGAAAGCTAGTGCTGGGCGACGTGATCACCGAATGTGCGAGTAAGGGCGAAATCACAGAAACTACTGCGAAGTTGTGCAGCGCAGTGAAGGACTACCGTAACCTCATCCACCCGGGGAAGGTTGTTCGCGACAGTGTAGCCGCCCCTGACCAAAACAACGCGATCATCGTAACGGCGCTCGTTGGGCGAATCGTGGGAGAAGTTGCTTCCGCTAGGCGCAAGCACGGCGGACTCACAGCTGAGCAGTTGCTGAGCAAGCTGGAGAAGGATAATGGGGCCATTGCCATCTTTCCACATCTCCTCAAAGACATAACTCACAAGGAGAAGCATCGCCTGGTGACTGAAGTGTTGCCAGTCGCTTACGCAAAGAGCAAGCTATTCGTAGATAACGACGACTTCTTCGACGCGAGTTTTCCCCCGCGAATTTGCACTGCCTACCGTTTGACGACAAAGGAGTCGCCCGAGCTTTCTAGCGAAGCTGCGAAACAGTTTCATTCACTCATCATAAGTGGCGACGCCCTGGAGATCGCCCAACATCGCGAGGCATTCTTTAACCCAGAGGATTTAGCGCACCTTACAGATGCGATGCGCGCAGTGGTGATCGATCACCTTATTGGAATTATGGTCGACCAGCGCAGCAATATTCGCTATCAGGAGTTTACGGGAATTACGCCCTTCCTAACTAGTTCAAGTTTATTTAGGTTCCTCTACCCAATCATTCACGACTTGCGGGTGAGCGACAGGATGGAACGTGCCAAAGATTTCCTTTCCTTTGAACTGCCGCGATTGCCGGCTGAGTTGAAGCCTGAGGTAAAGGAATTTCTAATTGAGCAAAAAGGCAGTCCCCAGTTCAGGCGCAGCGCCAATAGCATCGCGTATTTGGACGAGCTCATAGAGTGGATTGACTTCCCATTCTGAGGCCCACCGCATTTCTTTGCATGCCAGAATCCTTTCGCAGCCTGTTTAGCAATTGTTCTCGACGAACGAGAGCCCTAACCATCAGCACCTACCACCTCTCTCACAGCGGTGCGTGGTGAAACGTCCGGCAACGTTGTCGACGTAGCTCCTATCGCAGCAAAGTGTTGCCTGGTTGGACGTCCTGCCATGGGGTGTCGTGTCCTTCGAGGTAGTGTTCAGTCATGCTGGCTGAGGAGTGCCCCATCAGACCCTGCACTTGCTCAATCTTCCACCCATTTTCGCTGAGAAGTGCTCCGCCGAGGCTGCGAATCTCATGAAAGCTCGGTGGGTATTTGCCCGTAACCCCAGCTGCCTCACGCGCATCTTGGAACGCCCTGGTGAGCTGTTCTGGCATCACCTGAGTATGGTGGTTTCGGGCAGAAGCCCGCATGTTTGAGGGGCGTGCCTTCTCAGGGAGTCGGTGAATGATGTACGGGGAGAGCACGCTGCCTCGCGCCTGCCCTAGCAGGCCGGCGAGCTGTTCGCCTATTCGAATCTTCAGCTTCACCAAGCTGCTGCCCTCTGTTTTCTGTGGGATGACCCAAAGTGCCCCATCACGCACGTCGGTGAACTTTAGCGACACAACGTCGTCGCGGCGGAGTAGCGTGACTAGGGAAATGTCCATCGCAAGGCGGAGCCAAGGATCAGCCTTCTCCCAGATTGCGGCATACATTTCTTTGGTGAGGCGAGCACGCTTGCGATCATGTTGGAACCTGCGGGTCGCCAGCACCGGGTTGGTGTCGATCCATCCCTCCTGGACGGCGCATGCCATGATCCAGCCAAGAACAAGCCGGAACTGCTGACGTGCACGGTCAGACTGGGTGACCGCGCGAATGAACTCGGCGCAGTCCTTAACCGCAACGTCCTCCACTGGCTTGGGCCCAAGGCCTGCCTCGATGCGACGAATCACGCTCTCATACACCTCGGCAGTCTTGGGAGCCCAGCCACGGTTTGGTATATCGTCCCGACGAAACACCGCAATCGCGTCCGCGACCGTTTCGCGGGACCCGACGACTCGGTCGATTAGGTCGTTGCCGGGCATGAGCATAGCATTGAGCTTCTTGGCTGCAGCAAACGCCTTGGCCTTGTCGCGGCCCATGAAGGTCTCGCGTCGGGTGACGGGATGTCGGTACTTGAAGCCGTCCCGGTTTGGGTACAAGTTGTCGGGCCAGCCTTGGCGACTGGAGCTTCGCTTCCTTGGTGTCATTTGCCTATCCTGCTTCAAGCACGCGCGCCACAAGGTCGTCCCCGTCAGCCAGCCACGCGTGGACGTCAATGAACCAACTGCCGCCGACCTTCTTCCCTGGCACTTTCCCGTCCCGCAGCCACCGGTGTAGTTGGGGAATACTCGGACGGCTGCTGTCGTCGAAGTAGGCATCTAGCCACCTCTGCGGGGTCATCAGGTGCATGCGGTGCTCCCCGGCCCTGGGGGTCGAGCGAGGTTACTAGTCGGGCGAGTGCCGCCTAAGGCCATCCTGAATCGCTTCAGCAAAAACGGGTTGTGAGCGGCCATCATCGGGGCAAAACTGGCACTGGGGAGTAGTCGAGGTGGCAAATGGCTGTTGGAAGTGCGCCTGAGTCGTTTCACAGCGTTACGCTGTCCGTTGACGGACAGACCTATACCGCAAACATATGGCGGGGCAGTGCCCATCTTTGGCGATTGCTCTCCGTAGAGGTCCATGGCATGGCCCAAGTGGCTGCCGGAAAGCAGGACTTCGCATCCTGCCGATCCAGCCTTGAATCGGCTGAGCAGATAGCAAAAGATTTGCTGGCCGGTGCCAGAAGAAACGGTGCCGCGTAGCTCGACGGCGTCCGCATGTACCAGCTCAGTCATGCGTCGCCCCCCATGGACTCTGGGTGAACGCAGCGGGTTCCGCTGCCCTGTTTTGGATGGTGCGGAGTGAAGGAAGAGGGCGAGTCGGTGTGGTGCCGAGCACCTCGATCTCGCCGCCCTGGGCGCGGAATCGAGCGATGCCAGCTGCCAGTTCCTGCCTCTCAGCTTCTTTGTGCTGGATGGTGGTGGCGTGGTAGCTGATCGACCGCCGAGGCTTCATCACCTTCTCGATTGCTTCGCGCGTCGGCGGATTGGCGGGGTATGGGGTCAGCATCAAGCGGCGCATGTCGTCGGTGAGCACCCACATGCGATTGCCTTTGGAGATGAAGTTTCGGGCCATGCAGGCGTCCATCGCCGAGTTCAAGAGGCTGGTGACCTTCCTCGGTGTGGTGTCGAACTGGGCAAGTTCTGCCAATGCTTCGCTGGTTGCGCCAGCGGGGCGGTCGAGCAGGAATCGGAGCAGCTGCGTGCGGCGCAGCAGGTTGTCGGCGTTTCGGGACATCGTTATGCCTCTGCTTTGGACGGGCGCGCGGTGCGTACGCGCACGCCGTTGCGGTCCAGCCAGCGGGTGGCGGATCTCAGTGATGAGTGGGAGAGCTTGAATTTGTGAGCACCGACGACCAGGTGCTGAACTCCTGCCGTGACGTTCAAAGTAGCCGCGGCTGAGACTTCAGTGGGTGTGTCGCTGAAAGGGCTGGCGTACAGCCCGGCCCACAGCCAGCCGGCACACACCATCACTACCAACGTCGCGCCCTGGTTACCCGTGGCGAATGCGCGCTCGACAGGCAGGCGTACAGCGCTCATGCGAGACCTGCCTTGGCAACAGACTCGGCCACCAGCGCATCTGCTGCGGCCCGGCCGCGCGGGGTGAGCGTGGCGCACGCCGGGCAACTAGGATTGTCGAAGTCGAGCAGGGCGCGCTCGTACAGCCAGTTCATAACGCGTCGGGTGAAGATGTTTGCGGGTTGCTTCGGGGAGCAGAAGCCGCCTCGCGTGCGCTTCAGGGTGTCGTCGGTCGCGCCGCGAGCGACGATCAGTGCTGCGCGCTCCAGGCGTTTGAGTGGTGCGGCCATGGTGTGCTCCTGGTCAGGCGGCTTGCTTGGGGAGCCCGGCGAGAACTTCAGCGCGGGCGCGGGTAAGGTGCGATATCGGAATCAAGAGCTGGTCCAGGGTCGGGTCGGTCCAGCGCAGCTCGGTAATCGCGAGGGACGGGCTCGGAACGGTTGCCTTCTGGCACATGTGGCATTCGATATGGATCAGCGCCGGGCAGGGGTGCCCGAGGCGATGGCCCGTGGGTGCGCCCATCGTGGTGACGATCTGCGGCCGGTTTCCGTAGCAGCAGAGCGGGATATCGGCGGGACATGGGCGGGAACTCTGTTGCATGGGTCACCTCTGAGCGGCGGACGGGGCGGCGGGCGTGGCGGGCGACCCAGCAGCGGCATGAGCGGCTGCTATCTCCATGACACGGAGCGGCACTACGACCACCGCGACAGCCCCAAGCAGTGCCCAGGCGAAGCGGAGACGGGCACTCATGCGTCAGCCCTCGGATGCGCCTTCGCGGACAGCTCGAACGCTTCCCGCGAGTAGTCACTCGCCAGGCTTTCGCAGCAGAAGGCAGCGCCGTGCAGGCGCTTGGCGCGGCAATCGGTGGCGCTGGCGAGGTTCAACTCGCACAGGTGCGCAAGGCGCTGGGTGCGCTGCAGCTCGGCTGGTTCTACACGTAGGCGGCTCATGCCCGCACCTCTGCTGCCATGTTCCTGGACTCAACCTCGGTACGGCGGCTGGCAACACCCATGCGCCGGGAGCGGCGCAACTGGTTGCGGCTGTGCTCCCCCGCGCTGCGGGCGCGCAGGACGTTGGCGCGCGTGTGGTCGCGGGCCGCCAGCGCAAGCAGGCAGAGGACTGCGAGCAGCGGCAGCGGCGGGGTTGCGGCGTCAGAAGTGGGTCGGCGTCTCATGGCGCTCTCCGGGGAAGGAGGACGCCGGCGGGCCTGATGCCTTGGGAGTGGCTCCGGCGATCGGCTGGGGAGTGCCGCATCGCCGGCTGGCCCGCCGGTCGTCCGCCGGCACGTGCCGGCAAGGCGAACATTAAGCGCGCTTAGCGCTAGGTGTCAAGCGTACTTAGCAAATTGGCAAAAGGGGGTGATGCAGGCCCTTGGTATCATTGGCCAACTGCAGGAGGCAGGGTCTACGAGGGAGAGGTATGAAGGTCTGGATTGCGGGGCTGCTTGGATTGACGGTGGTGGCGGTAGGTGCCGCGATATGGCTGCGACCCGGTACCGCCGATGTCGCCGAAGCGGTGCCATCTGAGGCATGGCGGCCCGCCAAGCAGGTGACGCTGTCGACGCCAGAGGGTGGGACGCGGACCATGCATCTGCAGCAGGATCCCCGGGATCTTCGCAATGCCACAATGCAGCGCATCACGGAATTCGACCTGCGCTGGAATGACGCGGTACAGCTGGCGGACAGCACGCCGCGCATTGCGCTGGCCGGCCCGGCCAACTCCCTGCAACAGCTTGCACGGGAAAGCCGCACGGTAGAGCTATCCGATTGCTTCGCGCAGGGCAGGGGTTTCTGGACGGCAGGCTTGGAGGCGCAGGCCAGGGCGACCTTGGCATTCATGGTGCAAGCGCCATCGGGACCAAGCGCAGAGTTGAAAGCCGCTCAGGTCAACCTGGGCAGCTGGGCAAAGGTGGTTGACGCCTGTCGCTGACAGGCGTGCGCGCATCACATCGCGGGCGGGGCGTCTGGTGCGCCGAGGCCCTGCTGAACGCAGTCTTCAAGATCCTTCATCCGATCCAGCAGTTGCCGTAGATCGTCGTCCGCCAGGGACGATAGGAATAGGGAATTGCGCTGATCCAGAACACGCTGGATCTCACTGGTCCACCCGTACCAGCCGGCGATTCGCGTGATCTCGCGGGCCGCGACGCCTCTCCAATCTGATTCCAGTGGGGCGGGTGCCTGGTAGCTTTCAAAGTTCTGAAAGCGCCGCCATGCCTCGGTCTCTGCTTTGACCTCTTTGCGTGGCTCGACGGCGACTGGCGTTGCTTCGCTAAGCAGCTGGCGCAGTCGCGAAACCTTCTCCCGAGACGACATCCTGTTCCCCCATGTACCGCACTTACGCTGCGGAAGCTTGGACGAAGCGCAGCACCTTCGCCCGTGGCATATCCTCTTGAAGCAGTTCGTACGCCAACAAGGTCACCTGGGCGCGCTTCTGAGGTGGAAGCTGCAACCCCCTTTCGTCGAGGGCCTCAGCCACCAGCTGGAACGCGACTATGAAGGTGTCGTGTGTCAGAGGTTGAGACGGCATTTGCAATGCAGCACCAGCGGCGGATGAGCGCTCGCCCAGCAGTAGCTCGCGCGCGTCCATCTGGACGGCATCTGCAATCTTGAAGAGCTGCACGGCCTTGACGTGGTCTGCCACGACGTTGTCATTGAGCCAGTTGCTGATGGTGGCTGTCGTTGTGTCAGCGGCACGCGCCAGGTCCGCCGAGCGGAGCTGGGCGGCTTGCATTGCGCTTTGGAGGCGCTGACCGAGGGTTGTCGTGGGCATAAGCCAGCTTAACAATTGGGGCGATAAGAGGGCTTGACTCAACGTTAAGAGCGCTTAATACTGTCGCTCGCCATGACCCGTACCCCTACCAAGCATGAAGTGAGGACCGCGCTCGGTTTCGAGAACGACGCGGATTTGGCTGAGCTGTTCGGGATTTCGCGCGCCGCTGTCGCTCAGTGGTCGAAGGACAAGCCCATCCCGGAGCTGCGTTGGCTGCAACTGCAGCTGCTCCGCCCGGAGATCCAGATAGGGAGCGGGCATGACCGGCCGTGACGTAATCGCCCTGCATGCAGACCTGGGCAACGGTGAGGTCGGCGAGTTGGTAGACCCCGGGTTGATCGTCAGCCGGCATCCCGACGGCCTCGCTCTGGACGCCGACCGGTGGTCGGCCCTGGGGCACTCCCGACAAGCCGCAGGCCGACCGCTTCATTGGTGGGAGGTTCCCACGCATGGGTAGCTGTGTGGCTCACCGGCCGGAACAGGACGGCGATCACGCTGCCGATTCCCTCCTGCGCGGAGTAGGCCCGGAGGGCGCAGAAGCGCATGCGGCTGTGGAATCCAACGAGTTCGCTCATGGGATGAATCGTGATCTACCACGGCATCCCACGAGAACGATGAAACGCTACACGATTCAGGGGGTCACGCTATGACGTGCGCTCGATCAGACATCTACTGGCGGGATGCTGCTTACAACGCGGTGTCCCGCATGCCCGGGAGCGTCAACGCGGCGGCGGCCTACTTGACCAAGCGGCGTGGCGTCAGCATCAAGGGTGAGTCCCTGCGCAAGAAGCTGCGAGGCCTGGAAGGGGAATCGCTCTCCATGGAGATGATGGAGATGCTGACTGATTGGATGGTCGAGCAGGCTGCGGGTACTCCCGTAGCAACAGATTGGATCCTCTCGCTCGCCGCGCAGTTCAACCTTGCCATCGACCACGTGCCAGCCGCGCCAGACGGTGGGTGGCCCAATGAGATCGATGCCATCAAGGACAAGCTGCTGCACGTCTCAAAGTTCTGCGGGCAGCTGTCCGCCGTTGCGTTGGATGTTCTGCAGGACAACCGGGTCACGCTGGAAGAGGCGGATCGAATGCTCGATGCACTGCAGGCTGTTCGCACCATGTGCCACCGGATGGAGCGGAACCTGCGGCGCGCAGTTGCGAAGGGAAGGCAGCGTGATTGAGATGGCCATCTTCCGTGCGCCCCAGGCACGACCGGGCAACGGCAGGCGCATCGTCAGTACTGCTGCAGGTGCAGAGATCGAACGTATCGAGCGGTTGTTGTCCGGCGAGGAGACAGGCCCGGTGGGTGACGACGCCATTGCCGAACGTGATCGCGCCTGGGCTCAGCAGAATGCAGCGGAGCAGAGGCAATGCACCTTGCGGCTGGAGGTCTCTGATGACGGCCAGCACTGATCGTGCCCCTTCCCCCCGGGGAACACAGGGAAGGCGGCTCGCGCGATTCAGTTCGGTCGCCCCCTTGAATCTGATTGGCGAACCTGAACGAGCGCCAGTGCTTGGGTCCTCCCCGGATCAGCCTGTCGCGGGTAACCAAACGCGCACTGCTCGTGTAGATAGCGGCTCTGGAACTTACTGAATGTCTGCGAATTACGATGATGTGCATGGCCAGCTGACCGATGCGGGCCTGATCCTCGACACCTTGGATGTCAGTGGGCGCATGGTCCGCTGCAAGGTAGAGGGCTCTCGCGAGCGCCGAGGCTGGTATGTCCTGCACGAACTCAACACCAGCAGCGGTGACACGCTGATCGTCGGCACGTTCGGCGTCTGGCACGGCAATGACAACGGAGCGCAGAAGATCGAACTGCGCAAGCGGGATAGCGCGTTCAGCCAGGAGCAGCGCGAAGCGCTCAAGCGCCGACTGGCCGACGACCGCCGGCGAGCCGAGGCGGCCCGGTTGGAACAGAACCGGCGTGCTGCCGCTCGCGCGACCTCGGCTTGGACCAAGGCGCTGGCTGATGGCGAGGCGGAATACCTGGTCGACAAGGCCGTCCAGGCATTTGGCTTGCGCTACGGCCGCAGTGGCGTCGCCCTAGTTCCGCTACTGGATCCGAATGGCGCGGTACACGGCCTGCAGGTGTTGCGCAGCGCAAAGCAGGCCAAGGCCGCGAACAAGCCGGCCAAGGAATTCTGGCCGGCGGGCCTTGCCAAGAAGGGCCACTTCCACCTGATCGGCGGCACGCCGCAGTGGATCCTATTGGTCGCAGAAGGCTATGCGACCGCGGCTACCCTGCACATGGCCACCGGCTATCCGGTTGCGGTTGCCTTCGACGCGGGCAACCTGATGCCAGTGGCAGCAGTTCTTGCCAAGCGTTACCGCAGCGCCAAGGTGCTTGTCTGCGGCGATGACGACGTCCTGCAGAAGTGCCGTAAGTGCAAGTCGCGCCTGGTGCTGGCTGACAACCCCGAGCTCTGTCCCACATGCGGCGAGCCGCACGAGTCCTCAAATGCCGGGTTGCTCGGCGCAGAAGCGGCCGCGCTCGACGTGGGCGGAGCAGTCCTGCTACCGGCCTTCGCCGATGAGCGCGGCCGGCGGGAGCGTTTCATCGACACCGGCCGCAAGGTCAGTGACTTCAACGACCTGCACGTGCTCGAAGGCCTGCACGTCGTGCGCAGTCAGGTCGAAGCCCGCATCACGGAGCTTTCGTGGCGACCCCGGACCGAAAATCGCAGCGCGTCCAGCACCACCAGCGGGGGCGCGGGGCAGGTGCCGCTCAAGCCCATCGACTCCCTCGATGAGCTGCTGGAGCGCTTCGCCCTGGTGTATGGGCAGGGCGGCACGGTGTTCGATCACAAAGAACACATGCTGATGGCCTTGGGTGACATGGGCCACGCCTGTGTTCGGCGCGAGCTGCACCGGGCCTGGATGGAACACCCCGGTAGATCCATCGTGCGCGTGCGCGAGGTCGACTTCGATCCCTCGGGGACGAAGGAGGGCGTTACCTGCAACCTGTTTGCCGGCTGGCCCACCATACCTAAGGCCGGCGAGTGCTCGAAGCTGCTTCACCTGCTCTGGCACATGTGCGGCAACGAGGCCAACCAGAAGGCCCTCTACGACTGGGTGCTCAAGTGGTTGGCGTACCCGCTGCAGCACCCCGGCGCAAAGATGAAGAGCACCATCGTCATCCATGGCCCCCAAGGCACCGGCAAGAACATGTTCTTCGATGAGTACATGAAGCTGTTCGGGGACTACGGCCGCGTGCTCGATCAGGCCGCACTGGAGGACAAGTTCAACGACTGGGCCAGCCGCAAGCTGTTCCTGCTGGCCGACGAAGTGGTGGCCCGCACTGAGGTCTACCACCTCAAGAACAAGCTCAAGGCGCTCATCACCGGCGACCGGATCCGCATCAATCCCAAGAACATCCAGGCCTATGAGGAAGACAACCACGCCAACCTGGTGTTCCTGTCCAACGAGGCGATGCCGGTCGTGCTGGAAGAAGACGACCGCCGGCATGCGGTGATCTGGACACCGGACAAGCTGACTCAGGAGTTTTATGACGACGCTATGGAGGAAATTCGCAACGGGGGAACTGCCGCCTTGCACGACTACCTGCTTCGCCTGGACCTGGGCAACTTCAGCAACGGCACCAACCCCCCGATGACCGATGCCAAGCGCGAGCTGATCGGCTTGAGCCAGGACAGCCCGCAGCGGTTTCTGGATGAGCTCTATGGCAACGACATCCCCGGGGTCAAGCCAAGGCCGGCCCTGTCAAAGGAGTGGTACGAGCTCTACAAGGTCTGGTGCGGCAAGGAAGGCGTGCGGCCTGCGCCGAACCCCAAGTTCGTCAACGCACTGGTGCGCAAGCGGCAAATCGTCCACCCCGACCGGGCGCGCAAGCGCTACACGGTCGGGCAGACCACCCTAGGCCCACATGGGTTCCTGATGCTGGGCACTACCGCGCCGCAGGATGACCGTAGTGAGCAGACCTTCCTGGGCGAAGAGCTGGTTGCGTTCCGCAGCGCATTCAACGATTACCGGGGGCGTGCATGACTCGCTCGACCATAGACGTGCGGGACGTGCGGGCAGGTGTGCGGGAGTCTGTGCGGGCATTTGGCGTAGTGGCAGTAGGGCTGTGCGGGATGTGCGGGACTGCCCTTACACACCTGCGCGGGTGCGCGCGTGCCGGTACGTCAGTTTCGACAGATAGCGGTGTTCCTACCCGCGCGTATAGGTGCCCGCACATCCCGCACGTCCCGCACAACGCATGCGCCGCAGCCGTTTCGCAGGTTCGCGATCCCGCACGCCACACCGCACGTCCCGCACCAATGCTCGCGCGCGCGTTTTCTTCTGACACTGCTCTTTTGAAAAAAATGAATGAAGGGGAGGGTGGACATGGCTTCTGAGGACGTGACAGTCACAGGCAAGGATCTGGCGCTGCTGATCGGCTGTCGGCCGTCCTACATCGTGGAACTGAAGAAGAAGGGCCGCCTGGTCTGCGCAGAAGGCGGCAAGGGCTACCTGCGCGACGCCTCCCTGGCGCTATACGGCCAGACTCAGGATCCCGCCTACAGCGCTGTTGCCGCGCGTCACGCTCAAACGCGGGGCGCATCTCTTGCGGGTGCGGGGGAAGGGGAAGGCCCCGAAATTGATCCCGACGACCTGGACCCAGAGGCGGAGCAGGAAAACGCCGCGCCAGCGACCCCGGACGCGAAGCGAAAGGCCAAAGCTCTGGCGGACAAGGCCGAGATCGACGCCAAGGCCGCAGCTCGTGACTACGAAGTCAGCATGGGCAAGCTGCTCGACGCCGGGCAGGTCGAACACGTGCTGGCCGAAGCGGCCACCGCGATCCGGGTTGAGCTGGAGCGCATGGCAGACGCCTTGGCACCGCAGCTGGCGGCAACTGCCGACGAGGCCCGCTGCCGGGAGCTGATCTGGAACGAGGTCAGTCACGCACTGGAAGAAATGAGCCGGGGCTTCCGTACCGCCTCGACGGCGGTGGTTGAATGACCGCTCTGGCTCGCCTGCATTCCGTCCTGGCGCGCTCGCTGCAACCCCGTCGTCCGCTGACCGTCTCCCAATGGAATGACGAGCACATGCGACTTTCCAGTAAGGGCAGCAGCAAGCCCGGCCGCTGGGTCACCAGTCGCAATCCGCCGTTGCGCGAGCCGATGGACAACATGTCCGCGCGCAGCCCCGTCCACGACCAGGCTTGCATGTTCCCCATCCAGTTCGGCAAGAGCCAGATCGCCACCAACTCCATCGCGTACTGGATGGACTATGCGCCGGCCCCGATCATGTACGCGCTGCCGGGCGAAGCGTCCATGAACAAGTGGGTGAACCAGAAGCTCAACCCGATGATCGAAGTGTGCAAGGCCGTGCGCCGGGCGCTAAGCAGTACCGCCAGCCGCGACAGCTCCAATCAGCGCACCTTCAAGGACTTTGCAGGTGGCCAGCTCTACGTGGAACACATGGGTAGTCCCCAGCGCTTGAAGTCGACGACGGTCAAGAACCTGGTGGTGGATGAGATCGATGAAGCTCCGCAGGTGCTGCTCACTGGCGATGACCCGGTCAAGATGCTGGATGGCCGCACCTCGTCCTTCCCCACCACCTACAAGCGGCTGTACATCAGTACGCCGGGTATCTCGGGTTTGAGCCGCATAGCCAAGCTCTATGAGAAATCGGACCAGCGTCGTTACCACGTCCCGTGCCCTCATTGCGGACACTTCCAGCACCTGCAGTGGAGCGGACTGCATTGGTCACCCGACGCCAAGCATGCCTGGTATGCCTGCAACGACTGCGGCGCCTGTATCGAAGAGCACCACAAGGCGGACATGATCGCAGCCGGCCGCTGGGTGCCGGCCAACCCGGATTCGCTCGTCCGCGGTTACCACATCAACTGCCTGTACTACCAGTTCGGGCTAGGGCCGCGCTGGGTTGACCTGGTGCGCGAATGGCTGGATGCGCAGAACGATCCTGCCTCGCTGAAGACCTTCGTAAACGACCGTCTGGCTGAGACGTGGGAAGATCCGAAGATGCGCGCGGTCAAGCACAACGTGATCGCAGATCGCGTGGAACCGTACCGGCTTCGCTGTGCGCCGCGTGGGGTGCTGGCCATCACCGTGGGTGTGGATACCCAGGACAACCGGCTTGCGGTCCACGTGGTTGGGTGGGGGCGGGGGATGACCGCTTGGACCCTCGACTACGTCGAACTTGCCGGTGACCCGGCAGAGGAGGAGGTGTGGGTGGCGCTGACGGACCTGCTCAATCGTCCCATAGAGCGGGAGGACGGCGTACAGCTGCGAGCCTCCGCCACCGCCATCGACGCGGGTGGCCACCGCACCGAGGCGGTGAAGAACTACGTACGGCAGCGCAAGATCACCCGCGTCATGTGCATCTTTGGCGCGGTGCCGAACAACGCGCCCATTCTGTCCAAGGGAAAGCTTGCCGACGTGACCTGGAAAGAACGCACGGATAAGCGAGGAATCACCATCCACCATGTCGGAACTGTGGCGGCCAAGCACTACCTCTACAGTCGGCTGGCAGCCGACGCCGAGCGGCAGGCGGAGGCGCGACTGGTGCGTTTCAGCGACGAGCTGTCCCCGGAGTTCTTCCCCGGGCTCGTCTCGGAGGTCTACAACCCTGTCAAAAATAGATTCGAGAAGCGCGTGACCCGCAACGAGCCATTGGACACGTGGGTGTATGCCTACGCCGCAGCCCACCACGCGGAGGTGCGCCTGCATCGTTTCACCAAGTCTGACTGGGATGCCCTGGAGGGAAGGCTGGCCGGATCGGGCGGAGCGCCAGCACCGGATTCCCGTGAAACATCGGCGGGTGGGGAAGCGGCCGTCGGCGTCCACGTGGGAGTGGCTGCGGGCCAAGTTGCGCCGACGGGCCGAGCGCGTAGCTCGGGTTTTGCCCGCGACGGCTGGGGACTGTGATGGCAAAGCGAAGAGCGACGACCGAACAACTTCGGGAACGAATTCTGGCGGCGATGCTGGCGGACATCGGGATAAGCGAACGGATGGCGCAACCCTTCGTGGATTCGGTGATGCACTGCTTCGCGGGTGAACAGCCCTACTTTCCGGCGGTTGCCAAGACATATGCGGTCGAGGAAATCCGTGCCGCGCTCAAGAATGGGATTCCCGTGAAACAAGTGATGCGGCAGTTCGATGTTTCCCGTTCCAAGCTTCATGAATTGTTCCCCGGCGGTCTGCCAAAGCGTGAGGAAAGCGAGGTGTCCACGCTTTCAATGAAAGTGGCGACAAATTAGTTTTTCGCCCCTTCCAAATCAGTGACTTGCGAGCAGTGATGTCCACGAGTTTATTGAGTTCGTGGACACCTAAGTCCCTAGCCTATGTAGTCATGAAGACTGCTCAGGAAATGCTGGATCTGTACATCGCCGCCGAACAGGCTGTCCTGCTTGGACAGTCAGTTCGCTTCGGAGAGCGTCAGCTGACCAGGGCAGACCTTGCGGAGATCCGCAACGGACGTAAGGAATGGCAAGCTTTCGTGGATCGCGCGGCAAGCGGCGGCCGTCGCGCTCGTTGGGCGAACGCTGATTTTGGCGGTGTCACCTGATGTCCTCCGCGCTCACCGCCAAGACACGTCTGGTCGCAGCACTCGGCACTGATCGTGCCATCGCCACAGCGCGGGCCCAGCTCGCTCCGGTGTTGGCGCGCGCCCATGAGGTCACTCGTCCCTCGCGCAATCGCAAGCTCGCTCGTGACTGGGGCAGTGGCAATGCCATCGCGGGAATGGACGCACGTCAGCTTCGTGCCCAGGCACGCCACCTCGAACGCGATCTGGACCTGGCAGACAATGCCCTCAACGTGTTGGTGCAAAACACGGTCGGGTCTGGGATCGATGTGCTTTCCGCTCCACGCATGCCGGGCCAGCCAATCGACCGCGCTCTGGCGCTGCAACTGGACGACCTGTGGGACGCATGGTGGGACGCGCCGGAAGTGACCGGTTCCCACGACTACGGTATGTGCCAGCAGTTACTGGCTCGCAGCTGGTTCCGGGACGGCGACGCGTTCTACCAGGACCTGATTGGGCCCGTGTCGTATCTGCAGCACGGATCGGTCGTGCCCTACAGCTTTGAGATGCTCGAAGCGGACTTGGTGCCGCATGATTTCAACGATCCGGCGCGCAACATCAGCCAGGGCGTTGAATGCAATGCGTGGGGAAGGCCGGTGGCCTACCACGTATTTAAGCGCCACCCGGGTGACCCGATGGGATCGCGCACCGAGACCAAACGTGTTTCGGCCGATTTCATGCACCGTATCGCGTTGGTGAAGCGGTTGCACCAGCTGCGTGGATTGAGCGTCTTCGCCAGTTCCATGTCGCGCTTCGAGGATGTCAAGGATTACGAGGAGTCCGAGCGCATCGCTGCGAAGGTTGCAGCGTCGATGACGTTCCAAATCAAGAAGGGCTCGGGCGAGCAATATGGCAATGATCTGGGCGGCAATGTGCTGATCCAGGACGACGTGCCAATCCGTGAGCTGCGCTTGGCGCCGGGGGCGATCTTCGATGATCTGCTGCCGGGCGAATCCATCGAAAGTCTGGGCACTGACCGGCCCAATCCAAACGCGGCCACGTGGCGCAAGGAACAGCTGCGAGCGGCTGCAGGTGGTATTGGGGTGAGCTATTCCAGCCTGTCGCTGGACTACAACGGCACCTACTCGGCGCAGCGCCAGGAGCTGGTAGAGAAGTGGGGCAGCTACCTGATGCTCGCCGAGCGCTTTATCGCGCTCTGTGTCCGGCCCCAGCGCATGCGCTTTGTCGAAGCCTGCGTCCTTTCCGGTCGCGTGAAGATGCCGCGAGGCTGGACCCTGCGCGACTTGGCCGCATCGACCTACGTGCGTCCCGTCATGCCCTGGATCGATCCGCTGAAAGAGGCTTACGCGCGTGGCGAGGCTGAAGATCGCGGCTGGGTATCGCCGCAGCAAAACACCCTGCAGTACGGCAACAACCCGGCCGAGGTCCTGCGCCAACGCCAGGACTGGCAGCAACAGAACAAAGACCTGATGCCGCCGGCATCCAACACCAGCGCTGAAGCCCGTGCCCGCGTGGTGGGCTCGCTGCAGCACGATCTCTCCAGGAGCGAATGACCATGCGTGCATGCCTGTTGGCCGCCGCCATCCAAATCACCATCCGGGCCGACGCTGGCCATGAGCCCGAGCTGGGTCCCGCGCTGTATCAGATTCGCGCCGAGGCCGACACGGCCGAAGTCATGATCTACGGCGCAATCGGCGGATCTCTCTTCGAAGAATCGGTCTCAGCCAGCGACCTGGTCGATCAGATCGGACAGATCACTGCCTCCACGATTCATGTGCGCCTGAACAGCGTGGGCGGCATCGTTGCTGATGGACTGGCCATCCACAACGCACTCAAGTCCCACACCGCGCGCAAGATCATCACCGTGGAAGGACAGGCGGCGTCCATCGCTTCGCTGATCCTGCAGGCCGGCGATGAGCGGCAGGTCTACGCCAGCTCGCTGGTGATGGTGCACGCCCCGCGCACGGTGGCTGCCGGTAGCGCAACTGCCTTCCGCCAGAACGCGGATGCCCTGGACGCTCATGCGGCGGCGATGTTGGAAGCGTACGCGGCCCGCTCGGGTCGCCGCGAGGACATGGAGCGCCTGCTTACCGACGACGTGGACCACTGGTACTCCGGCCCGCAGGCCGTGGAGGCCGGCTTGGCCGACACCGTCGTGGGCGCCGAGCCGGGCGCCAGCGCTCGCTGGCAGGGGGCATCGGCCGTGGCCATCAGCGGCTACCTGCAGTCCATCGACGGCGCGGCCTCTCCGGTCACCGCCCAGCTTCGCCGCCACATCACGGCGTGCCTGTCCCCACAAGTTTTCGCCTCTCTCCCTGAGGTCAGCCAGTCGGCCGTCATCGGCCATATCGAGGATCCCACCATGAACCAGCAGTACCGTCACATCCTCGCCAATGCCGGCCGCACCAGTGCGACTCCGGCAGGCGCAACCGCCACCCCCGCCTCGGTCGCCGCGCCCGTAGCCGCACCGCCGGTGACGGCCGCGGCCGATCCGGTCCAGGCCGCGATGGTGGCACTGCGCGAGCGCAATTCGCAGATCCAAGCGATGGCCACTCCGCATATGGGCAACGCCCAGGTAAGCGAGTACGTGAACAGCGTGATCGCGCAGGCTGACTCCAATGTCACCGCCGATGCGGTGGGCCGCCACATCCTGGCGCTGCTGGCCACCAACGCGGGTCCGCTCAACGGTGGGGCCAACTTCACCGCTGGCACCGACCAGCGTGACCTGACCCGCTCGGCGATGGCCAATGCAATCCAGGCCCGTGCCGGTCTGGTGCAGCCGACCGACGGCAATCCCTATCGCGGAATGACCATGGGTGAGATCGCTCGCGCGTGTGTCCAGGCTACTGGCACCAGCGTAGCCGGCATGGATCGGATGCAGATTGTGGGTCTTGCCTTCACCCACAGCACCTCCGATTTCCCTTCGCTGCTGGGCGACGCCTCGCGCCGGGCCGTGCTGCAGGGGTATCAGGAAGCGGAGGAGAACTTCGACCAGTTCACCCGCGCCGTCAACGTGCCGGACTTCAAGCCCACCAACCTGGTCGGACTGGGCGCCTTCTCGGATCTGGACATCGTGCCGGAAGGTGGCGAGTACAAGCACGGCACCTTCAGCGAACAGTCGCAGGCGATGAAGATCGTCACCTACGGCAAGCTCTTCACCATCACCCGTCAGGCCATCATCAACGATGACCTGGGCATCTTCAGCGACGTGCCGCGCAAGATGGGCCAGGCTGCTCGACGCACGCTTGCAAAGGCGGTTTTCGAGCTGATCAACGGCAATCCGATTCTGGCCGATGGCAAGCCGCTGTTCCACGCCGATCACGGCAACCTCCTGCCGGCGGCGTTAATCAGTACCTCCAGCGTTGGCGGCATGCAGGCCCGGATGCGCCGTCAGAAGGACAAGGACGGCAACCTGATCCAGGTGCCGATGAAGGGGCTGCTGACCCCCGTTGCGCTGGGCGAACGCGCCCGCGCCGTACGCACTGCGGAGTTCGCTGTGGGGAGCGGCGGCGAGCGTGACCCGAACACCGTGCGTAACACCTTCGAAGTGTGGGACCACGGCCGGCTTGATGAAAAGAGCGCAGAGGCCTGGTACGGCGTGGCCAACCCCGCATTCGTGGACGGAATCGTGGTGGGTTACCTGGACGGTAACCAGTCCCCGTATCTCGAACAGGAACAGGGCTTCACCGTCGACGGTGTTGCCTGGAAGGTTCGCCTCGATGCTGCGCCGGCTATTGCCGACTACCGCGGCATCTACAAGAACCCGGGCAAGCCTGAACCCGCCGAAGCCTGATCCGAACCTCGGTCAGGCGCGGCCATCGCGCCGCGCCTGATTGCCATTCATATCGAAAGTGAGGACTGAACCATGAAGAACGCACATCAGGACGGCCGTGTGCTGGATGTGACCCTGACCAGCGACGCCAAGAGCGGTGAGCTGGTGGTCGAGGGCAAGTTGGTCGGTGCTGCCGTCACGGACGGCAAGGTCGGCGAGATCATCGCTGTCCATGTGGAAGGCGTGTTCGAGCTGCCCAAGCTGGCTGCAGCGGTCTTCGCCGTGGGCGCGCCTGTCAACTGGGACGGCACTGCCAAGCACGCCATCGCGGCGGCGGCGGGTGCAGACCAGGTCGGTGACATCGGCTTTGCCGTGTACGCGGCGGCCGCAGGCGCAGCGACGGTGTACGTGCGCCTGACGCCGGGCACTGCTGCGGCTGGCGAGGCCGGCGGCGCGTAAAAGCTTGGCCGGTATCGCCCACATGCGCCGGGATGGCGTGGGCGATATCGGCATTTCACCACGGGCAAGGGGAACCTCATGAACACCACCACCACGCCGCGCGGCGTTCGCAACAACAATCCGGGCAACATCGACCGCACCAGCGTGGCCTGGCAGGGCGAAGACCGTTCCGCGACCGCCGTGGCCCGCGAGCGTCGCTTCTGTGTGTTCACCACGCCGGAGGCCGGCTTTCGCGCCCTTGCCAAGACCCTGCTGACTTACCAGCGGAAGCATGGGCTGCGGACGGTAAAGGAGATTATCAACCGCTGGGCCCCGCCGGTGGAAAACAACACGGCCGCCTACGTCCACCGAGTGGCGGACGAAGTCGGCGTCGGAGGGACCGAGATCATTTCGTTGAACCGGCCCGTGACGCTGTTTCGCCTTGTGCGGGCCATTGCCCGGCACGAGAACGGCCGCCTGTACTGGGACGACGCTGTGATCGAGCGCGGCGTCACCGAGGCCTTGCAGTAATGGCCGGGCCGGACATCGGCGACGGGGCGCCTTGGTGGCTAGCTGGGAGCGTGGTGGCTTTCTGGCTGCTGCGGGAAACTTGGGGCGCGGTGCTGTCTCGCAAGAAGGAACGCACCGAGACCGATGCCAACATCAGCTTGATCGACGGCCTTGCCAGGCGCATCGAAACGCTGGAGAACCGCCTGTCTACTCAGGACGTGCGGCTCCAGCAAGAGGTGGATCTGCGCCTTCGCGCTCAAGAAGAAGCCAGCGCGCTGCGGACCCGGATCCGGCAGCTGGAGTCGGTCCTGCGCCAGCTGGGCGCCGTCATACCCGAAACCGATGGGGTGTCGGCATGATCCGCGCCCTGGCCATTGTCTTGGCCATCCTTCTCGGCGTCATCGTCTGGCAGCGAGGAAGCGTCTGGAAGTCCGACGCCGCAGCGGCGGCCGCCATCGCTGCCCGAGACGACGCAAACACCAAGTTGTCCGCAGCCAAGGCCGAGATTGGCGAGCTGGGCAGCGCCATTGCAATCGAGCGCGGCAACGTCAGAGCAGCAAATGCATTGGCTGCGCGCTATGAACAGGAGAAGAAGCATGCGCAGGATGAGTCTGATCGCCTTGTCGATGATCTGCGTGCTGGCCAGCGTCAGTTGCACCAGCGCTGGCAAGCGGCCCTCCACACCGCTGAACTGTCCCAGGCCGTCTCCGCCGCCAGCCAACCTGATGGTGGCGCCGACGACCGGTTCCAAAGTGCGGGCCGAATTATTGGCGCCGCCGACCAGTGCGACGCCCAGGTAAGGGCGCTGCAGGCCTATGCCATTCAGTGTGGAGGTGAGCCGTGATCCTCATGCTGCATCTGATCGCGTTGGCCACATCGGCCGCTGGGCTGTACCTGGCGCGGGAAAACCGGCGTGTAGACGGTGGACGCCGATGAATCAGCGTGAGTTCCTCTCCCGGCTGGATGCCGACCTGCATGCCAGCTTCGCCACCGCTGGCATGGCCGATCACGCCTTCTACACCGCCCCGGGCGGCTCCTCAGCGCTGCCATGCCAGGTCTACGTCACTCGCGATGTGGAGACTGTCGGGGATCTCCGCCAGTTCAAGGCGCTCAGCGTTGAGGTCGACTATGTGCTCGGCAGCCTGGCGCTGGTCGGGCTGCAGCCGGCGCAGAAAGGCCGTCTGCTGGTCGATGGCGACTTGTATGAGAACGCCACCGAGCTCTCCAACGACGGCTCTTTAAGCCGTTGGAAGGTGCGCCGTGTCCAGCCCTGATAACCAAGCTCCAGCCAGCTGGCAGCTGGTCGAGTTCCTCGCAGCCCGCGTGCGCTTGATCACCAAGGCTTCGGGCTATCGCACCGACATCGGGAATGGCTTGGTGGTGGTCGACGACTCGGATGTACCGGCTGAGTTCGAAGGCCCGTCCACCGTCATCGAGGTGGACCGAATCAGCGCCACTTCGTCGGGGCGCTCCCAGGCTTCCTCGGATGTCGGGGTCGTGATCGAGTTCAGCGTACCGCGCGGAGGTGACCAGGAGAACCCACGCCAACTAGTCCACTGCGCCCGGGCGGACCTGCGCAGGGCGCTGGTCTTCGACCTCCGTGATCTGCCCAAGGGGGTCACTTCTTTTGAAGTGACCGAAGCAAACCTGGCCACCGTCGGCGACGACGCGGGCCATTCCAGTGTTGTCGCTCAGATCACCGCACGGGCCGGTCTGACCGAAGTTTTCTAGCCCGTGTCCATTTCCCAGGAGAATCCCCATGGCCACACAGCCCAAGGTCCGCAAGTTCGCAGGTGATCTTCGGTTCTATGAGATTGGCAGCGGTGCCAATCGCATCCCGCTGATCCCCGACCCCGACGATAAGTTCGGTAACAAGCCGCTCGAACAGAGCTCGCTGACGTTTGGCTATGAGGCCGGCGACACGACCGAAGTGAAGAGCAAGCGCCGCGATGATCGCTACGGCCAGATCATCCACCGCGACGCCAACCCGGGCACGACCAACGTGACGGTGGGCGCGTTGGAAGTTCCGGTCGGCTTCCTGGCGCGCATGCTCTACGGCAGTGCGGTGACCAGCACGGTGGCCGAAGGCCAGGTGACCGATCAGGCGGTCACCGTCCATAGCAAGGATGCGCCTGTCGAGCTGGGCCACCGCTTCGTGCTGGCCTCGCCGGCACTGGTGGTCAAGAAGGCAAGCACGACCTTGGAGGTCGGAACCGACTACACCATCGACAACCGGCAGGGCCTGCTGATCCCCACGGCAGGCGGCGCGATCCAGCACGGGGATGTGCTCACCCTGGACTATAGCTACGACGGTTACCGGGAAACGGCCATCAATGGCGGTGCGGTGCCGAATAAGTCCTTCATGATCCTGGGCGATGTCCAGGACCGCATCGGTGGTGATGAAGGCCTGCTGCGGATTCCGCAGGTCGATCTTACCGTGGACGGTGACGTGGACTGGTTCAGCGACGAGCCGATCCAGCTTACCCTGACCGGGCCGGTCGTGTTCCGCTCGGAAGAGACCGCCCTGTACACCTTCAAGGTGTACGAGCAGCAGGCCGGCTGATGGCCCTCCAGGCCTCCTGCCGTCTGGACGCGGCGGTGCCCCTTGGGTGCCGCCGCTGTTGCGCACGGTGCGCTGATGGCCCGTAGCTCCACGTTCGGGCGGACCAGCGCGGGCGCTCTGGCTCGCTTTGCCGCGTTGGTGGACGGTTTGAGCAAGACCGCCATCGCAAAAGCCGACTCACGTTCTATCGCGTCGGTGCGCCGGCGCTTTGAGCCAGCGGCGAAGAGAGCGATCAGAGAGGTCTACACCGTCCGCGCGGGTGACCTGAGTGGACGCTTCAGCGTCCGCTCTGGCCTCGGTGAAGAGGGGGAGTACCTCTCCCTCAACGCGTCCACCAAAAAGCTGCCGCTGATCGGGTTCGGCGGGCGCTGGGGTGGTCGCAAGACTGCCGGTGCCACCGCAGGTATCCAAGTGGGCATGCGCAAGGTCTACACCTCTGCGTTCATTGCGCGGATCGGTGGCCAGCGCCGGATGGTGGTGCGCCAGTTCTCCCGTGATGCCACGGTACCGTCGGGACGCGATGGACGTCGCAAGCTGCGCACCCTCACGGGGGCAAGCGCCTTCCAGATGGTGATGGGCGAGGGCGAGGTTGTGGCCAGCAGGCTGGCTAGGGAAATGAATATGTATCGCAGTACCGAACTGATCCGCCAGCTCGCGCTGGCACGAAAGAGGAAGCGTTGATGGCGGGCACGGCTGCATTTGAAGAAGCCCTTAGGCTAGTCCTTGAGACCAGCGGCACCGAAGGCGTGGACGATCTGCGTCAGGCCCTGGTCGACATGGGGGTTGCAGCCGAAGACGTAGGCGCCGATACCGCGAAACTGGTCGACAAGCTCGCCGCCCTCAATGCCACCGCCGGGAAAGCGGAAGCGTTCGAGAGCATGATGCGGACGCTGGGCGAGCTGGAACAGCGGTTTGACGCCAACCAGCGTGCCGCACTGGAATTGGGCCTAAAGATCGGCGAGACGGTCACGCCCTCTAGGGATCTGCTTAATGCCCAGAAGGCACTCCGCGCCGAAGGCGACAAGCTGCAGGCCAGCCTGAGCAAACAGTGGCAGGCGGTGGCCAAGGCAGATGCCGAACTGCGCGAGCTTGGGGTGGACACGAGCCAGCTGGCAGCCGGCCAGCAGCGCTTGCGAACCGAGGCCACGCGCACCGCGCAGGCCTTCACCGAGCAGGCCAAGGCTTCGGCCCAGGCTGCGGCCGAGGCTCGCAAACGCAATGACCAGATTGAACAGAGCGATGCAGGCTTCCGCGCGCAGGCCAAGGCAAGCACGGCCGCGGCGGAGGCCCTCAAGGCATACCGTGAGCGCGCTAACCAGGCTACGCGCGACACTGCGGAACTGGGTACCGCCGCCGAGGCCACCGGTTCGCTGATGAACGCGCTGAAGGGCGTGGCGGCCACGGCCTTGGGCTTCATCGGCTTCAGCAAGATCGCCGATGGCATCAAAAGCATTATCACGGAGGGAAGCGACGCCGAGCAGGAGTTGGGCCAGCTAGAAGCGGCGCTGGCGGCCACTGGGCGGCAGAGCGAGTTCACCGCCGAGCAGCTGGCGCAGATGCGTCGCCAGCTTCAGGGCGGGCTGTTTGATGACGGTGAAATCTCCAAAGCCCAGGTTCGCCTGCTGTCGTACACGAATATTGTCGGCGAGCAGTTCCCTGCCGCCATGCAGATCACAATCGACCAGGCCCAGCGTCTGGGCATGAGCTTGGAACAGTCGGCAGAGGTTGTCGGCAAGGCGCTGCAGACGCCATCGAAGGCGATGGAATCGCTTAGCAAGCAAGGCTTCACGCTGGATGCGAGCCAGAAGCAGCTGATCACTCAACTGGAGGCGACCGGACAAGTCGCACAGGCCCAAGCCATCATCCTGGACTTGTTGGCCGAGTCGTATGGTGGCGCCGCTGCCGCAGCAAAGGTGGGCACCATCGCCGGGCTGTGGATGGCTGCGACCGAGCGGTTCAAGGACTGGAAGCAGGAGGTCGCCGACCAAGGCGTGCTGGTCTACTTCAAGTCGCAGCTCAGTGAGATGCTTGCGCTTGCCGACCGCCTCGCCAAAGACGGAACGTTGACCCGGTGGGCCAAGCAGACCGCCGATGGCATCGTGACCATGGCCAATGCTGCCCGTACGGCGACCAGCTGGCTGGTCGAACATGCAGGCGCCTTGGCGACGCTGGGTAAGGCCTTCGCAACCTTCGCGATAGTCCGTGCAATCGTGCAGATGAATACCTGGCGTATTGCGCTGATCGCGTCTACTCGTGCGCAGATCGCCAACGTCGCCGCCATGGATGCGGCTGGCAAGGGCGCCCTGACCCTGGGCAACATTCTGAAGTCATTGCCTCGCGCAGTACCCATCACCATTGCTCTGCTTGGGCTGGAGCTAGTCAGTAAGGGGCTTCAGTCGATGGGGCAAGCCCTCGGCGAAGAGATGGGCAAGTGGAGCCAGGCCAGCAAGGATGCCGGCGCCGCGGTCACACTGATGCGTGAGCAGATGTATCTGCAGGGCGTGGAGTACAAGAAGCTCGCCGTTACCGTGGCCTCGTACGGGCAGGTGTCAGTCAAGACCTCGGCCGAGGTAGCGGCCATGGGTGAGGAGGAACGCAAGTCATATCAGGCCCGCCTTGACGGCCTCAAGAAATACCTCAATGCGCAATTCGGATTCCTGTTTACGCAGAAGGAACTGGGCCTAGCCACGGAGGAACAGCTGGCCCAGTTGGAGCAGGTCAAGTCTCGGCTGACAGAAGTGGGTGCCGGCTACCAGGCGCTCTCGGCGGGGTCGCGTCTAGCGGGCGAGGCGCTCAAGACGGGTATCGGCGCGGGCGCACAGCTGGTCGTTGAGCAGCTCAAAGGGATAGGGGGCGACGCCAAGCTGGCCGTGACCGAGATCGGCAAGCTGTTCCAGAGCCTGAACTACTCCGACTCCAATTCCCTGGGCAACGTAGGCCTGGCTCTCGCGTCGATAGCGGAACAAGGCGCAGGCGCCGCACGGAACGTGCGCGACGGGTTGATGGCGACCCTGCAGCAGCTCAGCGGCGAAGAGCTATCCCGGTTCCAGGCCGCCGCCCAAGCTGCGTTCAGCTCGCTGCCCTCGGCGGCGGCGAACACGGCCGTCGTGCTCGAACAGACGCTCATGGCCGCGATGACCAAGCTTGGCGTATCGGCGGACCGCATGGGAGCGAGCTTCACGGCTGCCGGGCGAGACGCTAATGCTGCCTTCGGCACTGTGGTCGAGAACGCCTTGTCCACGAGCGCTCAGATCGAGGCGGCCTTCAAGTCTGCGCTGGGCAAGGTGGCCACCTTGGATGAGGCTAAGGCCCTGGGCGCGCAGCTACAGGCCGCCGGGCAGCAGGGGAAGGTTGGTTTTGACCAGGCTGAGCGTTCAGCGTCGGCCCTCAATGCCCGCATCCGCGAGATCACCAACGCGATGAACCCGCTGAACGATGAGTTCGGGCGGCTGGGTATCCAGTCACAAAGTTCGCTCAATGCTGCCCGGGACTCGGCGAAGGAGGCGTTTGAAGCTATCCGACGCGGGGCGGCTTCGGGCAAGGCGAGCGTGGAAGACGTTCGGCGGGCGTTCGCCGCGTATTCCAACACGGCCAGAGCGGCGGTCGCCAATAGTGATAAGTGGAAGCAGGACCAAGTAAACGCTCAGCTGGAGATCCAAGGCGCGCTGTACTCAACGAACGCTGAGTTTGATAGGCAGGGCGCAAAGGGCGCTGCTGCCGCGCAAGCGGTGGTTCAAGGGAGCAGCGAAGCGGTCGCGTCTCTGCAGCAAGTACAACAGGCAGCTGCCGGTGCGGCCGATGGCGTGGCAGCAGTCGGGGACGCGGCGGGCGGCGCGGGTGGGAACCTCAAGTCCGCGTCAGCGGCTGCGAGCGGCTTCTCTATGGATATGGGCCAGATATCGGCGAAGACGCGGGAGCTGCTGAGTCAGATGAACGGGCCGCAAGGCCTGCAGCAGTTCGCCAACATTTGGAACGGGCTGGCAAAACAGCGGCGCGAGCTACAGGCCTACAAGGAAGGGCTTCAGGGAGTTGCGTTGGGAATGGATGAGATGTCCAAGAAGCGACGTGAACTAGCGTCGCGTTTTGACCTGGTCGGCGAAGGCGAGCTGGAAGAGCTGGTGCAGCTGGAAGCACAGATCGAGGCGAAGCGGGCGGAGCGCCGGCGCGCGGCGCGCCAGGATACCCAGGATCGATTGGATGCGGCCAGACAAGAGGCGGAGCTGCAGGCAGCCGCAGACGCAAAGCGCATTGGCAATAACGCGGGGGATGGCGCGGCAGTGGTGCGAATAGAGTGGGTTGCCCCCGCGCGCTCCGTTGTCGCCAGCGCATCCGCTGCGGAGCGCGAGCAGGCAGAGCGCATTGCAGGGCTGGTTACACCGCTTGTGATTGAGAAAGTGTCTCGCAGCAAGAGTGTCTCGGTTCGTGGGGGTGCCCGCCGATGAGCCGGATCATCCTGGCCGGAATAGAGCTGCCCGCAGACCTGCAATGGACGGACGAGTTCACGTCCTGGCGAGTAGGGCAGCAGGTAAAGACTAGCCTGAAAGGCGCACGCATCGTGCAGGAGTCCGCACTGCAGGCCGGTCGTCCCATCACGCTCCAGACCCAGCGCGACGGAACTTCCTTCGTCGCGCCCATATCGCTCGCCGTGCTCCGTGCACTACAGGCCAGCGAAGAGCAGCCGCGCAATGACGCTCTGCCCTTGGTACTCCCTGCGCATAACGGGGGAGATCGATCGTTCAATGTCCGTTGGCGCCGGACTGACGGCGCCGCCATAGAGGCGGAGCCTATCCGCTTCGCAGTGCCGGCGCTGGACGGAGACTATTTCTCAATCACTCTTAGACTGATGACGGTGTAACTGATGACGATTTCTGCGACAGACATCAAGATGCGCCAATCCCAGCGCCTGACCGACAACCCCGACGGCGGCGGACGCATGGTGCAGGCCGAGATTGTGGACGGACAGATGAACAATCTGTTCCCCGATATCGGTGACGAAGAGCGAACCACGGGGCGCGCTACTTTGCGCAAGATGTTCGTGCACGTGGATACCCCTGGCACGGACGTGCTCAAAGATGCCATCGGGGTGCTGCTCGACCCGCCGACCGATCCGAAGGTGCAGGTAAGCATGTTCGCCACGGGGAGCTACAGCGACGTGCGCAGCGACGCGCGTAACCGCGTGGAAAGCTACATCACGCGGGGGGTGGAGTCGCGGTACGTGCTGCTGAGCAACCATTTCATTGGGCAGCAGGCATTGCAGTTCTACTGCATGAAGGACGCGCCGAGCCCTGACATCAACGACAACCTGTGCCTTTTTGTGACAGCCGCGGGTTATGCCCCGAACGAACAGTATGTGCGGGTCAAGAGCATCCTGTCGCGCTCGACGCGGACCTTCTACGACGACCTGGGCGCATTCGAGCGTGACGTGATTATCGTCGAGACGGTCACTGCACTGCTCTACGACTTCCCTGGCCAGGAGGCCGTGCGCTTGAGCAGCATCAAGCCGCCGACGCGCATCTATGAGACCAACGTGGTCGAGGCCACCAGCTACCACAGCGTGAAGCGCCTGACTGCGGCTGCCAAGCCTGGCGACCTGTCCGTGCAGGTGGACACGCCGTATGTCACCATCGTGCCGACATCCACCGCCGAGACTCCGGTAAGCGATGTCTTGGCTGGTCTGGGCACGATCAGCTACGTGCCATCCGGCCCGGCAGGTGCCCTTGCGTTGAGCTTCAGCACCAACTTCCCGGCTGGAATTCCGGTCACGCGGTTCCTTGGCACTCCGATGGTGCTGGGCTCAGTGAAGGTCTTGGCCGGCAGTGTTGAGCTGTCGGACGATGGGGCGGGCAATCTCACCTCGTCCAGCGCGTCGCCATGGACCGGCTCAGTCGATTACCTGGCCGGATCGATCACCTTGATCAGTGCCAATGCGGTTGGATTTGCGAGTGTCAACGTTACCGCCAGGCCGGCCGGTGCCATTTCCGCGCAGGGCTTCTCGGATGAGATCACTGTTACCCAGAACAACCAGGGCTACAACTGGCTCTTCCAGCTGACCCCACTCCCGGCGGCCGGGACCGTTGTGGTGGACTATCGCGCCTTGGGTAAGTGGATCCGCCTGCAGGACAATGGGCAGGGCCAGCTGGTGGGCAAGCCAGGGCAGGGCAGCGGCTCGGTGAACTACGCAACCGGCGCGGTCGTGCTGACTACCGGGGCCCTCCCAGACCTGGACAGCAGCGTAATCCCTAGTTGGGGCACCCCGGTACTCGCTGAGTCGCGCACAGGCGACGTGGCCATCGAGCCTCCAGCCCTGCACTTCATGCTGGAGAACACAGGTATTGTCCCGGGCAGCAGCTCCTTTACGCTTCGCGTGGGCGGAAGCACCGTGGCCGTTTCAGACAACGGCGTTGGTGCGCTATTGATAGGCGGAGTCCCTCGCGGTTCGATCTCCTACGCCACGGGCGAGGTGGTAATTCGCCCGATAGCTCTCCCGGATGCGGACAGTCAGGTAGTGTGTGACTACGAGTACGGCGAAGCCCTAACTGCAACCGCGCAGCCTGTCCCGGATGCGGCGGGTGTTGTGTCGGTCCAGATCCCGAACGGTCCAGTGCGTGCCGGAAGCCTTCGACTTGACTGGTTGATCTCAGTCTCCAAGGACACTCAGGGGATGCCCAGTGCGCCGCAGGTGATGCGTGTCGTGGCAAAGGATGACGGCAAGGGCAACGTCGTTGGGGTACAGCTTGGCTCGCAGGCGATGACGGCGACCTTGGGGTCGATCAATTACGCAACGGGCGCCCTGAACCTCCAGGCCGGTAAGTTCACGGTCCACGCGGTCTCGATTCCGCTTTACCAGGTCAATCCGGGCGGCACGCTCAAGATCGCCGGCTACACCCGAAAGGACGTCGGCGCCGATTTCTCCGCAGGTACGATGATCTCACTGGGATGGATGGTTGCGGGCGCGGCGCAGATGACGTCGACCGAAACGCTGCCCTTGCCACCGGTGCAGCTGCTGCTCACTCCGACCATCAGTGACAGCATTGTGCCGGGAAGTCTGCGGTTCACCTACAAGGGGCGCACGTACGTCGACCGCAATGGAGGGCTTTACTACAACATCGATCCAATGTCCGGTGCAGGTGTGTACGGCGGCGCCATCGACTATTCAAACGGCGCGGTGACCTTGACGCAATGGGTTCCCGGCGGGACAAATGTCGTAACGGTGCAATCCCTGCTCACGCGCATCGCTGACCACGGCGTGGCAGGTGTTTACTTCCGTGCCCCGGGCTCGCCCCTGCGTCCGGGGGTGTTCACGCTGAGGGCGGTGGTGGTGGACGGCACCCAGCTGGCGGCAACGGCGGACGTCAACGGTAACATCAGCGGCCCACAGGTGGCCGGCACGATTGATTGGGAAACGGGCGTGGCGAAAGTTGCCTTCGGTCAGCTTGTGCCGATGGCGGGTAATGAAGGCGCGCCGTGGTTCGATCCTGCAGCGGTGGTTGGCGATCAAGTTTGGAAGCCTACCCTGGTGCTGCCGGGTACGGTCTACATTGGCGCTGTGGTGTTCCGCTCCATCCCGCTGTCGGCGGTAGTGATCGGTCTGGAGTCGGTGCGCTTGCCCGCAGACGGCCGCGTGCCGGCCTTCAAGTCTGGACAGACGGTCCTGATCCACCATACCGCCAAGCACTCCATCGCATCGCCTCAGGCGAATCAGGTAGTGCCCTTCGGTCGTACCCATGTGGCTGCCGTGGAGGTGGTCGATGCTGCTGGAACGCCCGTGGACAGCGCCTGGTATGAGTATGACCTGCAGCAGGGGCGGCTCACTTTCAGCGACCCGCTCAACCTGTCGGCTTACCAGCTGCCAATCGTCGTCTCTCATCGGGTGGAGGACCGCCGGTTGGTAGTCCAGCCGCAGATTACTGGTGAGATCGAGATCAACACTGGCCTCACCCATGACTATCCCCCAGGCGAGGCGCTGATCAGCACTGCGCTGCGGCTGGGTGAGGCAAATGGGTCGCTCGACCTGCAGGCCCGCGTGGTCAACCTGTTCGATCAGAGCACTTGGACCAACAGCTGGACGGACCAACTGGTTGGCAGCGCGGCGCCGGGCACCTACAACGACACGGATTTTCCTCTCCTGGTGACCAACAGCGACACCATCACTGAGCGCTGGGCAATTCGTTTCACCAATGCCACGCAGTTTGAGGTGATTGGTGAGACGGTGGGTGTGATTACCACTGGAAGCATCAGCGCGGACTGCGCACCTCTAAATCCACGCACCAATCGGCCCTACTTCACGATTCGCCGCCAGGGTTGGGGAACTGGATGGGCTACCAACAACGTGGTGCGGTTCAACACTGTTGGTGGCCTGGCCCCGGTTTGGATGGTTCGTACGACCCTTCCTGGTGCACCCGAAGGGATCGTTGATTCCACCCGTTTCATGGTCGTTGGCAACATTTCAGGAGATAACGCATGAGCTTGATCCCTAACGTATACAAGAGCACCGATCCGGGCGCACCCCAGCTTTCCGGCCAGCCAGGTTCGATGGCCATGCTGTTCGATGCGTTGCTGGTTGACGGCTACGGCAGTGGTGCCAATCAAAAGCCCGGTATGGGCTGGACCAAGGCCTTCACCGGCTCAAACGTACGGGTCTTCCGAAACGCATCCATTATCGGTACCGGATTTTTCCTGAGGCTGGACGATACCGCTCAGCGTTCAGCGTTGCTGCGCGGATTTGCCACCATGTCGGATATCGATAACGGCTCGGATCCCACCCCGGCAACCTCACTTAAGCCGACTGGTTCACGCTGGGACAAGTCCTCAGTCGCAACGGCCGAGGCTAGGCCGTGGGTGGCTGTGGGTAATGAAAGGTTCTTCTATCTATTTGTGGATACCTCCGGGCAGCTCGCGCAGTACGGAGGCGGGGCGATGCATCCGCACTACGCGGGCGATATTACTTCGCTGAAGCCCGGCGACAAGCACCACTATGTAGTGTCTTACAAGGGCTCGGATAATGAGCTGTCGAGCAGCATCGGATATGGTCTCAGGGGCCAGAGCGGTTGGAGCAACAGCTTCACTTCTGACACGTCCACCTCGTGCTTCATTGGCCGCAACTCAGCGGCAGTTCCGGGAGCTATACGATGCGGCCTGTCGGCAGATGGGTTGTACAGCTCGGGTTCCTTCGGTAGTTCGTCCCAATATCCCCCATACCCCTACGCGGCCAACAACGGACTGCTGTACGCACCCGTGGTGGTGTTCGAGGGTCCCTACGCGCCGCGCGGGTTCCTGCCTGGGCTTTACGCTCCAGTCCATCGTCGACCCTTCCCAGAGATGACAGTGGTGAGCGATGTGGGTGGCTTGCCGGCCGGAACTCAGCTCTTGGCGAAGGGGTACATAATCGACACGACCGGCTACAGCGAGACGTACCACGGTCAGGTGCTGATCGACATCGCAAACGCCTGGTGAACCATGAGCATCGTTGCGATCCAATTCGGGTTTCGCGCGTCACCGGTCAAATGGGCGACGCTGGGCGGTGGAGCGTGCTTTGGTGCGCTTGTTTCCACCGCTCAGGCATACGCGGGCAAGGGTTTCCTCGCCGGTGAGGGTCCCTCGGCCTCCGAGCCCGATGCAGTTGATGGCCGCTTCCGCATCCTGAACCAGCCAGCGCAAGGGCGCATATTGGTCTTTGACCGGGGCACGACAAACTGCATCGCGAGCGTGCTCAGCAAGCCGGATGGCACATGGCGGCTCGACCGGCTCGATCCAGCTCTAGTGCTGACCGTGGTCGGCTATGACGACTCGGGGCAGCAGAACGCGGCTGTCCAGGATTGGGTGCGACCGGCGGTGGAGGAGTAGCCGGTGGTGGTCGACGGCACTCATGTCGCGCTCAACCTCGGACCGCTACCTCTGGCGACGGGCCAGCGCGTCGGCCTGAACCTGGGCGTGGACTGGGCCCAAGTGGATCCGCCCGGGCCCACTGTTGAGTCTCTGCGCAACTCCGTGCGCTTGCGGTGGCAAGGCGCGCAGCGCCTGGGCCGACTTTCCACGGTCCGATGGAGGCAGGCCGACAACGGACGTAGCGGTGCGTCATTGGCCTGGAGCCTGCAGCAGGCTGCTGCTGCCTCTTTGGCGGCATTGCTCTGGTCCACCGCCGGAAGCGCCATCGGCAGCGTCAGACTGATGTGGGCCGGGTCGATGGGGGCGCTCCGGGCGAGTCACTCAATCGGCTGGGTTGGGCTTGCGCGAGAGCGCAGGGGCGTGTCGTTGCGCTGGCGCGCCAGTGAGTCGGTTGATACCGGCTGGCAGCTGCCGTATGGCTCGCTGCCGGCCGCCTCCCGCAAGTTGGGCCTGCGCTGGGCGCAGCCCGGCCAGACACGCCAAGCACATGGAATACCGTGGCAGTTACCCGGGCGATGGGCGGTAAAGCGCGATCTGCCGTGGGGCTTGGCCAAGCCGCTGCCGTGGATCGTTCGGCCGCCAGTCGAGCCGCCAGAGCCTGATCCGGATCCGCCCACCCTGCCTGGTAACCGGATCGGGCTAAACCTCTCGTGCCTGCCGCTGGGTGCTCGGGGACTGGCACCTCTAAATCTGGGCGTGGCTGCGTGCTACGTGGTGCGCCCGCATCAAAGGACGTACGTTGTGATCAACAGTATTTCTGTGGTCCGCTTGCCGGACCGGACCCCGATTGAAGTGTCGTCAGTGACGATCACCTCCAGTTGCGACACGTGGGGTTCGACTTTCGACTTCGAGCTGGCAGATGTGGCTCACCTTGCGCTGCTGAAACCGTCAGCGGCCGGGCCCCGCCAAGTGGAGGTGACCCTCAACGGGTATACGTGGACGGCTCTCATTGAGAGCTACAGCAGCCGCCGAGAGTGGGCGAGCAATGGCATAAACCTAGCGGGGCGATCGCGTTCAGCGGTGTTGGCCGCGCCTTACGCGCCAGCTCGTGTCAAAGTCACTACCGAAGACAGAACCGTTGCACAGCTGGTCGACGAGGAGCTGGCCGACACCGGATTCACAGCGTCCTACGACACGGTGGATTGGGTGGTTCCAGGAGGCGCCTGGTTCTACGACGCCACGGCTCCACTGGATGCCATCAGCCGACTCGCCGAGGCCAGTGGCGGTGTGGTGCAGTCCGACCCTGCCGACAGACTGCTGCGCATTCGCGCGCGCTATCCAGAGAGCCCGTGGTACTGGAAGGAGCGTACTCCGGCTCACGTGATCCATGAGGACATTGTCACCAATGAGAGTCTGCAGGTTCGCAGCGCTCCGCTTTATGACGCGGTCGTGGTGACCGGTGAGCTGGCGGGGAAGGGCGTGACCTGCAAGGTTCGCCGAAGTGGAGAAGCCGGCCAGTCGTTTGCGCCCCAGGTCAGCAGTCCACTGATCAGCACCGCCGCCGCCGGCGCCGAGCGTGGACGAAACATCCTGTCGGATCGCGGGGAGCAGGCGTCTATCGACGTCGTGATTCCGCTCTTCAGCAGTCCGGTAAGGGCGGGCGAGACGGGGCGGGTGCTTCCATTGGATTTGGTGGAGGTCGTTGGAGAAGAGGGTACTTGGCACGGTCTGTGCACGGCTGTGCGAACCGAAGCGAGGGCAGGCGACGGCGCGTTTGTCATCGAGCAGACCATCACCTTGGAAAGGCACTACACCGATGCGGACTGAACTGTGGGATCAATTCGACGGGCTGCTCGGTGCTGGGCCACGCCAGCTTGCCACCGTCACCGCTCACAACTCTGACGGGACTAGCAGCCTGAGCACCTACGATGGGCGACAGATGAGGGCAATGGGGCAGCTAGGATCCAGCGTTCCGTACAACGTCTGGGTTCGCGACGGCCGCGTGGTGGAAGCGGCGCCTAATCTGCCGCTGGTGGAGCTCGTTGTGTAGCAATTGTGGCTAAAGCTTTGGCGAACCAAGCTCATGGAGTTTTCTCAAGGGGCCTGCTGCCGCTATCGGCCGCCCTCGGATATTGCAGGTGACTTGGGCCGTATTAGACCGGGAGTGCCGCCACGCATCCGATTCTCAATACTGGCCGTCTCGGGTAGGCGGGTGGCGCAGCAGGAGCTGTGGTCTGCCGGCCGGAATCGCTCGAGAGAGGTCAAAAGCAATGCAGCGGGGGCTGCTACCCGCGTGTCCGGGCTGTGGTGGTGCAAATATTATTGTGTGCTTGGGTTTCATAAGGGCGAGCTATTGCGCTTGCCCCACACCGCCGGAAGCCACCCATGCCGCAGGGCGGTGGGCGGTGGGCGAGGCTTACTTGGCCGGTTAGTTCGGAGCGTCATTGTCCTGAATGACCAGCTGTGCGCAAGCTGGCGGGTCCTCGGCCCCTCTGCATGCCAGCTGCATTGCTTCACGAGCGGCCGGCAGTCGTCCGGCGGTGCGGAGGGCTGACGCCACGGCAGTGCAGAACGCGGCGCTGGGCTGCTGGCGACACAGCTTGGCGACTTCATCCAACTCTGCATCGGGCAAGATCGGTTCGCTGGGCATGTCTTTGGTCAACGCAAATGCCTTGCCCACGGCCTTTGCGCGCTCGGCATCCTCCGCGTGGCGGCAGGCCTCGGCATCAAAGGCCTCGCTGTCTTCCACGCACACCGCTGGGGGGCTGGACGGGACGCTGTCGTTGGCCATGACCTTGGCGATCACCCACGCGCTGCGAGCTTCGCTGCGGTAGTCCTCGATCAACCGGTTGCAGGCGGCGGAAACGCCTTCGCTGCACCATCGCCTCCAGCTGTCTGCGCCGGCCCACGTCATCTGGCCGAAGCAGGTAGTGATATCAGCGCGGCAACTGCCGGCCGGGAATGTCGGCACGGTCTGGCAGCCAGCGTCGGCGTCGAGCGCGTAATGGTGAGTTTCGTCGCTGAGGCTGCGACCATCGCCGCTGACCGCCAGTGTCACCATCCTGCCGCTGGCCGTATTAGCCGCTAGCAACTGGTCGCCGTCGTGCTGCAGGTGGTACGGCTCTGCGGCTTGGCCAGGCAGTTGGCGTTCGCCCTGCACCGCGCTGTATACCCGAAGTACGGCGCCGCTGGACGGGTCCTTGAAGGTGCCACAGTGCGGCGACTGCGCGGCAGCAGGCAGGGCCAGCATGGCCAACAGTGGGAACAGGGCAGCGCGCCAGCGGCGCAGGCGACGGGGGGCAACGGCAAGAAGCACAGCATCATCCTTGATCAGAGAAAAAATAACGCGGGGCGGACCTGCGCCGTAGATACGCAGTAAGCATAGGGCCAGTCAGGCACTTGCGTCAGCCCGCTCCGTACGCTCGGCCGCTTAGGTGCGTTGCTGCGCGGGGCGTTGACGGCGCGGCTGACGCGGTACGCCTCTATCGCCTGGCGGCTCGATGGCCATCAGCATCGCCAGGGCACCCACCGGTTGGGAACCCAGGCTGGCGGGATCTCTAATCGGGCTCTGGATGAATTTTCCGCGCGTACAGCAACCGTACTCCCCAGTCAGCGCAAAACTCGGCGCTTGTGGTACACGTGGCCGCCAAGCCCTGCTAGCCTTTGTAGCTCGGGGCCGACATTTAGGGAGGGCGGTAAGTGCCTCTTGAAGCACTTGTTTACTGCAGCCGAGTTGCCACTGGTATCACCGTCGACCAGATAAATCTCTTAGTGACGGACGCGGCCTCGCATAACTTGACGGCCGACGTCACTGGCGTGCTGTTCTGCGACGGGTTGAGCTTTCTTCAATACATTGAGGGGCCCGCAGACGGGATCGCCGCCACCTATGCCCGGATCCTCGCAGCCACCAGCCATACAGCAATTGAGGTGCTAGGTACGCGGAGTGGAGGCGCTCGCCGGTTCCCTCAATGGTCCATGCGCTGGCTTCCGCTTGAACAGGTGGATTTTCGGATCACAAGGGCTAGTGAATGGCGCGATCTAGCGCGACGGAGAGAAGGAGCCATGTTCCAGGTGCCAACCGGGGTCGACAGAATGGCCACGCTGGTACGGCCGTACTTGAACTAATCGCCGAGCGGCGCGCGCACTGGCAACGCTGGTTGCGCGATGTCTCTTCGCGCGGCCTTCACGCTACGCAGAGGAAATTTTGTCCTGGAACTTGGGGGAGGCATCCGTGCTGCATCGGGTGGCTCATGCTGTGCTGAAGTAGTGGTTGCAGTAGCAGCTCGGGTTACTCAGGCAGGGCAATGAGACTGGCTCAGAAGCGGTCGCCTGCGTAGCCCGGGCTTTTGCCTAATTGTGACCAGAAGATCGTGCGCGCAAGGGTGGCGTGTCGCCTGCCGGGTCTGACAGCGCAGCGGCCGCCTCAATCTGATCGCGCAGGATAGATATTCCTTGTGTTATGGCGGCGCTGTACATAGCGTCGTCGTCCAAGTGAGCGGAGGTGGCGCGTTGTTCAAGACCTTCCGAGGCCGCAATCAGAACTTCTGGGTTGGGGTGGGTGGCTATCAGCAGTCGCAGGCCGTACTCCATAGCCTTGAGGTGCCCCAATATCGCTTGCACTTGAACTTCAAGCGCTTCAATTCGTTCGAGTTCCGGACTACTCACCTTCTTGGGTCTCCTTCCGTCCAGCCTTGGCGAGGGCCGGCTGATGCATGGGTCTAATCCTACGATCATGCTCGCGGGAGCTTCAATCGCCATTGTCGACGACCATCAGATCGTAGCGCAGGCACTGCAGCTACTGGTCGACGGTCACGGTGCGACTTCGGAAGTGTTCACGTCCGGTGAGGCGCTGCTGAAGCGTCTGCCGGAGTCAACTTGGCACCTCATCCTGTTAGATCTCAGCATGCCTGGCATGAGTGGGCTGGAAGTCCTCGAGGAATTGAGGTCCCGCCGATGCGACATTGCCGTCCTCGTCGTTTCGATGCACGACAATCCGGCGTATGTGCGGCGATCCTTGGACCTGGGCGCTAGAGGGTATGTCCGTAAGGACGCTTCGGCCGACCAATTGTTGGAGGCTATCGACAAGGCCACCCATGGCCTGCCTGCCATTAGCCAAGACGCCGCAAGGTGTTTGATTGCGCGGCAGCGTGGCACAAAGCCGTTCCCGTCGAGGGCGGAGATTCTGGTTCTGCGGGAGGTTCTCCAAGGTCATCGCGCGCGCGACATCGCGGTGGCCCTTGGGATATCGAAGCGGACGGTCGAGTCGCATAAGGCGCGCCTCATGCAGTACTACCAGGTCAGGTCAACACTGGAGTTGATCCGGTGCGCGGAAGATGATGGCCTAGTGCGACCGCCCGCATCCCCGAAAATGAACGTTTAAGAATGCACGGTAGGTCGCGATTTCGTTGGCCGATATGATGTACCGTTCAGGACAAAGCCCCATTAAGGATTCATCGTGCCGTTGCTCGCCTTTGCTTACGCCAGCCAGGCCACAGAAGGTCTTCCTGCCGACAAGATCGAGCAGCTGAGTCGCGACGCTGCTTCGTTTAACGCCATAGCAGGGGTTACTGGCCTCCTGCTTTTTGACGGTGCGCGCTTCCTACAGTACTTGGAGGGCCCCGACGATGGGATCGAAACCGTCTACTCCCGAATCCGCTTCGCGACCAGCCATTGTGACCTGGTCGAGCTGGCACGGGGCCGGGTCAGCAGGCGCAGGTTCCCGTACTGGTCCATGCGATGGATTCCTGTAGAGGAAGCGGTTTTGCGCGAAGCGACCTTCAGTGACTGGACAAGCCTCGCTCAGCGTAAACCTGGTTCGCGGACGCAGCCCACCGGCGTGGACCGCTTAACTGAACTTGCCGCGCCTTACATCATCTGATTACGGGGTCAGCCCTGCGGATCAGACGCCCGGGAGCGGTCGCGTCCCACGAACAGGTCGAAACGCGCATTGCTGATGGCCTGGCGAGCCCCGCAACCTGCACAGGCCAAGATGGTGCCGCCCTCGATACTCTCCAGCTCCGGCGGGCTTGTTGCATGCATGGTCCTCCTGCATTTCTGGCAGGTAGCGCGAACGGCAGTGATGGACGTGAAATGCTCGGGGGTCCCCTCCGTGGTCCCCAGAACCTCGTGCAGATGGAAGGAGCCGGTGTTAGGCATGGCATGGAAAAGCTTCTGACGACCCTGAACACTAGCAAGCGCGGCCGTCAAACATCTGTGAGTGCACCGTAGCGGGTCTGCGATGGCTACTGGGTGCTGCGCGTATCCGAGAGGCGAACGCTGAAACGTTCTCATCCCCTGAGCCGACCCCGTCATACCGTAGGCGTATGGACATTCCCAACACCCTACCGCCCGCCGAACGCCCGGACCCCACGCAGCTTCAGCCCGCTCTCGGGCACCTACTGTTGCACGACACCCGCAGCCCGGAAGAGCAACAGGCTGCCTCTCTTAAGGAATCGGCTAGGCGGAAGGGCAGGGGGCGCAGCAAGTGGTGGGAGGCGGTCAAGTGACGCCCGTTCTTCGTCACCCTATCGCCAGCTAAGCTATTGATCTGTATGTGCACGTTTTGCCGTGTTTCGTCGGCGCCGGACGGGGGCGGAACCTTTCCGGATCAGAGACATAGGTCAGTGTTGGTCGCTGCCTGGGGGGCAGAGGGTCGTCGGTTCAAATCCGGCCGTCCCGACCATTGTTGGTGACACGATCAAGGGTTCGCACTTCTGGTGCGAACCCTTTTTTGTTTTGGCGGTGTCAACGACCAGAACTAGCAAGCGGTTGGGTCTTAGGAAAGGTTGGATTCCGACAAGTTGGTCGCTGGCGTGAGGTGGGCAGGGTAGACCCTATCTACTAACTCGTCTGAAATATGCCGGCTGAGCTGCTGGAGATGTCAGTTTGGGCACGTTCTTCGCGCTTGGTTTTGATAACGCGATCAAGGTTTGAAGTTTCCGTGCCCGGTGCACTAGTTCCAAGTAAAACACTGGGACAGGGCGCACCTTTCTGACTATTGCGCGGTGGTACGGTTGCGCCCCCCTGATTTCCAGACGCGCTTTCATGTCTAACAGCGCCACTCCCGACACCATATTCAACAACACATTAGGCGAGGCGTTTGAGGCACTCAAGTTGGGTGCCAATGACCTGGTTACGGTACGCAGAGTTCAAAGGCGCGCGGACGAGCTTGCGTCGATAGATGCAGCTGGGGCTTGGGAGCTGCGTGCGTACGCATCGGCCATCAAGAATGCCTTTGATGCTGCGGACGAAATGTTCGCCTGTGCACTTCGCCTTCAGCCGGGAAATCTAAATATCCGGGTTCGTTGGCTGGCGATGCTCTGTGTCACAGGACAGGTTGGGAAGGTAAAGGAGAAATTCATCGCGTTTCGGCCTGGCTTGGATGGCAACTTCGCTGCCATGGGCGCGGTGATCAGCCTGCTTGGATATGTCGGCCTGCTGCATGATGCCTTCCAACTTCGACAGCGCGTAGCCGCTTTAGGTGGAAATCCGGGCGGACATGCTTTCGACGGCGATTTCGGCATTGCCTCCGCTCCTGAGATGGTCCGCGAAAAAATGCTTGCCACGGAGGACTTCCCGGAGCCATTGCCTTCCAGCGTATATACGTTCTCGGCGGAGGATGCGGAGCAGGTGCTTGCAGACCAAGGCTTGAGTGTCGACGCGTGGTCGGAGCCGATTGGCTGTGCCATCCGGTTCCTCCGCCAGAAGAGGCTGAAGGTCGTCGCGGTGAAGTCGTCCTTCATTCCCCACGATGATCGCGCGACCGCAATGCACTTCCAGCTGCTGATCGTCGCCACACCCGATATCTGCTGGGAGGCAGAGTGGGAGTTCTGTGGGGTCCTCGTGGATCGTGATTTCCCAATCATCAACTCCGGCACTGCAACCATTGCCTTCATCCCCACGTTGAGGGAGGCGCCCCGTGCCAATCACTCCTGAGCACCTTCGTGATTTTGGGAAGCGGCATGCATGCGACCATTCCGACGAAGTTACGCTTCGCGCTGCATCGAGCAGATCGTACTACGCAGCCTTCCATGCTCTTCACCCTATTGTCGACAGGCTTCCAGCGTCCAGGCGCTGCGTCGCGGCAAGGGTTGGACGACTTTCCCACACAGAGATGGTCGAGCGTCTTAAGGAGTGGCGTACGGATCGGCTTGGTGTCGATCTTAGTAGCCTCGTTCCGCTGAAGAAGCGGATGGTGCAGTCGTTGGAAGTGGCGAGGGCCGCTCGAGTCCAGGCGGACTACAGACTCAATGAGCATGTGAGTCTTCCAGAACTTGAAGAGCAGATTCGTCGCGTCCGCTGCATCATCGATGCGGCGCTGAAAATCTCCAACGAAATATCCAGGCGGAGCAAGCCCACATTGCGACCCGATGAAATGCGCGATCAGTTGCCTCAGGAGCGCCATCCGTGACGGGGGTAGAAGTCGAGGCGTGTTGAGTGGGGTGAAGCGTGTTCGCGCGGGCGTAGTAACTTCACATGGTTGTAGAAGGCAAAGAGCTGGCGGTGAATGCATGGTCGATGTTTCAGGCTACATCCGCTGAGGGCCTGGCTGCTAAACGACAAGCAGCTTTTGCAATGATTTCCCAGCATGGCTGGGGATGCTCCGAACCCCCTTCCGTGGTGACATGGAGGGCCTGCTAAGGAGATTGCTGCGTCATTGCGCTGTGGTAACAAAAAAGGCCCGGTTCGGGCCTTTTTCGTTGGTGTGTTGGCTTCAGTGCGTGGTTGAAGGCGGACGGCTGTCTTCTTCTAGTGGAGCAGGGGGTTCTTCGTCAATGTCGACGATGGCGATCAGTGCGAGGAGGTTCTTGATCGGCATGTCCTCAACCGTGCCAGGGCAGCGTTCGAGCACATCGATCAGCTCCAGCAGTTCGATGATTCGCAGATCGTAGATACGAAACAGCTTGCGTATGACGCGAAACAGGTCGTGTCGAGAGAGGTCGTGCTGGCCGATCATGCGTTTGACGAAGTTGCCCGCAGCAGGGGAGCTTCCGCAGCGGGTCTCCGCGAGGGCCTGCATGATCTCGCCGATGGTCAGCGAATCGAGCGGTCGCGCGGTGGCAGCCAGGCGCTTCTCGAGGTCGACCCATGCCGAACTGTTCCATTCCAGCGAGTCGGAAATATCACCGAAGTAGTGAGCGAGGTGGACGGCGACGCGGGTCGGGGCTGCGAGGGAGTCATTGGACATTGCGGAATTCCTCAGTAGAAGTGAGATCCACCGCCCTGCGGAATGCCGATGGGCGCTGGTGCGCCTTTGGCTTCGGAACGCCAATTCCGGCCGCCGGATGTGCGGCGACGGACGGATGCTGCGCGTGATCAGGCAGGCCGTCAATGGCTGGGGCGACGAACTGTGCGGTAGGAACCCTTTCCTTGATCAAACTGTGTCTCAGGACGCGCTTGGGTTGTGCGCCGGGTGCATTCTGTGTGGGCGCGCTGCACTGGCTGCGTCGCGCCAGCTACCATCCAGATGTCAGTTTGAAACCGGTTTTCATGGAGGGCACCCCAATGGCGGTACGGCGACTAAGGGCCACAGATCTGGAGCAGGCCAGTGCGGTGTGCATGGCGTCCTTCATGGAGGCGGTGGCGCCGTCGCTGTCTCCGCTGGGGATTGAGACCTTTACCGGCATCGTGTCGATGAACGGGTTCGCCGACCGCATGTCCGACGACAACGACATGTTTGTCTTTGAGACCGCCGGGCGGGTTGTCGGGGTGGCCGAGCTGATGGGCGGCCAGCACGCGGCGACGCTGTTCGTGGCGCCGGGGTGGCAGGGGCAGGGCGTTGGGCGGGCGCTGATGGCGGCGCTGCTGGAGTGCGCGCGGGGCGAGGTTGTTACAGTGCGGGCCTCGTTGAGCTCGGTGCCGGCTTATGAGCGGTTTGGGTTCCGGATTGCGGGGGAGGTGGGGGAGTATCTGGGGCTGGTGTATCAGCCGATGGAATGTGTGCTTGCTGAGGGGCTAGCGGACTAACAGTCCGCTCTACCAGTCCGCTCTGCCAGGGCGGGTCTGCAGCCTCCGCTCACAAAGCGCTAACGTGATCCCACTTTCACGCTGCCGCCCCTATGCTTCCCCTAAATGAACAGGGCTCTATCCCGTGCTGCAGGAACAGGAAGACAACAGCGCCAAGTGGCGGATCTACGAAGCCCTTCTGCAGGCAACTCCGGATCTGTCCTACGTCTTTGACCTGGAGCACCGCTTCATCTACGCCAACAAGGCGCTGCTGAACATGTGGGGCATGACCTGGGATGAGGCGATGGGCAAGACCTGCCTGGAGATCGGCTACGAGCCCTGGCATGCGGCGATGCACGATGCGGAGATCGATCGGGTGATCGCCACCAAGCAGCCCATCCGCGGTGATGTGCCGTTTCCGCACGCCACCGAGGGCGTGCGCATCTATGACTACATCTTTACCCCGGTCATTGGTCCCGATGGCGAAGTGGAGGCCATTGCCGGCAGCACCCGCGATGTGACCGAGCGCAAGCGCCACGAGCAGCACCTGCAGCTGCTCATCAACGAGCTCAACCACCGGGTAAAGAACTCGCTGGCCATGGTGCAGTCCATCACCCGCCAGACCTTCCGCAACGCACAGAACATCATCGACGCTGGCGAGAAGATCGAAGAGCGCCTGCTGGCCCTGGCCGGAGCGCACGATGTGCTGACCCGGGAAAACTGGCACAGCGCCGATATCCACGATCTGGTCCAGGCCACGGCCGACCTGCACGGCGAAGGCGGGCAGCGCTTCGATATCAAGGGCGAACCCTGCCGGCTCGATCCCCGCCGTGCCCTGGCGCTGGCCATGGCGCTGCATGAGCTGGGCACCAACGCGGTCAAGCACGGTGCGCTGTCCGGGCCCGATGGCCGTGTGCGGGTGGAGTGGGGGCAGCGTCAGGTCGATGGGGAGGACGTGATCGAACTGGAGTGGCAGGAGCGCGATGGCCCCCCGGTGCAGCCGCCGGCGCAGCGCGGGTTCGGCTCGCGGTTGCTCGAGCGCGGCCTCAAGCATGATCTGGGCGGTGATGTGGAGCTCACGTTCGAGCCCGAAGGCCTGCGTTATCGGGTATCGATACCGCACGGCGATGACGCGGTCCAGGTGCACCTGTGAGCCCGCGCGTCCTGGTAGTCGAAGACGAATCGCTCATCGCGATGCTTGTCGAGGACGGGCTGGAGACGCTGGGCTACGAAGTGGTGGGCCCGGTGGGTACCGTCGATGCGGCGCTGCGGATCGTGGAGCAGACGCCCTTTGACCTGGCGCTGCTGGACATCAATCTGGGCGGGAAGCAGTCGTTCCCGATCGCCGAGGCGCTGGAGTCGCGCGGCATTCCGTACGTGTTCCTGACCGGCTATGACAGGTCCAGCCTTCCGCTGGCATTCCAACATCGGTTCGGGTTGCAGAAGCCGTTCCGGATGTCAGCCTTGCAGCAGGCGCTGGAAAAACTGCAGGGAAGCAAGCGTGGCGGCAACGCGCCTGCCCATCGCCCCACACTGGGCCAGTGATGACGGCGCGGCGCAATCAGCCGACGGCGCGAATCACTTCTTCAATCAGCACGACGTAGCAGGCCACGAAGTAGACCTTGAGCAGGGCGGGATGCTGCTTGGTGACGAATGCGCGCATGGCATTGATGACGTAGTGGGACGTCAGCATTGTGACCAGCCGGTGAAATTGAGGCAACGGTCACACATTCAGTGCGGTGATGAGAGGCTGCGTGAGCGAGCTTAAAAATCAATAACTTGCGATGGCAGGGTCCGAAAAGCTCTTTACCGTTCGTCGGAAAATTCCTACAAGTGCAGCTGAATACGTAGCGGGCGTCTTCACCTGCGAGGTAGCGATTTCACGCCGTTCACGCGCCCCATTCACTATCGCGGCACGCGCCAATCGCTAGCGTGGAGTCCTGTCAGTCAACCCGCATTCCGGGCAAAGGAACAACATGATCAAGTGGGCCATCATCTTCGCCATCATCGGCCTCATCGCCGGCGCACTCGGCTTTGCCGGCATCGGCGGCGCCGCCATTGGCGTGGCCAAGTTCCTGTTCTGGGCCGGCATCATCATCGCCGTCATCCTGTTCCTGCTGGGCATGACGGTCGCCAAGAAGGTGACCTGACCCCCAGGGTCGTAACGTGTAACACCGCCGAAGAAGCCTGCGCAGCGATGCGCAGGCTTTTTTGGTTCACTCGAAATAGAACGAAACGCCCAGCTCCGCCTGTACATCGGGGCTGTTGCTGTCCAGACCGAGGTCGAAGGACGCGTCCAGCTGCACGCGTCGGGCCGCCATCCACGTCACGCCTGCACCGGCCACCGAGGTCGAGGATTCGCCCTGGGTGTGTGTGAAACCGGCCTCGATGTAGGTGCTCACGGTGTCGCTTATGGCCAGGCTGAGGCTGGGCGACCAGGTGAACTCGTCCTCGCCCGCGCCGCGCGTGGCATTGGCATACAGCGCGCCGCTCCACTGGTCGTTGAAGGTGTATTCGTAGCTCGCGCCGAGGTTGTACTGGGTGCCGCCTTCGCTGAAGTCGCGTGAGCCGGTATCGAAGCTGGTGCTGGCCAGCAGTGCGACAGCGTGGGTGTCCGAATCGAGGGGAAGGGCGAACTTCAGCGCCAGGCCGCTGTCGCCTGCGCCACGCGTCGTGGTGGAGGGCGCATTGCGCGGGGCTTCGCGCAGGCGGTTCCAGGGGCTCCCGAACGCCTGCAGTTCCAGGTTGGCGCCCAGGCCCGCGCGCAGCAGCAGGTCGGTGCCGTATTGCGTGGTGCGCGTGCCGTCGTCATCGCGGTCGCGTTCGTAGCTGGGCAGCCCCAGTTCCAGTGCGGCGCCGCCGCGCGGGAGCACCGAGGCGGAGAATCCCAACCCCGGGCGGTCGAACGCTGGTGTTTCCGCCTCGTCCTGCTGCGCCCACGCGGGCGCGGCCAGCGCCAGCAACATCACCGCCATCACACCACGCATCGCCACACCTGCGGTTGGGAAACAGCTGCAGCCTAGCGAGGCGCCGGCAACGCGCCGTGAGGATGTCGCGGCGGTCAGTCGGTAGCGCGGCCGTCATCCTGGCCTGCGTCTTTCTCACGGCGAGCATCGTCATCGCTGTCATCCAGGCCTTGCCGCATGTGGCGCTGGCCGGGCAGGTCCGCCGACAGGACGCGTGAGGGTTCGGCGACCAATGGGCTGCGGCTCTGTGCATGCACGCGCGGCAGGAGCGTGCGCGGATCGGGCAGCACCCAGAAACCATTGCTCAGTTCCGGCCGGCGTGCCACCTCGTGGTCCAACGGCGGGGTGGTCTCTTCCTCTTCCGGATCAAACCACTGCAGGTCCTGTCGCCTGCCGCCTTCTTCATGCTCATGGTCGTGCGCGCTGTCGCGGTCGTCCGCGGACGAGGGCGTCATCGCATCCAACGCGTCGGCCGCTTCCTGCCAGCCCGGCGCATCGGCGCAGACCGCCTCGGCGAGCGGGGTGGGCGATTCAATGCGCGGTGGGAGGGGCGGTGGGATATCGGAAGGAACTCGCATGGGCAGTGCGTCCGCTGCGCTGGAAGGGAAACCGGACAGTGATCCCGCCCACGCCGGTTTTCAACGCAACAAGTCGCAAACTGCCCCACCGTGCGGACTACGCCGGGCGGGTCAGTGCCAGCAGGCCTTCCAGCAACCTGGCGGCACGCGGCTGCCCGTCATCGTCGATCGGGCAGGCCATGGACTGCAGCCAGAAGCCGTGCGCGGCGCGACGCGCGGCGGTGAGGCGGTGGTCGTCGCCTTCGCCGGGGTGGCGCAGCAACTGCTCCTGGATCCACCGCTTCAGGGCCTGGGCGATTTCCGGATCCGGCCGTCCGCGCGGCACACCCGCACCCGGTTCGGGCGGCAGCAGGCACGCACGGAAAATGGCGGTGACATAGGCGCGGGAAAAGCGTCCATGGCGATCCGGATCCTGTTCGATCAGCGCCTGTACGGCCTGGTCGAACGAGACCAGCGCGGCAACCAGCGCCGGTGCATCTGCAGGGTCTTCAGTGCTCAGCATCGGGAAAGGTCGGCTCATGTGGGTGCCTGCGGTAGTTGCGGCGGCGTGGTGCCCGCCCGCGCGAGCACCCCATGCAGCAGTTCAATCACCCGTTCGCCCTGGCCGTTGCAGGCCAGTTCGAAGGTGGTGTGGCCGCCCAGGGCGGCCAGTGGGGCATGCAGGATCCATTGCAGTACCTGGGTGCGGTCCGGCTCGATCTGCAGCGCTACGTTGGCGACACGGCGTACGATGCCTTCGCGCATGGTCAGAATCCGTAAGTGAGCGCCAGCAGCGCGGTATCCATGTGGTCGCCCCGGGTCATCGGGCTGTCCTTCACCGCGCTGGAAAGCAGGGTGCGGCGCAAAGATGCGGTGGCGGTCCAGTGCGCGCCCAGCGGCATCAGCGCGGTGACATCCATGTACGGCGCCACGCCGCTGCCGGCCCTGTAACGCGCCAGGCCGCTGCGCTGCGCTTCCTCGGCACTGATGCCGAAGTAGTAATCGTTGAGCGCGCTGCTGGCGTAGTTCACGCCCACGCCGGGAATCAGCACGACCTTGCCGGTTGGAATCGGGTAGGCGTACTTTGCATCGGCCGCGATGCCGCCGCCGTGGCCGCTCACTTCGGCCAGCACGTTGGCCTGCAGCACGCCCCACGGTGCGGTATGGCGCACGGCGACACCGGCCATCGCCGAGAGGTTGCGGTTGTCGAGCTGGCGCAGCTGCAGGTCATCGGTGTCCTTGCGCTTGAAGCGCATCACGTGCGGCTGGGCCAGCAGCGAGACTTCGGTTTTCTCGTTGTCGAACAGGGTGTAGCCGATGCTGCCGCCACGGAAATGGAACTTCCTGCCTTCGTAATTGATGACCGGTACGGGCAGCACGTCGGTGTCATAGCCGGCGTAGGGAGATTTCTGCGCTACCACGGCCAATCCCAGGCTGCTGCGGGGTCTTTCGCCGGGGGCGGCCTGGGCCAGCACGCTGCCGCTGGCCAGCAGGCCCAGCAGGGTGATGCCTGCCGTTGCTGCCTTCCGTGAACCGATCTGCATGGGTACTGCTCCTGGGGGACGATCAAACCCCCATGATGTCCCCCGGACATTGTGGGAACGTTGCGCCGGCCAGCGCGGTACCATCGGCGCCCATCACCCCTGTTGCCCGTATTGCCATGCGCATCCTGCTGCTCGAAGACGACCCCGAACTGGCAGGCGCCATCCAGGCCAGCCTGGGCCGGCATGGCATGGTGGTGGACCTGGTGGTGTCGATGGCGCAGGCCGCCGAAGCGCTGAAATCGGGCGTGCACCAGGTGCTGCTGCTGGACCGGCAGCTGCCCGATGGCGATGGCGCCAATTTCGTGCGGGTGGCACGCAGCCACATTCCCAACCTGCCGGTGATCATGCTCACCGCGCGCGATTCGGTGGCCGACCGCGTGGTCGGGCTGGATGTGGGCGCCGACGACTACCTGACCAAACCGTTCGCGGTGGAAGAGCTGCTGGCGCGGATCCGCGCGATTTCGCGGCGGCCGGCGCAGATCACCCTGCCGGTGCTGGCGCTGGGGCGGCTGCAGTTTGATTTCGTGGCACGCCAGGCCAGCGTGGCCGGTGCGCTGCTGGCACTGCCGCGCCGCCAGTTGCTGGTGCTGGAAGCACTTGCGCTGCGCCAGGGCCGCACGGTGGCGCGCGCGGCGCTGCAGGAAGCGGTGTATGGCTTCGATGATGAGATCCAGTCCAACGCGCTCGATGCACACGTTTCCAAGCTGCGCCGCGCGCTGGCCGATGCCGATGCGCAGGTGGAGATCCACGTGATGCGCGGCATTGGCTACCTGCTCAAGGAAACGGCATGAAATTCCTCAAACCCGGCTCGCTGTCCTTCAGCCTGGCCTGGAAGATCTGCCTGATCCAGATGACCATGGTGGCGGTGGGCCTGACCGGCATGGTGTTGATGTACGGCGACCGTGGCGCGGCGTATATCGACTGGAAAACCAGCCAATCGGTGGCCGAGGCGATCCATGTGGAGGGCGATGCGCTGCGCGTGGATTGGGATGCGGTCAACGAAGCGGTACCTGACCGCCCGGCCACGTTCTGGTTCGCCGCCGCCGATGAGCAGGGCCGGACGCTGGAGCAGGGCACCGTACCGGCCGCGTTCCGCCCACTCGTGCAGCAGCTGCAGCACGTGGAGCCCACCGATGTGCGCACGCGCACGCACGGGGTGGAGCTGGCGATGCGGGTATGGGTGACCGAGCCCGATGGCGGCCGCATCCACGTGATGCTGGGCGGCATTCCGCATCGCGGCCTGTGGCGGCAGATGCTGGTGGTGATCGGCTACCTGGGCGGCTGGATCACCCTGCCGCTGATCGTGATCACGCTGGTGGTGGCGCCGTGGGCAATTCATCGCTCGCTGCGCGGGGTGAACCGGGTCGCGGCGCAGGCCGCGGCGATCCAGATCACCGAACGCGGGCGCGGCCTGGATACCCACGCCGTACCGCGCGAGATCGTGCCGCTGGTGGATGCATTCAATGCAGCCGTGCGGCGCATTGGCGAGAGCTACGATGCGCAGGATCGCTTCCTGGTGGGCGCGGCGCATGAGCTGCGCATGCCCATTGCGATCTTGGCCACGCGCATTGCCGACCTGCCGCCGGGGCAGGTGCGTTCGCGCCTGCAGCGAGACCTGGGCCGGCTGAGCAACATCGCCGAACAGCTGCTGGACCTGCAGCGGCTGGATCACCACCGCAGCCAGCACCAGCGCATCGACCTGACCGCGTTGACCGGGGAGGTGGCCGCCGATGTGGCGCCACTTCTGATCGATGCCGGCTACGAATTCGCGGTGGAGGCACCGGAGGCGTCGGTGTGGGTGCTGGGCGATCCCGATGCGCTGCACCGGGTGATCAGCGGGCTGCTGCAGAACGCCATCGCCCACGGCGGCGGGCGTGGCCTGGTGGTGGTGGAGCTGCAGGCCGGCGGGGTGCTGTCGGTGAGTGACGAGGGCGATGGCGTGCCCGAGCAGGCCCGGCAATCGATCTTCGAACCGTTCCACCGGCTGCGCCCCAGTGGCAGCGGCAGCGGGCTGGGGCTGTACCTGGCGCGCGAGATCATGCTGCGCCACGGCGGCAGCATCGTGGCCGAAGAGGCGGCCAGCGGCGGTGCACGGTTTGTGATGACCTTGCCGGTGGTATAGGGAAAGTGCGGTGCCGGGTATAGGGCGGATACCAATATCAGACTAATCCGATAGTTCGGTATCGGCTTCAGCCGTATGGTGCGGGTCAGGGACAACCCCCGGAGTGCACCATGAACATTACCGTGAAGCACGCTGACCACCGCTGGTGCGTTCTTGACCCCAGCCGCAATGAAGCTGCCGCCTTCGCCGAAGGCGCGGTGGCCTTCGATTTCGCCGACAACCTGGCCCGTGAGCAACACGCGGAAACCGGGCGCAGCGTTGGCGTGCGGGTGGAAGTGGAAGACGCGTTTGTCGATGTGGTCCGCTACGGCTGAGCCCGCCGGAACCGGTCAGCTGCGCGTTGGCTAGTTGAATCGACCCTGAAATGAGCGACCTTCGGCCTATAGGCGGAGGGCCTCGCTTGCCTGATCCTGTGCCTATTCACAAAACGGATCGAGGCAGGCATGAGGAACAACGCGATGGCCAATGGAACGCACAAGTGGGTGTGGGCGCTGCTGCCGGCGCTGCTGGCTGCAGGCGCTGCTGCCCAAGCGCAGCAGTACGACCGTTACCGTGACGATGGCTACAACGATGGCCCGGTGCGCTGCGAATCGATCAAGGGCCGCACCCAGCAGTGCCCGATCGAGGGCCGCGCGCGGCTGGTGCGCCAGCTGTCGGGAACCCAGTGCATCGAGGGCGACAACTGGGGCCAGGCACGCAACGGCGTGTGGGTCACCCGGGGGTGCCGCGCGGAGTTCGTGGCCGAAGGCCGGCGGCCCTCGCATGGCAATGGCAACGGCTGGGGCAACAACGGCGGTGGCTGGGGCAATGGTGGGCGCGGGCAGGTGATCAGCTGCGATTCCAACGACAACCGCATGCGCCGTTGCAACGTCAACATCCGCCGCGAGGCCCGGCTGATCCGCCAGACCTCACGCAGTGCCTGCGTGGAAGGCCGCACCTGGGGCTGGAACCGCGATGGCGTCTGGGTCAACGGCGGTTGCCGCGCGGAATTCGAAATCCGGTAAGGGCGTAACGCTTCCGCGCGGGATTCGGGGTCAGGCGCTCAGCGCCTGACTGCCGAGATTCGGCCAACGCTTCAACACGGCGGCACGGATACCCGCAGCATCAATCCCCGCTTCGGCCAGCAGGTCTTCGCGGCTGGCATGGTGCTGGAAGCTGTCGGGCAGGCCCAGGTGCAGGAACGGGCGCAGCACGTCTTCTGCATTGAGCAGCTCGGCCACGCCGGACCCGGCGCCACCGGCCACCACGTTGTCTTCGATGGTCACGAAGCCCTGATGGGTCTTGGCCAGCTCCAGCAGCAGCGCACGGTCCAGCGGCTTGATGAAGCGCATGTTGACCACGCTCAGGCCCAGCTCGCGGCCCACCGCTTCGGCCGCCGGCACGGTGCTGCCAAACGCCAGCAGCGCGATGCGGCTGCCCTGCACGCGCAGGTCGGCCTTGCCGATCTCCAGCGTGGACAGGTCGTTGCCGGCGTCCACGCCGGTGCCGCTGCCACGCGGGTAGCGCACGGCGGCCGGGCCGTCGTACTGCAGCCCGGTGCTGAGCATCTGCCGGCATTCGGCCTCGTCGGCCGGGGCCATGACCACCATGTGGGGCACGCAGCGCAGGAAGCTCAGGTCCAGGTTGCCCGCATGTGTGGCGCCGTCCGGGCCAACCACGCCGGCGCGGTCGATGGCGAACAGCACATCCAGCTTCTGAACAGCCACGTCATGCACGAGCTGATCGTAGGCGCGCTGCAGGAACGTGGAGTAGATCGCCACCACCGGCTTGGCGCCCTGGGTGGCCATGCCCGCGGCCAGCGTGACTGCGTGCTGCTCGGCAATGGCCACGTCGTGGTAGCGCTCCGGGTATTCCTTGCTGAAACGCACCAGGCCAGAGCCTTCGCGCATGGCCGGGGTGATGCCCAGCAGGCGCGGTTCGGCGGCGGCGGCATCGCACAGCCAGTCGCTGAACACATCGGTGTAGGTGGGCTTCTTGGCGCCGCCCTTGGCGATCAGGCCCTTGTCCGGGTCGAACGGGCCCACCGCGTGGTAACCGATCTGGTCGCCCTCGGCGCGCTCGTAGCCCTTGCCCTTGGTGGTCATCACGTGCAGCAGCTTCAGGCCCTTCAGGCCCTTGAGCGTCTTCAGCGTGGCCACCAGCGCAGGCACGTCGTGGCCATCGATGGGGCCGGTGTAATGGAAGCCCATTTCCTCGAAGAAGGTGGACGGCACGAACATGCCCTTCCAGTGTTCTTCCCAGCGCTTGACGAAGCGCGCCGACGGGGATTTTTTCTTGTCGCCCAGGATCCGCTTGCCGCCTTCGCGCAGCGCATTGAGCGTGCGGCTGCCGGTGGCCCGGCCGAGCATCTTGGTCAGCCCGCCCACGGCTTCGGAGATCGACATGTTGTTGTCGTTGAGGATCACCAGCAGGTTCGGTTCCTGCTCCATGCCACCGGCATGGTTGAGTGCCTCATAGGCCATGCCGGCGGTCATCGCGCCATCGCCGATCACCGCCACCACCTTGCGGTCGTCGCCTTCAAGCTGGCGCGCGATCGCCATGCCCAGCGCGGCCGAGATGGAGGTGGAGGAATGGCCGACCCCGAAGGTGTCGTACTCGCTTTCCTCGCGCTTGGGGAACGGCGCCACGCCGTCCTTCTGCTTGACGGTGTGGATCTCGTCGCGGCGGCCGGTCAGGATCTTGTGCGGGTAGGTCTGGTGGCCCACGTCCCACACCAGCTGGTCGACCGGGGTCTGGTACAGGTAGTGCAGGGCCACGGTGAGTTCGATCACGCCCAGGCCGGCGCCGAAATGGCCGCCACTCTTGCCTACCGATTCGATCAGGTAGGCACGCAGTTCATCCGCGATGGCGGGCAGTTCGGATTCTTCGAACCTGCGCAGGTCATCCGGGTTCTGGATGCGCGACAGGCGGGGATAGCGTGCGGAATCGATCATGTTTATCGCGCTTCTTCTCAAGCGCCTATTTTCGCCCCCAAACCGGGGTGGGGCAAGCAAACCGCTCCGCCGGTGAGCAAAGGGTGAGGGTTTCCTGCGACAACGTGTCGCAGGTTCAGGCGGCGAGCTTGGAGCGTTTGGGCAGCTGCGCCTTCAGGAACGCCATCTGGTCGGCCAGGATGTTGCGGTTGGAGAGGATCATGTGTTCGATCCAGCTGGGCCGGTAAGGCACGGCCAGCAAGGGCATGCCGGCCTGCTGCGGGGTGCGGTCGCTCTTGCGCGAGTTGCAGTGGAAGCAGGCGCTGACCACGTTTTCCCACACGTCCAGGCCGCCCTTGGACAGCGGCATGACGTGGTCGCGGGTCAGCTGCGGGCGGTGGAACTGTTGGCCGCAGTACAGGCACAGGTGCGCATCGCGCGCGAACAGCGCCTGGTTGGACAGGTTCGGGGTGGGATCGATGGCACGGGAACGGGCGTGGCCGCGCGCGGCGATGATCGGGTGCAGGTCAACCCCGCTCTGCAGGCCGGTCAGGCGGTTGATGCCACCGTGGATGTGCAGGCAGGGATCGCCCAGGGTCCAGGCAACGGCATCGCGCGAGTAGAGGCAGGCGGCGTCCTGCCAGTTGATCCAGTCCAGTACGCGTCCATGGGCGTCCAGGGACAATAACCGGACGCTGCCGGGCCGATGCAGGGAAACGATCGGCGATACCTCGGCGACCGGGGCGGACGAGGCTCCGGTATCGATCAGACCTAAGCTCGTAGTGTCTGTCTCCATCGGGAAAACAGCTTATACCGGATTGGTTACGGTTTGGGTATAGGCGCGGGCGCCTACACCCAAACCGTAACCAATCCGGGACCCGGGGCATACCTCCTATACCCCGCGCCTGTCGGCGCGCCCCCTTTAACAAAAGGGGGCTCCTGGTCTGTGGGATGCAGCGCCGGCCGCGCGTGATGCGGTAGGTACCGACCGTTGGTCGGTACGGCTCTTAGTCGCCGAAACGGGCGTCTTCCATGGCCATGAGCGATTCCGCGCCGGCCTGGATTGCTGCTGCATGGCTGAGCGTGCGCGGCAGCATGCGGGCGAAGTAGAAGCGGGCGGTTTCGCGCTTGGCCTGCTTGAAGGCCTCGCTCTGCGCGGACGCATCAGCGGCGGCCACGCTGCGGGCCCACCAGTACGCCAGCACCACGTAGCCGGAATAGAACAGGTAATCGAAGCTGGCCGCGCCCAGTTCGTCCGGGTTGGTGGTCGCGCGCTGCAGCGTCGCCATGGTCAACTGGCCCCATTCCTGGGCCTTGGCGCGCAGCGGGGCGATGAACTCGGCCAGCGCTTCGTTGCCTTCGTTGGCCTTGGCGAAGGCCTCGATCTCGGCCAGCATCAGCTTCAGCCCGGCGCCCTGGCTGGCGGCGGTCTTGCGGCCGATCAGGTCCAGCGCCTGGATGCCGGTGGTGCCTTCATACAGCGTGGTGATGCGTGCATCGCGGGCCAGCTGCTCCATGCCGTGCTCGTGGATGTAGCCGTGGCCACCGAAACACTGCAGGGCGTTGTAGGTGTTCTCGATGCCCCATTCGGTCTGGCAGGCCTTGGAGATCGGGGTGAGGAAGCTCACCAGGGTCTCGGCGCGCTCGCGTTCGCCGGCATCGTCGGCGTGGTGGGCCACGTCGATCAGGGTGGCCGCGTGCAGCGCGAGCAGGCGGCTGCCTTCGACCAGCGACTTGATCGAGAGCAGCATGCGGCGCACGTCCGGGTGGACCAGGATCGGGTCGGCCGGCTTGTCCGGGTTCTTCGGGCCGCTCAGCGAACGCGACTGCAGGCGTTCACGCGCGTACTTCAGTGCATTCTGGTAGGCGCGCTCGGACAGGCCGATGCCCTGCAGGCCCACGCCCAGGCGCGCGGTGTTCATCATGGTAAACATCGCCTGCAGGCCCTTGTGCGGCTGGCCGACCAGGTAGCCTTCGGCGCCATCGAAGTTCATCACGCAGGTGACCGAACCCTTGATGCCCATCTTGTGTTCGATCGAGCCGCAGCGCAGCGCGTTGCGCTCGCCGACGTTGCCGTCACGGTCGACCTTGAACTTCGGGGTGACGAACAGCGAAATGCCCTTGGCACCGGCCGGCGCGTCGGGCAGCTTGGCCAGCACCAGGTGCACGATGTTGTCGGTCAGGTCGTGCTCGCCGGCGGTGATGAAGATCTTGGTGCCGGTGATGGCATAGCTGCCATCGGCATTGGGTTCGGCCTTGGTCTTGAGCAGGCCCAGGTCGGTGCCGCAATGCGGTTCGGTCAGGCACATGGTGCCGGTCCAGCGGCCTTCGATCAGCGGCTTGAGGAACGCATCCTGCTGCCAGGCTTCGCCGTGCTGCTTGAGCGCTTCAATGGCGCCATGCGAGAGCAGCGGGAAGTTGCCCCACGCCAGGTTGGCGGCGTTGATCATTTCGTTGAGCGGCACGCCCAGCGTGTGCGGCAGGCCCTGGCCGCCCAGTTCGGGGGCAGCGGTGAGGCCGGTCCAGCCGCCATCGACGAACTGCGCGTAAGCCTGCTTGAAGCCGGGCGGGGTGGTTACTTCGCCGCTGGCCTGGTCGAGCACGCAGCCGATTTCATCGCCCACGCTGTTGAGCGGCGCCAGCACGCTGGTGCTGAAGCGGCCGGCTTCCTCCAGCACCGCATCGACCACGTCGGTGGTGGCATCGGCGAAACCCAGGCGGGCAAACAGCGGCTCCACCTTCAACACGTCATGCAGGGCGAAGCGGATATCGGAAAGCGGGGCGGTGTAGCTGCTCATCGTCAGGTCTCGATCAGATGCGGGGATCAGGTAGGAGCGGTGTTGGGGGTCAGCGCAGCACGCCGGGCAGGCCGGGGGCCTGGTTGAGGGTGCTGCGGTTGTCGATCTCGAAGCTGCGCTGCTTCTTTTCCTGCGGGGTGGCGGCCACGGTGCCCTTGAGCGAATAACCCAGGGTGCGGTTGCCGGCCAGGGCGTCGGCCACCACGATGCGCGCGGCCGAGGAGGGCTGCAGTTCCACGTTGATGACATCGGCCGAGACGCCGCCGATGGAGATGGCCGGGCGTACGCTCACCTTGCCGGCATCCTGGTCGCCCACCTGCATCTGCAGCTCCACGCTGTCGAAGGTCATGGGCATGGAGCTGAAGTTCTGCAGGCGCAGGGCCAGGGTCCAGTTGCCGTTGGCGCCCACGGTCAGCTGCTGCACGCTGGCAGCCGGCGGCGAGACGCGCTTGACGTTGGTGTTGCAGGCGGTCAGCGCAACGGCGGTGCCGGTCAGCAGGGCAACGGTAAGAACAGTACGGAGGCGGTGGAACATGGGCGCAAATCCTCGTGCAGGTGCCGCGTAGGTAAGAGCATACTACGGCGTATGGTAGTTGTGCGGGTGTAGGGGGTGCGGCGGCTGCCGGCCGTGGGACACAGGCCGGTAGGCATCGACCGTTGGTCGATACGCATCCTAAGACAAGCGAAGGTGCATTCAGGTTTCAGGCGCGCCGGCGATCAATCCACCGGGGCCATCACCTTCAGGGGCGCCAGGTCATACCCCATCGCTTCGGCTTTGGCCTTCAGGCTGGCGAACAGCGCGGCATCCATCGTCGGCGAGCGCGACAGGATCCACAGGTACTTGCGGTCCGGGTCGCCCACCACCGCCCACTGGTAGTCCGGGTCCAGCGCGATCACCCAGTAGTCGGCCCATACCAGCGGCACCCAGGCCAGCCAGTCCGGCACGAAGCGCACCTGCAGCTGGCCCGGTTCGCCTTCCACCGGCCGCGCCACGCCCTCGGCTGCGATGCGCTCGCCATCGCCGGTGCGGCAGGCGTTGTGCACGCTGATGCGACCATCGGCGCGCAGCGCGTAGGTAGCGGTGATGTCGCCCACGCATTTCTTCTGGAACGACACCGGCAGGTGCGCGATTTCATGCCACTGGCCCGCGTAGCGGCCCATATCCAACGCAGGCACTGAACGCACCGGTTCCACCGCGTGGGTGGTGACGGAGGTCAACAACAGTGCAGCAGCAAACAGGGCAGGGCGAAGGCGCATGGGTGTCTCCCGGCAGGAGGCCCGAGCTTAGGGGGGAGGACGTTGGCGGGTGTAAAGGTTTTGTCAGCCGGTGCTGATCAGGGGGCGAAACGAACGTGGCGCGGGTCGCTTACCTGGAGCTGGGTCTGGAAGTAGTACTTGCCGGAGGGCTTGCCGTCGTGGGTGAACGCGATGGTGGTGCGGCGGGCCGTGCCCTGTACCAGCAGGCGACGGTTGACCAGGTATTCCAGCGGCATGCCCAGCTGCTTCTGCAGTGCTTCGCGCTGCGCGGCATCCAGCGACACGTTCAACGCGAGCTGATGACGGTAGTCGCGTTCGCTGTTGAGGTAGATGCGGTCTTCGGTGACGTCGGTGTTCTTGACGGTGAACACGAAGGTGCCACTGATGCCGCGCTGCGGATCTTCGTTGGCGGCAAACACGGCTTCGGCGGGAGTGATCCAGCCTGGCGTGACCGTCGGCATCGGCGCGTTGGGTGCGGTCATCGCACTCTGGTGCGCACAACCAGCACTGAGCAGCAGGAACGGCAGAAGCAAAGCGACACGCATGGGACATCCTTGTTCAATGACGGTGTCCGCATTGTGCATGTGCCTGCCTGCAATGCCACTACAGCAATGCAAAAAAAAAGACCTGCATTTCTGCAGGTCTTTTAGATTTGTGGTGGCCGAGGACGGAATCGAACCGCCGACACGGGGATTTTCAATCCCCTGCTCTACCAACTGAGCTACTCGGCCACTTCATCGCTGCGTTGCCGCTGGCGAGGACGCGAATAATACGGAGGTCTACGGGGTTCGGCAAGCGTTTCGACAAAAAAATTTCACATTCGTTGCTGCGGCCTTGGTGTGGCGCGTTAAGTGCTTGATCGCAGGTGTGGGCCGCGCATGAATTGCTGTTCATCAGCGCGCGTGGTCGTGCGCGTCACCGGGCATGGCGGCCAGCAGCACGATGCCCACGGCCATGAAGATGGCCGCCAGCAGCAACGACGCCTGGTAGCTGCCGCTGCTGCGGGCCAGGGTGCCGGCAAGCGCCGGTGCCAGGATCTGCGCTACCCCATAGCTGAGGGTGAGGTTGGCCATGGCCTTGGCCGGGTTGTGCGGGTAGTGGCGGCCGACCACGGTGAGGGTGAGGCTGACGATGCCGGCGAAGGTGAGCCCGAACAGCAGCGCGCTGCCGAGTCCGGCGACCAGGCCGCTGTCCAGCAGCGGAAGTAAGAATGAGGCGGCCTGCAGGGCGAAGGCCAGCATCAGGGCGCGGATCAGGCCGATGCGCGCGGCGATGCGGTCCCAGGCGAACGTGGATGGCACCGCCGCCAGTCCCACCAGCACCCACACCGCGCTGCCGTGGCCACGGAAGGCGGGGGTCTGTTCGAGAATGGCCACGATGAAGGTGGCGCTGACCACGAAGCCGACGCCGGCGCAGAAATAGGCCGCCACCAGCAGTTGGCGCCAGCGCCGGCTGGGCGGGGGCGGCGCTTGTGCGGCCTGTGCGGCGGAGGTCGGGGTGGGTGCCGGCATCCAGCACCAGGCGGGAAACAGGAAGAGCAGGCCAAGCAGGCCCAGCCAGCGCCATTGCGCACTGGAGTCGGCGTGCCCGGCGAGCAGGCCGGTGGCCAGCCCGGAGACCACGATGCCCAGGCCCAGCCCCGCGAAGTGCAGGCCCAGGCGCGGGCGTTGCCGGTTGCCCAGCAGCCAGTTCAGCACCAGCCCGGAGGCCAGCAGCAGGCCGGCGGTGCTGGACAGACCCGCCACGAAGCGCAGCAGGCTCCACAGCCAGGGCTGCGTAGTGGTCCCCATCAGCGTTGTGGCGGCAACCGCCAGCACCAGCCCAATCCGGTAGAAGCGGAATTTCTGCTGCATGTCGCCCACGCGCGCCGCCAGCAGGGTGCCGAGCAGGTAGCCCAGGTAGTTGAAGGTGGCCAGCCAGCCGCCCTGCGCCGCGCTGAGGCCGGCATCGACCCGCATCAGGGGCAGCAGCGGGGTGTAGGCGAAGCGGGCCAGCCCGACGGTGAGCACCAGCGCGCAGATGCCGGCGGCGATGACCTGCCAGGGCTTCCGTGCAGTGGAGGGGGCGAGGGAAGTGGACATGCGTGGAACCGGAAAGGGACGCGTCCATGGTCGATCAGGTGCGCGGCGGCTGTCTTTCGATAGAATGTCGAATCATGTCGATAAACCGCCAAGAAGGGCCCTCCACGCTTTCCGGGCCCTGGAAGGAAGTCCCGGTGCCGCCGCTGCGCGCGCTGCCTTGGCCGGTGATGGCGCGCAGCCAGGAGCTGGCCGCCGGCGAGCGTTTCCCGCCGCATGCGCATGACTGGAACCAGGTGGTGTTCGCCACCCACGGTGTGCTGCAGGTGACTGCGCGCAATGCGCGGCACGTGATCACCCCGCAGCAGGCGCTGTGGGTGCCTACCGGCATGGTCCATCACACCGGTGCTTTGAGTGCGGCTGCGTTCCGCAACCTCTACGTGGCCGATGATCCGGCGCTGGGCATGCCCGACCGGTGCGCGGTGCTGGATGTGTCGCCGCTGCTGCGCGAATTGATCGTGGAACTGGGGCAGGTGCGGCCGGAAGACGATGCGGGTTACTACGCGCATCTGAGCGCGCTGGTCACCACGCAGCTGCGCCGCCAGCGCCAGCATGTGCGCCACCTGCCGTGGCCGCAGGATGCGCGGCTGCAGCGCTGGTGCCAGGCACTGCACGACCAGCCCGGTGATGCGCGCGGCGTGGACGAGTGGGCACGGCTGTTGGGCGCGTCGCCGCGCACGCTGGCGCGGCATTTCGAGCGCGAGACCGGCATGAGCCTGCGCACGTGGCGCACGCGGCTGCGCCTGCTGCGCGCGATCGAGTGGCTGGCGCAGGGGCGTTCGCCGACGGCGATCGCGCATGAGCTGGGCTATGCCTCGGCATCCGCGTTCAACTACATGTTCCGCGTCGAGACGGGCATGAGCCCGTTGCAATGGCGAAGGGCACGGCAACCGGGCTGAGCGCAGCGGTCGGTCCCCGGCAGGTGCCGGCGCGCCCGGGGTGGGGGAGGGGAGACCCCGGCGCGCCGGCGGAACGGATCACGCGCGTTCGGTCAATACGTCAACCAGGCTGTCCACATCGCGGGCGCCGTCGTAGCGCACCCCATTGATGAAAAGGCACGGGGTGCCGTTGACGCCGCTGCGCACGCCGCCCATGAAGTCGCGTTCGATGCGGTCATCGAACGCGCCGTTGTCGGCGGCCTGCAGCAACGCGGGGTCCACTCCAAGCTGCTTGGCGTAGGCCTGCAGGTCGCGCGCGCTCAATGCATCCTGGCGCTGGTAGAGCAGGTCATGCGCTTCCCAGAACAACCCCGCGTCTGCGGCCGCTTCGGCAAAACGCGCAGCCGGCAGCGCGTTCGGGTGGATTTCGGAAATGGGGAAGTTGCGGAACACAAAGCGCATCCGGTCGCCCAATGCCTGCTGCACCGCTTTGAGCATGGGATACGCCTCGCCGCAGTACGGGCATTGATAGTCGCCGTACTCGACCAGGGTGATGGGCGCATCGGCCGGACCCTGGCTGTGGTCCTGCGCGCTGACGGGAATCGACAGACCTTTCATGACGCTGCTCCTGCGGTGGAGGGAAGTTGCGCCAGCGCTTCCAGGATGCCGTCGGCGCCGGGATTGATGCCCAGGGGGGAGATGTAGCTCCAGCGCACCATGCCCTCGGCATCGATCACGAACAACGCGCGCTCGCAGACGCCGTCCTGTTCGCGGTACACGCCGTAGCGGCGGGCCACTTCGCCTTTTGGCTCGAAATCGGCCAGCAAGGGAAAGTGCAGGTGGCGTTGTTCGGCGAACGCGGCGTGGCACCACACCCCATCCACGGAGATGCCCACCAGCTGCGCGCCGCTGCGGTGGAACTCGGGCAGCAGCTGGTTGTACAGCGCCAGCTGGTCGCCGCAGACCGGGCTCCAGTCGGCGGGGTAGAACGCCAGGATCACCGGGTGGCCGCGCAGCTCGTCCAGGCTGACGCGCTGGTCCGGGGTGGCGGGCAACTGGAACGCGGGCGCGGGCGCGCCCAGGGGCAACGAAACGCGGGGTGCAGCGGACATGACAGCCTCCTGCTGGAACGAAACAGCGCGTGGATCAGCGGATGGGGCGGGTGCTTTCGAACAGGAACCAGCTGCGGCGCTCGGCCTCGTCGATCCAGTTCTCGATCAGGCTGGTGGTGGCCACGTCGTTGTGGGTGGTGCACACCCCATGGGTGGCCCGCAGGAAGCGGGTGAGCTGGCGGTTGTCGTCGGCCAGCTCGGCAAGCATGTCCTCGGGGGTCACGTAGTCCGCGTCGTTGTCGAGCAGGCGCTGGATGCGGTGGATCTGCCCGATCGAGCGCAGCGTGGTGCCGCCGACCTTGCGCGCCCGTTCGGCGATGGCATCGGTGGTGGCGAAGATCTGCTCGCCCTGCTCATCCAGCATCAGGTGGTAGTCGCGGAAGTGCGGGCCGGACAGGTGCCAGTGGAAGTTCTTGGTCTTCAGGTACAGCGCGAACACATCGGCCAGCAGTACGGTCAGGGCACCGGCGATGTCCTTGCCGGCCTGCAGGCTGAGGTCGGACGGCGTGCGCAGCGGGGCGGTCTGGCGGGATGGGGCGACAACATCGTGCATGACGGCTCTCCGGTAGCGGGGGAAGGCGGCCCGGGCCGCAGGTGCTGCGGGGGAGCCGATGGATCCAGACTAGGCAGCGGGGGCCGGCGGGAACATTGCGCCATCGTTTCCCCGGCTCATACCTTGGTTTGGGCCACCTGCCAGCGCATCCCTCTTTGGGGGGATCTGCCGCCCCCGGGTGCGGGGGATACTGGGCTCACCCCGGCGCAGGTGACTGCGCCCCGCCAGGAGGCCAGACCGTGGTGCCCAGCTCGACTCCCACGCGCCCGCGCGCCGCCGCGGCGTCCACGTTGCGCGGCCGCACCGTGTTCCGCGCCGTTGCCGCGCTGCTCACGCTGGGGATCTTCCTGGTCGATGTGCTCACCACGCTGGAAGGTGCGGTAGCAGTGCTGTACGTGGTGGCGGTGCTGCTGGTGGCGCGCACCGGGCGCCGCGCCGACATCGTCATCACTGCCGTGGCCGGCATCGGGTTGACCCTCATCGCCTACCTGGATTCGCACGGGGTGAACCATGTGGGCGCGCAGACCTTCCGCGCGCTGGTCAGCCTCGCGGCGATCGTCATCACCGCGCTGCTGGCACTGCAGTACCAGGGCGCGATGCAGCGCCTGCGGGGGCAGGCAACGCTGCTGGATCTGTCGCACGACATGATCTTCGTGCGTGACCGCAGCGGGGTGATCACGTTCTGGAACCGCACGGCCGCGCAGGTGTACGGTTGGTCGGCCGAGGACGCCATCGGCCGCGTGGCCGATGTCCTGCTGTCCACCCGCTACCCGCAGGCACGCGAGGCAGTGGAGGCCACCCTGCTGCAACTGGGCAGCTGGGAAGGCACGCTGGAGCAGCGCACCCGCGACGGCGCCTGGCGCGTGCTGGAAAGCCGCTGGGTGATCCAGCGCGATGGCCTGGGGCGCGCAACCGGCGTGATGGAAACCCACACCGACGTCACCGAGCGCCGCCGGGCCGAGGATGCCGCGCTGCGCGCGCAGGCCGAACTGGCGCACGCCACGCGCGTGGCCACGCTCGGTGAGCTGACGGCTTCGCTGGCGCACGAGGTCAACCAGCCGCTGATGGCGGTGGTGACCAACGGCGAGGCCGGGCTGCGCTGGCTGCACCGCGACCCGCCGGACCTGCACGAAGTGGAGGCCGCCATCACCCGCACGGTGAGGGAAGCGCGCCGTGCCAGTGAGATCGTCAAACGCGTCCGCGCGTTCCTGGCCAAACGCAGCACGCCGCGCGAGCCGCTCGATGCCTCCCTGCTGATCGAAGACGCGGTGCGGCTGGTGCAGCACGAACTCAACCGTGAGGCAGTGCAGCTGCACGTGGCAGTGACCGCCGACCTTCCCGCCGTGCACGGTGATGCGGTGCAGCTTCAGCAGGTGCTGGTGAACCTGCTGATCAACGCCAGCCAGGCCATGGCCGGGCAGGCCAACGCGCGGCAGCTGGTGGTGGAGGCGCAGCCCGGCGCACCCGGTGAAGTGGCCATCAGCATTGCCGACAGCGGCCCGGGCATCGACAGCGCGCACCTGGACACCCTGTTCCAACCCTTCTTCACCACCAAGCCGGACGGCATGGGCATGGGCCTGGCGATCTGCCGGTCCACCGCCGAAGCCCATGGTGGGCGGCTGTCGGTGGAGAGCGAACCCGGCCATGGCGCCACCTTCCGGCTGGTGCTGGCCACCCATCCCACAGGAGCACGCGCCTGATGAGCCTACCCACACCGCCACTGGTCGTGGTGGTCGATGACGATGCCGCCGTGCGCGACGCGCTGGACAGCCTGCTGCGGTCGGTGGGGCTGCAGACCCGCGTGCTGGGCGCGCCTTCGGAGCTGCTGCAGGCGGTGCTGCCGGACGTGCCTGGCTGCATCGTGCTGGACGTGCGCCTGCCGGGCATCAGCGGGTTGGATCTGCAGGGCCAGTTGGCCGCGCAGGGCATCCACCTGCCCATCGTGTTCATGACCGGGCACGGCGACATTCCCATGACCGTGCGCGCGATGAAGGCCGGGGCGGTGGATTTCCTGGCCAAGCCGTTCCGCGACCAGGACATGCTGGATGCGGTCAGCGCCGCGATCGAGCGCGACACCCGCCGCCGCCAGGACATGGCCGCGCGCGGTTCGCTGGAAACGCGCTACGCCACCCTGACCCCGCGCGAGCGCGAGGTAATGGCGCACGTAGTGGCCGGGTTGATGAACAAACAGGTGGCCGGCGTGCTGCACCTGAGCGAGATCACCGTGAAGATCCATCGCGGCAACGTAATGCGCAAGATGGGCGTGCGCTCGCTGGCCGACCTGGTACGGCACGCAGAGGCACTAGGCGTGGGTATCGGCACCGCCTGAACCGACCAGCACAAACCTGTGTATGGTTCCGGCGCGCGGCCGGATCGGGCATAAAGGCTCCATGAAGCCGAGTTACCGCATTGCGATCGTCGATGACGACGACGGGGTCCGCCAGTCGTTGTCCAGCCTGGTGCGCTCGCTGGGCCACGAAGCGCGCACCTATGCCTCGGCGGCGGCGTTCCTGGCCGACGAAGGCGACGCACCCGACTGCCTGCTCACCGACATGCAGATGCCGCAGATGAGTGGCGACCAGCTGCAGGCCGAACTGCTGGCGCGCGGGTGCGCGTTTCCAATGATCTTCATGACCGCGTTTCCCACCGATGCGCTGCGCGCGCGGGTGATGGAGCGGGGCGGTCGCGCGTTCCTGGTCAAGCCGGTGGACGGCGAGGCGATGCTGCGCTGTATCGAGGAGGCGATCACCTCATGACCACTGCATCACGCGACCGCCGCTAGGGTGCAGGCATGCCCAAGGGGGCAGGCCACCACGAGCACGCACATGAACACCGAAAAGCAGCCCGGCAAGCAGCAGGGCGTTGACGAAGCCAAGCAGGACCGGAAGCAGGAAGATGCGGCCAAGGCCCGCCCGGGCCAGACCGATGAGAGCGTCCGTCAGTCCGAAAGCCGGCGCCCGCCGATCAAGGACAATCCGGACGCATGACACAATCGGCGTTCCGCTCCTGCAAAGGTGTCTACGCCGATGAAATGTTGGGTTGCCGGCTTGTTCTGGCTTGCTGTAACAGGGTTCAGCGTCCCGGCACAGGCGGCTGAACCGCCGGGCCCCGCGCCCCACGACCGCGCCGAGGCAGTGAAGGTCATTGCCGACCTGCGCAAGGTCGTGGCTGACAACGGCATCGAGCGGCTGCAGAAGGTCCGCATCGGCGGCATCGACCAGTGGGTCTCCATCCGTGGCAACGACCGCCGCAACCCGGTGCTGCTGATGCTGCACGGAGGGCCCGGTTGGGTGGCCATGCCCACCAGCTGGTATTTCCAGCGTGGTTGGGAGGAGTACTTCACTGTCGTGCAGTGGGACCAGCGCGGTGCAGGCAAGACCTACGCGGCCAATGACCCTGCGGTGGTCGCTCCGACCATGACCCGCGAACGGATGATCGCCGACAGCGAGGAAATGGTGGCCTGGCTGCGCAGCGAGTTCGGCAAGGAGCGGATCTTCGTGCTGGGCCAATCGTGGGGAAGCTACCTGGGTCTGGAGCTGGCCCAGCGCCGGCCCGGGTGGCTGCATGCCTACATCGGCATCGGGCAGATCTCCAATGCGCCGGAAAGCGAGCGCCGTGGTTTTGCGTGGACCCTGCAGCAGGCGCGGGAGGAGGGCAACGCCGAAGCGGTGGCCGAGCTGGAAGCATTGGCGCCCTACGCACAGGGAAACCAACCCGTGCCGCTCGAGAAGCTGTTCAAGCAGCGGAAGTGGCTCAACCACTACGGCGGCATGGTGCACAACCGCAGGGGCGGCGATGCCGAAGCGGCCGCAATCAGGCTTTCGCCGGAGTACACCGACCATGACGTGGCCGAGGTGTGGAAGGGCAACGACTTCTCGATGCAGCACCTGCTCAGCGAGGTGCTGACCCTGGATATGACCACGGTTCGGGAACTGAAGGTTCCGGTGTTCCTGTTCGAAGGCCGGCACGACCACAACGTCTCGTCCGAGCTCGCGGCGGAGTGGCTCCAGGGCGTAAAGGCGCCGGCCAAGCAGCTGGTCTGGTTCGAGCAGTCCGCGCACGAAGTAATGATGGAAGAACCGGGCAAGACCCTGCTCAGCCTCGTACAGCAGGTACGCCCGATTGCCGAGCGGGCAGGAGACGTCCCCAGGAACGGGGGAAACTGAAGGGCAGGTAGTTGGATATATACGGCAATGCCGTATAGTTCAATTGCGCGCCATTTACCCTTGCGCCTTGCCAGAGGAGCTCGGTCATGCCGAAGAATGACAAACTACTTGAAGCCCGCGACGCGAGGCGTGACATCGGTGCCGAGCTGCTGGCGTCGGTTCGTGCCATCAAGGAGGGCAAGGTCGGCAGGGTGAACATGGTTCCGGTATCGATCGCTGCCGAAGCACGTCAGCGACTGGGCCTGTCCCAGGCGCAGTTCGCAGGGATGCTGGGCGTATCGGTACGCACCTTCCAGGATTGGGAGCAGGGCCGCCGCGAACCTTCAGGTGCGGCCAGGACGCTGTTGAGGATTGCGGCCATTCGACCCGACGCGGTTCACGAGGCGATGGCGATCTGAATCCTGGCGGCGGGGCCTGCCGCCCCATCGCAACAAAAAAAGCCACCTGTCGGGTGGCTTTTTTTGTTGCGCTGTCGTCCGGGGACGACGGCTGGAATGTGGTGAAGGGGAACCGCTGAAGTGCCAGAAAGCCTTGCGGCACAATGGGCTGACGCGTGCTTGTGGTGCAGATGCGCCCACATGTGCCCCCGCTCTCAAGCTGCTTTCGGCAGCTCCTCCGAACTCCCGTCCCGGGCCGCCAATTTGGCCGCAATCCAGGCGTCGATTTCGTCCTAAGACCAGTCGACACAGTTGCCCCCGAGGTCGATTTGCGAAGGAAACTCCTTCCGGCGGATCCGGTCGTAGATGGTGTTCTTGGCCAGGCCCGTCCGGGCGGTGACGTCCTTGAGGCGCAGCAGGTTGGGGACGCGGCGCGGTGTGGGGGTGTATTCATCGGGTCTCCTTCGCCGCGGTGCGCGGCTGATTGGGGTTCTGCTTTCGGGTGCGCGGGCAACTGCCCCGGGCGGCTGCCATGACCTTCAGCGCTTCGTCCATGTCGCCGGCGGCGAGTGATGGAGGGCCAGGCCCCGGGCCTCCAAGAGGCGGACGGGGGTAGGGCCTGCCTCGGCCAGATCTAGACCCGACATGCCGGCCAGGTCGTGGGCCGCGCGCTCTACGACGTCGCTAAACGCTAGTCCCGCCCCTTTGGCCATCCGACACCGCCATGTCAAAATTGCCTCCATTCAAGGGGGGAGCAGCGCCATGAGCTTTTGGAATGCCTTCAGCACTTGCTGGCCGCCAGGTCAAGGAGGTTGCGTGGTTTGGTGGGATGCCTGGGCAGCCGTAGGAACGATTGGCGCCGCTGTGATCGCACTGTGGCTTGGTCTTCAACCAGTATTCGGGCGAAGACGCCACGCGAAGGCTGTGGCCAGAATTGCGGGGATTCGGTTGGGTATCCAGATACTCCACCTTGGGGCGAGCTGCCATCTGGCGAAGAGCATCACAACTGCTAGCCACTACAACGCAACTCGGATTAACGCCGAGCATTGTGATTCCAAGCCTCTTGCGCTGCTGATCCCTTACTTCGACGTTTTGCCAAGGAGCCTGATCAACCTCCTCGCGGAGTGCATCTCCGATATAGACACTCTCCATGCGCTGCTTGATAAAGGGAGTTACTGGCCCCCGAAGAGTCCACCACCGACAGTTAAGCTCTCAGGGCTGCTCGATGGACTTTTCAGCAAGATGACAGCAACCCACGCTGCTCTCTGCAAGTACGTCGGGGTTCCTTTGCCGGACCTGCATCAGCCAACCGCCTCGATGGGGAAGGGCCTTTCTGACTTGGCCGATCTCGCTGAGCTTGCAGGATGGGAAGAATCTGTAACGCGGCAACACATTCTGGGTCGACGCACCTGACGTTGCTTTCTGGTTGATCACGACCGCTTCTCCGGATGGATGCGGCGGTGGCCGTCGATCAGCTCCTGCACCTGGCCTTGCAGCCTCGCGGCCATGTCGCAGAAGTTGGGAGCGACGGTGGTGGCCACGACGTGCAGCTGGTTGCGGATGTCCATCAGGTCCACCAGCGGGAAGGCTGCTGCCCGGCGCGGATGGCGTCGGCGATGGCCGCCTGCAGCTGGGCCCGGCCCAGGGCGTCGCCGTCTTCGGTGAAGCGCCGGGCTACGTCGAGGGCAACTTGGTCGATGTCAGACATTGCTACGCTCCGTGGCAGAATGCGAGCTCAGGGGAATTGGTGAAACACGGATGGGGATTCCAACAGGGGTGGTTGAGTGCGCGTTGAATTGCCGAGCAGTGTCGCGGGAGCCTTACTTTGCGGCAGTATCGATACGAGCTCGTCCGTAGCCTAGACTTGCTGCGCGGCAGGATCGCCGCGTAGAGGAGCTGAGCAATGGAGTTCTTTCAGTGGCTTTGGGAAGATGCCGACAAGCTTTCGGGGATTGCCGCAGTCTTGGCGTTTGTTATTGCTGTACTGGCGCTTCGTGCGCAGCGCGAGCACAACAGGCTCTCCGTCAGGCCGCTTCCAGAAATAAAGTTCAAAGACTTAGAAGGCCACCAAGTAGTTACCTTGGCGAATCACGGTACTGGGCCTTTGATAATCAAGGCCCTCGGCATCTCGAAGGGCGGCGATATCGTTGCAGATGCCCTTATCGACCTCATGCCTGCCCATATCAAGTCTTGGGATTGGTTCGTCGGATCTCTAAATGGACGGTCAGTACCCGTCGGTGGATCCATCGACCTGATCGAATACAAGACGATTTCCAAATCGAACCAGCAGGCGGTCCGCGGAGCTCTGAAAGACCTCTCCGTGCACGTGATCTATTGCGACATCTACAATGGAGACCATCCGGTGTATCGGAAGTCGCTGGAGTGGTTTGGCCGGCACGATTGACAGTGACGTCAAGAAATGGACTGATTCTGCCACTATCAAGAATTGTCCCTGAAGCCCTGGCCAAAAGCCGGGGCTTCCGCGTTCTTGGCCCCCGACACCGATTGTCCACCGAGCGACTAGGCCTGACCACCTCGCCGCGGGGCGATACGGGCCGGCAGCAACTACATCCCTCCGGGCGGACGGGAGCGCCGAATCGCGAGATCGGAGAGTGGGGGCATCGGTTTTGGAGGCGGAGGGCAGGTGCCCCAAAATATGCCCCCACTGTCTCACCAGCTGCAACGGTACGGACCGGTCCGGACCGGCCAATGAAAAAGGCCGGTAGCCCTGTTTTTGCAGGAATTCCGGCCTCCTTTGTGCCCGTTCGGGCAGTTGTTTGGTGGAGCCAAGGAGGATCGAACTCCTGACCTCGTCATTGCGAACGACGCGCTCTCCCAGCTGAGCTATGGCCCCGGTGTACTGCAACACGGCTTGGGAACCGCGATGCGATCAAGTGTAGCGCTGCGCACCCCGGGCTGCCAAGGCCCCGCGCTGCATCTACCCACCTGCGTTACTCAACTCAGTACCGCCAGCCGATCTGCTCAACCTTCGCCATGTTCAAGAAGCGAGGGTTTCCGGCCTAAGGCCCGGCAGGAGAGTGCCGTTGGCGGCAGCACCCCTCCGAACTTGAGGAAATTGACCCCTTATCTGAACGGCGATCCGGCTTTGTGAAGATGCGCCCGGGAGACATAGCTTGGAAATCAATCGCTTAGGGAAAACGAAAGGTCCAATGTTTTTGTCTTCTTTTACGTAAAGAGGACCACTTCGGTGCCGATAAGAAATGTGACGTAACTCTCAATCCATCCTCCCCCCTCGAGTACCAACGATGACGACCCGTGCCGCCACCGTTTTCTCTACCTCCATCGGCGCGCGCCTGGCGCTGTTGATGGGCCTGATCACCACCGTTGCCTTCGTGGCGCTGGCGGTGCTGATCTACCGCCAGGCCGCAACCAGCTACCAGCAGCGTGTTGAGGCTGGCCTGCAGTCATCCACCGAGTTGATGCGCGACTCGGTGGAACTGTACGACCGCAGCCTGAGCGACAGCACCCAGCGCATGGCCGGGATCTTCCGCGGCATGCTGCCCGCCGGCGATGTCAGCGTAGACGCGGTCAAGACCGTGACCGTGGGCGAACGGCAGACCCCGACCCTGCAGTTCGGCACCGAGGTGCTCAACCTGCAGGAGGCCACGGTGGACCGCTTTGCCGAAGCCACTGGCGGCGGCGTCGCCACGGTGTTCGTGCGCGATGGCGACGATTTCGTGCGCGTGTCCACCTCGGTGCGCAACGCCGAAGGCGCACGCGCCATGGGCACGGTGCTCGACCACGCCAGCCCGGCCTATGCCAAGGTCATCGCAGGTGAGGGGTACACCGGTCCGGTGCGGCTGTTCGGGGTGGATTACATGACCCACTACATGCCGATCAAGGATGCCGCCGGTGAGGTTGCCGCGATCGCCTTCGTCGGCCAGAACTACACCGAAGGCCTGGCGGCGCTGAAGGCGCGCCTGCGCGAATCCAAGCTGGGCAAGGAAGGTCACTTCCTGGCAGTCAACACCAAGGCCGGCGACCAGTTCGGTACGGTGATGGCGTCGTTCGCCGGCGAAGGCGAGCTCCTGTCCTCCCTGGTGGACCCGGCCGACCAGGCCACGCTGGAGGCACTGCTGGCCGGCAAGGCCAGCCAGGCAACGCTGCACCTGCGTACCGCCAAGGACGCCGCGCCGCAGACCTATTTCGTCAGCGCCCAGGCCTACGGCCCGTGGCAGTGGACGGTACTCGGCCTGGAACCGACCTCGGTGCTGCAGGCCGTGCTGCACAAGTTGATGCTGCAGATCGGCGTGGTGTCCGGCCTGGGCCTGCTCGCGGTGATCGTGGCGCTCATCGTCGTGGTACGTCGTGTCATCAGCGCCCCCCTTGCGCAGGCCGGGCAGGTCGCGCGCGACGTCGCGGCGGGCCGCCTGGACCAGCGCATCGTGGTGCACAGCCAGGACGAGGTCGGCCGCCTGATGGGCGCGCTGCAACAGATGCAGGCCAAGCTGCGCGAGATCATCCAGGCGCAGAACGAAATGAGCCAGCGGCATGCCGAAGGGGCGATCAGCCACCGCATCGATGCCAGCCGCTTCGAGGGCGAGTTCGGCACCATGGTGACCGGGACCAATGAACTGGTCGCCGCGCATATCGGGGTCAAGATGCGCATGGTGGACCTGGTGCGCCGCTACGCCGATGGCGACCTGTCCCAGTCGATGGAGCAGCTGCCGGGCGAAAAGGCGCGCATCACCGAGGCGGTGAATGGCGTGCGCGACCGCCTGCAGGCGATCAATGGCGAGATCAAGCACCTGGTGGCGGCCGCCGCCGCCGGCGACTTCAGCGTGCGTGGCAATGCCGAGGCCTACCAGTACGACTTCCGCGTGATGGTCGAAGGGCTCAATACCCTGATGGTCACGGCCGACCGCAACCTCAGCGCGCTGTCCGGGCTGCTGCGTGCGCTGGCCGAAGGCGACCTGCGCGGCCGTATCGAGGGTCAGTTCCAGGGCGTGTTCGCGACCATGCGCGACGATGCCAATGCCACCGTGGCGCAGCTGACCCGTATCGTTGGTGGGATCCAGCAGGCGGCCGTGTCGGTCGCCACGGCGTCGGCGGAAATCGCCGCCGGCAACGACGACCTGTCCAAGCGCACCGAGCAGCAGGCCGCGAGCCTGGAAGAATCGGCCGCGTCGCTGGAAGAGCTGACCGCTGCCGTGAAGCAGAACGCCGACCATGCACGTCGCGCCGACCGCCTGGCGGCGGAGGCGGCCGAGGTGGCGGTGCAGGGCGGCAACGCGGTGGCGCAGGTGGTGGAGACCATGGGCGGCATCGAAGCGTCCTCGCGCCGCATCGCCGACATCACCACCGTCATCGATGGCATCGCGTTCCAGACCAACATCCTGGCGCTCAACGCCGCGGTGGAAGCGGCGCGCGCGGGTGAGGAAGGCCGTGGGTTTGCCGTGGTGGCCTCGGAAGTGCGCGCGCTGGCGCAGCGCTCGGCCAGTGCGGCCAAGGAGATCAAGGCGCTGATCGACGCGTCGGCGACCCAGGTGGCCGACGGCAGCGCATTGGCCAGCGAGGCGGGGCAGACCCTGCAGCGCGTGGTGGCATCGGTTGGGGAGCTGGGCGGGCTGATCGAAGAGATCGCCAACGCCAGCCAGGAACAGGCGGCAGGGATCGAGCAGGTCAACCAGAGCATCGTGCAGATGGATGGTGTGACCCAGCAGAACGCTGCCCTCGTCGAGGAGGCTTCGGCCGCTGCGCGTGCATTGAACGCGCAGTCGTCCGAGCTGCAGCAATCGGTCGGGCAGTTCCGCCTGGCCGACGCGCAGCCCGCGCGCAGGGAGCGCGTTGCGGCCTGATCGGGTGCGGTGGCGTCTGCGATGGGGAGTCGCAGACGCCACCGCCGGATCAAATGGAACAGGTATGGCCGGGTCTGCAACGGATCCGGCATAATCCGCCGCACGAACTCCGGCGGCTCAGCCAGCACACCAGGGTAGGGAACGGAAGGCCGTCCCCCGCAGCGCCCTGAAACTCCTTTGCAACACGAACGCAATACCTTGCCGCATCGCCGCGCAAACGGCGGTGCCGTGGGTGTTCATCCGCGCGCCGCGTGCGCCACCTTGATCCGTAACACCTGAGACCCCTGAATGTCCGCCCATCGCACCACCTCCGCTTCGGCCGCAACCGCTTCCTCCCGCACCGCCCGGCAGCCGCGCCCCCACGCGCTGGCGCTGGCCTGCATTTCGCTGCTCGGGCTGAGCGGCGCCGCCCTGGCGCAGGACGCCAGCCCGACCTCGCTGGATGCCATCACCGTCACCGCCGACCACCGCGAGCGCAACCTGCAGGAAGTGCCGGTCTCGGTCGGCGTGGTCCAGGGCGAGCGCCTGCGCGACTACACCGCCGGCGGCGATGACACCCTGCTGGCCCTGAGTGGCCGGGTGCCGAGCTTCTACGCCGAGACCACCACCGGCCGCATCTTCCCGCGCTTCTACATCCGCGGCCTGGGCAACATCGACTTCTACCTGGGTGCGTCGCAGCCGGTGTCGATCATCCAGGATGACGTGGTGCTTGAGCACGTGGTGCTGAAGTCCAACCCGGTGTATGACGTGGACCAGATCGAAGTGCTGCGTGGCCCGCAGGGCACGTTGTTCGGCCGCAACACCACCGCCGGCATCGTCAAGTTCGACAGCATCAAGCCCAGCCAGGATTACAGCGGCCGCGTGCAGGCCAGCTACGGCAGCTACGGCAGCGTGTCGGTGGACGGCGGCTTCGGCGGCCCGATCAACGACATCGCCTCGTTCCGCGTGTCGGCGCTGTACCAGCACCGCGACGACTACGTGGACAACACCTACACCGGCCCCAGCGCCGATGGCACGGTGTCCCCGAAGAAGAACGCCATGGGCGGCTTCGACGACCGCAACGTGCGTGCCCAGCTGCTGCTGCAGCCCAGCGATGCGTTCTCGGTGCTGGCCTCGGCGCACGCCCGTGACTACGAAGGCACCTCGACCCTGTTCCTGCGCAACGCGATCACCAAGGGTTCCAACACCACCGATACGCCGCGCGACCAGGTGGCCTACGACGAAGCCGACAACAACCCGCAGGCGTACAAGACCTACGGCGGCTCGGTCAAGGCCGTGTACGACTTCGGCAACATTTCGCTGACCTCGATCACCGCCTACGAGACCACCTCCGGCTACAGCCGCGGTGACACCGACGGTGGCGCGGCGGCCAACTTCCCGGTCAACGGCGTGCCCAACGGGTATGGCCAGTCGATGGGGCAGATCCGCGACCTGGACCAGTGGACCCAGGAAGTGCGCCTGGCCAATGCCGATGACAACCGCCTGAAGTGGCAGGTGGGCGCGTTCTACTTCGATGGCCGCGACACCACCGATTTCTACCAGCGCGCCTGGTTCCTGCAGGGCGCTGCGCGTAACCCGAACAACTGGGTGCGTCTGCGCAACACCAATACCTCGTGGGCCGGCTTCGGCCAGGTCAGCTATGACGTGACCGACAAGTTCACCCTGACCGCCGGCCTGCGCCAGACCCGCGACGAGAAGCGTACCCGGCTGCTGAAGACCGCTGATACGGCCGCCGGGGTGGTCACCTACCGTGGCCGTACCGACGTGGAAATGGCCGACACCACCCCGAGCTGGGACGTGAGCGCGATGTACGCGTTCAACCCGCAGGTGAGCGTGTACGCCAAGGTGGCGCGTGGCTTCCGCGGCCCGACCATCCAAGGCCGTTCGGCGGTGTTCAACGCGGACTTCACCACCGCCGATTCGGAAACCATCCTGTCCTGGGAAGCGGGCGTGAAGAGCAGCCTGTGGGACAACCGCCTGCGCATGAATGCCACCGCGTTCACCTACGTGGTCAACGACATCCAGCTCAACGGCAACGATTCCAACGGCAATGGCGTGCTGTTCAATGCCGACAAGGCCAAGGCCTACGGCCTGGAAGCGGACATGGAGCTGCGCCCGATCCCGAACCTGAGCCTGAGCGCCGGCGTGAGCCTGCTGCACAGCGAAATCCAGGATGACCGCGTGTATGCGCAGGTCTGCGCGCTGAACGGCGCGGTGGTGTGCACCGTGAATGACCCGACCATCAAGGTAGGCGCCAACACGTTCGCCCAGATCAACGGCAACCCGCTGCCGAACGCGCCGAAGTACAACCTGAACTTCGCTGCGCGCTACGACTTCCCGGTCAACGACAGCGACGTGTTCTTCGTGTCCACCGATTGGAACAAGCAGGGCCATACCAGCTTCGTGCTGTATGACTCGGCCGAGTTCAACTCCAAGGGCAGCTTCGAAGGTGGCCTGAAGCTGGGTTACTCGGGCAACTACGGGGCATGGGAAGCGGCGCTGTTCGCGCGCAACATCACCAACGAGAAGAACCTCAAGGGCGTGATCGAGAACTACATGGCGGCGGTGTACAACGAACCGCGCGTTGTGGGCGTCTCGTTGAATCTCAACTGGTAAGCGGTTGAAAAAAGGCCCCGCGCAAGCGGGGCCTTTTCATTGCGGTATCAGCCTGCGGCGGGCAACAAGGGCGCCAGCACCGGTTCCAGCACCGCCTGCCGCCATCCCGCCAGGGCCTGCGGCCACGTGCGGCTTTCCAGGTAACTTTCCAGGTGCTTGCGCGAAGCCAGCACGCCATCGGGCAGGCCGAGCTCGGCGGTACGTGCGCTCACCGCGTCCTGCAGCCGCTTCAACGCCTGCTTGTTGGCATCGTTGGCCGGCAGCGCCAGCGGCGCCTCGGCCTCATCGTGCAGCGGCGTTTCCAGGGCTTCCCAGACCTGCGCGGCGAGCTTGCGCGGGGCTTTGGGGAAGCCTTCCATCAGCTTGCCCAGTGCGCCGGCATCGGCCGGTGGCGTACGTGCCAGCAGCGCGGCCAGTTCGTTGTCCAGGATCCAGCTGCGCGGCTTGTCGCTGGCCCGTGCCTGCACGTCACGCCAGCGCAGCAGGCGCAACAGACGGCGCTGCGCGGGCGCATCCATGAACTGCGCCGAGCGCATCGCCACGTGCGGCCAGCGCTCTTCGTCCTGCTCGACACTGGCCAGCAGGCGCTCGGCATCGTCCTGCAGCCACTGGCGGCGGTCCAGCTCGCCCAGCCTCGCATCCACCGCATCGTGGATCGCGAACAGGTACTCCACGTCGTCGGCGGCGTACTCCAGCTGCGAATCCGTGAGCGGGCGGCGCATCCAGTCCGAGCGGGTCTCGCCCTTGGCCAGGGTCACCCCGGTGATGGCGGTGACCAGCTTCTGGTAGCCCATCCCACCGCCGATGCCGGCCAGCGACGCGCCGATCTGGGTGTCGAACAGCGGCCGCGGCAGCACGCCGCAGGCCACCTTGAAGGTGACCAGGTCTTCGCTGGCGCTGTGCATCACCTTCAGGATCGACGTATCGGCCAGCCACGGCGCCAGCGCCTCGGTCATGCCCGGAATCAACGGGTCGATGATCAGGATTTCATCGCCGACCGCCATCTGCACCAGCGCCAGCTGCGGCCAGTAGGTGCGTTCACGGATGAATTCGGTGTCCAGCCCGATGCGGGTGGGGCGCTGGCGGTAGCGCTCGTCCAGTTCCGCCGGGGTTTTGATCCAATAGGCCACGTAGGGATTCCATCTACTGCAGGTTTGCTCAGGTGAGGGAGAATAGCCTAACGTCGAGGCCGTCCCGCCGAAGGAACCCGAATTGCGTACTCCAGGCCCTGTCCCGCTGTTGCTGGCCGTGCTGCTGCTGGCCACGACCGCCTGCTCGCCCGACGCGCCACCACCACGCCCGGCGGCGGCGCGCGCGCCCGAGCCGGCCAAACGGGTCGAGCCTTTACCGGGGCAGGTGACCATTGGCGGCGAGGATGAAGCGGAGACCGAACAGCGCTGGCAGCCGCCGGCGGTGGTCATTGCCGACGACGGCGTGGCACAGGCGCGCCGCGACGCGGCCAAGGCCTTCGACGAGGGGCGGTTGTACGCCACCGCCGCCGATGCCATTCCGATCTGGCTGGCGTTGCGCCAGCGCGACGCCAACGACCGCCAAGCCCAGGCCGGACTCACCCGTGCCCGCCAGCAGCTGCTGAAGGACGCTGCGGAGCTGCTGCAGCGGCCGCTGCAGCAGCGCGAGGCACTGGCGCAGGCCGGCGAGATTGCCTTGGTGCTGCTGGCCCTGGCCCCGGATGACCCGAAGGTGCGTCAGCTGCAGTCGCGCGTGGAGCTGGCCCAGCGGGTGGTGGCGTACAACCGCGCCGGCGAGGAGGACCTGCGCGCCGACCGCATTGGTGAAGACGGCGACGGTGCCATTCCCAACTTCCGTGAGGCGCTGGCGCTGCAGCCGGACGAGCCTCGGGCCCGGCAGGGCCTGGCCGCCGCCGAAAGCGCGCTGATCCGCCGCGCCGAAGCCGCTGCCCGCAGCGCCGATTTCGCTGCCGCCGGCACCTGGCTGGCCGAAGCGGCCAAGGTGCGCGATTCGGCACCCACCATTGCCGATGCGTTCGAACGGATCGAGGCGATCCGCGCCGCCACGCTGGTGCGCCTGCGCGACGACGGCCTGCGCGACCTGGCCAGCCCGCAGGGGCTCAAGGCAGCGCGGCAGAAGCTGGAAGACGCGCTGCGCATCGCGATGCCCGGCGACCCGGTGGTGGGCCAGCTGCGCGAACGCATCGAACTGGCCACCCACTACGGCAGTTTCCGCCCGCGCCAGGTGTTCAGCGATGCGCTGCGCGATGGCGGGCGTGGCCCGCAGATGATCGTGGTGCCGCATGGCGGCTTCCAGATGGGCGCCGGCGATGCGGAACCGGGCGCCAGCGATGCGGAAAAGCCCTCGCACTACGTGCGCTTCGACCGCGGCTTCGCCATGGCGATCACCGAAGTGACCGTGGCCGATTACCGCCGCTACGTGCAGGCCAGCAACGCCCGGCCGCGCGCCACCCGGCGCGGCCATTCGATCATCTACGACGAGCGCAGTGGCAACTTCACCCGCAGCAGCGGGGTGGACTGGCGCTCGGGCTACGACGGCACCCCGGCCATCGCCAATTCGCCGGTGATGCACGTGAGCGTGCGTGATGCCGAGCACTACGCGATGTGGCTGTCCGAACAGACCGGGCGTTCCTACCGGCTGCCCAGCGAGGCCGAATTCGAGTACGCGCTGCGTGCCGGCACCAGTGGCCGCTACCCGTGGGGCAACGAGGGCACGCCGCCGCCGCTGTCGGGCAACTTCACCGGCGGCGAAGACGTATCGCCCTCCGGCCGGCGCTGGTTCAACGCCTTCGTCGGCTATGGCGATGGCTGGTGGGGCCCGGCCCCGGTGGCCACCTTCGAACCCAATGCCTGGGGCCTGCACGACATGGCCGGCAACCTCAGCGAATGGGTGGCCGACTGCTGGCACGCCAGTTACCGCCGGGCCCCGGCCGATGGCGTGGCCTGGTTCAACCCGGGCTGCCGGCAGCGGGTGATCCGTGGCGGCAACTGGGCCAATGCCCCCGAACAGACCCGCGCGGCCTGGCGGCAATCACAGGATTCGGACACGACCAGCGCCAGGATCGGGTTCCGCCTGGTTCGAGGTATCTGATACGTCGGCTTGGCGCTAGGATTGCCCCCAATGCCGGCACGGCGTGCCGGCCCCCATCAGGAACCAGGACGATGAGCAGCAATCCCTATGGCGGTCAGCAGCAACGAGCACGCCGCCCCGGGCTGTTCGGCAACATCCGCTGGTGGGTGCTGCTGGCGTTCGCCGGCTATGCCGCCTTCTACTGGTTCTCCAACCGCAGCGTCGACCCGTACACCGGCGAAAACGTGCTGATCGACAGTTCGCTCGATGCCGACCAGGAAAAGGCGCTCGGCCTGCAGGCCTACCAGCAGATCCTGGCCGAGGAGCGCCCGCTGGATCCCAACGCGCAGATATCGCGCGACGTGCGCGCGATCGCCGAACGGTTGATCCGCAAAGTGGACGTGGTGGAAACCGCGCTGGCCGAAGAGCACGGCCTGAAGCCGGCGCACTTCTCGCGCGACTTCGAATGGGAAGTCAATGTGATCCAGTCCGACCAGGCCAATGCGTTCTGCCTGCCGGGCGGCAAGATGGCGGTCTACACCGGGCTGGTGCCGGTGGCACAGACCCAGGATGCGATGGCAGTGGTGATGGGCCATGAAATCGCCCACGCACTGCTCCGCCATGGCGCCCAGCGCATGGCCCAGCAGAAGCTCACCCAGATCGGCCAGATGGCCGGTGCCGCCAGCGGCATGGATCCGCAGCAGCAACAGATGGTGATGTCGGCGATGGGCTACGGCTACCTGCTGCCGTACGCGCGCAGCCACGAAACCCAGGCCGATGAAGTGGGCCTGATGCTGGCGGCGGCGGCGTGCTTCGACCCGCGCGAAGCGGTGCCGCTGTGGGAGCGCATGGGCCAGGCCAGCGGCGGCCAGGCGCCGCCGGAATTCTCGTCCACGCATCCCAACCCGGGCACCCGCATCCAGAACCTGCAGGCGCTGATGCCCAAGGCCATGGAATACCGCCAACGCTACTGCGAATCTGCAGGCGCCCCGGCAACGCAATAACGTGGGCGAAACGCGTGTGCGGCCTGCTTGGACACGCATGGCGTGTCCCTACAGGGCTTACCCTCGGGTGTCTTTTACCACCACATCGATTACCCCGTCCTGCACCTGGGCCTTCAATGTATCGCCGGGTGAAACATCCAACGGCGACCGCACCAGGCGTCCATCCTGCTCACGGGTCAGGATGGCGTAGCCGCGCGCGACCGTGGCCAACGGGCTCACCGCTTCCATCGAACGCGCCAACGCGCGCAGGCGCAAGGTATCGCGCTGCAGCTGCCGCGCCATCGCCGCCTCCGCGCGTGGCTGCACCCGCAGCAGGCGCTGTTTCAGTGCATCCAGCTGGCGTTGCGGGTGGCCATTGCGCAGCACCACCGCCGCATGCCGCAGCCGCGCCAGGCGGCGCTCATGCTGCTGCTGCCACGCGCCGGCCAACCGTCGCGCCAGATCCTGCTGCCGACGCTGCAGCAGCTGCAGCCGGTTCTGCGGGCTCTGTGCGTTCAGCCGCAGCAGGGCGCGGTCGGCACGCTGCATGGCCTGGCCCAACCCATGCCGCTGCAGCTGCACCAGCCGCGCGGCGAACCGGCGTAGGCGCAGTTGCAGGTCGCGCTGGTCCGGTACCAGCAGTTCGGCGGCCACCGATGGCGTGGGCGCGCGCAGGTCGGCGGCAAAATCGGCCAGGCTGAAGTCGGTTTCGTGGCCCACCGCCGACACCACCGGGGTATGGCTCGCCGCGATGGCACGCGCCAGTTGTTCGTCGTTGAAGGCCCACAGGTCTTCCATCGAGCCGCCGCCGCGGGTGAGCAGGATCACGTCATAACGGCCGCTGGCGTCGGCGCTGCGCAGCAGCGCGGTGATCTGCGCAGCGGCACTGTCACCCTGCACCAGGCTGGGCAGCAGGTCCACTTCCAGCAGCGGGAAGCGGCGCTCCAGCACGCTGAGCACATCGCGCACGGCTGCGCCGGTGGGCGAGGTGATCACCGCCAGCCGGCGCACATGGGCGGGCAGGGCACGCTTGCGTTCGGCGGCGAACAGGCCTTCCGCTTCCAGCCGTGCCTTGAGCTGTTCGTAGGCGCGGCGCAGTGCGCCTTCGCCGGCTTCTTCCATGTGGTCGAGCACCATCTGGTACTCACCGCGCGCCTCGTACAGGGTCAGCCGGCCGCGCGCGAGCACGCGCATGCCTTCGCGCGGCACGAATTTCAGCCACTGGCTCTTGGGCTTGAACAACGCCGCGCGGATCTGCGCACGAGCGTCCTTCAGGGTGAAGTACATGTGGCCCGAGGCCGGGCGGGTCACGCTGCCCAGCTCGGCTTCCACCCACACCATCGGGAACGTGCCTTCCAGCAGGTCGCGGGCCAGGATGTTGAGCTGGCTGGGCGTGAGGATCTGCGCGCTACGGTCCATGGACGGTCAAACAGTACGAACGGGTGCCCATGGTCGCATGCCGGGGCGAGGTGCGTGTGTGAGGCGCTCAGCCGCCGTTGTCGAGCCGGGCGTGCTGCTGCAGTGCCCACTGCACGTGTTCGCGTACCAGCGCGGAGTCATGTCCGACGCGGGCGTGCAGCGCGGCCAGCGTGTCCGGATGGCCTGGCGCATTGCCCAGTGCCACCGCGATGTTGCGCAGCCAGCGCTCATGCCCGCTGCGGCGGATCGGGCTGCCTTCGGTGCGGCGCAGGAATTCGTCTTCCTCCCACGCGAACAGTTCGGCCAGCGTGGCGGTATCGAGCGCGTTGCGGGCGCGGAAATCCGGCTCGTCGGTGCGCCGCGCGAACTTGTTCCAGGGGCACACCAGCTGGCAGTCGTCACAGCCGTAGATGCGGTTGCCCATCAGCGGGCGCATGTCTTCGAGAATGGCGCCATCGTGTTCGATGGTGAGGTAGGAAATGCAGCGCCGCGCATCCAGCCGCTGCGGGCCGATGATGGCCTGGGTGGGGCAGACATCGATGCAGCGGGTGCAGGTGCCGCAGTGCGCGCTGGCCGGCGCATCCACCGGCAACGGCAGGTCGATGTAGATCTCGCCCAGGAAAAACCACGAGCCGCCCTGGCGGTCGATCAGGCAGGTGTGCTTGCCGATCCAGCCCAGCCCGGCGTTGCGTGCCAGCGCACGCTCCAGCACCGGGGCCGAATCGACGAACACCCGGTACCCGAACGTGCCGATCTCCGCGGCCAGCGCATCGGCGAATTTCTGCAGGCGGTTGCGCATCAGCTTGTGGTAATCGCGGCCCAACGCATACCGCGCCACGTAGGCGCGGTTGCCGTCATGCAGCGTGTTCCAGGCCTCGGTGTCGTCCTTGTGGCCGTAATCCATGCCCACTGAAATCACCCGCACGGTGCCGGGCAGCAGTTCGGCCGGGCGCGCGCGGAGCGTGGCGTGGCGTGCCATCCAATCCATGGTGCCGTACAGACCCTGGCCCAGCCAGTCGGCCAGGTGCGCTTCGTCGTCGGCCAGGTCGATGCCGGACACGCCGCAGCGCTGGAAGCCATGCTGCCGCGCAAGCGCGCGCACCCGTTCGGCGGCACGGGCCAGGTCGAGCGGGGCGGGCAGGGGAACAGCGGACATGCAGCAAGTATAGAATCCCGGCATGCACGAACTCGATGAACTGTTCGATGTCGCCGCCGCGCGCCGTCTCGATGCCCAGGCCAGCGCGCTGCTGGGCGATGGCGGCGCCGGGCTGATGGAGCAGGCCGGCACGGCCGCCTGGCAGTGCCTGCTGGAGCGCTGGCCGCAGGCGCAGCGGCTTTGCGTGGCGGCAGGCGCAGGCAACAACGGCGGCGATGGCTACGTGCTGGCGCGGCTGGCCCGGCAGGCCGGGCGGCAGGTGCAGGTGCTGCGGCTGGCCGATGCCGGCGCGCGGACGGAGCTGGCTGAACGGGCCCGCGCGGCGTATCTGGCGGTGGGTGGGCAGGAAACCGTCTTCGCAGGGGAATTGCCTGCCGCTGACCTCGTGGTCGATGCACTGTTCGGCATCGGGCTGAACCGCGCGCCGAACGGCGATGCGGCGCGCCTGATCGCGGCGATCTTCGACAGCGGGCTGCCAGTGCTTTCGCTGGATGTGCCCAGTGGCGTGGACGCGCGTACCGGCGCGGTGCCCGGGGCTGCGGTGCGCGCCACGATCACCCTGCAGTTCATCGTCCGTCACCAAGGGCTGTACACCGCAGAGGCGCTGGAATACATCGGTGGCCGCCGGCTGGCACCGCTGTCGCTGCCCGACGGTTCGCAGCGAGGCATCGCGCCGGCAGCGTGTCTGTGGTTGCCTTCCCGGCTGTCCACGCAGCTGGCGCCGCGCCGTGCCAACACGCACAAAGGCGAATCCGGCCATGTGCTGTGCGTGGGCGGCAACGCCGGCAGTGGAGGCTCGGTGATGCTGGCCGCAGAATCGGCGCTGCGCGCCGGCGCCGGGCTGGTCAGCGTGGCCACCCAGGCACAGCACATCGCGCCGCTGCTGGCGCGCCTGCCCGAAGCCATGGCCCACCCGGTGCAGGAGGCGCAGGACCTGCAGGCGCTGCTGCCGCGCGCGAAAGTGATCGCGATCGGCCCCGGGCTGGGCCAGGACGACTGGGCCCACGAGCTGTGGCGGCAGGTGCTGGCCAGCGGCAAGCCGCTGGTGATCGATGCCGATGCGTTGAACCTGCTGGCGGCCACGCCGCAGACGCTGCACGACGCGATTCTCACCCCGCACCCGGGCGAGGCGGCGCGGCTGCTGGGTACCGACACCGCCCAGGTACAGGCCGACCGTTTCGCCGCCGCTGCGGCACTGGCCGCGCGTTTCAATGCCGTGGTGGTGCTCAAAGGCGCCGGCACGATCGTGGCCGCACCGCATCAACGCCCCCGGGTGATCGCCGCCGGCAACCCGGGCATGGCGGTGGGTGGCATGGGCGACCTGCTCACCGGCATCATTGCCGCACTGCGCGCGCAGGGGCTGGACGCGTTCGACGCGGCCAGCAGCGGTGCGCTGCTGCACAGCCTGGCCGGCGATGACGCGGCCAGCGAAGGCCAGCGTGGCCTGCTCCCCACCGACCTGCTGGTGCCGCTGCGCCGGCGGGTGAACCCGGAACCGTGACGCCCATGATTGAGTTCTTCCTGGCACAACCGCAGGACACCGACCTGCTCGGCCAATGGCTGGCGGCCACACGCCCCCCGCACGCGGTGGTTGAGTTGAGAGGTGACCTGGGTGCCGGCAAGTCCACCCTGGCGCGGGCGCTGCTGCGCGCGCTGGGCGTGCAGGGCAACGTCCGCAGCCCCACCTACACGCTGGTCGAGCGCTATCCGCTGAGCGACGGTCACGAAGCCTGGCACCTGGACCTGTATCGGATCGGGCAGGCGGAAGAACTGGATTTCCTCGGCCTGGACGAGGGCAGTGCCTCGCTGTGGCTGGTGGAATGGCCCGAGCGCGGGGCCGGCGCGCTGCCGCCCACCGACCTGATCGTGGCGCTGGAGATCGAGGGGCAGGGCCGTCGCGCGCGGCTGGGCGCGGCCAGTGCGGCAGGACATGAATGGCTGGAACGGCTCCCGCAAGGGGGCGACTTGCAGGCCCTTTCTGTCGGCTGACAGTAGGAAACACCCCCAGGCTACGGATTATTAAGGGAAAAGGTGTTGCTTTTCATTCAGCGCAGTGATTGAATCCGTACCCATGCCAATGGGGAAGCCACTCACTGCCATCTGCGCCGCCGTCGGACTCTGTCTGGCGAGCGCGATGTCGTGGGCGGGCGAAGTCCGCCAGGTGGCCCTGGAGACCGGTTCGACCGGCACCCGCGCCGAGATCGCGCTGTCCGGCAGCGGCGGCTACAAGACCCTGACCCTGGCCGGCCCGAACCGGTTGGTGGTCGATTTCCCCGATTCCGGCGCGGTGCGCAACCTCAAGCTGCCTGCGCCCAAGGGCGTGGTCACGGCGGTGCGCACCGGGCAGCCGGTGCCCGGCACGTTCCGCGTGGTGTTTGACCTTGCCGAATCGGTGGCGCCGTTCAAGCCGCAGCTGGTCAAGCAGGGCGAGGATTCGCGGCTGGTGATCGAGTGGCCGGGTGATGCGCCGGCCAGCGTGGCCCGCGCGCCCGTGCCCGCTACCCCGGCACCGGTCACTGCAGCCAACAGCACGGTGCCAGGCACCGTGCCTTCGACTGCATCGATGGCGACGCAGGCCAGCACCACGCCCGTTCCTGCAACCACCCAGACCCTGCCGCCGACGCCGGCCGAAGCGGCGCAGGCGCGCAATGACGCTGCCCGCGCCACGGCGCTGTTGACCGCGTCGGTGCGGCAACAGGCCAGCGTCAGCGCCGCCACGCCGGTGCCGACCCCGGCCGCGCCGACCGCGACCACGGTCAACGTGGCGGCGGCCGGCACCGCCAACGCTGCCAGCAATTCCGCGTCGCCTGCTGCCATCCTGGCCGGCCAGCCGACGCCGGCCAACGTGCCGGTGCCGACCACCGTGGTGCCGGCGCAGCCGCCGCGCCCGGTGATGCCCAGCGATGCGTCGCGGGTCAAGATGCAGTCGGGCATGCGCCCGCTGGTGGTGGCGATCGATCCCGGCCACGGCGGCCAGGATCCGGGCGCGGTTGGGCCGACCGGCAAGCGCGAAAAAGACATCACGCTGGCAGTGGCGCGTGAGCTGGCACGCCAGGTCAATGCGACGCCGGGCCTGAAGGCGTTCCTGACCCGCGATACCGACGTGTTCATTCCGCTGCCGATGCGCGCGCAGAAGGCACGTTCGGCCAAGGCTGACATCTTCATCTCGATCCACGCCGATGCTGCGGAAAACCGCGCGGCGACGGGTTCGTCGGTTTACGTGCTGTCGACCAAGGGCGCGTCGTCGCAGCGCGCCCGTTGGCTGGCGGACAAGGAAAACGCGGCTGATCTGGTCGGTGGCGTGCGCCTGCAGCAGACCGAGGGCACGCTGGCCAATGTGCTGCTGGACCTGGCCCAGAGCGGTTACATGAAGGCCTCCGAAGACGCGGCCGGGCACGTGCTGGGCGGGCTGAAGCGGATCGGCAAGAACCACAAGCCGGCGATTGAACGGGCCAACTTCGCGGTGCTGCGCACCTCGGACATGCCGGCGATGCTGGTGGAAACCGCCTTCATCTCCAACCCGGACGAAGAGCGCCGCCTGATGGACCCGGCCTACCAGCGCCAGATCGCCGGTGCGGTGTTGGATGGCGTGCATACGTTCTTCAGCCGCCAGCCGCCACCGGGTACGCTGTACGCGGCCCGCGCCCAAGCCGAGATAGACGCCGCCAGTACGGTCGCCGGCGGTAGCAAATAAAAACCCGCTTCGGCGGGTTTTTTTGTGGCGTCTGCCCGGCCCCAACGTACCCACTGGGGCCCATGGTTGATTGATCCGGGTATCCGGACGTTACGTAACGGTTCGTAGCCCCGGCCGTTGGCCGGACACCGCGCGCAGCGCGGCCCAAGCGTCCGGAGCTCGACCTGCTCTCGATGGCGGCCATGCATCCGGGTGTAAACCCGAAACGAAACCGCGTATCAGGCGTCATGAACGCCTGACGGGCGTCTTCGGAACGCATAAGCGCCGGTGGGAAGGCCGCAACCGATGAATCGTCGGCTCCGGACGCTTGGGCCGCGCTGCGCGCGGTGTCCGGCCAACGGCCGGGGCTACGAATTTTTACGGGCCCATGGGGATCGGGATCAATCGACCATGGGCCCATTGGCCAATCGATATCGGAATCCATCCCCACGATCCGGATATCATTCCCGCATGACCATCCGCCAGCTTCCCGAAATCCTCATCAATCAGATCGCTGCAGGCGAGGTCGTTGAACGCCCGGCGTCGGTGGTCAAGGAACTGGTGGAAAACGCGCTCGACGCCGGTGCCACCCGCGTGGATATCGACCTGGAAGAGGGTGGGGTGCGGTTGATCCGCATCCGTGACGACGGTGGTGGCATCGCGCCGGAAGAACTGCCGCTGGCGGTGTCGCGGCATGCCACCAGCAAGATCGCCAGTCTGGATGACCTGGAAGCGGTGGCCACGCTGGGCTTCCGTGGTGAGGCGCTGCCGTCGATCGCGTCGGTGAGCCGCTTTACCCTGGCCTCGCGCCGGCGCGGTGACGAGCATGGCTCGGCGCTGCAGATCGAAGGCGGCAAGCTGGGCGAAGTCACCCCGCGCGCGCATGCACCGGGCACCACGGTGGAAGTGCGCGAGCTGTTCTACAACGTGCCGGCTCGCCGCAAATTCCTGCGCGCCGAGCGGACGGAACTGGGCCATATCGAAGAATGGCTGCGTTCGCTGGCGCTGGCGCGGCCGGACGTGGAGCTGCGGGTGTCGCACAACGGCAAGCCGTCGCGGCGCTACAAGCCGGGTGATCTGTATTCCGATGCGCGGCTGGGCGAAACGCTGGGCGAAGACTTCGCCACCCAGGCCATGCGCGTGGACCACAGCGGTGCCGGGCTGCGCCTGCATGGCTGGATCGCGCAGCCGCATTATTCTCGCGCCAGCACCGACCAGCAGTACCTGTACGTCAACGGTCGTTCGGTGCGCGACCGCAGCGTGGCCCATGCGGTGAAGATGGCCTACGGCGATGTGCTGTTTCATGGCCGCCAGCCCGCGTACGTGCTGTTCCTGGAGCTGGACCCGACCCGGGTGGACGTCAATGTGCACCCGGCCAAACATGAAGTGCGTTTCCGCGATTCGAGGTTGATCCATGACTTCGTCTACCGCACGTTGAAGGAAGCGCTGGCTGAAACCCGTGCGGGCATGACCGCGACGGGGGCGGGCAGCGAGGGCGTCGCCGAGGCTGCCGCGCCTGCCTATGCCAGTGCAGCGGCCGGCACGGGCTACGCGTTGGCGGGCGGTGGCGGTGGTGGCATGGGCAACACGGCCTGGCGCCCGCAGCAGTCGCCTTTGGGCCTGCGCGTGGCCGATGCCCCGTCGGCCTATGCAGCGCTGTACGCGCGCCCGGCCGGCAGCGATGCCGCGCTGCCGCCGATGCCCAGCGAGCAGGGCCTGCCGGTCACCGCGGCCGACAGTGGCGTGCCGCCGCTGGGCTATGCGGTGGCGCAGCTGCACGGCATCTACATCCTGGCCGAGAATGCCGAAGGCCTGATCGTGGTGGACATGCATGCCGCCCACGAGCGGATCGGCTATGAGCGGCTGAAGACCGCGCACGATGCCACCGGCCTGCATGCGCAGCCGCTGCTGGTGCCGATCACCCTGGCAGTGGGCGAGCGCGATGCCGATACCGCCGAGCGCGAAGCCGATACGCTGACCGCGCTGGGGTTCGAGATCACCCGGTCCGGTCCCGGTTCGCTGCATGTGCGCAGCATTCCCGCGCTGCTGGCCAACGCCGAGCCGGAAGGGCTGCTGCGCGATGTGCTCACCGACCTGCGCGAACACGGCCAGAGCCGGCGCATCGCCAGTGCGCGCGACGAACTGTTGTCGACCATGGCCTGCCACGGCGCGGTGCGCGCCAACCGGCGGCTGACCCTGCCGGAAATGAACGCGCTGCTGCGCGACATGGAAATTACCGAGCGGTCCGGCCAATGCAACCACGGCCGGCCCACCTGGGCCCGTTTTTCACTGGCGGAAATCGACCGCTGGTTCCTGCGCGGACGTTGAAGGGGGACACGATGCGTACTTGGGGATGGGGACTCGGCGCGGCAGTGCTGGCGCTGGGCCTGGCAGGGTGTGGCGATAAAGAAGCCGCGCCGGCGCCGGCGGCGGTGGATCCGGCATTCGCCGCCGAACAGCAGCAATGGCGACAGCAGCGCTACACCGAGCTGCACGCGCCCGATGGCTGGACCAGCCTGGTCGGCCTGCATTGGCTGGAGCACAAGGCGCACTACATCGGCAGCGGCCCCGGCAGCGGCATCCGCCTGGCCGTGGGCCCGGCCAAGCTGGGCATGGTGGCGCACCGTGGCGACATACTCACCTTCACCCCCGAGCGCGGCACGGCACTGACCGTGGACGGCAAGCCGCTCACCGGGCCGATCCGTTTCCAGAGCGACCGCGATCCGGCGCCTACGCTTATCGGCTTCGATGATGGCAAGGGCCAGCTCAGCCTGATCCACCGTGGTGAGCGCTACGCGCTGCGGGTCAAGCATGCCGACGCCTATTCGCGCACCGGCTTCACTGGCCTGAACTACTGGCCGGGTGGTCCGGACTGGCGCATCAGCGCGCGGTTTGTTCCGCACCCGGCCGGCAAGACCCTGCCGATCGTGGACATCACCGGCCTCACCACCGAGATGCCGAATTCGGGTGCACTGGAATTCGAGCGCGATGGAAAGACCTGGCGGCTGGAAGCGCTGGGTGAGCCGGGGCGCGAGCTGTTCGTGATCTTCGGCGACCGCACCAGCGGCCATGGCAGTTACCCGGCTGGCCGCTACCTGGACCTGCCCGCACCGGATGCGAGCGGCAAGGTGGTGATTGATTTCAACCACGCCTACAACCCGCCGTGTGCGTTCACGCCGTTCGCCACGTGCCCACTGACCCCGCCGGAAAACCGTCTGGACCTGAAGGTCGAAGCCGGTGAGCAGGCCTACCACACACCCCAGGGAGGGGTTTGAGCATGACGATGCTGAAGCGACTGGCGGCCCCGCTGCTGCTGGCTACCAGCCTGCTGCTGGCCAGCGCAGCCACGATGGCCGCCGCCCCGGCGGCGAAATCCACCGCGCCGGTGCCGCTGCTGTGGAAGGTGACCGGCCCGGGCGACAGCCGGGTGTACCTGCTGGGCTCGTTCCATCTGCTGCGTGCCGACGATTATCCGCTGGCGGCCGACGTGGACCAGGCCTTCGCGGCGTCCAAGCGCGTGGTGTTCGAACTCTCGCCGCAGGACATGCAGTCGCCGGACCTGACCCGCAAGATGCTGCAGGCGGCGATGCGCACCGATGGCAGCGAACTCAGGCGTGACCTGGACGACGCCACCTGGACCAAGCTGCAGGCCTACGCGCGCGACAACAACCTGCCGCTGGCACAGCTGCAGGGCATGAAGCCCTGGTTCGTCGGGCTGACCATCACGCTGTCGCAGTTCGCCAAGATGGGCCTGGACCCGGCGCTGGGGCTGGACCGGCATTTCATGACGCGCGCCGCCGATGCGGGCAAGCCGACCAGCGGCCTGGAAGACATCGATACGCAGGTGGCGGTGCTCTCGGGCATGTCCGCGCAGGAGCAGCAGCAGATGGTGGCCGAGGCGCTGGACCAGGCCAGCGAGGCCGATGCGATGGGTCGCAAGCTGCACGATGCCTGGCGCCGTGGCGACGACAAGCTGCTGTGGACCTCGATGGCCGCGGAAATGCGCGGCGAGTACCCGCAGCTGTACAAGCGCATCAATACCGACCGCAACAATGCGTGGGTACCCAAGCTGGAGCAGCAGCTCAAGGCCGGGCAGGGCGGCACGCTGGTGGTGGTGGGCTCGCTGCACCTGCTGGGCGAAGATGGCGTCGTCGAAAAGCTGCGCGCCAAGGGCTACCAGGTGGAGCGGATCTGCACCGGCTGCGCCAAACCCAAGCGCTGATTTCCACGGTGCGCAAATGAAAAAGGCGCGGCCGTGAGGCTGCGCCTTTTTTCATGCGGCCCGGCGCTGCCGGGCGAAGCAGTCAACGGCGGGTCTTGCCGGCCGTGGGGGCTTCGGGCTTGCCGGTGCCCGTACCGGTGCCGGTCTGGGTACCCGGCGGACGCGGGCCGAAGCCGCCGCCCATGTTGCGCTGGAAGTCCTGCCAAAGTTCCAGGTTGCGTTCGGTGAGCTGGTTCATCATCGCCCACGGGGTCTGGCCGAGCAGGTTGCCCATCTGCTGACGGAACTGCTGCTGCTGGTCCAGGAAGACCTGCATGCTGCGCTCCAGGTAGTTGCCCATGAAGCCCTGCAGCGAATCGCCATAGAACCGGATCAGCTGGCTGAGCAGCTGGGTGGAGAGCATGGGCTCACCGTCCTGTTCCTGGTCGGCGATGATCTGCAGCAACACTGAACGGGTCAGGTCGTCGCCGCTCTTGGCGTCGCGGACTTCGAAGTCCTCGCCGTCCAGGATCAGCTGGCGCACGTCCTCGATGGTGATGTAGCTGGAAATCTCGGTGTCGTAGAGACGGCGGTTGGGATACTTCTTGATGATGCGGTTCGCAGCCATGAAGCAATCACTCGTCAGCGTAGGGGCGAAGCATGGCGCAGCGCAGCAGGCGTTGCAACCTCCTTTGGTCATTTGCTGGCGTTCTTCATGCTGCGCAGCATGGGTGCAGCATTTCGGGGTATCCGCAACGCCTGCTGCGCTTGCCCACGCTTTGCTGCGCAAAACGTGGGCCCCTGCGGCATGCCGCCTTAACCCCGCGCCTTCGGCGCGCCCCCTTCAACAAGAAGGGGGCTCCTCCTGCGGTGGGCGGGCGGGTGAAGTGCAGCATTTTTTCGCGGCATGCTGCCATGCCGGTTGCGTCGGCCGTTGGGCGGTCTTGGAACCTGCGGTGGGGTAACGGTGTAAGCGTTACCAGCCCATGTGGTGGCCGCCGTTGATGTCGAGGTTGGAGCCGGTGATCCAGGCGGCTTCTTCGGCGACCAGGAAGGCGACGGCGTAGGCGATTTCCTCGGGCTTGCCGAGGCGGCCGGTGGGGATGTCGGCGATGATCTTGGCGCGCACTTCGTCGGGCACGGCCATCACCATGTCGGTGGCGACGTAGCCGGGCGAGATGGTGTTGACGGTGATGCCGAAGCCGGCATTCTCGCGCGCCAGCGAGATGGTGAAGCCGTGCATGCCGGCCTTGGCGGCGGCGTAGTTGGCCTGGCCGTACTGGCCCTTCAGGCCGTTGATCGAGCTGATCTGGATCACCCGGCCCCAGCCGCGGCGGCGCATGCCTTCAATGACCGGGCGGGTGACGTTGAACACCGAATTGAGGTTGGTGTTGATCACGTCGTGCCACTGGTCGGCGCGCATGCGGTGGAAGGTGGTGTCGCGGGTGATGCCGGCGTTGTTGACCAGGATCTCGACCGGGCCCAGTGCGGCTTCCACCGCGTGCACCATCTGTTCGGCGGTATCCGGATCGGAGACGTCGCCGGGGAAGATCGCCACGTCGCAGCCGCGCGCCAGCATCTTCTCGCGCCAGGCCAGGGCCTTGGCCTCGTCACGGTAGTTGGTGGCAACCCGATGGCCCTGGTCGGCCAGACGTTGGCAGATGGCGGAACCGATACCGCCGGTACCACCGGTGACCAGTGCGACGCGAGATGTCATGAGCAGCTACTCCGGGGCCAACAGGGGGGGGGACAGCGATTCTGCAACATCGCGGCGGAAAATGGGCGGCTCAGCAGGCGTCGGCGTCAAGGCGGATGTCACCCGGTGGCAATCGCGCCGGGTCGAAGCCGGCAACGGCCCGTTCAAGGAGCTCGGCAACGCTGCGGCAGCCCTGCAGGCATGCGGGATCCTGGCCAAGCTGCGCCCAGGCCTGCTGCAGGGCGGGCAGCGGATGATAGGCATCGACCGGGCGCGCGGCGGCGGATTTGGACAGTTTGAGCCCGTCCGGCTCCAGCAGCAGTGGCAGGTGCAGGTAGCGCGGGGTGGGCAGCCCCAGTGCCTGCTGCAGCAGGATCTGGCGCGGCGTGGAATCGAGCAGGTCAGCGCCGCGGACCACGTCGGTGATGGCCTGGTCACCGTCGTCGACCACCACGGCCAACTGGTAGGCCCAGTAGCCGTCCGCCCGGCGCAGCACGAAGTCGCCGACCATGGCATGCACGTCCTGGCGAACCCGGCCGCGCAGGCCGTCGTCGAACGCGACCACGCTGCCCGGCGGCACGCGCAGGCGGATGGCCGGTCGGGCGCGTTCAGTACGTGCCACGCAGTAATGATGAATACCCTGCTGGTCGGCCAGTTCGGTACGGCTGCAGTGGCAGGCAAAGGCCTTGTCCTCGGCCAGCAGGCGGTCCAGCGCGGCCTGGTAGAGGGCGTCGCGCTGGCTCTGGTGGACGATGGCGTCATCGCTGCCCAGGCCGAAGGCGGCCAGGGCGGCCAGTTGCTGGTCGATGGCGCCAGGCACGGTGCGGGGCGGGTCGACGTCTTCGACCCGGACCAGCCACTGGCCACGGGCGTGCCGGGCCAGCAGCCAGCTGCCCAAGGCGGCGAGCAGCGAGCCGGCGTGGAGGGGGCCGGTGGGCGAGGGGGCGAAGCGCCCGCGGTAGGCAGTCATGGACATGAACTATGAATCGTCGGTCAGGTTGCGACTTGAATTCAACATGAAGTCCCCGCAGATTTGCACCAACACCCACCTGAAAGCGTCCTTTTCCCATGTTCAGTCGTATTGCCCTGTTCCTCGCGACCAACTTCGCCGTGTTGATCCTGGCAGGCTTCGTAATGCGCCTGGCCGGTATCGATCCGGCAAGCATGAGCGGCCTGCTGGTGGTTGCGGCCATCTTCGGCTTCGGCGGGTCGCTGATCTCGCTGCTGCTGTCGAAGTGGATGGCCAAGCGTTCCACCGGCGCGGTGGTGATCACCGAGCCGCGCAACCAGACCGAGCGCTGGCTGCTGGCCACGGTGGAGCGCCAGGCGCGCGAAGCCGGTATCGGCATGCCGGAAGTGGCGGTCTATGACGGCCCGGAAATCAACGCGTTCGCGACCGGTGCCAACCGCAACAACGCGCTGGTGGCGGTCTCCACGGGCCTGCTGCAGAACATGAGCGAGGACGAGGCCGAGGCGGTACTGGGCCACGAAATCGCGCACGTGGCCAACGGTGACATGATCACCATGGCGCTGCTGCAGGGCGTGCTCAACACGTTCGTGATCGTGCTGGCGCGCGTGGTCGGCGGCATCATCGACAGTGCACTGTCGGGCAACCGCGAAGGCGGCGGCCGCGGCTTTGCCTACTTCATCATCGTGTTCGTGCTGGAAATGGTGTTCGGCCTGTTCGCGACCATGATTGCCATGTGGTTCTCGCGCCATCGCGAGTTCCGCGCCGACGCGGGCGGTGCGCACCTGGCCGGCCGCCAGAAGATGATCGCCGCACTGGAGCGCCTGAAGCTCAATCACGGCCAGAGCACCCTGCCGACCCAGATCGCCGCGTTCGGCATCGCCGGTGCCACTGCCAAGAAGCTGTTCCTCAGCCACCCGCCGCTGGAAGAGCGCATTGCCGCGCTGAAGGCTGCGAGCAACACCGTGGCCTGATGCAGTAGTGGTTGGTTTGAATCAAGCGCCCGGCCTATTGGTCGGGCTTTTTCTTTTTCCGGCATTGGTAGGTACCGACCGTTGGTCGATGCGCAATGCAGAAAGCCTTCGCCTGCCGGGCTTCCCGCGCTGGGGGCACTAGCGTTTTCATTCTCTGCGCGCGGGGGCGCGGGGTGGGAGGGGGTAGCGGGGCACGCGTGAACCCATCCATGGGGCTTATCGCAGCATCCATGCTGCTCAAAGCCCCGCTACCCCCTCCCACCCCGCGCCCCCAGACAGATCGCGCCGGCGGTGACGAAGTCCACGGCAGGTGGCGAGCCACGCCATGCGTGGCTGAGCAGCCAAGAATGCGGGGGCTCGCGCGATGCTTTTGATCTTGTATCCGGTCGTCGCAGAGAACTGAGGGGGCGAGGGCGGGGGTGCCCTGGCCGGACTTTGAGCAGCATGGATGCTGCGATAAGCCCCATGGATGGGTTCACGCGTGTCCGGCCAGGGCACCCCCGCCCTCGCACCGCGCGGTGGAAACCGAACAGCCAGCGCTCTACGCGCGGAGGCAAAAAAAAACGGCGCCCGAAGGCGCCGTCGCTTGAATCTCACATCAATCCGATCAGAACTTCGCGTCGAACTCAGCAGCGTAGCCGGTGTTGACCAGCACCTTCTGCAGGATGTCGGTGTTCTTCACGTTGCCGGCCACGATCTGCTGGGTTTCCGGGCCACGGCTGTCCATGCGGCCCGGGGTGGCGCCCTTGAAGTCGCAGACGCGGCCGCCGGCCTCGCGGACCAGCAGTACGCCGGCGGCGATGTCCCAGGCTTTCACGCCCGCTTCGAAGTAGGCGTCGGCGCGGCCACAGGCCACGTAGGCCAGGTCCAGCGCGGCCGAACCGGTGCGGCGCACGTCTTCGGCGTGGACCAGCAGTGCGTCCACCGCCTTCAGCTGGGCGCTGGTGCGGTTGCGCTCGCGCGGGGCGAAACCGGTGTGGATCATCGCGCCCGCCAGGTCCTTGCGGTCGGCGACGCGGATGCGGCGGTCGTTCAGCACCGCACCGGCGCCACGGCTGGCGGTGAACAGTTCATTGCGGAGCGGATCGAAGATCACCGCGTCGATCGGCTCGCCGTTTTCGACCAGGGCAATGGAGACGCAGTAGTGCGGGAAGCCGCGGAGGTAGTTGCTGGTGCCGTCGAGCGGGTCGATGACCCACATGTAGCGGTTGACGGCCTGCACGCCGCCTTCCTCGCCCATGATCCCGTACTCGGGATAGGCGCGCTTGAGTTCCTTGACGATCACCTTTTCCGCATCCGCATCGACTTCACTGGCATAGTCCATGCGCCCCTTCTGCACGACGTTCAACGCCTCCAGCTTGTTGATGTTGCGCAACAGGACGTTGCCGGCGAGGCGGGCGGCCTTGACCATGACGGTGACGGCGGGTTTCTGCATGGCGAAAAGCTCCCGGAAAGGCAGAGTAGGGGGGTACTGGCGGGGGAAAAGAGCGGTCCCGGCGCAGAGGCCGGTCACACAGTTTACCATTTGTGACTGTCCTGCTCGCGTTTGGCCTGTTCATGTCCACTGAATCCGCTTCCTCCCGTATCCGTTTCGTCCTCGTGGGCACCCAGCACCCCGGCAACATGGGCGCCGCCGCGCGTGCCATGAAGACCATGGGGCTGGGTCGGCTGGTGCTGGTCGCCCCCGAAAAGCCGCTGGATGAAGAAGCCTTCCGCCGCTCGGCCGGCGCCGAGGACGTGCTGGGCGACGCCCCGGTCGTGGCCACCCTGGCCGAAGCCGTGGCCGACTGCCGGCTGGTGCTGGGCTGTACCGCCCGCGCCCGCCGCGTCCAACTCGAAGAACTGCTGCCCGGCGTGGCCGCCCAGCGCGCCCTGGCCAAGGCCGCCGAGATCGATGGCGAGGTCGCCTTCGTATTCGGTCGCGAGCGTACCGGCCTGACCAATGAAGAGCTGCAGCTCTGTCACCTGGCCGTGCACATTCCTTCCAACCCGGAGTTCAGCTCGCTGAACCTCGCCGCCGCCGTGCAGGTGCTGGCCTACGAGCTGCGCATGGCCAGCCTGGGTGGAGTGGAAGCGGCCGCGCCGGCCGATCCTGAACATCGTGAACAGCCGGCCAGCCACGCCCAGGTCGAAGGCCTGTTCGGCCAGCTCGGCCAGACCCTGGACGAGATCGACTTCCACAAGGGCCGCGCCCCGGATTCGGCCATGCGCAAACTGCGCCGGCTGTTCCTGCGCACCGAACTGAGCGAACAGGAAGTGCGGCTGCTGCGCGGCATTCTGGCCGACGCCCAGCGGATGGCACGCCTGGCGAACGCTAAACCCGATTGACCCGACGCACGTCTCACTTTTTCGGGTAGGCTGTCTCGATTCCTTGGGGGGAGCGGATGGGATTGCCGGTACTGCGATGGCTGCTGCAGGGAGGGGTGCTGTGTCTGGCCATCGTCATGACGGCTGGCACCGCAGCGGCCCCCCCTGATGACACCCATTCAGGCCACGCCGACCCGGGCCATGTCCTGGTGCTGGGTCGGATCAGCGACAACCCCAAGTCACACTATGCGCAACTGCAACCCCTGCTCGACTATGTTGTTCCACGCATGCGCGATGTCGGCATCACCGAAGGCCGCATCCTGATGGCGCCCGATGCGCAGCAGATGGCCAGCTACCTGCGCCGTGGCCGGGTCGACTGGGTCACCGAAACCTCCGGCACCGCCGTCAACCTGGGCCTGCGCAGCGGCGCCCAGCCGCTGCTGCTGACCGAACGCAGCGGCGTGCGCGACTACCAGACCGTGTTTTTCGTGCGCCGCGACAGCCCCATCACCTCGCTGGCCGACCTCAAGGGCCACACCCTGGCCCTGCAGAACGTGGCCTCCACCAGCGCCTACCTGGTGCCGGTGATGACCCTGTTGCAGAACGGCCTGACCCCGGAGATCCTGTTGTCCGCGCGCGACGCGGCCGCGCCCGATACGGTGGGCTATGTGTTCGCGCGGTCGGAGGCCAACATCGCCACCTTCGTGCACAAGGGCATGGTCGATGCCGGCGCGGTCAGCAGCGTGGACTGGGCCGATCCGCACCGGATTCCGGCCGCGTTCCGCCGCGACTTCCGTGCCATCCATCGCACCGAGCCGTACCCGCGTGCGGTGGAAGTGGTGCGCGCGGGGCTGGACCCGAAAGTGCGTGACAGGTTGCAGCAGGTACTGCTGGATGCCGCCTCGGATCCGCAGGCGCAGGATGCGCTCGAGAAGTTTTTTGGTACGTCCGGGTTCCATCGGGTCGATGCGCAGATGCAGCACCGTTTGGATGAATTGAAACAGGGTCTTACACGCGTGCGGATGGAAGTGGAATGAGGCCGTTGGGTTCCGGAATGCAGTCCCGTTTCGTGTTGGCGATGGGCGGGGCGATGGTGGTGGTGGTGGCGATCGTGGCCGTGGTGCTTGGGCGCCAGGCGGCGATGCAGGAGGAGGTCAAGCACCTCAGCGGCAGCGTCATCCACGAACTGTTCGACCGCAGCGTGCGCAGCCGGGGCGAGGCCCTGGCGCGCGAGCTGTCCGACGCGCTGGCCAACCCGCTGTACTACAACGACCTGGCCCAGGTAGGTGCGCTGGTGCGCAATACCTCGCGGCAGCAGGTGGTGCGCTACGTGCTGGTGTTCGACGAGGACGGCAAGCTGATCCACGACGGTTCGACCGAAGTGGTCGATTTCGGCCGGCCCATGGAAGATCCGCTGGCCGCCGGGGCAGTGGGCGCGCGCAAGCTGGTGGTGCAGCAATCGCCCAAGGTGCTCGACAACGCGATGCCGATCATGATCGGCAACCAGCGCATCGGCGGGGTCCGCGTCGGCATGGCGCTGGATGACGTGCAGGCCATGGAGCAGCGGGCCAACCTGACCCTGGGCGAGCGCCTGCAGCAGGTGGGCAAGCGCCACCTGGGCTGGCTGCTGCTGATGCTGGGCCTGCTGCTGGCCATCGGCGCGGGGGTCATCGTGTATGTGCAGCGCACCCTGGTCGGTCCGATCCGCGGGTTGGCCGCCGCCGCGCGCCAGATCGAGGCGGGTGACTACCGGCCGCAGCTGAGCAACAGCAACCGCCAGGACGAAGTGGGCGAGCTGGTGCGTGCGTTCGGCCGGATGAGCGAGGCCATTGCGCGGCACGATCGCGAAGTGCGCCACATGGCCTACACCGATGCCCTGACCGGGCTGACCAACCGGCTGGCGTTCCGCGAGGCGCTGGACCACCGGCTGATGGCCGCGCGCGCGTCCAACCATCGCTTGGGCCTGTTGTTCGCCGACATGGACGACTTCAAGCGCGTCAACGACACCCTCGGCCACGAGGCCGGCGATGAAGCGCTGCTGCAGTTCGCCCAGCGCATCAGTGCGGCCGTGGCCCAGGCCGGCGGCGATGAAGCGCTGCTGGCCCGCTTTGGCGGCGACGAGTTCGTGATCCTGATCGGCGATGGCGACGTGGCGGCGAGCGCGCGCCAGCTGGCTGAACTGCTGGTCCGCGAACTGAGCAAGCCGCTGGTGGTGCAGGGCCGCGAGCTGTTCCTCGGCACCTCCATCGGCGTGACCCTGTTCCCCGACGATGCCGCCGATGCGACCACCCTGCTCAAGAATGGCGACATCGCCATGTACCAGGCCAAGGTCGCCGGCAAGAACTGCTACCGCTATTACAGCCGGGCCATGGACCATGCGGTGGAACGCCGCGTGCACATGGAGCAGGAACTGCGCGGCGCCTGGGAGCGCGGCGAGCTGCGCCTGGTCTACCAGCCCATCTTCCGTACCCGCGACCGCCGCATGGTCGGGGTCGAAGTGCTGCTGCGCTGGCAGCACCCGACCCTGGGCACTATTCCGCCCTCGGTGTTCATCGAAGTGGCCGAACAGAGTGGCCTGATCGAAGTGATCGGCCCGAAGGTGCTGCGCGCGGCCTGCATGGAAGCGGTGCAGTGGCCGCATTCGTCCGATGGCGAAGGCATGTTCGTCTCCGTCAACGTATCTCCGCGCCAGCTGCGCGGCGGCGAGCTGCCCCAGCTGGTGGCCGACTGCCTGCGTGACACAGGCCTGCCGGCCTCGCGCCTGCACCTGGAGCTGACTGAAACGGCGGTGATCGGCGATGAGATGCTGGCCGCGGCCCTGCTGGACAAGCTGCACCGCACCGGCGTGAAGGTCTGGCTGGACGATTTCGGCACCGGCTTCTCGGGGCTGAGCCACTTGCGCCAGGTGCCGGTGGACGGGGTCAAGATCGACAAGAGCTTCGTCGCCGACATGCAGCGCGACCCGGACGACCTGGCCCTGACCACGGCGATCATCGCCATGGCCCACGCGCTGGGCATCACCGTGGTAGCCGAGGGCATCGAACAGGAAGTGCAGTTCGACCTGCTGAGCCAGCGCGGTTGCGACCTGGCGCAGGGCTATTGGCTGAGCGTGCCGATCACGGCCACCGATGTCGTGGAAATGATTGAATCGGGCAGATAAAAAGGCGCCGGAAATGTTCCGGGCCCCTGGTTGATTGATCCCGATCCCAATGGGCCCGTAACAATTCGTAGCCCCGGCCGTTGGCCGGCTGCTTTCGTTCGGGCGTCATGAACGCCTGACGCGCGGCTTCGGAACGCCCAAACGCCGGGGTGTTGGCCGCAACCGTTGCGCGACCGTCTCCGGACGCTTGGGCCGCGCTGCGCGCGGTGTCCGGCCAACGGCCGGGGCTACGAATTGTTACGTAACGTTCAGAGGTCCGGATACGTCAGGCGTCACACGGGCCGTTTGCTGGAATCACCCGAAATTTCCCGCACCAGCTTCGGTACCAGGTACCCGGACAACCGCGCCGTCAGCTGCGCGTGCAGCGATTTGGCCGTTGCATCGTCCACCTCGAAATGCGCCACGCCCTGTACCCGGTCCACCTGGTACAGGTAATACGGCAGCACGCCTGCAGCAAAACTGCGCTCGCTCAGGTCCTGCAGCGCCTGCAGCGAATCGTTCACCCCGCGCAGCAGCACTGCCTGGTTGAGCAGGGTGGCGCCGGCGCCGCGCAAACGCGCCATGGCCGCATCCACCGATGCATCGAATTCATTGGCGTGGTTGGCGTGGATCACGAACGCCACCGGCCAGGGCAGGGCGGCGATCCACTGCACCAGCTCCTCGTCCACCCGTTCGGGCAGCACCACCGGCAGGCGGCTGTGGATGCGCAGGCGGCGCAGGTGCGGAATCTGCTTCAGCGCCTGGGTCAACTCCACCAGCTTGTGGGTGGCCAGCGACAGCGGGTCGCCGCCGGACAGGATCACCTCGTCGATGCCCGGGTCCTGCGCAATGGCGTCCACGGCCTCGCGCCAGCCCTCGCGGGCCGCGTTCTCGGTGCCGTAATCGAAATGCCGGCGGAAGCAGTAACGGCAGTTGATCGCGCAGCTGCCGGTGGTCACCAGCAGGGCACGACCCTGGTACTTCTGGATCACCCCGGTGGCCTTGCGGGCGAGGCCATCGCCGACCGCATCCAGGGTGAAGCCCGGCGCGTGCTGCAGCTCGTCGGTCACCGGCAGTACCTGGCGCAGCAGCGGGTCATGGCGGTCGCCCTGGCGCATGCGGGCGATGAAGCCTTGCGGCACCCGCAGCGCGAACTGCCCGGCCGCCTCGGCCGATACCGGCAGCGCGTCCGGATCCAGCCCCAGCTGTTCCAGCAGGGTCCGCGGGTCGCGGACCGCCTCGCGCCACAGCTGCTGCCAGCGGACGGGGGTGGGCAGGGGCGTGGCGGAAAGCTGCATGGAATGGGGGCCTGCGGTTATCATAGGGAAAGCCTTTCCATTCTATCCGGCTCGCCGCGCCTGCGCGGCGTTTGCCCATTCAGGAGTTTCAGCATGGCCACTGTTGGCATGAACGACGTCAAGAACGGGATGAAGATCCTGGTCAACAATGAACCGGCGGTCATCACCGAGACCGAGTACGTCAAGCCGGGCAAGGGCCAGGCCTTCACCCGCATGAAGTACCGCTTCATCAAGTCCGGCCGCGTGGTCGAAATGACCATGAAGGCCACCGACGACGTGGAGAAGGCCGACGTCGTGGATACCAACATGAACTTCATGTACAGCGATGGCGAGTACTGGCACTTCATGGACCCGGAATCCTTCGAGCAGGTCCAGGCGACCAAGTCGGGCATGGGCGGCGCCGAGAAGTGGCTGAAGGGCGAAGAGTCCTGCATCGTGACCCTGTGGAACGGTGAGCCGATCTTCGTGCAGCCGCCGAACTTCGTCGAACTGAAGATCACCGAAACCGATCCGGGCGTCCGTGGCGACACCTCCGGCGGTGGCGGCAAGCCGGCCACCCTGGAAACCGGCGCCGTGGTCCGCGTGCCGCTGTTCGTCAACCAGGATGAAATCATCAAGGTCGACACCCGCTCGGGCGAGTACTCCGCACGCGCCGGCAAGTAATTCGACGACGTCGAATTACGGTAGAGCCGACGTAGAGCCGACTGTTAGTCGGCTGCTTCAGGCGGGGTCTGAACGCGCGTCGCGAACGGCAGCCGACTGACAGTCGGCTCTACCCCACCCGCACATCGCGGTGATCCCGCAGCGTCGGATCACCGCTCCCCAAAGCGAGACCGCATGACCGACACCACCCGCATTCCCGAACCCTGTGACCTGTTGATCGAAGCCGGTTACGTGGTCCCGATCGAACCGCATGCGGTGGTGCTGGAAGACCATGCCGTGGCCGTGCGCGGCAGCGAAATCGTGGCGATCCTGCCGCGCGCCGAAGCGCGCGCGCGCTTCAGTGCCCGCCAGGTGGTCTCGCGCCCCGATGCAGCGCTGATGCCGGGCCTGGTCAACGCCCACACGCACAACCCGATGACGCTGCTGCGCGGCGTGGCCGACGACCTGCCGCTGATGGTGTGGCTGCAGCAGCACATCTGGCCGGTGGAAGCGGCGGTGATCGGCCCGGAATTCGTCGCCGATGGCACCACCCTGGCCATCGCTGAAATGCTGCGCGGTGGCACCACCTGCGCCAACGAAAACTACTTCTTCGCCGACGTCCAGGCGGCGGTCTACAAGCAGCACGGCTTCCGTGCGCTGGTCGGCGCGGTGATCATCGATTTTCCCACCGCCTGGGCCAAGACCGACGACGAGTACTTCGCCAAGGCCGGCGAGCTGCACGACCAGTGGCGCAACGACCCGCTGATCGGCACTTCGTTCGCCCCGCACGCGCCGTACACCGTCAACGACGCCAACTTCGAACGCGTGCGCATGCTGTCCGACCAGCTGGACATGCAGGTGCACCTGCACACGCATGAAACCGCCCAGGAAATCAGCGATTCGCTCAAGCTGCACGGCCAGCGCCCGCTGGCGCGGCTGGACCGCCTTGGGCTGGTCAACGACCGCCTGATCGCGGTGCACATGACCCAGCTGACGGAGGCGGAAATCCACCTTTGCGCCGAACGCGGCGTGAGCGTGGTGCATTGCCCCGAATCCAACCTCAAGCTGGCCTCCGGGTTCTGCCCGGCCTGCGCCCTGCAGCGCGCCGGGGTCAACCTGGCGATCGGCACCGATGGCTGCGCCAGCAACAACGACCTGGACATGTTCAGCGAAAACCGCACCGCGGCGATCCTGGCCAAGGCCGTGGCCAACGATGCCACCGCGCTGGATGCGGCCACCACGCTGCGTGCGGCCACCCTGGGTGGCGCACGCGCGCTGGGCTTCGGCGACCGCATCGGCTCGATCGAAGTGGGCAAGCAGGCCGACCTGATCTGCGTGGACCTGTCGGCGCTGGAAACCCAGCCGCTGCACCACGTGCTTTCGCAGCTGGTGTATGCCGCCGGCCGCCACCAGGTCAGCGATGTCTGGATTGCCGGGCAGCCCAAGCTGGTCCAGCGCGAGCTGGTCGGCATGGACACCGCCGCCATCGTCGCCAACGCCCGCCAGTGGCGCGAGCGCATTCGTCACGCTCGTCATTGATATGCACGCGCCTGAGGCGCGAAAAGGACAGCCATGAACGCCCCCCACGCTTCCACCAATTTCGACCAGGCCGAGCTGGACAAGTTCGCCGCGCTCGCCAACCGCTGGTGGGACGCTGACGGTCCGCAGAAGCCGTTGCACGCGCTGAATCCGGTGCGCCTGAAGTACGTTGCGGACCGGGTCACGCTGCGCGGTGCGCGCGTGCTCGACATCGGCTGCGGCGGCGGCCTGCTCAGCGAAGCGCTGGCCCAGGCCGGCGCCGACGTGACCGCCATCGACCTGGCCCCGGAGCTGGTCAAGGTCGCCCGCCTGCACGGGCTGGAGTCGGGCGTCACGGTGGACTACCGCGTGCAGGCCGCCGAAGACCTCGCCGCCGAACAGCCGGGCAGCTTCGACGTGGTCACCTGCATGGAAATGCTGGAACACGTGCCAGACCCGGGCGCGATCATCGCCGCCTGCCACCGCCTGCTCAAGCCGGGCGGCCAGCTGTTCCTGTCGACCGTCAACCGCACCCCGGCTGCGTTCGCCGTGGCCATCGTCGGGGCCGAATACATCGCGCGCCTGCTGCCCAAGGGCACGCATCATTACCAGGATTTCATCAAGCCGGCCGAGCTGGGCAAGTGGCTGCGCGAAGCGGATTTCAACCTGCGCGATGTCAGCGGCATGGCCTACGAGCCGTGGCGCAACCGCGCGCGGTTGAGCTCGCGCACCGACATCAACTACCTGGCCCACGCGGTCAAGCCCGACGCTGACGGCCGTGGCTGAGTCCGGTTTTCCGCAGGCGGTGCTGTTCGACCTGGACGGCACGCTGCTCGACAGTGCGCCGGACATGCTGGCCACCGCCAACGCGATGCTGGCCGCACGCGAACGCGCCCCGATCACGCTGGAGGCGTTGCGCCCGGTGGTGTCCAAGGGGTCGCGGGCGATGGTGGCCGTGGCGTTTCCGGAACTGGGGCAGGAGGCGCGTGATGCGCTGGTGCCCGAGTTCCTGGATCGCTACGAAGCGCTGATCGGCCAGCATGCGGTGCTGTTCGATGGCGTGGCCGGCATGCTCGACGCGCTGGAGGCCGCAGGCTGTGCCTGGGGCATCGTCACCAACAAGCCCGAATACCTGGCACGGCTGATCCTGCCGCAGCTGGGCTGGGAAACCCGCTGCGCGGTGCTGATCGGCGGCGACACCCTGGCCCAGCGCAAGCCGCACCCGCTGCCGCTGCTGGCCGCCGCCGAGCGGATGGGCATCGACCCGGGCACCTGCATCTACGTGGGCGACGACGAGCGCGACATCGTCGCCGCCAACGCCGCCGGCATGGCCTCGGTCGCCGCCCTGTGGGGCTACCGCCTGGAAGCCGACGACCCGTTGTCCTGGGGCGCGGAGGTCATGATCGAGCAGCCGGAAGCGCTGCAGCACGCCGACGCCTGGCCAGACGCCCGCCGGTAGCGCCGGCCGTTGGCCGGCCCACGGGTCGCCGGAAGCCCCCTGACGCCGGTCGCCCATTGGGTCAAACAACGCTGGCGGGCATCCTGTCGTTCAAACAACACTGGTAGGTATCGACCGTTGGTCGATACGCGCTCCCCAAGGAATCCCCTGATGACCACCTCCACCGCCCTCGACAGCTTCCTCGACAAATGGCGGACCCGCTGGCCGGAATGGCAGGTGGCCGAACCGTTCATCGCCGAATCCCAGCGCACCCTGGTGGTGGCATGGTTCGCGCTGCTCCAGGAATTCGACGACATCCTCAACATCGCCGGCGACCCGATGCCGGCGGACGCCAAGCTGGCGTGGTGGGGCGAGGAGCTGCGCAGCTGGGCCGGGCAGCGTTCGCGCCATCCGCTGGGCCGCGTGCTGGAGCCCGTGCGCGCACCGTGGGGTGAACTGGCGCAGGCCCTGCCGGACCTGATCGAAGCGCGCGCCGTTCCGGTGGACCCGGCGCACGCGCAGCGCGCCCTGCAGGCCTATGGCGCCGCCGTGGCCGCAGTGGAAGCGGTGATGTTCGCTACCCCGGCGCGCGGCGACGTGGCTACCCCGGTAGTACTGCAGACCCTGGCCCAGCGCCTGCACGAAGCGGGTGTGGCTGCAGTGCCACGTTCGCTGCTGGCGCAGGCCGATGGCGATGCCACGCAGCGCTGGGCCCAGCAGCTGGTGCGGCAGTGGCCGGCCCGCGTGGCGGGCCCGCGCCCGCGCCGCCTGTATGCCTCACTCGCGCGTGCGCGCCAGCAGGCGTGGTCGCAGGGCCGCGAGCTCAAGGCCACCCCGGTGCGCACGCTGCTGCGCACCTGGTGGGCCGCGCGCGGGTGACGTGCCTCCGGCGGGCGGCGCGGGGCGTGATGCGCCGTCGGTAGAGTCGGTTCCCAAACGACTGCCGACCATGATGGTCGGCGCTGGGACGCATGACCTTTGCCGGAGAGGCGCCTTCGTTTCAGGTCATGCGTTACCGGATGTTGCTTCGTCTCGCATCATCAGGTCACCGGCCATCAGCCGGTCACTCCCGCGTTTCAGGTTACTTCCCGCGTTCCAGCACCAGCAGCGGGTCGATCCGCGTGTCGAACCAGTTCATGCCCCAATGCAGGTGCGGGCCGGTTGCACGGCCGGTCGCGCCGACTGCGGCAATCACCTGGCCCTGCTCGACGCGGTCGCCGACCTTTACGTCGATCCGCGACAGGTGCAGAAAATTCGAGCTGATCCCGAACCCGTGATCCAGCAGCAACGTGCCGCCGGTGAGGTACAGATCCGGTCCGGCAAACGTCACCACGCCGGCGGCCGGCGCCTTCACCGGGGTGCCGGTCGGCACCGCGATATCCATTCCCGAATGCCCGGAACCGGGCTGCCCGTTGTACACCCGCGCATTGCCGAAGCGGCCGCTGATGCGACCCTGCACCGGCCAGATGAAGGCCTGCGCGAAATCGGCGCGGTTGTCATCGCGCGCCCGCGCTGCGGTCACCTGCGCCTGCTCGCGCTTGATCCGCTCGGCAATCGCCGGCGGCGGGTTCACGGTCTTGGGCGGCACGCCGTTGACGCGCTCCACCGGCCAATCACGCGGGGTCACCGCGATGCTCACCGTTTCGCTGCCGCCATCGGGGCGCTGCACCTGGACCTGCAACGGCCCTTTCTCATCGCGCCCGATCCCGAACACCACGCTGCCGTAACCGCTCACCCGCAGCGTGCGGCCGGCGTACTGCACCACGCTGCCGGCCGGCACCTTGCCGATCACCATCGCACCCTGCGACGCGCTGGCCGGGAACACCACGCGCGCGTCGGCCTGGGCCTGGGCGGGCGAGGGCAGCAGGCCGATCACGGCCGCCGGGGCCAGGGCCAGCAGGCCCAGGCCCAACACGGTTGCCCGCATCAGCGGTCGTAGCTCATGCGCTGGCCATTCGGCGCTCCCACCAGCTGGGTGCCATCCCAGGCCAGCTGGCCGTTGACCCAGGTCGAGGCCACGCGCGAACGGAAGGTCATGCCCTCGAACGGCGACCACGCGCACTTGGACAGCACGTCTTCGCGCTTCACGGTGAACGGCACGTCTTCCACCAGCACCAGGTCGGCCCAGTAGCCTTCGCGCAGGTAGCCGCGCTGGCTCACATCGAACAGCTGTGCCGGCGCGTGCGCGAACTTCTGCACCACCTGGGTGATCTCCAGCTTCCCTTCGTGTACCAGCTCCAGCGCAGCCACCAGCGCGTACTGCACCAGCGGCAGGCCGGACGGCGCCTGCGCATAAGGCTTCTGCTTTTCTTCCCAGGTGTGCGGGGCGTGGTCGGTGGCCAGCACGTCGATCACGTTGTCGGCCACGGCCTGCGTCAGCGCCTCGCGGTCGCTCACTTCCTTGATCGCCGGGTTGCACTTGATCAGGTTGCCCAAGCGTGCGTAATCAGTGCGGTCAAAGCGCAGGAAGTGGATGCAGGTTTCGGCGGTGATCTGCTTGCGGCTGCCATCGGCACGGATCAGCGGGCCCTTCTCGAACAGCTTCAGCTCATCGGCGGTGGAAATGTGCAGCACGTGCAGGCGGGTGCCGTGCTTCTTCGCCAGCGCCACCGCCAGCTCCGACGACTTCAGGCAGGCCTCGCGCGAGCGGATGTCCGGGTGCTGTTCCGCGCTCAGCGCATCCCCGTACTTTTCGGCGTATTCCTTCGCCTTGGCGTCGATCATCGGGGTGTCTTCGCAGTGCGTGATGATCGGCGTGGGCGCGTACTTGAAGATCGCGTCCAAAGTTTCCGGGTTGTCCACCAGCATGTTGCCGGTGGAGGCGCCCATGAACACCTTGATGCCGGGCGAGGTTTTCGGATCCACCACCTTGATGTCGGCCAGGTTGTCGTTGCTGGCGCCCATGTAGAAGCCGTAGTTGGCGCGCGCGCGACCGGCGGCACTGTCGTACTTGGCCTGCAGGGCCGCCGCGTTGAGCGTCGGCGGATTGGTGTTGGGCATGTCCATGAAGCTGGTCAGGCCACCGGCCACCGCGGCCGCCGATTCGGTGGCGATGTCGCCCTTGTGGGTCAGGCCGGGTTCGCGGAAGTGCACCTGGTCGTCGATCATCCCGGGCAGCAGCCAGCGGCCGGCGGCATCGACCACCGTATCGCCGTCCTGCGGCTGCAGGCCGGTGCCGATCTGCGCGATGCGGCCGTTGTCGATGCGCAGGTCGCCGTCGAAGATGCGGCCTTCGTTGACCATGCGGGCGTTGACGATGAGCGTGGAGGGCATTTCAGTGTTTTCCTGTGCAGCGGCAATCGGCGTGGCCGGTGCGCGGCGGCACCTCGTCCACGCCACCGGGATGGAAGGGGTGGCAGCGCCCCAGCCGGCGCGCGGCCAGCCAGCTGCCACGCGCGGGGCCATGCGTGGCGATGGCTTGCATGGCGTATTCAGAACAGCTCGGCATGAACCGGCAGCGCGGCCCAAGCAGGGGGCTGATGAAGCGCTTGTAGAAGCGCAACAGGGCAATGAGCAGGTGGGAGATCACCCCCCAATCTTAGAGCAGTTGGCATGAAGGCCGCATTTGTCGCAGGATGGGGTGTTGGACCCGTCCGCGCTGGTGCGCGGCGGGGCCGCCCCGGCGCCATCGCCGGGTCAGGTTCCGAACTGCGCAGGTCGTTCCGCCCCGGCGGGGGAACGGCCACACACCGCTGTGTTCTCCAACTGAACGGAGTAGGCGGAGTGGTTGCTGCTGCTGGTCGGGTAGGCTATAAAGGCCCGCTTTCCCGGGCCCCGGGGAAACCAAGGAAGAGCGTTTCGTGGCTGCTAAAAAAACTGCAAAGAAGGCCGTCCAGGCCGCCAAGAAAACCGCCAAGCCTGTTGCTAAGAAGTTGGCGGCCAAGACCGTTGCCAAGAAACCGGCCGCAAAGCCGGCGGGCAAGCCTGCATCCAAACAACCGGCGGCCAGGACGGCACCCGTGAAGAAGGCGGCGGCCAAGAAAGCCCCCGCCAAGAAGGTGGTCGCCAAGGCGCCGGTGAAAGCGCCGGTAAAAAAGGCGGCAACCAAGCCGCTGGCCAAGAAGGCCGTGGTCAAGAAGCCCGTCGCTAAAGCTGCACAGCAGCCGAAGGCTGCCCAGGCGCCGGTGAAGAGAGCCGCGCCCGCCAGCAAGCCCGTGGGCAAGAAATCCGTAACGCCGGCGGCCAAGACCGCGCCGGCGAAAAAAGCGGTTGCCAAGCCTGCACCGGCCAAGCCGGCAAAGGCCGCCAAGCCGGCAACCAAGCCGGCAGCAACCAAGCCGGCTGCCAAGCCGGTTGCAGCACCCGTAGTGAAGTCCGCACCGAAGCCGGCACCGCCGGCACCGGCCAAGTCTGTCCCGGCCAAGGCCGCGGCCAAGCCTGCTCCAGCTCCGGCGCCCGCGCCGAAGCCGGTGGCGGCAGCCCCCGCGCCAAAAGCCCCGCAAAACAAGAATCCCGTGCCCGTTTCGAAATCGCCTGCAAAAACTCCCGTGAAATCCGAATCCGCCCCCAAGCCCGTGTCGCGTCCGGTTGGCAAGGTCGCCGTTGCCGTGGCAGCGCGTTCGTCCGCCCCGGCCCCGCGCACCAAGGTCAAGGTGGTCGAGTACAAGACTGACGAAGCCACCGGTCGTCCGATCCTGCCCGACGGCTACAAGCCGAGCGCGGAAGAGGAGTACATGAGCCCGCTGCAGCTGGAGTATTTCCGCCAGCGCCTGCAGCACTGGCGCAATGAACTGGTCGAGGAATCCAAGCAGACCATCGCCAACCTGCAGGAAGAAGTGCGTGACATCGGCGACGAAGCCGAGCGCGCCACCCGCGAGACCGAGAACTCGCTGGAACTGCGTACCCGCGACCGCTACCGCAAGCTGATCGGCAAGATCAACAGCACGCTCAAGCGTTTGGAAGACGGTGACTACGGCTTCTGCGTGGACACCGGCGAAGAAATCGGCCTGGACCGCCTCGAAGCGCGCCTGACCGCCGAACGCACCATCGACGCCCAGGAGCGTTGGGAGCACCTGCAGAAGCAGCAGGGCGACTGATCGCAAGTCGTCGATCCAATCAAAAAACCCGGCCAAGGCCGGGTTTTTTGTTGCCGTTTGCTATTACTGCAGATCGCGCAGATTCAACCGGCGCAGGGTCGGGTTCTTCCAGGCGGTGATCCCGGCAACGCTCAACACCGCGAACCCGCCCAGCACCACTGCCGGCACCAGGCCCAGCAGCCTGGCCATCGTGCCCGCGTAGAACGCGCCGAGCTCGTTGGACGAGCTGATGAAAATGCCGTTGATCGATGACACCCGCCCGCGCATTTCTTCCGGCGTGGCCAGCTGCAGGATGGTCGAACGGATCACCACCGACACCCCGTCGAAAGCCCCGTAGAACAGCAGGATCACCGCCGACAGCCAGAAACTGTGCGACAGCCCGAAGCCGATCACGCACAACCCGAATCCGGCCACCGCGAACAGCAGCACCCGCCCCGCATGCCGCTGCAGCGGCCGGCGCGCCAGCCACAGGCCCACGCATACCGAGCCCAGTGCCGGTGCCGCGCGCAGGATGCCCAGCCCTTCCGGCCCGTGGTGCAGGATCTCGTGCAGGAACGCCGGCAGCATCGCCACCACCCCGCCCAGCAGCACCGAAAACATGTCCAGCGCCATCGCGCCGACCATGATGCGGTTGCCCAGCACGAAGCGGCCGCCCTCGGCGATGCTCTTGAAGATCGGTGCCGCCGGCCCGGTGTGCACCGGCTCGGAGACCCGCAGCATGGCCAGGCAGCCCAGCGCGCCCAGCGCCGCCGCCACCGCCACCCCGTAGGACAGGCTCTTGCCGCCCCAGGCCACCAGCGCCCCGCCCAGTGCCGGGCCGACCACCATGCCCGCCTGGAACACCACCGACCCCAGCCCCGCGCCACGCGCGAACTGATGGCGTTCCAGCACACGCGCGAACAGGGCGTTGTAGATCGGCGACAGGAACGCCCTCACCATGCCGGTCATCGCCACGGCCGCATAGATCGGCCACACCCCGTGGAACGGCAGCCAGCCCTCCGCCACTGCCGTCAGCACCACCGCCGTCAGCACCAGCCCGCTGCACGCCACCATGCCCAGCCGGCGGCGCGGCAGGTGGTCCACCAGGTAGCCAGCGAACGGCGCCACGCAGAAGAACGGCAGCACCTCGGCCAGCCCGACCAGTCCCAGCGAGAACGGGTTGCGGGTGACTTCGTAGATATGCCAGCCCACCGTGACCGCCACGATCTGGTAGGACAGCATCGCCAGGATGCGGTACGCCAGCAGCAGCGAAAAACCCGGCCGCGTGAGCAGGCCCAGCGCGCTCTCGGCGGCTTCGGAAGGGGCCGGTGAACTCACGGCGCCGACTGCGCCTGCGCGGTCTCACGGATGAAGGCCAGCATCGCCGCCACCCCGTTGCTGCGGGTCGGCGACAGGTGCCGCGACAGCCCGATGTCCTGGATGTAGGTCGGCTCGGTGGCCAGGATCTCGGCCGCCGAACGCCCCGAATACACCCGCAGCGCCAGGTAGATCAGGCCCGAGACGATGGCCGAATCGCTGATCGCATGGAAGCGCAGCGTATCGGCGTTGCCCTCCGGCACGATCCACACCATCGACTGGCAACCCAGCAGGCGGTGTTCCTCGGTTTTCCATGCGTCCGGGAACACCGGCAGCTTGCGGCCCAGGTCGATCAGGTACTGGTAACGCTCGGACCAGTCGCCGAAGAACGCGAATTCCTCGGCAATGGCGGCCTGCGCGTCGGCAGCGGTGGGTTCAATCGGGAACGGGGAATCGATCACAGCCATCTCTACAGTTGTTACGGAACGTCGGGCCAACCCGACGGTAGCGCCCGACCGTTGGTCGGGCGGCCTTTCAACGCTTGCGTGACCAGCGCACGCCCTGCGCGGTGTCTTCCAGCACAATGCCCGCTGCGGCCAGCTGGTCACGGATCGCATCGGAACGGGCGAAATCGCGGGCCTGCTTGGCCGCGGCGCGCTCGTCGATCAGCGCCTGGATGCGCGCGTCATCATCGGCGTCGCCGCCGCTGGTGCCGAACCACGCAGCCGGGTCCTGCTGCAGCAGCCCCAGCGCCTGCCCGGCGCCCAGCAGGGCCGATTTCCAGCCGGCCTTGTCGGCCGGTTCGGCGCGGCGCGCTTCCGCGCCCAGCCGGGCCAGCTCGGCCAGCGCCTGCGGGGTGTTCAGGTCATCGTCCAGCGCCGCCTCGATCTCGGCCGGGATGGCCGGGGTCGCGGCCACGTCGGCCAGGTCGCGCAGGGTGCCGTACAGGCGGTCCAGGGTACGCACCGACTGCTCGATCAGCGCATCGGACCAGTCCAGCGGCTGCCGGTAATGGGCCGACAGCAGGGCCAGCCGCAGCGCCTCCGGGGCGTGCTGGCGGACCAGGTCGTGGACCCGCTCGATGTTGCCGATCGACTTGCTCATCTTGGCACCGCCGAAATTGAGCATGCCGTTGTGCAGCCAGAACCGGGCGAAGGTCTGCCCGCCGTGGGCGCACTCGCTCTGCGCGATCTCGTTTTCGTGGTGCGGGAACTGCAGGTCCACGCCACCGGCATGGATGTCGATGGTCGGCCCCAGGTGCGCGGCGGCCATCGCCGAGCACTCGATGTGCCAGCCCGGACGGCCCCGGCCCCAGGGCGATTCCCAGCCCGGCAGGTCGTCGCTGGAGGGCTTCCACAGCACGAAGTCGCCCGGGTCGCGCTTGTACGGGGCCACGTCCACCCGCGCCCCGGCCAGCATCTCGTCCGGGTCGCGGCGCGACAGCTTGCCGTAGTCGGCGTAGGAGGGCACCGAGAACAGCACGTGGCCCTCGGCCGCGTAGGCGTGGCCGGCCGCGATCAGCTGCTCGATCATGGTGATGATGTGCGGGATGTGCGCGGTGGCTTCCGGCTCGATGTCCGGCGGCACCACGCCCAGCGCGGCCATGTCTTCACGGTAGGCGGCGGCGAAGCGGTCGGTGATGGCCGAAATCGGCACGCCCTGCTCGCGCGCGGCCGTGTTGATCTTGTCGTCCACGTCGGTGATGTTGCGGGCGTAGCGCAGCCCGCCGAAGCGGCGCCGCAGCAGGTCGGCCAGCACCCCGAACACCACCGGGCCCCGGGCGTTGCCGATATGGACGTAGTTGTAGACCGTGGGGCCGCACACATACAGGGTCGGACAGGTCGGATCGAGCGGGGTGAACGGTTCGAGCTGGCGTGTCAGGTTGTTGTGCAGGCGCAGGGTCATGGGGGCGTAGGGCCGGGCGGAGTAGGGGCAAGCCTTCGATTTTAGATCACAACGGCCCCCAGCGCCGGCCCCGGGGCGCCGCCCGTTGCCCCCTGATTTCGCAAACGACACGGTTCGGTATGGGCAGAAGCGTCGCGGAAGGGTAATGTTCAGCCCCTTGTGCCACGCACTGCCTACACTATCCGCCTTGTCCTCTTTCCTGTTGCCAATGAAATCCGCTTCGTTGCTGACGCTGACCTGCCTGCTGGGGAGCGCCGCTTTCATGGCGTGCGCCCAGGACGCCGAGGTCCGTAACCGGGTGGTGATCGTGGAGAACGTGAAGTTCGACTACGCGCAGGTGCTCAACGTGGAGCCGGTGTTCCAGACCCTGCGGGCCACCCGCACCGAGGAACATTGCGAACCGGTATCCACCCGGACCCTGGCCCCGGTCAACGTCACCGGCGAAGAGCCGCAGGAAGAGAAGGGCCGGTTCGGCCGTTTCATGGATTCGGTCCGCTCCATCTTCAAGCGTGAAGACGGCAGCACCGAAGACATGGCCCCCGTCGTGGAAGCCCCGGCCGCCAACAACGGCCCGCTGCTGACCCGCGATTGCCGCATCATCCCGGTCGGCCGGGAGTTCCGCCGGCCCATCGCCTATGACGTGGATTACGTCTACAAGGGCACCAAGTACCGCTCGCGCCTGCCCGAAGACCCCGGCAACCGGCTCAAGATCCGCGTCTCCATCACCCCGTGGGTGGGAGCGGAGCAGGGCAGCGCGGCAAATCCCTGAACCGTCTGTTCAGGCCTTGCGCCGTGCCCGATCACATGCAAAGATGGGCGGCCATGAAACCCACCGACTTCCAGCACGACACCAGCGCCGCCCGTATGGCTACGGGCATGACGTCGCGTGCCCGCCGACCGGAACCCCACATTTTCGCTGGGTAACCGGAGCTTCGTGCTGTCTGTTCGGAAAACCCAGCCCCCGCGCTGGGTTTTTTCGTTTCTACGATCTGAAAAGTTGCATTTGTACCCTTTCTTCCATTGAAACCCGCCTCAAAGGATCGATCGATGTCCCTGAAGCACTTCCTGAACACCCAGGATTGGAGCCGTACCGAGCTGGATGCCCTGCTGACCCAGGCCGCGTTGTTCAAGCGCAACAAGCTGGGCGACGAGCTCAAGGGCAAATCGATTGCCCTGGTGTTCTTCAACCCGTCCATGCGCACCCGCACCAGCTTCGAACTGGGCGCCTTCCAGCTGGGTGGGCACGCGATCGTGCTGCAGCCGGGCAAGGATGCATGGCCGATCGAGTTCAACCTCGGCACGGTGATGGACGGCGACACCGAAGAGCACATCGCCGAAGTGGCCAAGGTGCTGGGCCGCTATGTCGACCTGATCGGCGTGCGCGCATTCCCGAAGTTCATCGACTGGGCGCAGGACCGTGAGGACATCGTGCTCAAGGCGTTCGCGAAGTACTCGCCGGTACCGGTGATCAACATGGAAACCATCACCCACCCGTGCCAGGAACTGGCCCACGTGATGGCGCTGCAGGAACACTTCGGCACCCAGGACCTGCGCGGCAAGAAGTACGTGCTGACCTGGACCTACCACCCCAAGCCGCTCAACACCGCCGTGGCCAACTCGGCACTGACCATCGCCACCCGCATGGGCATGGACGTGACCCTGCTGTGCCCGACCGCCGATTACATCCTCGATGACCGCTACATGGGCTGGGCCGAGCAGAACGTGGCCGAGAACGGCGGTTCGCTGAAGATCAGCCACGACATCGCCAGCGCCTACAGTGGCGCCGACGTGGTGTACGCCAAGAGCTGGGGCGCGCTGCCGTTCTTCGGCAACTGGGAACCGGAAAAGCCCATCCGCGACCAGTACAAGCACTTCATCGTCGACGAAGCCAAGATGGCCATGACCAACAACGGCGTGTTCAGTCATTGCCTGCCGCTGCGCCGCAACGTCAAGGCCACCGACGGCGTGATGGATTCGGCGCAGTGCATCGCCATCAACGAAGCGGAAAACCGCCTGCACGTGCAGAAGGCCATCATGTCGGCGCTGGCCGGCCGGTAATCGCGCGTTTCACCCCATTTTTCCTATGACCCCCACTTCGGACCCGACCCCCATGAGCAAGAAAGACATCGTCCTGGCCTTCTCCGGCGGACTCGACACCAGCTTCTGCGTGCCCTACCTGCAGGAGCGCGGCTACAACGTGCACACCGTGTTCGCCGACACCGGCGGCGTGGATGACGAAGAGCGTGATTTCATCGAAAAGCGTGCCGCCGAACTGGGCGTCACCAGCCACGTCACCGTCGACGGTGGCCCTGCCATCTGGAAGGGGTTCGTCAAGCCGTTCGTGTGGGCCGGCGAAGGCTACCAGGGCCAGTACCCGCTGCTGGTGTCGGACCGCTACCTGATTGTCGATGCCGCGCTCAAGCGCGCCGCCGAACTGGGCACCAACATCATCGCCCACGGCTGCACCGGCATGGGCAACGACCAGGTCCGCTTCGACCTGGCCGTGAAGGCACTGGGCGATTACCAGATCGTCGCGCCGATCCGTGAAATCCAGAAGGAACACACCCAGACCCGCGCCTACGAGCAGAAGTACCTGGAAGAACGCGGCTTCGGCGTGCGCGCCAAGCAGCAGGCCTACACCATCAACGAAAACCTGCTGGGCCTGACCATGTCCGGCGGCGAGATCGACCGTTGGGAAGCCCCGGGCGAAGGTGCCCGCGGCTGGTGCGCACCGCGCAGCGAATGGCCGGCAGAAGCGCTGACCGTGACCCTGAAGTTCGTCGAAGGCGAAGCCGTTGAACTCAACGGCAAGGCGCTGCCGGGCGAGCAGATCCTGGCCCAGCTCAACAAGCTGTTCGCGCCGTATGGCGTGGGCCGTGGCGTGTACACCGGCGACACCGTGATCGGCCTGAAGGGCCGCATCGTGTTCGAAGCCCCGGGCCTGGTCTCGCTGCTGGCCGCGCACCGCGCGCTGGAAGATGCGGTGCTGACCAAGCAGCAGAACCGCTTCAAGCCGGACGTGGCGCGCAAGTGGGTGGAGCTGGTGTACGAAGGCTTCTACCACGACCCGCTCAAGACCGACATCGAAGCGTTCCTGAAGTCCTCGCAGGCCAAGGTCAACGGCGAAGTGGTGCTGGAAACCCGTGGCGGCCGCGTCGATGCGGTAGCGGTGAAGTCGCCGCACCTGCTCAACACCAAGGGCGCGACCTACGCGCAGTCGGCCGACTGGGGCGTGGAGGAGGCCGAAGGCTTCATCAAGCTGTTCGGCATGAGCAGCACCCTGTACGCGCAAGTAAACCGCTGAGGCCCGGGCATGTTGGAACAGACGCTCCATCACCTGCAGGCGCTGGTGTCTTTTGACACCCGCAACCCGCCGCGTGCGATCACCACCGGTGGCATCTTCGATTACCTGCGCGCGAACCTGCCCGGGTTCAACGTGGAGGTGATCGACCATGGCGACGGCGCGGTCAGCCTGTATGCGGTGCGCGGTACGCCGCGCTATCTGTTCAACGTGCACCTGGACACCGTGCCCGATTCCCCGCACTGGAGCGCCGATCCGCATGTGATGCGGCGCGCCGATGACCGGGTGATCGGGCTCGGCGTGTGCGACATCAAGGGCGCGGCCGCCGCACTGGTGGCCGCGGCCAATGCCAGCGATGGCGATGCCGCGTTCCTGTTCTCCAGCGATGAAGAAGCCAACGATCCGCGCTGCATCGCCGCGTTCCTGGCCCGTGGCATTCCGTATGAAGCGGTGCTGGTGGCCGAACCGACCATGAGCGAAGCGGTGCTGGCGCACCGGGGCATCAGCTCGGTGCTGATGCAGTTCGCCGGCCGCGCCGGGCATGCCTCGGGCAAGCAGGATGCAGCCGCCAGCGCGTTGCACCAGGCCATGCGCTGGGGAAACCGCGCGCTGGACCATGTGGATTCGCTGGCGCATGCCCGTTTCGGCGGGCTGACGGGGCTGCGCTTCAACATCGGGCGCGTGGAAGGCGGCATCAAGGCCAACATGATCGCGCCGGCCGCCGAACTGCGCTTCGGCTTCCGCCCGCTGCCGTCGATGGACATCGACGCGCTGCTGGCCACCTTCGCCGGTTTTGCCGAACCGGAAGCGGCGCTGTTCACCGAAACCTTCCGCGGTCCCAGCCTGCCGGCCGGCGACATTGCCGAAGCGGAGAACCGCCGCCTGGCCGCGCGTGACGTGGCCGATGCGCTGGACCTGCCGATCGGCAACGCCGTGGACTTCTGGACCGAAGCCTCGCTGTTCTCGGCCGGTGGCTACACCACCCTGGTGTACGGCCCGGGCGACATCGCCCAGGCCCACACCGCCGACGAGTTCGTGACGCTGGAGCAGCTGCAGCGCTACACCGACGCCGTGCACCGCATCATCAGCGCCGGCGCCTGACTGAATGACGCCGTCGTGGCCCCCCACTGACGGATCTCCCACCGCGGCCACGGCCGCCCGTGACGATACTGAAATGCCTTCTTCCCTCCAGCCCCACCGCCAGACCCGCCAGACCATCGTGCGCCTGCTTTCCAGCATGGCCAGCGCGAAGGAGATCAGCCAGTACCTCAAGCGCTTTTCGCAGGTGGATGCCAAGCGCTTCGCCGTGGTCAAGGTCGGCGGCGCCGTGCTGCGCGATGACCTCGACGCGCTGACCTCTTCGCTGTCGTTCCTGCAGGAAGTCGGGCTCACCCCGATCGTGCTGCACGGTGCCGGCCCGCAGCTGGACGCGGAACTGTCGGCGGCCGGCATCGTCAAGCAGACCGTCAACGGCCTGCGCGTGACCTCGCCCGAAGGCCTGGCCATCGTGCGCCGCGTGTTCCAGGCGTCGAACCTGCAGCTGGTGGAAGCACTGCAGCAGAACGGTGCACGCGCCACCTCGATCACCGGTGGCGTGTTCGAAGCCGAGTACCTGGACCAGGACACCTACGGCCTGGTCGGCGAAGTGAAGAAGGTCAACCTGGCCCCGATCGAAGCCAGCCTGCGCGCCGGTTCCATTCCGGTGATCACCAGCCTGGGCGAAACCCGCTGCGGCCAGATCCTCAACGTCAACGCCGATTTCGCCGCCAACGAACTGGTGCAGGAACTGCAGCCGTACAAGATCATCTTCCTCACCGGCACCGGCGGCCTGCTCGATGAAGAGGGCAGGGTGATCGACTCGATCAACCTGTCCACCGAGTACGACCAGCTGATGCAGCAGCCGTGGATCCACGGCGGCATGCGGGTCAAGATCGAACAGATCAAGGACCTGCTGGACCGGCTGCCGCTGGAGTCGTCGGTGTCGATCACCCGGCCGGCCGACCTGGCCAAGGAACTGTTCACCCACAAGGGCTCGGGCACGCTGGTGCGCAAGGGCGAAAAAGTGCTGCGCGCCACCGCCTGGAGCGAACTGGACCTGCCGCGCCTGAAGGGCCTGATCGAATCCAGCTTCGGCCGCACCCTGGTGCCCGATTATTTCGACAAGACCCGCCTGCTGCGCGCCTATGTCAGCGAGAACTACCGCGCTGCGGTGATCCTCACCGACGAAGCCGAAGGCGTGTACCTGGACAAGTTCGCCGTGCTCGATGACGCGCAGGGCGAAGGCCTGGGCCGTGCGGTATGGAACGTGATGCTGGAGGAAACCCCGCAGCTGTTCTGGCGCTCGCGCCACGGCAACCCGATCAATCATTTCTACTACGCCGAATCCGATGGCTGCTACAAGCAGGACCACTGGAAGGTGTTCTGGTTCGGCGCCGACGGCTTCGACCGCATCCGCACCTACGTGGACCATTGCGCCAAGCGCACCCCGAGCCTGGAGGGCTGACCCCGATGAATCATGGCGACTGGACCAAGGTCCCCACGCTGGACGGCCGGCATGCACGGCTGGAACCGCTGCAGATGGCGCATATCGACGGCCTGCGCGGTGCGCTGGGCGACGGTTCGCTCTCCGCGCTGTGGTACGCGCACGTGCCCAGCGCCAAGACCATGACCGCCTACGTACAGGCTGCCCTGCAGGACCAGGCCGCCGGCAAGGTGCTGCCGTTCGCCGTGCTCGATGCCGACGGCAACGTGGTAGGCAGCACCCGCTACTACGCGCTGGAAGAAGAGGTGCCGCGCCTGAGCATCGGCTACACCTGGTACGGCCCGCATGCGCAGCGTACCGGGGTGAACACCGAAGCCAAGCTGATGCTGCTCACCCATGCCTTCGAGCGGTTGAAGTGCATCAGCGTGGCCTTTGAAACCAGCTCGCACAACGCCGCCTCGCGCGCGGCCATCGCCCGCCTGGGGGCCACCCAGGAAGGCGTGCTGCGCAACCACAAGCGCCACCCCGATGGCAGCCCGCGCGACACGGTTGTCTTCTCCATCATCGATTCGGAATGGCAGGACGTGAAGCGCACCCTGCAGGACCGCCTGGACGCACACGCATGAGTACTTCCAACACAACATTCACCATCGGCATCGTCGGTGCCCGCGGCCATACCGGCGCCGAGCTGGTCAAGCTGATCGCCGCGCACCCGCAGCTGGCCCTGGGCTTCGTGTCCTCGCGCGAGCTGGCCGGGCAGCGCGTGGCCGATACCTATCCCGAGGTTGCCGGCGAGCTGGCGTTCGAAAACCTCGATGCCGACGCCGTGGCCGCCAAAGGCGTGGATGCGGTGATCCTGGCGCTGCCCAACAACCTGTCGGCCCCGTTCGTGGCCGCGCTGGATGCCGCGCGCCCGGAGACGGTGATCGTGGATCTCTCCGCCGACCACCGCTTCGAAGGCAGCTGGTACTACGGCCTGCCCGAACTGACCCGGGGCGATTACACCGGCCAGACGCACATCAGCAACCCGGGCTGCTACGCCACCGCCATGCAGCTGGCGATCAGCCCGCTGCTGGACCAGCTGGCCGGGCCGCCGCAGTGCTTCGGCGTATCCGGTTACTCCGGCGCCGGCACCAGCCCGTCGGATAAGAACAACCCCGAACTGCTGCGCGACAACCTGATGCCGTACGCGCTCACCAACCACGTGCACGAGCGCGAAGTCACCGCGCACCTGCGCGTGCCGGTGGAGTTCATGCCGCACGTGGCCCCGCATTTCCGTGGCATCACCATGACCGTGAACCTGTGGCTGCAGCAGCCGGTGACCCGCGATCAGGTCGTGGAGAGCTACCGCCGCTTCTACGCCGATGAGCCGCTGGTCGAGATCCTCGACGAAGCACCGTGGGTGAGCCGCATCGCCGGCCGCCATGGCGTGCAGATCGGCGGCTTCGACGTGGCCCCGGGCGGCAAGCGCGTGGTGGTCGTAGCGACCCTGGACAACCTGCTCAAGGGCGCGGCCACCCAGGCCATGCAGAACCTCAACCTGGCCCTGGGCCTGGATGAACTGACCTCGATTCCGCATTGATTGGAGCAAGACATGGCAGACCTTCTCTGGCAGAAGCCCGGCGTAGCGGTGGATGCGAAAATCCAGACCTTCCTCGCCGGCGATGACGTCATCCTCGACCGCGAGTTCTTCCTGTACGACGTGCAGGCCAGCAAGGCGCACGCGCAGGGCCTGGAAAACATCGGCATCCTCACCGCCACCGAGCGCAGCGACCTGCAGCGCGAGCTGGACGTGCTGGCCGACGATTTCCGCAGCGGCGCGTTCGTGCTCGATGAGCGCTTCGAGGATTGCCACTCGGCGATCGAAGCGCGCCTGACCGAACGCCTGGGCGATGCCGGCCGCAAGATCCACACCGGCCGCAGCCGCAACGACCAGATCCTGGTCGCCACCCGGCTGTGGCTGAAGGACAAGCTGCTGCAGGTGTCCGCGCTGAGCCGCGAAGTGGCCAAGGTCGCATTGGACCGCGCAGAAGCCGAGAAAGACCTGCCGGTGCCGGGCTACACCCACATCCAGCGCGCCGTGGTGTCCTCGGCGGGCATGTGGTGGGCCGGCTGGGCCGAAGCCTTCATCGACAACGCGGTGCGCGCGCACGACACCTTCGCGCTGGTCGATGCCAATCCGCTGGGCACGGCGGCCGGTTATGGCGTGAACCTGCCGCTGGACCGCGCCCACACCACCCAGGCACTGGGCTTTGCGCGCATGCAGATCTCGCCGATCTACGCGCAGCTGTCGCGCGGCAAGTTCGAGCTGGCCGCACTGGAAGCGCTCGGCGGTGCCACCCTGGACCTGCGCCGCCTGGCGTGGGACCTGTCGCTGTTCACCAGCGGTGAGTACGGCTTCGTCGCGCTGCCGGCGCAGTACACCACCGGCAGCTCGATCATGCCCAACAAGCGCAACCCGGACGTGATCGAACTGATGCGTGCCACCCACGCCAGCGTGGCTGCGGCGCGTACCGAGATCGAGCAGCTGCTGTCGCTGCCGTCCGGTTACCACCGTGACCTGCAGGGCAGCAAGGGCGCCATCTTCCACGGCTTCGGTCGTGGCCTGGCCGCGCTGGAACTGCTGCCGGCCCTGCTGGCCAACCTGGAATGGCGCGAAGACAAGCTGCGCGTTGCCATCGATTCGGGCATGTACGCCACCGACGTCGCCGTGGAAGCGGCCGTGGCCGGCGTCCCCTTCCGCGAGGCCTACAAGGCGGCCGCGGCGGCATCCGACACCGCCGGGCAGGGGCGTACCCCCGAAGGCAGCCTGGCCGCGCGCGTGTCGCCCGGTGCGGCCGCGGACCTGCGGCTCGACGAGCTGCGCGCCCGCTGGGCGGCACTGGCGTAACGCAGGACGGCGGCCACTGGCCGCCGTTCCTGTATTGGCATGAATCCACGGAGTTCCGCATGAAGATCTGCTACCTGGTACTCGTTACCCGCACGCCTGAGTTCCGCGATGAAGCGGGTGCCGAACACGCACGTTTTCTCGATGAGGTGCGCGCCCGCGACCAGCTGCTCATTACCGGCGGCTTCACCGACAAGACCGGCGGCGCCTACGTGCTGCACAACGTGGCCGACCGCGCCGCCGCGCAGGCCATCGTCGATGCCGATCCCCTGATGACGCTCGGCAGCGCCACCGCCACCGTCCACGAATGGTCCACCCGCTGAGGCAGCCCCCGCGATGACCCCCACGCCCGTGCAGTCCCCGTTCCCCGAACAGCTGCTCCCCGGCTGGAAGCGTGCCGTGCTCAAGGTCGGCAGCAGCCTGTTGGCCGCCGATGGGGGCGGGCTGTCGCCGCGCCATGCGCTGGGCCTGGCGCAGTTTGTTTCAGCCAACCTGCTGGCGGGGCGTGAGGTGGTGATCGTGTCCTCCGGCGCGGTGGCTGCGGGCCGGGCGATCGTGCCACGTGCGATCGAAGCCGGCGCAGCCATGGCCGCGCGCCAGGCACTGGCCGCGCTCGGCCAGGCGCAGCTGATCGGGCTGTGGCAGCGCTTCTTCGAACGCCCGGTGGCGCAGGTGCTGCTCACCCACGACGACCTGCGCAACCGCCGCCGTTACCTCAATGCCCGCGCCACGCTCAACGAGCTGCTGCGGCTGGGCGCGCTGCCGGTGGTGAACGAGAACGACACCGTGTCGGTGGACGAGCTCAAGCTGGGCGACAACGACAACCTGGCCGCCACCGTGGCCGCGTTGATCGACGCCGACATCCTGTTCATCGCCACCGACATCGACGGCCTGTACAGCGCCGACCCGCGCCGCGATCCGCAGGCGCGGCCGATCCACGACGTGCCGGAGCTGAGCCTGGAGGTGCTGGCCATGGCCGGGGGCGCCGGCAGTGGCGCGGGTACTGGTGGCATGCACACCAAGCTGGAAGCGGCGGCCAAGGCCGGCCGCGTCGGCATCGATACCTGCCTGTTCAACGGCCGCGATGGCGATGTGGTGCGCGCGCTGGCGCAGGGCCGGTTGTTCGGCACCCGCATCCATGCCGGGCAGACCCGTGAAGCCGCGCGCAAGTACTGGCTGCGGCATGCGCCGCTGGAGGCCGGTGCGATCATCGTGGATCAAGGTGCCGCTGCAGCATTGCGCGACAAGGGCGCCTCGCTGCTGCCGGGCGGGGTGACCGCTGCCGAAGGCGACTTCCGCCGTGGCGACATGGTGCAGGTGCGGCTGCGTACCGACAGCGGTGAAGTGACCTTGGCGCGGGGGGTCAGCCAGTATTCGGCCAGCGACATCCGCCGCGTTGCCGGGCGGCATTCGCGCGACATTGAAAGCGTGTTGGGCTACAACTACGGTGGCAATGTGATCCACCGGGATGATCTCGTACTGATCTAAACGGGCGTCGGCCGGTTTACGTGGGACACGCATGGCGTGTCTCTACGCGTAGCGACACGCCATGCGTGTCCCACGTGGACCTCGAAGCCAGATATGACGTCGGCCCCGAAGATTTTTTGAAACGCGCCAAAACCCTTCGTGATGAGAGATCCCATGGACATCCGTGATCAAGCCCTCCAATGCCGCGACGCCGCCCAGGTACTGGCGCAGCTTTCGTCCGAGGCCAAGGCGGCGCTGCTGGATGCCATGGCAGACGCGCTGGACAGCGACGCGGCCACCATCCTGGCCGCCAACGCGCTGGATCTCGCCGCCGCCGAAGCCAAAGGCACCGGCAGCGCGATGCTCGACCGCCTCGCCCTCAATCCGGCGCGCCTGTCCGGCATCAGCGCTGCACTCCGCGAAGTGGCCGCGCTGCCCGATCCGGTCGGCAGCATCACCCGCGACGACGTCCGCCCCAACGGCATCCGCGTGCAGAAGGTGCGCGTGCCGCTCGGCGTGATCGCGATGATCTACGAAGCGCGACCGAACGTCACCGCCGACGCCGCAGCGCTGTGCATCAAGGCCGGCAACGGCGTGATCCTGCGCGGCGGCTCCGAAGCCATCCATTCCAACACCGCCATCGCCGCCTCGCTCAAGCGCGCCCTGCGCGCGGCCGGCGTGCCCGATTCGGCGCTGACCCTGGTCGAAGACCTGCGTCGCGAGACCATGCTCACCCTGCTGCAGCTCAACGACCTGATCGACCTGGCCATCCCGCGCGGCGGGGAAGGGCTGATCCGCTTCGTTGCCGAACATGCGCGCGTGCCGGTGATCAAGCACTACAAAGGCGTGTGCCATCTGTACGTGGACCGTGCCGCCGACCCGGCCAAGGCGCTGGCGCTGCTGGTGGATGGCAAATGCAGCCGCCCTTCGGCCTGCAATTCACTCGAAACCCTGCTGGTCCACGCCGAGGTCGCTGCGACGTTCCTGCCGCAGGCTGAAGCCGCATTGCGCGAACGCGGGGTGGAGGTGCGCGCTGACGCGCGTGCCCGGCAGTGGCTGCCGCAGGCCACGCCGGCCACGGAGGACGATTTCGCGGCCGAATACCTCGACCTGATCATCGCCGTGCGCGTCGTTGATGACCTCGAACAGGCGTTGTCCCACATCCAGCAGTACAGCTCCGACCACACCGAAGTCATCGTCACCGAAGACCCGGCCGCCGCCCAGCGTTTCATCAGCGCGCTGCGCGCCGCCGTGGTGATGGTCAACGCCTCGTCCCGCTTCTCCGATGGCGGCGAACTCGGCCTAGGCGCGGAGATCGGCATCTCCACCACGCGCCTGCACGCCTACGGCCCGATGGGCCTCGAAGCGCTCACCGTGGAACGCTTCGTGGTCCAGGGCAGCGGCCAGACCCGCGCGCCATGACCGGCACGCGGGTGCGTCAGGTAACGATGGTGGGTCGTTACAACGCCTTGTAGGCAATCCGCCGGTTCGCCGCGCGCCCTGCCTCGGTGGTGTTGTCGCCCACCGGGCGGTTTGCGCCGAACCCGCGTGCCAGCAACCGGTCTGCAGGTACGCCACGGGCAGCCAAGGCTGCCGCTACGGCCTTCGCACGCTGCTCGCTGAGCGTCTGGTTGGTCTCGGCGTTGCCCACGTTGTCGGTGTGTCCTTCCACTTCAACGCGCGCCCCTGGCGGCGCCGCCTGGATTGCTTTTGCTGCACCGTCCAGGATCGACGCACTGCTGCGGGTAATCACCGCCGACCCGGTTTCGAAGGTGATCGTGGTCTGGTTCAACGCCTGGGTCAGGTCGTCACTGCTGAAGCCTGGCGGCAGCGCACCCAGTGCCGCAGCGCCCTTGTCGAACAGGCCCTCCACCTCCAGATTGCCCAGCTCCTTCTGGAACAGCTGGCTGACCGCCGTGCGTTCGGCCTCGGGCAGCCTGGACGTATCCAGTTTGAGCGAGTCACCGTTCAATGCGAACTGCAGCCCGTTCTGTTTCAGGCTGGGGATCAGGTCGGCCAACCGGCTCAGCCAGCTGGCTTGCTTGACGCTGGTATCCACCTGGATGTTGGAGCTGACGTTGGTCTGTCCATAGGCGCCCGCAAAGGCCCCCAGCAGCTTCGCCTTGTCGGCCACCGATCCCAATGTGCCGTTCAACGTCACCTTGCCGTCGGTGTTCTGGAACGACAGGGTGGGGTTGGTGGACACGGCCGCGACGTTGGCGGCAGGCGCGGTAACCGCTGGCGCCTTGGCCACGTGGCGCGATTGCCAGCCGCACCACGCAAGCGCGAGCAATGCCAGCAAGGGCAGCAGCCAACGCCAGAGGCGGAAGGGGGTCCGCTTCTTCCCCTTCGTGCCCAGTAGACCCGTGAATGCAGCGGGAAGCGCGGTCGGCATCACCCCGCCGGCGGTCACCGCCCGGACGATCGCCGGCAGGGCGGTTGCCAGCAGCGCGGGGGCCACGGCGGGCGTTACTCCGGCCTTGCCGGCGATTTCGTCGATGCTCTGCCCGCCCAGCGCGCTGCGGATCTGCCCGGCATCGACAGCGCGCATGTTGGGTTGGCCTGAGAACCAGGACTTGAAGACATCGCCAAGCCCGGCGGCAGAGAATCTGTCGGCCAGGCCGGCGAGTCCGCCGGGCTGTTTGAAGATGTACTCGATGACGACGCCGATGAATTTCTGGGCGTTCGGTCCAAGGCCGGTGGCCCGGGCCACTTCAGTGACCAAAGTCTCGATAGACGACATGATGTATCCCCTCACAATGAAGTGCGGGATGTCTCCGAGGCGGAGCGTACGCCTGGGCTGGGTCAGGGATGTGAAGGGTTCTACACATCCGGGGCAGCCACGCAGGGCGTGGCTCCACCCGTCATCTCACCTGGATGTTCTGGTTGGTCAGGCCGATCGGCCTGGCGTGGTCATCCATGTGCAGGGTCACCGCTTTGCCGTTGGCCAGCTGCGCGGCCAACGCCGGGCTGGCGCCCAGGTTGCGCGCGATTTCTTCCAGCGACACATCCGCGCGCGCATTGCGCCGGTCCTTGCCGGCGAAACGCATGCGGTTGTATTCCGCCCAGGCGATCAGCAGCACCGAACAGCACACCAGCATCACCGGCAGCGCGATGACGATGAACGGGTCCACGCTCTGCTTGTACTCGTACAGCTGCAGCCACGCCAGCTGCCCACCCAGCAGCCAGGAAAGGGCGGTGATCAGCGGCGCCCAGAGGTAGAAATAGAACCCCCAGAACGCGATGGTGACAAACCCCCACGCGGTGCGCTGCAGCCGTGGCTGCTGGCGCGTCTTGCGGATCAGGCGGGAGTCGTAGCGGCGGGTCGGCTTGGAAGCGTTCATCGTATACCCCGGTCAGGACTGACCCAGATCGCGCGCTTGCCACGACGCTTCAACAGCGTCTTGGGCAGTGCCACCAGGGTCGTGAACAGACTGATGAGCCAGTACGCCATCGGGTACCAGATCACCCAGAAGTAATTACGTCCAATATGGGTTTCGTAACGGCGGTCGATGATCAGGCTGCTCGCGAACTGCAGCAGGCACACCAGCGCCAGGATCACGCCGTGCCATTGCGGCAGCAGCGTGGCGATGTACAGGTCCTGCGGCAGCGGGATGAACTTGCCCAGCGCCCACAGCACGATGATCGCCAGCATCGTGTACGCCCACAGCACGCTGAACATGTATTCCAGCAGCACCCCCCACATGCGCCGCTTGCGCCAGTCGAACAGCGAACGGCCATGCCGCAGCAGCACTTCCACGCCGCCCTGGGCCCAGCGCAGGCGCTGCCGCCACAGCCCCTTGAGCGTTTCCGGCATCAGGATGAAGCACAGCGCGTTCGGCTCGTAGCGGATGTCCCAGTGGTCGATCTGCAGCCGCCAGCTGATGTCGATGTCCTCGGTGATCATGTCATCAGCCCAGTAGCCGATGCGGTGCAGCGCGGTGCGGCGGAACCCGGCGATCACCCCGGAAATGGTGAAGATGCGCCCGTACACGCGCTGCGCACGCTTGATCATGCCGATGATCGAGGAGAACTCGGCCACCTGCAGCCGCCCCAGCAGGGTGGAGCGGTTGCGGATGCGCGGGTTGCCGGTGACGGCGCCGACGCGCGGGCCCGAGGTCAGGTGCCAGACCATCCAGTGGGTGGCGTGTTCTTCCAGCATCGCATCGCCATCGATGCACACCAGGTACTCCGAACGTGCCGCCAGTGCGCCCATGCGCAGTGCATTGGCCTTGCCCAGGTTGCGGTCCAGGTGCACCACGCGCAGGCGCGGGTGTTCGGCGGCCATCGCATCCAGGCGGGCCCCGGTATCGTCGCGGCTGCCGTCGTTGATGGCGATCACCTCGAAATCCGGGTACTCCTGCGCCAGGGCCGCGCCCAGCGTATCGGCCAGGTTGTCGGCCTCGTTGTGGCAGGGGATCAGGATCGACGCGAACGGGTAGCTGTCCATCGGCGGCGGATCGTCGCGCAGCCGCGCCTTCCGCTCGCGGCGGAAGAAGTAATACAACCCCCCGGACATCCAGAAGAACGCCATCACCATCGGATAGAAGAAGGCGAACTGGAACAGCAGGTAGAGGAGCGGATGCATGGCGGCCTCACTTTTCCTCGTACGGGAAGGTGCGTGCCGACATGGCCGCGCGCGCATCGTAGGTGGACGGCTTCCCGGCAATGAAGTCGTCCGGGTACCAGGCGAAATGACGCACGCCCTGCGCCTGCAGGCGCCGGATCTGGGCGCGCAGCACGGTGCCGGAAATCGGCTTCTGCGTGCGCCAGTCCACCGTCTGCAGCTCGAACATCGTCTGTGACAGCTGTGGATCGTGCTCACGCACGGCCTGCACCAGCCGGTCCAGCCATTTCTGCGGGTCGCGGCTGCCTTCCATCCACGGCATCGCCATCAGCGCGGTGTGGTCGTAGGCCTTGTTGAACAGGTCCAGGCGCTGCGCGAACCAGCTGGCACTCTGCGGCTGCAGCACCGGCTGCGCGTACAGGTTGCGCACCGTGGCCAGCTTCGGGCGCCAGCGCTGTGCGGCGCCGCGCAGTTCCAGGGTGAAGTCGATCAGCGCCTGGGTGCGCGCGCCGTCGTCGCCTTCCTGCGGCAGGTTGGCCAGTTCGGTGTCGCGCAGGTAGGCATCGTCGTGGAACAGCAGGCCCTCGAAATACGAGTTGATCGCCAGGTCTTCGTAGATGTCGTCGATGATGTGACGCACCTTCGGGTTGGTGAAATCGAGCCGGAAGATGCCATCGCTTTCCGGGCTCTCGATCGCCAGCGCCTTGCGGATCGCCGGGTCCTTCAGCTCATAGCCCAGCACCGGCAGCCACGCGTACACCTTCACCCCGGCGCGGGTCTTGAGCTGCCAGGCCACGCGGTTGAACAGGTCCGCGCGCATCGGCAGGTGCCGGTTGGGGAAGTACAGCGCATCGGCCGAGCCGTTGCCGTCCGGGTCGGCGAAGGCCTGCAGGAACACGTGGGTGGGGCCGATCTTCTTGACCCGTTCGAGCAGCGCATCCAGGTTCTTCGCCTGCTGGGCCGGGTTGCTGTCGTACACCGCGTCCAGGTCGATCTGCAGGGCGCGCATGCCGTCGCGTTCGACGTCGCGGCGCAGCTCATAGGCCAGCTGGGTCACCGGCGGGTTGCCGGTCACCAGCAGGCGGGCCAGGCCGTGCAGGTCGCGCGTGACCGGCGTGCTGCGGCCTTCCAGGTCGAACGACACCGGCATGCCCAGTTCTTCGGCGATGCGGTTGCTCATCGCGTTGTAGGCCGCATACGGCCACACGATCGCTTTCGGACTCACGCCTACGTTGTCCTGGATGCGCTTCACGCTCAGGCCCAGGTCGGCACGCAGCCGTGCCTGGTACTCGGCTTCGGTTTCGTAGCGCTGCGTGGCCGGGTTGTAGGTGCGGGTAATCACCGCCGGGGTCGAATTGCCCTGCGGGTTGGACTGCACGCCGTGGTGCAGGTTGTCGGTGTGGCTGGCCAGTTCAACCAGGCCGCTGCGCTGCATCTCGCGCAGCTGTTCCCAGGTGAGGAAGTCGTCGCGGGTGAACGGGCGGTAGCCGTAATCGATCTGGCGACCGGCGGGCATGTCCACGTAATCGGTGATCACCGCCACCAGCGCCGGGTAGTTGTAGGCGCGCAGCAGCGGGAACACCTTGCTGTACACGCTGCGCAGGCCGTCATCGAAGGTCAGCAGCACCGGCTTCGGGGGCAGCGGCGCGCCGCCCTGCGAGGCGGTGATCAGCTGCGACAGCGACACCGGGTGGTAGCCGTGCGCCGAGAGCCAGTCCAGGTGCGCGGCGAAGTTCTGCGTGCTCACCGAGTACGCGTCCGGGTCGCCCTTGGTGGCCACGTCGTCGCGGATGTCGTGGTAGCTGAGCACCAGCAGCCCGTTGTCGGCCGAATCCAGCACCGGCGGGGCGGCGTGCGCACTGCCGCACACGGCCAGCACGGCCAGCAGCAGCCAGGAGGTAAAGCGCTTCAAGTCCATGTGTCGCATCTCATTGTCCCCAGCGCAGGCCGGCATCAAGGCCGATGTGTCGTTCACGGTTGCCGTCGTAGACCGGCCGCGACCAGCTGATCCCGTATTCGAAGATCCGGCCATCGGCCAGCTGCCACTCGTGGCGATACTCGGCCGACGGCACCAGCGCACTGCCAAAACCCTGCTGCCAGTAATTGCCCAGCGACACGGTCAGGCGGTGGCGGAAATGCCGCTCGTAGTGGCGCCACAACTGCTGGTCCACGCGCAGGCCGATTTCCGCCGAACGGTCTTCGGACGGATTGAAGTAGGGCACGTCGTCGCGGCTGCCGCGGCTGGCGTACAGGCTGCCCAGGCCATCCAGCAACAGGGTGGGGCGGGTGAGCAGGCGCTGTTCGATGCTGGTGCTGAGCGTGTCGCGGCGGTTGCCGTCGTCGTAGCGGAACTGGCTGGCGCCTGCGCTCCAGTGGGTGAGCTCGTTGCGGCGGTAATCCACCGCCAGTGCCACGCTGTCGGCGGTGATGCCGGAAATGCGCGCCTGCAGCGAGGCATCGGCGGCGTTGCGTGCCGCCGTCACGCCGGCGTGCCAGGTATCGCTGAACTGCCAGCCGAACCCGGCGCTCAGGCCGGTATCGCCGATGTGGTCATTGGCGCGGTTGACGAACAGTTCGGCGTCGGCGCGGCCGAAGCGGTAGCGCGTGCCCAGCCCGAACCACAGTGGGCGGATGGTCTGGTCCTGGAAATCCACGCTGCGGCGGTCGGCGAAGGTCACCACGCGCCAGCGGTCGTCGATCACCGGCGACTGCAGTTCCACGCCGTAACGCGCATCGTCATTGCCCAGCGGCGAGGTGCCACCGCCGCCTTCGCTGCGGCCGCCTTCGGCGTACGCATGCAGCTGCCAGCCGCGGTGGGCCTTCCAGCTGCGGTCCATGCGCTGCACCGAGGACTGGTTCGGGTAGCGTTCCAGCAGGGAATCGTGGATCGGCCGCGCCAGGTCATCGCGCTGCAGCTGCACATAGGCGTCGTACTGGCCCAGGCGCGCCGAGACGTCGCGCGGGTCCAGCGTATTGGCCATGCTGTAGCGCTCCAGCGCCCGCCGCGGCCAGCCGCGCATCATGTAGACGTTGCCCAGCGACGACTGGGTGCCGCCGTTGGCCGGGGCCAGTTCCACCATCTTTTCCAGATCGTGCTGGGCGGTGGGCAGGTCACCGCTGTAGGCGCGGATCATCGACAGGTTGAGATCGGCCTCATAGCGCGGCCAGTTGGCGTAGGGCGCGCGTGCGCCCTTGGCCCAGCGCCACGCCGGCTCCTGCGCCTGCCACTGGGTGAGCACGTTGATCGCGGTATCGGCGCGCTCGCTTTCCAGGTGCGCATAGGCCAGTTCCGAATGCACTTCGGAGCGGCCCGGATCGGCCTTGAGCGCCGCTTCCAGGACCGGGATGGCTTCGTCGGGATGCTGGCTGGCCATCAGCGAATCGCCTACGGCCGCCATCAGGTAGTTCGGCACCTCATGGCCTTCGGCGAGCAGGGCGCGGTATTCGTCGCGCAGCTGCTCGTGGCGGCCCAGCCGGTTGAGCAGGATCAGCCGGTCATAGCGGATGCGCAGCGGTGCGGTCTGCACGGTGAGGCCGTCGCGCTGCAGGTAGCGCTCCATCTGCGCGAGCGCGTCTTCGGCTTCGTCCAGGCGGGTGTCTTCGCTGGCGCCGTAGGCCAGGCTCCAGCCGACCCGCTTGGCCAGGTAGTTGGCTTCGAAGCGCTGCTTCTGCGCCTCGTCGAACAGGTCGGGGCGCGCCTGGTACAGCTGCCACGCACGGTGCGCATTGCCGATGTCGGACAGGGTGAGCACCTGCAGGCGATACAGCAGGTCATCGTTGGGCGCATCCGCCCGGGCGCGCTCGATCGCGCCCAGCGCGTCAAGCCAGCGCGCCTGGTCACGGTAGGTGCTGATTTCCGCCAGGTGATCTTCCCGCGAGGTGGCCGCCGAAGCAGGCAGAGCGGTCAGACAGAGTGTGGCGCATACCAAACCGACGCAGAGCGCCAGCGGCCGATGCTTGTACATGGAACCCCCGGGAGCATCCCTTCAGAGAATCTACTTGTGCGTGGAAATGTGACGCACATCACATGCCAATCGTGCACGACTTCGTCAATGTAGACAAATTGTTAAGGCGCAACACGACCTCCGCAGCTGTGAAAACAGGCGTGATGGGGACTGCAAGTTGTTGAAAAACAAGACCATCCGGCCGCCGCCACGGCGCTGTTCCCGGGGTCTGCACACCCTGAAACCATTCATCGGCCCCGGGGCCATGACACCCCGGGGTTACTGCCATGCCTGCTGACCCGCAACGCAGGTCAGTTTCCGACACGCTACGTCACTAGGTGCGCACAATCCGTGATGCATTCACCGAAACAGGGCGCCACGCCCCGCGTGTCCGCGCCGACGTCACCACACGTCTTCCAGCTTCTGCGGCTTGCACGCCACCCACGACGCGCACAGCAACACCACCGCGCACACCAGCAGGAACCCGAACGGCAGGTACCAGGCGCCGCTGATGGCATGCAGCCAGCCGAACAGGAACGGGCCCAGGCAGCTGAAGGCATAGCCCACGCCCTGCATGAAGCCGGACAACGCTGCCGAACCAGCCGGCGTGCGGGTGCGCAGGTTGATCAGGGTCAGCGCCAGCGGGAAGGTCGAGGGGCCGATGCCCAGCAGCACCGCCCACAGCCACGGCGCCTTCATCGGCGCGAACAGCAGCCCGGCGAACGCGATCAGGAACGCGCTGAACCCGACAATCACCAGCGGGAACGGATTGCGCAACCGCACCGCCAACGCCGGCATGGTCAGCGACGGCACCAGGCCCAGGGCCGCAAAGATGGCCACCATGATCCCGCCGAACGCCGGCGTCGCCCCCGCTTCCACCACGATGCGCGGCAGCCAGGTGAACATCGAATAGGTCATCAGCGAGGTCATGCCGAACATCAACGCCATGCCCCACGCCAGCGGCGTGCGCCAGACCTTGCCGTGTGGCTGCGCGGCCGGGTCGGCGGCGGTATCCAGCGGGTCCGGGTGCGGGCGGCGGCGGGCCAGCGCGATCCAGGGCAGGGCAGCGGCCACCGCGAAGATGGACCAGATGCCCAGGGACACCCGCCAGCCGGCCTGTTCGGCCAGTGGTACCGCCATCAGCGCCGGCACCATCGTGCCCAGCTGCAGCACCGTTATATAAAGCGTGCTCACCGTGCCCACGCGGTTGGCGAAGTAGCGCTTCACCAGCGGCGGTACCACCACGTTGCCGATGCCCATGCCGGCCAGCGCCACCACCGAGCCGAACAGCAGGCTGCCCACGCCGCCGGCCATCGAGCGCAGCAGCAGGCCCACCGCCGCCAGCACCATCGCCAACAGGGCGGTGCGCTCCAGCCCGATCCGGCGGGCCACCATCGGCGTGGTCACCCCGAACAGCGCGAACGAGGCCGTGGGCAGCATGCCCAGCACGCCGGTCATGGTGGTGCCGAATCCAAAGGTCTGGCCCAGCTGGTCCAGCAGCGGGGTGATCGAGGTCACCGCCGTGCGCAGGTTCAGGGCGGCCAGCAGGATGGCGGAAAACGCCAGCACGCGTCCGCGCAGCAGGGACGTGGAATGGGGGTCGGCAGGGGTCATGGCAGGAATCTCTTGCAGGTGGCGCGGCACGTGGGGGTGCAGCGGAGTGCGGGCGCTCGGCGCAGGCCGTGAAGGACAAACGCTGCCGCATTGTACGCGCGGTAGCGCCACGCGCTGCGTGGCTGCTTGCGGACGACAGATACAAAAAAGCCCGGAGGACATGTGTCTTCCAGGCTTCAATGTGACCACTTGTATGGTCGGGGAGACAGGATTCGAACCTGCGACCTCTACGTCCCGAACGTAGCGCTCTACCAGACTGAGCTACACCCCGTAAGGAGCCGCCTATTGTATCGATCCCACCCTTCGGCGGCAAGGGGGGCCGTTTGTTCACCTTCGGATGCCGTGTTGCCACGACCTTGACAAAAAAGCCTGGAAATCACGTTTCCAGGCTTCAATGCGACCACCGGAGTGGTCGGGGAGACAGGATTCGAACCTGCGACCTCTACGTCCCGAACGTAGCGCTCTACCAGACTGAGCTACACCCCGAAGGAGCCGACAAGGATACGGTGTGAAGGGATTATCGGCAACCTTTTTTTGAAAGGTCACACGACCAACGGTCGTGTGCTACCGGGCGTCGCGGTCGGTGGCGCCGACCTCGCGTGCTTCGAACCACATGCCGTTGAGGATGGCGGCGGCCGAGGCCAGGCCGGTGCCGAGGATCCAGGCGAAATACCACATGGCAAAACCTCCAATGTCACTTCGGTAGGTGCCGACCGTGGGTCGGCGGATTTTCGGTAAGTGCCGACCGTTGGTCGGCACGCTCGGCAATATCAATACGCGTTCGGGTTGTCGGCCATGTCTTCAGCCGTGGTCTTGCCCTTCATCACCCGGTAGACCCAGCTGGTGTAGGCAATGATGATCGGCAGGAAGATCACCGTGGCCACCAGCATGATGAACAGCGTGAGCTGGCTGGACGAGGCATCCCACACCGTCAGGCTGCCGCTGGGCTGGCTGGACGAGGGCAGCAGGAACGGGAAGATCGCAAAGCCCACGGTGAGGATGATGCCGGCAATCGAAGCGCCCGAAGCCAGGAATGCGGCCATGCCGCGGCGGGCCCGCAGCAGCACGGCGCTGGCCAGCGCACCGGCCAGGCCCAGCAGCGGGAACACCAGGGTCAGCGGCATGCTGCTGTAGTTGCGCAGCCAGCCACCGGCCGCCGTGCCCACCGCAGCGGTCTTCAACAGCGGGTTGGTCGAGCCGTCGGTGACCACCTGCGAGGTGATCTCGTAGCCCGGCAGGCCGAAGGCCACCCAGGCACCGCCCGCAGCGAACAGCACGAAGCTGAGCAGCGCGGCAATACTGCCGTAACGCGCCGAACGCTCGGCCACCGGGCCGTCGGTCTTCAGCACCAGCATGGCCGCACCGTGCGACACCATCATCGCCACGCCGACCAGCCCGGCCAGCAGCGCGAACGGGGTGAGCAGGCCGAAGAACGAACCGGTGTAGAAGATGCGCATGCTGTCATCGAAGTGGTACGGCACGCCCAGCAGCACGTTGCCCACCGCCACGCTGGCAATCAGCGCCGGCAGCAGCCCACCCACGAACAGCACCCAGTCCCACGTGTCGCGCCAGCGCTTGCTCGGCATCTTGCTGCGGTACTTGAAGCCCACCGGGCGCAGGATCAGCCCGAACAGCATCGCGAAGATCGCAAGATAGAAGCCGGAGAAGCTCACCGCATACAGCGGCGGCCACGCGGCGAAGATCGCACCGCCACCGAGCACCAGCCATACCTGGTTGCCTTCCCAAACCGGGCCCACGGTGTTGATCACCGTGCGCCGTTCTTCATCGGTTTTGGCCACGAACGGGAGCAGGGTGCCCACGCCCAGGTCGAAGCCGTCCATCACCGCCCAGCCCACCAGCAGGATGCCCAGCAGCAGCCACCAGATCACGCGCAGCGTGGTGTAATCAAGTCCAAGAATGTCCATCTGGAATCTCCTGCCTTATGCCTGGCCGGGGGCCGGCGTGGCGGCATGGTGGGGAAGCGGCGTGCGTGAAGGCTGCAGCGACGGAAGAATGTCGGCCGGCCCGGTGCGGATCGTCTTGAGCATCAGCTTCACCTCGATGATCAGCAGCACCGTATAGGTCAGCGTGAACACCGCCAGCGTGGTCAGGATTTCATGCAGGGCCAGACCGGACGCGGCGTAGAAGGTCGGCAGCACGCCGTCCACCGCCCACGGCTGGCGGCCGTATTCGGCCACGAACCAGCCACACTCGATCGCAATCCACGGCGCCGGAATCGACCACACCGCCAAACGCAGGAACCAGCGCTTCTCGTGGAAGGTGTTGCGGCAGGAGAAGTAGAAGGCCACCGCGAAGAACGCGATCAGGTAGAAGCCCAGCCCGGCCATGATGCGGAAGGTCCAGAACAGTGGTGCAACGCGCGGCACGGTGTCCATCGCCGCCTTGGAAATCTCCTCCGGCGTGGCATTGAGGATGTCGTCGCGGTAGCGCTTCAGCAGCAGGCCATGGCCCAGGTCCTGCCAGTGGCGGTCGAACATCTCGCGCGCCTCGACATCGTTCTTGTCCTTGCGCACGCGCTCCAGCGCGCCGTACGCCAGCTGGCCGCCCTTGATGCGGTGCTCGGCACGTTCCACCAGTTCCAGGATGCCCGGAATGGGCTGGTTGAACGAACGCGTGGCGATCAGGCCCATCAGGTACGGAATCTTGATGGCGAAATCGTTCTGCTGGGTCGTCTGGTTGGGAATGCCGAAGGCGGTGAAATCGGCCGGGGCGCGCTCGGTTTCCCACATCGCCTCGATCGCGGCCAGCTTCATCTTCTGGTGTTCGCTGGCGGCATAACCGCTTTCGTCACCCAGCACCACCACCGACAGCGACGACAGCAGGCCGAACGCCGCGGCCACCGCGAACGAACGGCGCGCCATGTCCTTGTGCTTGTCGCGCAGCAGGTAGAACGCGCTGATGCCCATCACGAAGATCGCGCCGGTCACGTAGCCTGCGCTGACCGTATGCACGAACTTGGCCTGGGCCACCGGGTTGAACAGCACCGCGGCGAAATCCACCACTTCCATGCGCATCGTGTCCGGGTTGAACACCGCGCCGGTGGGGTTCTGCATCCAGCCGTTCGCGATCAGGATCCACACCGCCGACAGGTTGGTGCCCAGCGCCATGAACCAGGTCACCGCCAGGTGCTTGACCGGGGTCAGCCGCTTCCAGCCGAAGAAGAACAGGCCCACCAGCGTGGCTTCCAGGAAGAATGCCATCAGCCCTTCGATCGCCAGCGGCGCACCGAAGATATCGCCCACGTAGTGGCTGTAGTACGACCAGTTCATGCCGAACTGGAACTCCATCACCAGGCCCGTGGCCACGCCGATGGCGAAGTTGATGCCGAACAGCGTGCCCCAGAACAGGGTCATCTGGCGCCAGACCGGTTTACGGGTCATGACGTACACGCTTTCCATGATGGCCACCAGGAACGAGAGGCCAAGCGTGAGGGGAACAAAGAGGAAGTGGTACATCGCGGTCAAAGCGAACTGCAGCCGCGACAGTTCTACGACTGTCGAATCGATCATGGCCTGGCTACCTCGTGGGGTTTTGCCGTTTCAGGTGGCGGGAAGGGGGTCTACGGAGTGAATTCTGTGACCAGCAACTTCTATTAGCCTTGATTCAGATCAATGTACGAACGGGCAGGGAGGGGGATCGTAGGCATCCGACCTGCGACCGCGCGCCGCACCGGGAGGGTAGGCCGGCGCCCCTTACAATGGTCGGTACCTCCCTGTGGCCGCCAGTGATCCGCTTTGAGCATACCCCCCGACGCGTCCGCCATCGAGACCACCGCCCTGCGCCGGCAGCGCCTGCAATGGCTGAATGGGCTGGCCGCCAGCGCCCGCAGCCGCCAGCGCCTGGCCGCGCTATGCATATGCATGTCCGGCGCACTGCTGATCGGGCAGGCCGCGGCCATCGCCTGGTTGATCCAGGCGGTGCTGGTCGAGCACCGTCCCGTGGCCGCCGCCATCCCGGTGATGCTGGGCCTGCTGGCGGTATTGGCGGTGCGGGCCCTGCTGGGCAGCGCCACCCAGGCCGCCGCCGGCGATGTGGCCGATGCGGCCCGGCTGACCCTGCGCGAGCGGGTGTACCGCCGGCTGTTGGGGTTGGGGCCGCTGTGGCTGCGCCAGCAACGTACCGGCGAGCTCGGCGAACTGATGCTGGCCCATGCCGACGCGGTGGAGAGCTATTACGCCGGCTACCAGCCGGTGCGGATCGAAGTGGTGGTCGTGCCGCTGCTGATCCTGCTGGCCGTGGCGTACGTGGACTGGGTGGTGGCCCTGATCCTGCTGTTCACCGCACCGCTGGTGCCGTTCTTCATGATGCTGGTGGGCTGGGGCGCGGAGGCTGCCGGCCGTGCCCAGCTCGGTGAGTTGGCGCGCATGAGCGGCCACTTCGCCGACCGCATCAAGGGCCTGGGCCTGCTGCGCCTGTACGGCCGTGGCGAGGCCGAACTGGACGGCGTGGCCGCCGCCGCCGAAGGCGTGCGCGAGCGCACCCTGAAAGTGCTGCGCATCGCGTTCCTGTCCTCCACCGTGCTGGAGTTCTTCGCCTCGGTCAGCGTGGCCATGGTCGCGCTGTACCTGGGCCTGAGCTATCTGGGCCTGATGTCGCTGCATGCCGCCGTGCCCACCCTGGGTGCCGGCATGTTCTGCCTGCTGCTGGCCCCGGAGTTCTACGCACCGCTGCGGCGGCTGGCCGCGCATTACCACGACCGCGCCAACGCACTGGCCGCCGCTGCGGAAGTGGAGCGCCTGCTGGGCGAGCTGCCGGCCGCTGCGGCCGTCGAAGACGCGGCGCCAGCCGCACGCGCGCCGGAGCTGCTGGAACAGCATGCACCGCCAGTGGTGGTGCGCAACCTGGTGCTGCGCCCGCTGGGCGCCTCGCACGATGTGGTGCAGCAGCTGTCTTTCCAGATCGAGGCGGGCCAGCGCCTGGCCCTGGTGGGGCCCAGCGGCAGCGGCAAGAGCACGCTGCTGGAAGCGCTGGCCGGCTGGTTGCCGCCCCGCGAGGGCAGCATCGTGCTGCGCCCAGGGCTGGAGGTCGGTTACGCCGGGCAGCGCCCGTACCTGTTCCACGGCAGCATCGCCGACAATCTGCGCCTGGCCGACCCCGGCGTGAGCGACGCACGCCTGCACGCAGTAGCCGAAGCGGCGCAGGTGATGCGCTTCGCGGCGCACCTGCCCGATGGCCTGGACACCGTGATTGGCGAACGCGGCTTCGGCCTGTCCGGTGGCGAAGCACGGCGCATCGGCCTGGCGCGGCTGCTGCTGCGCGACCCGCAGCTGTTGCTGCTGGATGAACCCACCGCCTTCCTCGATCCGGATACCGAAGCTGCGCTGCTGCAGACCCTGGCCGCGTTCGCCCGCGACCGCGCCGTGGTCATCGCCACCCACAGCGACACCGCCATGCGCTGGGCCGACACGCGGCTGGTGCTCACCGCCAGTGGGCGCGCGCAGACCACGGAGGAGCCGGCATGAGCCCGCACCGCGACGATTCGCTGAAGCAGGTGTTCACCCGCCATCGCGGCCGCCTGCTGCTCACCGTGCTGCTGCTGTGGACCACGATGCTGGCCGGCACCGCGCTGCTCGGGCTGTCCGGTGGCTTCCTTACCGCCGCCGCGCTGGCCGGTGCAGCCGGGCTGGGCAGCGGTTTCAATTTCTTCTCGCCCTCGGCCGGCATCCGCGGCCTGACCATGGCGCGCATCGTCTCGCGCTATTTCGAAAAACTGGTCGGGCACGACGTCACCCTGCGCATCGCCCGCGACCTGCGCGTGTGGTTCTTCCGCCGCGCGCTGCCGCTGGCTCCGGCGCGGCTGGCCGGCATCCGCACCGGCGAGTTGCTGGCACGGCTGATGTCGGACATCGGCGAAGTGGACGGCCTGCTGGTGCGCGCCATCGGCCCACTGCTGGCCTTGGGCGGCGTCTCGCTGGTGGCCGTGTTCTCCGCCGGCCTGATCTACCCGCCGGCCGCATTGTTGCTGGCCGTGCTGGCGCTGGCCATCGGCGTGGGCGTGCCGTGGCTTACCGTGCGCGGCGCCGGCGGGCAGGAGCGCGACCGCGCGCTGCACCGTGCACAGCTGCGCACGCAGGCATTCGAAGGACTGGAAGGCGCGGCCGACCTCACCGCACTGCACGCTCGCGAAGACTGGAACCTGCGCGTGCTGGTCGCGGCCAAGCAGCTGCGCTCGCGCGACCGCCGGCGCCGCTGGCGGCTGGTGGGCGGCAACGCGCTGCACGGGCTGTGCGCCTCGGTCGGCCTGGTCGGCATGCTGTGGGTGGCGCTGCGCGGATTCGAGCGCGGCGCGATCGATGCGGCGCTGGCGGCGGCGTTGGTGTTTCTCACCGTGGCGCTGATTGAGCTGTGGGCCGGTATCGGGCTTGCCTGGCAGTCGTGGTTGTCCGGCCGCGTGGCGGCGGGACGCCTGGAAAGCATCGTGGACCAGCCGCCCGGCGTGCAGGATGCGGGGGCACCGGTAGCGCTGCCTGCCCAGGCAGCCACGCTGCAGCTGGAACAGGTGGCGTTCCGGTGGCCGGGGCAGGCGAGGGCGCTGCTGGAGGGCGTGCAGCTCACCGTGGCGCCGAGCGATCGCATTGCCATCCGCGGTGACAGCGGCAGCGGCAAGACCACCTTGTCCGCGCTGCTGCTGCGCCTGTGGGACCCCGACGAAGGTCGCGTGCTGTACGGCGGGCAGGACATCCGCAATGTCGCCCAGGACGCGTGGCACAAACAGATCGCGTGGTTGCCGCAGAGCGCGCCGGTGTTTGCCGGCAGCATTGCCGACAACCTGCGGCTGGGCGATGCGCAGGCTACTGATGAACGGTTGTGGCAAGTACTTGCCGACGTGCGGCTGCAGACTTGGGCGGCGCAGATCGGCGGGCTCAATGCCTGGGTGGGCGAGAACGGCGCCACGATGTCGGCCGGGCAGGCGCGCCGCTTGGCACTGGCGCGCGCCTTGCTGCGCGGCTCACCCATCCTGCTGCTGGATGAGCCAACGGAAGGGCTGGATGTGGATACCGCGCATGCCCTGCTGCATGACATGGTGGCGGCGCTGCACGGCAGAAGCCTGGTGATGATCACCCACGACGAGCTGCCGGAAGGCATCGTCCACCGCAGCTACCACCTGCGCGAAGGCAGGCTGTCGTAACGCCGGCTCCGAGATGGTCGGCAATTGATGCATGGACGCCAAACGCAACCGCCGTTGCTCCAAACGTCATGCCCCATCGCGCGATGACCCGTCATCGGCGGTCGATAGGGATGCGACCCTACCACCACACCCGTCCGGCCGACGAATCGGTAGGGTCGGTCGCAAGACGACCGCCGATAACAACGATCGGCCCATTAACGCATGGACACCAGATCAACCGCGCACTCCATGCCAGATGTGACATCCCATTCCGGCGCCAACATTCCCACGACGCCACTCATTGCTCAATGCGCAACGTAATGCGGTTCCATCCGGAACGCGACGTGCCGCAAGCAAATGGCGGCGATCAGGCGCATCACGGCATCACAGTAGACAGGCTCAATTGAAGCAAGCCGAACTCAAGAGAGAAACAATTGGAGCTAAGCTTCGCTCCAACGCATGGTGTGCGCTCGGAGCCTGAGAAACTCCTAACAAGTGCAACACGCTCGACGTCCTGCGTCGGGAGGGTGACGGAATAAAATACCCTTGTGGGAATACGTCATGCCCGGATCTTGTTACGGTTCTCAGCCTCCCGACTCCCTCGCCATCCGGCGAGGGAGCTTCTTGTTGGAGGTCCACCATGCACAGTTCCCGGCCTGACACCCCGTCTTCCGAACTCCGCAAGCGCAAGCTTCACGTGACCCAGCCCGCCCGCGTCCGCGTCGAAGCCCTGTACCACCCCGGCGGCAACGACGAGAACGATGACATCCCCATCCCCTGCGTAAAACTGCGTGGCCTCTGGATGCGCAGGGCAGGATTGGACGTAGGCGCCCGCCTGAAGCTGGAACTTATCCCCGGCGGAATCCAGCTCACCGTAGAACCCGAACCCGACCCGGCCATCCCCAAAGTCCGCCAAATGGGCCGCCTGCAAAAAGCCCGCCTCGAGAGACAGCGCCAGCAACCCAGCCAGTAATACCGGGCCCTTTTTGCAAAAATCCGTCCACCAATCCGACGTACGCACCACACCGTCGCCCACCCCAGCTAAGCTGGGGTGGTCACCAAGACCGGGCCACCCAGTGCGCAACTGTGTATGACCGCGTACGTGACACCGAATCCGACTCGGCCAAGCTGGACTATCATGAACAACGCTCGCAGCAGCTGCTGGGCAGGCTGCTCCCTCTCTTGAGAGCGCGCTGGAGGACCCGACAATTCAGCACGCTGATGGCTACAAAGGCGGCTCCGGGATGAGCCGGATCCAGCGCTCGGCGATGGAAGAGAAGATGGCGAAGTAGTTCTAAGCTGGGAATCCGTCGTGCCGGCGTGGGTGTTGGCCGCGACTGGGCGTGGTCGACTCGCCTGCTAGCTGTGCAATTGCTGGCTTGCGGTTAGATGTCCGTCGAGAGCTTCCCCTGCCAAGCGTCGAACTGCTCACGAAGCAGTCCAAACACATTAGCGACACTATTTGCGGGTGCCTGCTGCTCGAACCCCAGGTCGCCGAATTGCGTTAAACGATATGCAGAAATGGCCTGGTATGCATTTCGAACCGCCCGTTGATCAGGGTGTGTTGCTATCAACGCGTCTAGAACAGCATCCTGCGCGATTTCCGCTGCTAGCCGTTCCATCAGGTTTTGTTCGAGAACTGCCAGCCTCGATTCGACGTCCATTTGTTCCCCCCGTTAGATGGTAGGTTGCCTCGACGTGTCAATCCTATGGCAGGAACCTCTTTGGACCCAAGTTGTATATGCGATTCGCATGCGCAAGGTCTGGCAGAGTCTCCGCTCGTGCGAACTGCCGGGACTCGTCGTTTAGAGCGTCTTTCGGGCTGGCCAACTGGTCCACGTTCACCCTCCCCAGGATTTCTCCGCCGTAAGGCCCATTGTAACGATCCGGCAAACCCTGGTTCGCGTGAGTGGGCTGGCCGGGGGTTCAGTCCCCCGTCTGGCTGTGCGGCGCAGCCAAGGGTTTGGACTGGGGCGAATCTTTCTGGCGCAGGAAGATCGTCAGCACTACCAGCGCGAGGACGGCCAGGAACTCGCTCTGCCAGTTCTGGAAGGATTCAAACCAGAAGCTGCTGCTCCACAGGTGCTCCCAGCAGGTAGGGGCGGGCAGCCCACGGGCGACCTGCTCATCCACCGCCGCGCGCCAGCTCCCGGCCAGGTGCAGGAAGAAGCTTGCCAGGAAAAGGATGGAAAAGACGATAGCCAAAGAGTGACCGTAGAGCAGCTTCCAGATACCGCCTTTCCGGACTGCCCAAGGGGTCGGGCCGGGCAGGATGCGTTCCTCCTCCTCCTCCCCCTTCAGCGGGCGCGATTCCGCAGAGCCTTTTTGCCGCAGTCTGACCGTGATCAGCACGTACATGCCCATCTGCAGGAACTCGCTTTCCCAGTTCTCGAAGGTGGCGCTGACGAAATGACCGCTGTGCAGGTATGCCCACAGGTCCAGTCCGGCCCGGTGGGCCTCGTGCAGTTCCTGGTTATGGCTGAGGAAGCCTGTCCATACCTGGCCCACAAGGAAGCAGGCAAGCAACAGGAACAGCACAATCGAGAGACCGTTTCTCCGCCACATGACTACACAGCCTCAAATCATCCGTATCGACGTTAGTCCTGCGTGTGAGGTGGGGAGGTGAAGGAGCGGCGTGCAGAGCCGCTCCTTCGATACCGCTGGAGCACTTTAGTCACGCAGCTTTGGCGGCCTTGGCATTCCCACCGGATTTGGCCAGCAGGGTCAGCTTCTCATCGGTCGCTTTCTCTTCTTCCAGCGTCGCCAGCAGGAGCGGGAGCGCGTCCTTGTACCCCAGCTGCTTGGCGAGGGCTGCGATGGTCCCGTAGGACGCGATTTCATAGTGCTCGACCTTCTGGGCCCCACCAATCAATGCAGCATCGCGGACCGGGCCTTCGTCGATGCTGTCGATCGCTTCCTTTCCTTCTTCAACGAGACCTTCCATCGCCGCGCACTTGATTCGCTTCAGGCGGATGCCCAGCAGCTCGACCACCTGGTCGATGCGCTCGATCTGGCCTTGGGTTTCTTCGAGGTGGGCCTCGAAGGCGGCGGCGAGGTCCGGATCGGACGCTGCGCGCGCGAGGCGGGGAAGGGACTTGGTGAGCTGCTTTTCCGCGCTGTAGATGTCAGAGAGCTCGTGGATGAACAGGTCTTCTGCCGTTTTGATCGCCATGGTGGTTCTCCAGAGGGAAGGATGGAGCGCAGAAAATAGGGTGTGATTCGTTAGTTCTCTGCGGAGAGCCGTGAAGAAGGTTTCCACGTTTTTATCTGGGTTTCACGCCGCCGTGCTCCGGGGGATACATCTCAGAGAACACGATGCAGGGGCGTCGATACAGGCGCTCCACGATGGCCGGAGGAACGTCCATGCGTCGATCCATCATTCGCGGCGTCATCTCGCTCGCCTTGGCCGGATGCGGGGGCGGTAATACCGAATCCAACGTCCAGGCGCCTGGCGCGGAAGAAACCGCCAAGACCAAGGTGCTCGAAACGGGTGCCGCGGTGTTGCAGGATCGGCCGCCGATCGAGGCCATCAACGCCTATCTGGATGGCTTCCATTTCTACAATGGCCAGATGAAGGTGCAGATGGAGGCGCACCACTACTGCTCCATCCTCAATGAGGATGTCATCCAGTGCACGATCTACGACGGCAACGTCAAAGACGCCAAGCTGATGGGGGTGGAGTACATCATCAGCGCCAAGCTGTTTGCCGCCTTGCCCGAACAGGAAAAGACGCTATGGCACAGCCACGTCCATGAAGTGAAATCGGGGCAGTTGGTTGCGCCCGGCATTCCGGAGGTGGCCGAGCATGCGTTGATGGAGAAGCTCATCCATACCTACGGAAAAACCTGGCACACCTGGCACACCGATCTGGACAAGGATCTGCCGCGCGGCATGCCGCAGCTGATGATGGGATTCACGGCGGATGGGCAGGCTGACCCTCAGATGGTTGCTGCACGGGACGACCGGCTGGGCGTGAGCAGCCAGGACAAGCGCGAGCGTCGGGCTGATATCGTTGCACCGCCGGTAGATGGCGGCGCGGATGCCTGGCAGAAGGGGCGGGTCATCCAGATCGAGGATCCGGCCGGTGGGCATGGGCACGCGCCACCCGAGGCGGATAAGAACGCGACGTCCGGGAATGGCCCGGGACGCTGAAAGGCACCCAAGAGGGCGGTACATCAGCCATCTACCGTGTTGCCGCCGACGCTGCGATGTTTGTTCTCGGTAGTTGTACTTAGGGCTGTTACGTAGAACGGCCGTGGCTGGAGGGTGGCCGGGTCTGTCAGTGTTGTCCGGGAACGGGATGAAGCGTCCGGGAGCACGATATGCGTGGATGGAAAGCAGGTTCGGTGGCCGCAGTGCTCCTTCATTGCGTGGTGGGTGCGCCCGCACTGGCGCAGCAGTCAGTGCCGCACACCACGGCGCCGGCCCCGGCCGTGCCCCGCCACGCCATGTTCAAGGACCCACAGGACGGCCATTTCGACATGTCGCGCTGGCTGCTCGACCGCAAGGGCTTCCTGCCAGTGCCGGTGATCATCAGCGACCCCGCCGTGGGCTACGGCGGCGGCGTGGCCCTGGCGTTCTTCCACCGGCCGGAGGGCGCAGCGCTGGAACGTACCGCTGCCGATGGGCGCAAGCAGATGATTCCGCCAAATATCTACGGCGTAGCCGGAATGAAGACCGAGAATGGCAGCACGGCCTACGGTGCCGGCGCCATGCTGCACTTCAAGGACGACCGCTGGCGCTACACCGGTGGCGTTGCCAAGTCTTCGTTCAACCTGGACTTCTACACGCCGGGCAACCTGCTGCCGGAAGTGGGCATCGGCTACAGTTCAGACGGCTACATGGCGTTCCAGAAGATTGCCCGGCGCCTGGGCGACCAGTCGCTGTTCCTGGGCCTGCAATGGGTCTACATGGACCTGGACATCGGCTTCGACGTCGATTCGGACCGGCAGTACTTCAAGCCGCACGAGCTGAACCGGAAAACCTCCGGCCTTGGGCTGTCGCTGCAGTACGACCAGCGCGACAATTCGTTCACCCCCAACAGCGGTTGGCTGGGCATGCTGGAGGGCAACTTCTACGACAACGCCATCGGCAGCGACAACGACTTCCAGAGCTACCGCGCGCATGCGTTCGGCTACCTTCCGCTGGCCGACAAGCGCCTGGTGCTGGGCGGGCGCGTGGACGTGCGCTGGGTGGGCGGCGACGTGCCGTTTTACCGGCTGCCGTACATCGACCTGCGCGGCATCGGCTCGGCCCGTTACCAGGACACGCGCGCTGCCACGGTGGAAACCGAACTGCGCTGGAACCTCACCCCGCGCTGGGCGGCCATTGGCTTCGTGGGGGCGGGGCGCACCTGGGGTGAGCACGGCAGCTTCTCCGGTGCCACCAGCCAGGTCGCCAAGGGCGTCGGCGGCCGCTACCTGATCGCGCGCCAACTAGGCCTCTACGTCGGCCTGGACTACGCCTTCGGCCCCGAGGACGACACTGTGTACGTACAGGTAGGCAGCGCGTGGCGTTGACGCCGTACGGACCAACGGTCCGTACCTACCGGCGGCGCCACGCCATGCATCCACGCCACGTACCAACCGTGGGCCGGCACACGGCCCCGGTAGGTACCGACCGTTGGTCGGCACAAGGCCCCGGTAGGTACCGACCGTTGGTCGGTACATGGCATCCGCAGCCGACAGACCGAAGGGACAGAATTACTTAGCCAACATAAGTAGAAACACGGTGGTCGCCCCCCAGCCCCGCAGGGATCATCCAAGGACCCGCCAAAGCGCTCCCGGAGAACCCGATGGCAACCGCCACCAAGAAGAAAAAGCCCAACATCCTGGTCATCTGGGGCGATGACATCGGCATCTCCAACCTGAGCTGCTACTCGCACGGGTTAATGGGCTACCAGACGCCAAACATCGACCGCATCGCCCGCGAAGGCATCATGTTCACCGACTCCTACGGTGAACAATCCTGCACGGCCGGCCGCTCCTCGTTCATCACCGGCCAGAGCGTGCTGCGCACCGGCCTGTCGAAGGTGGGCATTCCCGGCGCGCCGATCGGCATGAACGAGAAGATCGTCACCATCGCCGCGTTGCTGAAGAACGAGGGCTACACCACCGGCCAGTTCGGCAAGAACCACTTGGGCGACCTGAACCACATGCTGCCGACCAACCACGGCTTCGATGAGTTCTACGGCAACCTGTACCACCTCAACGCCGAAGAAGAGCCGGAGATGTACGACTACTTCCCGGAGGACGAGTTCGGTGACTTCATCGCCACGGTCAAGCCGCGCGGGGTGATCCACAGTTTTGCCACCGACAAGGACGACACTACCGAGCAGGCGCGCTGGGGCAAGGTGGGCAAGCAGAAGATCGAAGACACCGGCCCGCTCAACCGCGAACGCATGGTGACCTGCGACGACGACTTTGCCGAACGCGCAAAGGGCTTCATCAAGCAGGCCACCGACGACGACACACCGTTCTTCGCCTGGGTGAACTTCACCCACATGCACCTGATCACCCACACCAAGCCCGAAAGCCTGGGCCAGGCCGGTCGCTGGCAGTCGCCGTACCACGACACCATGATCGACCACGACAAGAACGTGGGTTCGCTTCTGGACTACCTGGACGAACTGGGCATCGCCGACGACACGCTGGTGGTGTACTCCACCGACAACGGCCCGCACCGCAATTCGTGGCCGGACGGCGGCATGACCCCGTTCCGCAGCGAGAAGGACACCAATTGGGAAGGCGCGTTCCGCATTCCACTGGTGGCGCGCTTCCCGGGGAAGATCAAGCCGGGCACCATTTCCACTGAAATCGTGCAGCACCACGACTGGCTGCCAACGTTCCTGGAAGTGGCGGGGAACAAGACCGTGGTGGACGACCTCAAGAAGGGCGTCAAGGCCATCGGGCGCACCTACAAGAACCACATCGACGGCGTGAGCCTGTGGCCCTACCTGACCGGCAAGGCCGACCATTCGCCACGCAAACTGTTCGTCTACATCTCAGACGACGGCGACACGCTGGGCATCCGCTACGACAACTGGAAGGTGACCTTCATCGAGCAGCGCTGCAAAGGGACCATGGCGGTCTGGGGCGAACCGTTCACCCCCATGCGCATCCCCAAGATCTACAACCTGCGCACCGATCCGTACGAGTTCGCCGATGTCACCTCGAACACCTACTGGGACTGGTACATCAACCACGTCTACATCGTATACGGCGCCATCGCGCTGCTGACCAAATTCAACGCGACCTTCGATGAGTTCCCCAAGATCCAGAAGCCCAACACCTTCACCGCCGACCAAGCGATCGAAAAGTTGAACGACGCCGTCGCAGGAAAGTAACCAGCCCGCGGTCGCAAGCCCTCCCGGTAGCGCCGACCGTTGGTCGGCCCCGACCATGTCACCCGGCGATGGACAACCCACCGCCGGCAATCCACGCCATCGCCACGATATTGACCACCACGGCCACCCAGAAGGTGGTCTGGAAAGAAGCCTTGCGGTTCTTGTGGCGCAGGACAGCCTGCGCCAGCAATGCTCCAGGCCACCCTCCGAGCAGTGCCATCGCCTGCAGTGTGCTCTCGGGCGTGCGCCGCCGATCATGCTGGGCGGCGCTCTTGTCATGCCAGTAAAACAGGAAGGTGAGGGCGCTCAGGCCCAGATACGCCACCACAATCCACGGTGGGCAGTAGCCCGCAAAGCTGGCAGCGGCCACGCCCGACAGGAACAGCAGTGCGATGGTGCGCCGGGGCAGCCTGTCGGGCCCGCCGTTGCCCTTGGTCGTGGTGCCGGCCCTGAGCCCATCACGCTGAAGCGCGAAACGTACATTGACCGCGTTGAGCCGGCCCTGCCCATCGCGCTGCACGTCGTAGGTGATCACATCATTCAGGGCAGGGCGCCGGTCGCGCGCGGCAAAGGCGCGGATATGCACGAAGCAGCGGTCGCCCCCACCATTGGGCTGCACGAAGCCGAAGCCGCGCGCGTCGTTCCATTCGCTGAGCCTGCCCTGTTGCCGCATGGCTCAAAGCGTATCCAAGAACGTACGCACCGCCGGCCCGAACCGCTCAAAATCCACCAAAAACGCATCATGCCCCTGCGGCGAGTCCAGTCCGATGAACTGCGCATCGGCACCGCCGGCGCGCAGGCCGTCGGCGATCTGCTGCTGTTGCTGCACCGGGAACAGGATGTCGGTGTTGGCGCCGATGGCCAAGGCCTTGTCCACTTTGATGCTGGCCAGGCCGGCCATGACATCGCCGTCGGCGTATTCGGCCAGGTCGAACCAGTCCATCGAACGGCTCAGGTAGAGATAGCAGTTCGGGTCGAAGAAGCGCACGAAGCGGCGCGCGTGGCCTTCGAGGTAGCTCTCCACCTGGAATTCCAGGCCAAACGGATCGTCATCGGCCTGGTCCGAGTCCAGCCGCACGCGGCCGAAGCGACCATCCCACTCGAGCGCGGAGCGGTAGGTGATCACCCCCAACTTGCGCGCCATGCGCATGCCCGATTCCGGGTAGTGCTGGTCGGTGTACTGGCCGCCGTTCCACTGCGGGTCGAGGCGGATCGCTTCACGCTGCAGCGAGCGGATGGCGATGGAGAACGGCAACGCCTGTGCGCTGCCGGAAATATTGATGTGGCTGCGCGCGATGCCCGGGTGCAGCAGCAGAACCGCAAGCGCGGTCATGCCGCCCATGGAATTGCCTACCACGCAGGCAAGCTGGGTGATGCCCAGCGCCTTCACCACGTCCACGGCGGCGCGCGCGCCATCTTCGATGGACAGCTCCGGGAAATTGAGCCGGTACAGTTCGCCGGTGGCGGGGTTGATGGTGGCCGGCCCCGTTGAGCCCTTGCAGCTGCCAAGCGAGTTCACGCACACCACGAACCAGCGGTCGGTATCGATCGCCTTGCCCGGGCCAAGCATGCCTTCCCACCAGCCGGCCGCAAGGTTGCCGTCGTTGGCGGCGGCATGCGCGTCGGGCGACAGGCCGGTGACGATCAGCACGGCATTGCTGGCATCGGCGTTGAGCGTGCCCCAGGTTTCATAGGCCACGTGCGCGCCGTGCAGCTGCCCCCCACGCTTGAACGCGAAGGGCGAGGGCAGGGCGTGGTAGCGGGTGCCGGGCGGGATGAATTCAGTCATGGGGCCATTCTAACCGGGCAGGTCAACGGCGCCGTGTCACGGCTGGGACGCTTCGTACCGGCGCAGAGCCACGCCCTGCGTGGCTTCCCGGCCCCCGACGAAGAGCATCCACGCAGGGCGTGGATCTACAGGACCAATCGGATCGTGCCCTTGTGCGGCAACGTCACCCGCACTGCCTCCGAATCCACATCGCCTTCCTGCCGGCTGGCGGTGCCTGAGGCCGAAAGGCGCGCGAACACCTCCACGTCCTTCAGCGAGGACAGCTTCGCCGTCGGCATCGGGCTGTCGGCGTCGTCCAGGCGGATCTTCAATGGCAGGGCCGTCGCCGGATGCTTCTCCACCGCCACCGGCATCGGCGGCCCACCGGGTACTCGCGCGATCACGAATACCTGCGTGCCGGCGGGCAAGGCCTTGCCCGCAGAAGCCGGACCCAGCGTCACCTCGATATCCAGCCCCACCGATGGCGCATCGGCACCCGCCGGCGCCGGCATGCCCGCCTTCTCCCGCGCAATCGCGATCTGCTCGCGCAGCGCTGCGGCCGCAGCCGGTTCCAGGCGGGGCAGCAGTGCTTCCCACGTAGCGGCCGCTTCCGCATCCTGCCCACGCTGGCGCTGCGCAATGCCGATCAGCCACCCGGCACGCTCGCTGGCCGGGTCCAGTTGTTGTGCATGCTTCAGCCACTGCAGCGCGGTGTCATCGAACTGCTTGCCCGCATCGCCCTGCGCACGCGCCTGCGCCGCTTCCACCAGCAGTGGCGTTTCATCGGGGGCGAGCGCAACAGCGCGGGCAAACGCCTGGTTCGCTTTTTCGGTATTGCCCAGCGCCAACTCGGAACGGCCCAGCAACGCCCAGCCATCCGCGCGCTGCGGTTCGCGTTCCAGCGCCTGCTCCAGCTCGCGCACGCCCTGCTGCAGCGTGGCCGGGCCTTCGTCGGCGACGACATCCACGGCCTTCGGCGTGCCCACCAGCAGGTACAGCGCCACGCCGGCCACGCCGATGGCGATCACCGCCGCCACGAACGGTGCGCGCTTCCCGCTGCTGCGCAGCGGCCACAGCACCACCATCGCCACCACGGCGGCACACAGCCCGGCAATTGCCTGCATCCATTCGCTCACCAGCGTTCCTCGCTGTCGCCCATGGGCTGCACTTGGCGGCTGCGCCGGCGTACCACCCACACCAGCACCCCGGCACCGCCGAGGACCAGCACCAGCGGGCCGAACCAGAGCAGGCTGTTGCGCGTGTCCATGGCCGGCCGGTACAGCACGAATTCGCCGTAGCGCTCCACCAGGAACTGCTTGATCTGCGCATCGCTGTTGCCCTGTTGCATCAGCGTGAGCACTTCGCGGCGCAGGTCATGGGCGATCTGTGCGTTGGAATCGGCCAGCGACTGGTTCTGGCACTGCACGCAGCGCAGTTCGGCGGCCAGCGCATGGAAACGGGCCTCTTCTTCCGCGCTGCGGTACTGCAGCGGGGTCGGGTCGGATACGGCCTGTGCCGGCGCGAGTGTCGGCACCAGCATCAGCGCTAACACCAGAGCAACCCACAGGCTGAAGAGCGCGGGCACGGCGCGCCCGCCCCGTGCCGGCGTTGCCGGGCGCACGACCAACGGTCGTGCGCTACCGGTCGGTAGCCATTGCCCACCGTCGGTCGGTAGCCATTGCCCACCGTCGGTAGGTAGCCATTGCCCACCGTCGGTAGGTAGCCATTGCCCACCGTCGGTCGGTAGCCATTGCCCACCGTCGGTAGGTAGCCATTGCCCACCGTCGGTAGGCAGCCATTGCCCACCGTCGGTAGGCAGCCATTGCCCGCCGTCGGTAGGCCGCCATTGCCCGCCGTCGGTAGGCCGCCATTGCCCGCCGTCGGCCGGTAGCGCACGACCGTTGGTCGTGCGGCCCTCAGCGCCCGAATCACTCCGCAGGCGGCAACGCATTACGCGGCTGGGCATTCGCACCTTCCAGTTTCTCCAGTTCCGGCAACAACTTCGTATCGATCACGCGCTGGGTGAGCGCGCCGCTGTACTTCCAGCGCACCACGCCGCTGGCGTCGACCAGGAAGGTTTCCGGCGCGGCGGTCACGCCCCAGTCGATGGCGGTGCGGCCTTCGATGTCGCTCAGTACCAGCACGAATGGGTTGCCCAGCTGTTCCAGCCAGCGCAGCGCATCGGCCGGCTCGTCCTTCCAGTTGTAGCCGATCACGCGCACGCGCTTGGTTTCGGCAAACCGGGTCAGGATGGGGTGTTCCTCGCGGCAGGCCGCGCACCAGCTGCCCCACACGTTCAGCACATACGGCGCGCCGCGCAGTTCGCTGCTGTGCACGGTGATGGACGGGTCGTGCAGGACCGGCAGCGCGAACGCAGGCGCGGGCTTGCCGATCAGCGCCGAGGGCAGGATGTCGCGGTCGGGCGCGCCGGACTTCATCACCCCGTACACCATCAACCCGAGCAGCCCGAAGAAGAACAGCACCCCGATGACGATGGCGACCGGAGGCAGCGGGCGGGAGGCGGGGCGGGGATCGGACACGGTACTACTCCTGGAAACGACGGAAGCGGCGGTCGGCGGCGGTGACGAAGCCGCCCAGCGCCATCAGCAATGCGCCCAGCCAGACCCAGCGCACGAAGGGTTTGATATGCACGCGCACGGCCCATGCATTGTTGCCCAGCGGCTCGCCCAGTGCCACGTACACATCGCCGCGCACGCGCGCATGGATGCCGGCTTCGGTCATCATCTGCCCGCCGCTGGCGTAGGCGCGTTTTTCCGGGTGCAGCAGGGCCAGTTCACGCCCGCCCTGCAGCACGCGCACATGGCCGCGGTCGGATACGTAGTTGGGGCCCTGCTGGTGGTCCACGCCTTCAAAGCGCAGGGTGTAGCCGCTCACCTCCAGGTCGTGCCCGGGGCTGAGCGCCACTTCGCGCTGCACGTTCAGCGCTTCCACCAGCAACGCGCCAACCAGGAACACCGCCACGCCGGTATGGGCCAGCAGCATGCCGACCATTTCGGCGTTGAAGCGGCCGTTGCCACGCAGGCGGGTCCAGATGAAACGCGCGGTGCCCAGCGCAACCCACGCCGCTGCGGCCACACCGGCGGCGGCCTTGAGCTTGCCCTGCGGGGCCATGAACCAGGCGAGCACGCCCAGCAGCAGGGCCAACCCTGCCCACGGTGCCAGCAGCGCCAGTCGCCTCGAGGCCTGGTCGCGCTGCCAGTTCACCAGCGGCCCGAACGGCAGCAGCGCCACCAGCGGCGCCATCAGCACGATGAACAGGGTGCCGAAGTAGGGCGGCCCCACCGAGACCTTGCCCAGTCCCAGCGCATCGGCCAGCAACGGATACAGGGTGCCCAGCAGCACCATGGCGCAGGCGCCGGCCAGCAGCAGGTTGTTGGCCAGCAGCAGGGTTTCGCGCGAGGTGGGCATGAAGCCACGGCGTGGATCATCGCTGCCCAGTGCGCCGGCGCGCAGCGCATACAGCAGCAGCGCCGCACCGATCACCAAGGCCAGGAAGACCAGGATGAAGGCGCCGCGCGAGGGATCGGCGGCGAAGGAATGCACGCTGGTGAGCACGCCCGAGCGCACCAGGAATGCGCCCAGCAGCGACAGCGCGAAGGCGGCGATGGCCAGCAGCAGTGTCCAGCTGGCGAAGCTGCCGCGTTTTTCAGTCACGGCCTGCGAATGGATCAGCGCGGCGCCGGCCAGCCACGGCATGAAGCTGGCATTTTCCACCGGGTCCCAGAACCACCAGCCACCCCAGCCCAGTTCGTAGTACGCCCACCAGCTGCCGAGCGCGATGCCCAGGGTAAGAAAGCCCCAGGCAACATTGGTCCACGGCCGGGTCCAGCGCAGCCAGCGCGCATCCACGTGGCCGTCCAGCAGCGCGGCAATGGCAAACGCAAACGGCACCGCGAAGCCCACGTAGCCGATGTACAGCATCGGCGGGTGGATGATCAGCCCCGGGTCCTGCAGCAGCGGGTTGAGGTCGCGGCCTTCCAGCGGTGCCGGGAGCAGCCGCGCGAACGGATTGGAGGTGAAGAACAGGAAGGCGATGAAGCCCAGGCTGATGATGCCCATCACCCCCAGCACGCGCGCGCGCACGGTGTCTGGCAGGCGCTTGGACCACAGCGCTACCGCGCCGCCCCACAGCGCCAGTACCAGCACCCACATCAACAGTGAGCCTTCGTGCGCGCCCCAGACGGCCGAATAGCGATACGCCAGCGGCAGCAGGGTATTGGAGTTTTCGGCCACGTAGCGCACCGAGAAATCCTGCTGCACGAAGGCGACGGTCAGCAGCGCGAATGCGCCGGCCACCAGCACCAGCTGCGCGAAGGCGGCCGGCACGGCCACGGCCATCCACGCACCGCGCCCGCGCTGCGCGCCCCACAGCGGCAGCACCGCCTGCAGCAGGGCGGCCAGCAGCGCACAGACCAGCAGTACCTGCCCCAGCTCAGGCAGCACTCAGCGTGTCTCCACGGCCGGCACCGGCACGTCGTGCTTGGTGTGGGCCGCGCCCATCTTGTCGGCCACTTCCTTGGGAATGTAGTTCTCGTCGTGCTTGGCCAGCACTTCATCGGCCAAGAACACGCCGTTTTTCAGAGTGCCCAGCGCTACCACGGCCGAATCTTCGCGGAACATGTCCGGCAGGATCCGCGAGGTGGTCACCGGCAGCGTGGCATCGCCATCGGTCACCACGAAGTGGGCCTCCAGCGAGCCCTCGGCGCGCTGGAACGAGCCTTTGACCACCATGCCGCCGAGGCGGAAATTGGATTGGGTGCCTTGTTCGCCGCGCAGCACTTCCGAAGGCGTGTACAGGTAGGCGATGTTGCGCTGGAGCGCGAACGCCACCAGCGTGGTGGCAAGACCGGATGCAAGCAGGAGCAGCAGCACCCAGACCAGGCGGCGGCGCTGTACCGGCGTCATCGGCTCAGCTCCGTGGCCAGCGGCGTGCCCGGCGTGCGCTGGTCGCGCGCGGCCTGGCGCTGCTGGCGCTGAAGGGCTTGGCGACGCGCGCTGCGCAGCCGCAGCCAGGAACCCAGCGCGTCGGCCGCCAGCACCAGCACGAACACCGCGTACGCGGCGGCAATGAACCCGACATGCGTCATCGTTGCAGCTCCCCGGCAGGCTCGGTGCCCAGGCGTTGCGCCACCCAGGCCTTGCCGGCTTCGCGGCTGAGGTTGTCGGCACGCGCCTTGGCCAGCAGCGAGCCGACGAACCACAGCTTGGTGGCGACCACCATCCACCACAGCGGCGCGATCAGCTCCGGGCGCACGGCGTTGTCGCCAAACACGTTCACCGACTGGCGCTGGTGCAGGCCACCCCACCAGTCGACCGAGTAACGGATGATCGGCAGCAGGCCCACGCCGACGATAGCCAGCAGGCCAGCCGCGCGCGCGGCGCTGCGGCGGTCCTCAATGGCGTGGTACAGGCCGATCACGCCCAGGTACAGGAACAGCAGGATCAGTTCGCTGGTCATGCGCGGGTCCCAATCCCACCACGTGCCCCAGGTGCCTTTGCCCCAGATGCTGCCGGTGAGCAGGGTGATGAGGGTGAAGCCGGCGCCCATCGGCGCGCAGGCCATCGCCAGGATCTCGCAGATCTTGATCCGCCAGACCAGCGCGATGGCCGAATACAGCGCCATCAACGCGAACACGAACAGGCTCATCCACGCGCTGGGCACGTGGATGTAGATGATGCGGAAGGCGTCGCCCTGGGTCTGCTCGGCCGGCACCACGAAGATGCCCTGCCAGATGCCGATCAGCAGCACCGGCAGCGCGGCGATGGTGAACACACGCGACCAGCGCGACGCGAAGCGGTCGAAGGTGGGGGGCGAACCGAGTTGGTGGAACCAGCGGACAAGGCTATTCATGCAGCGATGGCTATCCAGCTAGAAAGCAACAAACACGTAGTGACACGCCATGCGTGTCATGACGAACGAAGCAGCGCAATCCACTTGCACATCAACTCAATGAAATCCTGATGGCCGCAGCAGTCGCCAACGGCGCCAACACCAGCGCCACCACCAACCCGGCACCCAGCAGCAGCAACGCCCCCACCGGATCCTGCCCGCGCGCGGCGGCCGCCACACTGCCTGCACCAAACACCAGCACCGGCACGAACAGCGGCAACGCCAGCAACGCCACGAGAATACCAGAGCGACGGATGCTCACTGTCAGCGCTGCCACCACCCCGCCGATCAGGCTGAGCAGCGGCGTGCCGAGCAGCAACGATGCCAGCAATATCGGCAGTTGGTCATGTGGCAGATGCAGCATTTCGGCCAGCAGCGGTGCCACCACGATCATCGGCAGGGCGGTGGTGGCCCAGTGCACCAGCACCCGCACCAGCACCAGCCAGGCCAGCGGCACCGGCGCCAGCAGCCACTGTTCCAGCGAGCCATCCTCGGCGTCGCTGCGGAACAGGCTGTCCAGCGAAAGCTGCCCGGCCAGCAGCACCGCCAGCCACAGCACCGCAGCGGCCACCTGCGCCATCAGCGGCGGATCGCGGCCCAGCGCCAGCGCAAACAGCACCACCACCAGCAGCGCGAACAGCAGCGGCTGCAGCGCATCGCCGCGGCGGCGCCACAGCAGGCGCAGGTCGCGCCCGGCCAGGGCGCGTGCGGTCTGCCACAGGCCGGGTTCGGTGCCAGGTGCGATCATGCGCGCACCTCCGGCAGTGCCGGGCTCTGCCCGGCCACGGGCTGCCCGGCACTCCCCAGATGCACCAGCCGGGTCCGCACCGGCGGCGCGGCATACGCACCGTGCGTGGTGACCAGGGCCGCCCCGCCGCTGCGCAGGTGCGCAGAAATCATCCGGTTCACCAGGTTGATGCCGTCCAGGTCCAGGTTCGCGTACGGCTCGTCCAGCAGCCACAGCGGCGCCGGCGACAGCCAGATGCGGGCCAGCGCCAGCCGCCGCTTCTGCCCGGCCGACAGTTGCCGCACCAAGGTGTTCTCAAAGCCAGCCAGGCCCACGATGGCCAGCGCGTTGCCTGGCATCTGCCGCGCGCGCCGGCCATGCAGGCCGCACAGGAAATTCAGGTTCTCCAGCGTGTCCAGGTCCGGCTTGAGGCCGGGCAGGTGGCTCAGGTACGCCACGAACTGGGCGCGCTCGCGGTGCCCGGCCGGGCGCCCATCGATCTGGATCGTCCCGCTGCCCGGGCGCAGCAGCCCGGCCAGCACCCGCAGCAGGGTGGTCTTGCCGGCGCCGTTGTCGCCCTGCACCAGCAGCGCCTCACCCGCATCGACCTGGAGGTCGAGCGGCCCGAACACCGGTTCATCGTTGCGACTGAAGGCCAGGCCATGCGCGGCCAGCAACGGAGGGGTATTCGAAGAATTCAGCATCGGCGCAGTGTACCGGCGGATCCATCCCGAACCCAATGGCCGAGGCCTCGGCCTCCAGATTTCGTACACTTCGGGGTCTCCGCCTTTGATCCCCCGGTTGCCGATGAACCCCCAGACCAAGCTGCCCAAGGTGGGCACCACCATTTTCACCGTGATGTCCCAGCTGGCGGCCGAACACGGCGCCGTGAACCTGGGTCAGGGGTTCCCGGATTTTTCAGCCCCGCAGCGCCTGATCGATGAAACCGTCAAGGCCATGCACGGCGGGCTGAACCAGTACCCGCCGATGACCGGCGTGGCCCCGCTGCGCCAGGCGATCGCCCAGAAGTCGCTGGACCTGTATGGCGCCCAGATCGACCCCGACACCGAAATCACCGTCACCAGCGGCGCCACCGAGGCGATCTTCAACGCCATCCACGCCGTGGTCCGCCCCGGCGAGGAAGTGATCGTGCTGGACCCGGCGTACGACTGCTACGAACCGGCCATCGACCTGGCCGGCGCCCGCGCCGTGCACGTGCCGCTGGACCCGCAGACCTTCGCGGTCGACTGGGACCGTGTGCGCGCCGCCATCACCCCGCGCACCCGCCTGCTGATGGTCAACACCCCGCACAATCCGTCCGGCGCGATGCTCACCGCCGATGACATGCAGGCCCTGGCCGACGTGCTGCGCGGCACCGGTATCTATCTGATTTCCGACGAAGTCTACGAACACATCATCTACGACGGCCGCCGCCACGAATCGGCGCTGCGCTACCCGGAACTGCGCGAGCGCGCCTTCGTCATTTCCAGCTTTGGCAAGACCTACCACTGCACCGGCTGGAAGATCGGCTATGCGGTGGCACCGCCGGCGATGAGCGCCGAATTCCGCAAGGTGCACCAGTACAACACCTTCACCAGCTTCGGCCCGGCCCAGTACGGTTTCGCCGCGATGATCCGCGATGAGCCGGAACACCACCTGGAACTGGGCGCGTTCTACCAGGCCAAGCGCGATGCGTTCCGCGAGCAGCTGCTCACCACGCGCCTGAAGCCGCTGCCGGTGCCGGGCGGGTACTTCCAGCTGGTGGACTATTCGGCCATCAGCGACCTGCCGGACCATGAGTTCGTGAAGTGGCTGACCATCGAAAAGGGCGTGGCCGCCATTCCGCTGTCGCCGTTCTACGAAACGGCGCCGGAAGGCCAGCGCCTGGTGCGCCTGTGCTTTGCCAAGAACGACGCCACGCTCAGCGCGGCGATCGAACGCCTGCAGGTGCTGTGATGGGCGCCGCCAACCGTCCCGATCTGCGCATCAGTCTGATCCAGGGCGACACGCGCTGGCATGACCCCGAGGGCAACCGCGAATACTACGGCGCGCTGTTGGCGCCACTGGCCGGGCAGACCGATCTGGTGATCCTGCCGGAAACGTTCACCAGCGGTTTTTCCAATGACGCGATCTTCCGTGCCGAAGGCATGGACGGTGCCACCGTGGCCTGGATCCGCGAGCAGGCGGTGCGGTTGGGTGCTGCGGTGACCGGCAGCGTGCAGCTGCGGGTGGGCGAGGGCGTGTACAACCGGCTGCTGTGGGCCACCCCGGACGGTGGCCTGGAGTATTACGACAAGCGCCACCTGTTCCGCTACGGCAACGAGCACCTGCGCTATGCCGCCGGTAATGAACGGCTGAGCGTGGAATGGAAAGGCTGGCGGATCAATCCGCAGGTCTGCTACGACCTGCGCTTCCCGGTGTTCTGCCGCAACCGCTACAACGTGGAGCGTGCCGACGACCTGGACTTCGACCTGCAGATCTTCGTGGCCAACTGGCCCTCGGCGCGTGCGTATCCCTGGCGCACCCTGCTGCGCGCGCGAGCGATTGAAAACCTGTGCTACGTCGCGGCGGTCAACCGCGTGGGCGTGGACGGCAACGACCTGCATTACGCCGGCGACAGCGCGGTGATCGATTTCCTCGGGCAGCCGCAGGTGGAGATCCGCGAGCGCGAGCAGGTGGTCACCACCACGATTTCCGCGGCAGCGCTCGCCGCGCACCGCGCCCGCTTCCCGGCGATGCTGGACGCAGACACCTTTACCCTGGGCTGACCCGCACATCGATCGACATTGCGGCGGCCGTTGGCGGGCGGTAGGTGAATGGCGATTGCATGCCGTGGAAGTGCCTCATGCCGGCGCGACGCCGGCACTGCTAGATTCGGCTTCGTTCCCACTCCGTACGAGCGCACCGCTATGAAGAAGCTTTCCCTGGCCCTGTTCGCCTTCGCCAGCATGGCTGCGGTTCCGGCCGCGCAGGCCGCCGGCAACATCGACTGCGAGCTGCATTACTCCCTGGCCGGTTGGTCGGTGATCTACAAGACCGCCTCGGGCACTGGTACGATCACCTGCGACAACGGCGCGCGCATTCCGGTCAAGATCAGCGTCAAGGGCGGCGGGCTGACCGTAGGCAAGTCCAAGATCACCGACGGCAAGGGCAGGTTCTCAGGCGCCTATTCGGTCAACGACCTGATCGGCTCCTACGCCGCCGTCGAAGCCCATGCCGGCGCGGACAAATCCAGCAGCGCGCAGGTCGTCACCAAGGGCGACGTATCGCTCGCCTTGGCAGGCACCGGCAAGGGCTGGGACCTCGGCGTAGCCGGCAGCCGCTTCACCATCGAACGGCGCTGACCCATCACGCCCCAAAAACACCCACCGCACCGACACTATCTCCGCCTGCGGGGGTTACGCGAGGGGTGAATCCATGTCGCTTCAAACCAGCACGCGCGCGAACCGGTTCACGCGCCTTGGCTTCAACGGCCAGCTGCACGAACCTGCCGTCTACTGGCAGATCCTGGGCAACGGCCGCCGTGTGTACAACCCGGTATTGCACCGCTTCCATAGTCCTGACCGGCTCAGCCCGTTCGGCCGCGGGGGAATCAACGCCTACGCCTACTGTGGCGGCGATCCGCTCAACTACGGCGACCCCAGCGGGCAGTTCGCGCTGCCGGTGATGCTGCTGGGCCTGGTGGCAGGCGTAGGCGGGGCGGGCATCGCGGCGTCGGCCGGCGCAGGCGACCGCGATGACGGCGGCAGCAGCGCGCTTCCGTGGATCATTGGTGGGGCGATCGCAGCGGTAGGGTTGATGGCTGGCGTGGGGATGGCCGGGCGCTATCAGCGGATGCATCTCAACACGCCCGGTCCAGGCACGTCAGCCGCATCCTGGCGGAATCCGGTCGCGCGCACCGCACCGGCGGCGCCGCGCACTCCAGCGCGGGCAACGCCTGCAACTGCGCAAGGTGCGGCACCGACACTTTCGCCGGCGGACGCCACGGGCGTCATCCATCGCGACAAGACCGGCATGGTGATGAAGCGCATGGGCGACCTTCCAACGCCGGTCCGTGACAGGATCGTCGAAATCCGTCAATTCGGGCCGCGCGGAACCACCCCGGACCCTTCAAAGGTGAGAATCTCCAAACGATTCGATAACCCCAAAGGGCTGCTTCCGCCCGACCGTACCGGCAACTTCTATCACCGTTATCCGGTGATGTGGGGCAAAGGGCACCCCTACGAAAACTGGCGCATCGTGACCGGCGGCAGCCGCAACGGCGGTATCCATGCCGTCTTCGTCACGCCCGACCACGACGCTACGTACTACAAGATTGCCGATTGGGGCTGGAACCGATAGCGACGAAAAAAAAACCCGGTCAATGACCGGGTTTTTTTCATGCATCAGCCGCCGCGCGGGCCGCCGCCACGGTGGCCACCGCCACCGGGACCGCGGCTGCCACCCGGGCGTGCGCCGCCGGGACGACCGCCGGGACCCCCCGGGCCGCGTGCACCGGGGCCACCCGGGCCACGGTTGCCACCCGGGCCGCCGGGACCACGTGCGCCGGGACCGCCCGGACCACGGTTGCCACCCGGGCCACCGGGGCCGCGGTTGCCGCCGGGACGGCCGGCCGGGCGGGGCGTGCCGTACGGGCTGGCGCCCGGATTGGCGTGGTCGGACGGGAAGCTCGGGGCATTGCCCGGGTGACCGTACGGGTGGCGCTGTGCGCCCTGGCCGCTGCGGTTGCCCGCGCCGGCACCGGCACCGGCCGGACGGCCCTGGCCGCCGTAGCCGCCACGGTTTTCACCGCGACCTTCGCCACCAAAGCCGCCGCCGCTGCGCTCACCGTAGGCGCCACGGCCCTGGCCGCCTGCGCCGCCCGGACCCTTCGGCTTGCCGTACGGACGGCCCTGGCCACCGGCGCCTGCGCCGGCACCCGGACCACGTGCGCCCGGGCCACGGGCTGCGCCCGGACCGGCGTTGCGGTGGTTGCTCGGGCCGGTGCTCACGCCATCGGGCACGTACCAGCTGCGGAACGCGGCCGGGTTGCCTTCGGGCAGGGCGCGGTTGCCCTTGTCCGGGCGCTGCTTGAACGGGCGCTGCGACTGCTTGGCCGCCGCTTCGCCGGTGACCGTCAGGCCACCCTTGAAGCCGCCGCCCTTGCCGCCGCGACCACGGCCGCGGTCTTCGCGCACATTGTCGAAACGACGCAGTTCGCGGCCTTCGTCGGCCTGGTTGTGGCCATTGACGTAGGCATTGCCACGACCGCCTTCGCGCGACACGCGCACGGTGGTCTTGGCGGCGCGGCGCTGGCCGATCACCGGCTGCAGGGTCAGCGCCGAGGGGGCGCCTTCTTCCAGCTTCAGTTCGGCGCGCAGCGCTTCAACCTGCTTGGCCGGCAGTTCGACCGACTGGCCACGCAGCAGTTCGCGCGGCAGCGAGACCTTGCCGTAGCGGGTGCGCTTGAGGCGGCTCACCTGGCAGCCCTGCGATTCCCACAGGCGGCGCACTTCGCGGTTGCGGCCTTCCTTGACGACCACGCGGAACCAGTCGTGCGAATCGGTGCCGCCGATGCGTTCGATCTCGTCGAACTTGGCCGGGCCGTCTTCCAGCGCCACGCCACGGGAGAGGCGGTCGACGATGCTGTCGGGCACCTTCTCTTCGCCTTCCGGTGCACGCACGCGCACGACGTATTCGCGCTCGACCTCGTAGGAGGGGTGCATCATCGCGTTGGCGAGTTCGCCATCGGTGGTGGCCAGCAGCAGGCCGGTGGTGTTGATGTCCAGGCGGCCGATCGCGATCCAGCGCGCGCCCTTCAGGGCCGGCAGCGCTTCGAACACCGTCGGGCGGCCTTCGGGATCTTCGCGGGTGGTCACTTCGCCTTCGGGCTTGTTGTAAGCCAGCACGCGCGAGGTTTCGGTCAGCGCGGTGGCGACAAAGCCACGGCCGTCCAGTTCAACCTTGTCGCCGCTCTTGATCGACTGGCCGGTCTGGGCGACTTCGCCGTTGACCTTGACCAGACCATCGGCGATGCGCTGTTCCAGCGCGCGGCGCGAGCCGAGGCCGGCCTGTGCCAGCACCTTGTGCAGGCGCTCTTCGAGCTTGGGCTGTTCGGTTTCGTTTTCGCGCTTGAGCGAAAGCTTGTTCAACGACAGCTTGCGGGGGGTGTCACTCATTTACTTGGCTCCGGCCGGCGACGGTTTCGTCGGCCTCTGGTTCGGGATCGGCTTCGTCAACAGCCACGGTCGTCTTCGCGACGGCGTTGTTTTCGGTTTCGTTCTGGTGCGCCGCGCGGGGTCCCGGCACGGTATCGGGCTCGCCATCGCTGGCGGTTGTATCCGCGTCGTCGTCGGGGAGCGACGGCGGCGCATGGGATGGGGTATCGCTATTGTCTGACTCGGCGTCCTGTTCCGCCAGTCGGGCGGCCATCAGGGCGGCGCGGGCGGCGGAACGGGCAGTGGCCGGGTCCTGTTCGGGTTCCGGTTCGGATTCCGGTTCCGGTTCTGGTTCCGGGATGGTTTCCGGTTGCGGTTCGGCGTCCGGGTCCGCCACGCCGGCGGCGATCCGGCCGGCCAGCTGGCCGTCGTTGTCCAGCGGCAGCTGCGGTTCCAGTTCGCCCAGGTCGCGCAGCTCGGACAGCGGCGGCAGCTCGTCCAGGCGCTTGAGCCCGAAGTAATCCAGGAAGCCCTTGGTGGTGCCGAACAGCGCCGGCTTGCCGGGCACGTCGCGGTGGCCGATCACGCGGATCCATTCGCGTTCTTCCAAGGCCTGGATGATGTTGCTGCTGACCGCCACGCCACGGACCTGTTCGATCTCGCCGCGGGTGATCGGCTGGCGGTAGGCAATCAGCGCCAGGGTTTCCAGGGTGGCACGGGTGTAGCGGGTCTTGCGCTCGGTCCACAGCCGGGTGATGAAGCCGTGGACTTCGTTGGTGACCTGGAAGCGGAAGCCGGAGGCCACCTCGACCAGCTCCACGCCGCGGTCGGCGCAGCCTTCGCGCAGCAGTTCCAGCGCGCGTTCGATGCTGCCCGGCGGCGCCGGCTCTTCCTCCGGGAACAGGCCCTGCAGCTGGGCCAGGGTCAGCGGCTGGCTGGAAGCCAGCAGCGCCCCTTCGACAATACGGTTGATCAGCGGTTGATCCATGCGTGGGTCGGGTGCTCAGTCAGGGTCGTTGGCGGCGTCGTTGTCGTCGAACTCGCTGTTGAACTGCAGCGGTTCGTTGGTGTTGCCGGCGGCCAGGGACTTGACGTAGATCGGCGCCAGCGGAGCTTCCTGGACGATGTCCAGCAGCTGTTCCTTGGCCAATTCGAGCAGGGCCAGGAAGGTGACCAGCACCCCCAGCTTGCCTTCTTCGGCGGTGAACAGCGTTTCAAACCGGTAGAACCTGCCGTCTTCCAGACGGCCCAGCACATCGCCCATGCGCTGGCGGACACTCAGGGCCTCGCGCTTGATCGCGTGGCCGGTGAACAGCTCGGCGCGCTTGAGCACGTCGTGCAGCGCCATCAGCATTTCCTTCAGGTCCACCGGCGGCGGCAGCTTGATCGCCGCGCGGTCGGGCACGAAGGCATGGGCCAGGCTGGTGTCGCGGTCCTGGCGGGGCAGGGCGTCGATGTCCTCGGCAGCCTGCTTGAAACGTTCGTACTCCTGCAGCCGGCGCACCAGCTCCGCACGCGGGTCGGCTTCCTCGCCTTCCACGCTGGGCGGCCGCGGCAGCAGCATCCGCGACTTCACTTCGGCCAGGATCGCCGCCATCACCAGGTATTCGGCCGCCAGTTCGAAGCGCAGCTCCTGCATGACGTTGATGTATTCGACGTACTGGCGGGTGATCTCGGCCACCGGAATATCCAGGATATCCAGGTTCTGCCGGCGGATCAGGTACAGCAGCAGGTCCAACGGACCTTCGAAGGCATCCAGGATGACTTCCAGCGCATCCGGCGGGATGTACAGGTCCTGCGGAATCTGCAGGACCGGTTGCCCATGCACCACGGCCAGCGGCATTTCCTGCTGCTGAGGGGCGGTCGGCCGGATTTGCGGGTTCGCGTCGAGCGCGAGTTCAGAGGTCATCAAGATTGACGTCGGTATTGCAACGGACCAGTTTGCTGCGCCTGGCGCAACCGGAACACCCGGGCGGCAGGATCGCTAGCCATGACATTTCAAACAGCAGCAGGACGCGCTGCTCAAATGCAGCGACAGAACTACGGGAGGTCGTCTACGTGTGCTGGTGTGGGGCAGTGGGGCCCTGTAGCCACAGGGTTGCTGCGTCCAGCCACGTGCAATGTGGTCAAGAGTACGGCTTCACAACGGCAGTGTCCAGCGAGGCGGGCTAGAATCGCGGCGTTTGTTTAGCTGAACCCCAGGAGTTGCCCGTGTGGTATGTGATTGAAGGCTATGACGGCACCGATGTGCTGGCCGCCCGCCTGTCGGCCCGGCCGGCCCATCTTGCCCGTCTGCAGGCCCTGTGCGACGAGGGGCGGCTGCTGCTGGCCGGCCCGTGCCCGGCCATCGACAGTGAAGATCCGGGCCCGGCCGGCTTCAGCGGCAGCGTGGTGATCGCCGCGTTTAATTCGCTCACCGAAGCCCAGGACTGGGCGGCGGCCGATCCCTATGTGGAGGCCGGGGTGTATGTGCGCACCGAGGTCCGCCCGTTCCGCAAGGTGCTGCCATGAGCCGGGTGGAGATGATCCGGGCGGCGCTGCAGGCCGCCTTCGATCCGGAACTGCTGGAGGTGGAGGACGACAGCCACCGCCACGCCGGGCATGAGGGCGCGCGCGATGGGCGCGGGCACTTCAATGTCCACGTGGTCAGCGCGGCCTTCGAAGGCAAGCTGCCGCTTGCGCGCCATCGCGCGGTCTACAACGCCTTGGGCACCCTGATGGAGACCGATATCCACGCGTTGTCCATTCGTGCCGAAGCGCCGTCAAAAAAGGGCTGAAACCCTTGTCCTGCCTTGTCCCGGTGAGTCCCGGGGCGACCTCTCCAAGACACCCCGAGGTTACCGCCGTGCGACATTTGCCTAACGTAGTGTTTACATCCGGGATTGAAAACGCTTACATTCCGCGCCAAGCCCAGATCTCTAAGCCGTGGAGGGCGGCGAAGTGAACAAGGCAGCTATCACAATCAAAGATGTAGCCCGCGAAGCCCGCGTCTCTGTGGCGACGGTATCGCGTGCGCTCAATGGCCATGAAAACGTCGCCGAACCGGTGCGCAAGCTGGTGCTGGAGGTGGCGGCGCGCCTGCGCTACACCCCGCACGCGGCGGCCCGCAGCCTGAGCAGCCGGCGCACCAACACCATTGGCGTGGTGCTGCCGGACCTGTATGGCGAATTCTTCTCCGAGCTGATGCGCGGCATCGACAACGTGGCCCGCGCGCGCCGCCAGCATCTGCTGGTGTCCAGCTACCACGGCGACCAGGAGCAGCAGGGCGCGGCCCTGCGGGCCATGCGCGGCCGGGTCGACGGGCTGCTGGTGCTGTCCCCGTATGCGGAAAGCCCCGGCTTCCTGACCGACAACCTGCCCCAGGCGCTGCCCACGGTGCTGATCAACACGTACCTGCCCGAGCAGGATCACCCGGTGCTGAGCATCGATGACCATGCTGGTGCGATGGCGATGACCGCGCACCTGCTCGAGGCCGGCCACCGCCGTATCGCGTTCATCGGCGGCCCCGAGCTGAACTTCGATGCGCGCGAACGCCTGCGCGGCTTCCGCGATGCGCTGGCCGCGTTCGGGGGTGCCGCCGAGGGCATTGAGCTGCCCGGCGACTTCGATGAAGCCTCCGGCCACCGCGCCGGGCAGGAGCTGCTGGCCGCCGGTGCATTGCCCGATGCGGTATTCGCAGCCAACGACATGATGGCGCTCGGTTGCCTGTACGCGTTCGCGCAGGCCGGCGTGCGCGTGCCGGCCGACGTGGCATTGGCAGGCTTCGATGACATCCCCCTGGCGCGTTTCGTTCACCCGTCGTTGACGACGATGCAGGTGAGTATCGCCGAGCTTGGCGATAAGGCGGCGACGCGTCTGTTGCAGTTGATGGATGGCAACAACACGGAAACGGCCGGTGACAAGCAGACACTTGTACCGCGCCTGATCGTGCGTGATTCAAGCGTTCCGCCGAAAGGCGGAACGCAGTAGGTCGCGACCGTTGGTCGTGACTTGTTGGGCCGCTGAACGCTGTATCGGTATTTCACGCAATCCAAAAAAAAGACAGGCGGCCGCAACGACGGCTTCCACCACCCGGAGATTTACATGACGTATTCCAATCACCGCACCCGCATGCCGGCCCGCCGCCTGCTGTCGAGCGCACTGGTCAGCTGCCTGTTGCTGGGCGCCGCACCTTCCCTGATGGCCCAGTCGGCCACCTCTTCGCTGCGTGGCCAGGTCGCCCAGGCCGAGGCCGGTACCGAAGTCACCGCCACCAACGTGGCCAGCGGCAGCGTGCGCCGCGCCACCACCCGTGCCGATGGCACCTATTCGCTGATGGGCCTGGACCCGGGCACCTATGACGTGGTGGCCAACGGCCAGACCCAGAAGGTCACCGTGACCGTGGCCTCGACCGCGACGCTGAACTTCAGCGGCGCCCCGGCCAATGGCAGCACCGCCAACGCGACCAACCTCGACACCGTCAACGTGGTCGCCCCGACCCTGCTGCAGGAAGTGCGTACTTCCGAAGTGGGCAAGACGGTCAGCCTGCAGCAGATCCAGACCACCCCGCAGGTGTCGCGCAACTTCCTGGAATTCGCCGACGCGGTGCCGGGCATGATCTTCACCCGTGATGCGAAGGGCAACACCTCGCTGCGCGGCGGTGCCACCAATGCCGACGGCACCAACGTCTACATCGACGGCGTGGGCCAGAAGAGCTACGTCAAGGGCGGCGGCGTGGCCGGCCAGTCCGGCAGCGCCGGCAACCCGTTCCCGCAGCTGGCCATCGGCGAATACAAGGTCATCAGCGGCAACTACAAGGCCGAATACGGCCAGGTCTCCAGCGCGGCGGTGACCGCCGCGACCAAGTCCGGTACCAATGAATTCAAGGGTGAGGCGTTCTACCGCTACACCGACGAAGACATGCGCGCCAAGACCCCGGCCGAGCGCCAGGAAGGCAAGACCAAGGAAGTCTCTGCCGAGAAGGAATACGGCTTCGCCCTGGGCGGCCCGATCGTGCAGGACAAGGCCCACTTCTTCGTGACCTACGAAGCCAAGCGCTTCGACCTGCCGGTGACCATCGCCCCGGAAGGCTCGGTAACCAACCGCGTCGGCCTGCTGCCGGCCGATGCCGCCGCCCAGCTGGGCCCGGCCAGCCAGCCGTTCCAGCAGGACCTGATCTTCGCCAAGATCGACGTGGAGCCGACCGACAACGATCGCATCGAGCTGACCTTCCAGGACCGCGACGAAACCCAGCAGCAGTTCAGTGGGCAGACCGCGCCGTCGCACGGCAAGGAAACCGAGAACACCGACCGTCGCTACGCGCTGCGCTGGAACCACAGCGGTGAGCGGTTCTACAACGAACTGATGCTCACCCACGAAGATTCGTTCAACAACCCGGTGCCGCTGACCATCGGCAACGGTTACGTGTACACCGCACCGGATGGCACCGACGACCGCACCCTGGTGCAGATCGGCGGCGCCTCGGCGCTGGATTCGCAGGTGAAGGGCCAGAAGGGCTGGTCGATCGAAGACAACCTGACCCTGGACGGCATCGAGTGGGCCGGCGACCACACCATCAAGATGGGCGCCAAGTACAAGGAAATCGACCTGTACGCATCGGATGCGCAGGAGATCAACCCGCAGTTCACCTACACCCTGGGCGATCCGGACTTCCCGTCCGACATCCCGTACAAGGCGCAGTTCGTCAAGCCGGTCACCGGTGTGTCCGGCGTGACCGGTGAAGTGCGCTCGAAGGTGAAGCAGATCGGCCTGTTCATCCAGGACGACTGGCAGGTCAACGACCATCTGCAGTTGAACCTCGGCCTGCGTTGGGATTACGAAAAGAACCCGACCTACCTGGACTTCGTGACCCCGCCGGAAGTGGTGGCGGCACTCAACAGCCAGGATCCGCGTGCAGCCGCCGGCCAGACCTATGCGCAGTCGATGGCGCTGGGCGGGCTGAACATCAACGATTACATCAGCAACGGCCACAACCGCAAGGCATTCAAGAATGCCTGGCAGCCGCGACTGGGCTTCTCGTATGACCTCAACGCCGACGAGCAGCACGTGATCCACGGTGGTGCCGGCCGTTCCTACGACCGCGACCTGTTCGACTACCTGCAGCTGGAAACCACCAAGCTGGCCCTGCCGCAGCCGACCATCTACTTCCGCAACCCGGCCACCGGCGCCTGCCTCAACGGCCAGGCCGCGTGCTACGACTGGGATCCGAACCTGCTCAACGGCATCCAGAACCTGCAGGCCCTGGTCGGTTCGACCAGCAATGCCGGGCTGGAAGTGGACATGCTCAACAACAACCTGAAGGCGCCGTACGCCGACCAGTTCAGCCTGGGCATGTCCAACCAGGTTGGCGACTGGCTGACCGACGCCACCGTCGCCCGTACGCTGACCTATGACGGCTTCGCCTTCACCCTGGGCAACCGTTATCCGACCGGCCAGTTCTTCGATGACCCGCGCCTGTGCGGCGGCACCGAGCCGGGCCTGAGCCAGGCCTGGAGCTGCAACATCCCGGGCTTCGGCAGCCTGATCATCGGCCAGCAGGGCATCAAGACCCGTGCCACGCAGGTGCTGCTGTCGGCACAGAAGCCGTTCACCAAGGAAAGCGGCTGGGGCACCTCGATCGCCTACACCTGGACCACCGCGCGCCACAACCGCGACATCAACGAGCATTACGCCTTTGACCGCGGCCTGATCACCGATTACCCGACCATCCGTTCCAACGGTGCACCGCGCCATCGCATCGTGCTGACCGGTTCGTATGCCGGCTTCTGGGACATCACCTTCGGTGGCAAGATCACCCTGGCGACCCCGACCGCGGTGAACGACTGGTACCCGGTGGCACAGTCCAGCGGCTTCGATCTGCCGACCCCCGGCGCCGCGGTGCCGGACGGCAACGGTCGCTTCCTGGTCGGTGGCAAGATCTGGGGCTACCGCTCGGTCGACCTGCAGGCCACGAAGACGTTCAAGATGCCGGGCGACACCGAGCTGTACGCGCGTATCGACATCATCAACGTGTTCAACTTCGACAACTTCTCCAACTACAACTACACCAAGTCCAACGGCAAGCTGCTGGCCAGCTACAACGAGACCGGCGATATCGTCGGTACGCCGCGCCAGGTGAAGGCAGAAGTGGGCTTCCGCTTCTGATGAGGGGAATGTGGTGACACCCATGGCGTTTTGACACGCATGGCGTGTCACTACGCCGCAGGCCGGTCCCCCAGCCGTAGAGACACGCCATGCGTGTCCTCGCGGTCTGGGGAGAACCGGCTTTTAATGAACCCAAGCTGTAAACGATTTCACTCCAAGGCCAGCTATGCTGGCCTGAAATTCGAAGATTCCGGAGGGTTGGCACGATGAAGGTACCCCGCGTATTGGCACTGGCAGTTCTGGCGGCAGCCGTGGTCGGCTGCAAGCCGCAGGCGCAGGACGCGCCAGCCAAACCCAAGCCGCCGGTCATCCTCGTAGAGGCCGACGTTCCCCCGCGCCCGATGAAACCAGAACTGCCCCCGCTGTTCGACGATATCGAACGCCGCACGTTCCAGTTCTTCTGGGACACCACCAATGAAATCAACGGGCTCAGCCCGGACCGCTATCCGTCGCGCCCGTTCGCCAGCATCGCCTCGGTGGGCTACGCGCTGACCGCGTACCCGATCGGCGTGGAAAACGGCTGGGTCAGCCGTACCCAGGCGGTGGACCGCACGCTGACCACGCTGAAGTTCTTCCGCGACATGCCGATGGGCCCGCAGCGCACCGGCAAGGGCGGCTACAAGGGTTTCTACTACCACTTCCTGGACATGCAGCAGGGCCACCGCTATGACAGCTGGGTGGAACTGTCGAGCGTGGACACCGCATTGCTGATGATGGGCGTGCTGTTCGCCCAGTCGTACTACACCGGCGACGATTCGCGCGAAAAAGAAATCCGCGCCATCGCCGATACGCTGTACAAGCGCGTGGACTGGCCGTGGCTGCAGCAGCGCGCCCCGCTGATCTCGATGGGCTGGTTCCCCGAAAGTGGCTTCATCGACCACGACTGGATGGGCTACAACGAGGCGATGATGGTCTACATCCTCGCGCTGGGTTCGCCCACCCACCCGGTGAGCCCGGATGCGTGGACGGTGTGGACGCGCACCTACGACAACGACTGGGGCGTGTTCCAGGGCCAGGAATACCTGTCCTTCGGCCCGCTGTTCGGCCACCAGTACACCCACGTCTGGATCGACTTCCGCGACATCCAGGACGCGTACATGCGCGAGCGCGGCAGCACCTACTTCCTCAACAGCCGCTCGGCCGCGCTGGCCCAGCGCGAGTACGCCATCGCCAACCCGGCGCAGTGGAAGGAGTACGGCGAAAACGTGTGGGGTTTGACCGCCAGCGACGGCCCGCAGAACACCACGCAGGAATTCCGCGGCGAGCAGCGCCAGTTCCGCCACTATTCCTCGCGCGGCGCCGGCCTGCGCGAAAACTTCGACGACGGCACCATCGCCCCGACGGCGGCGATCTCCTCGGTGGTGTTCGCGCCGGAAGAAGTGATCCCGGCCACGCTGGAAATGCACAAGCGCTACGGCGATTACCTGTATTCCAGCTACGGCTTCCTGGATTCGTTCAACCCCAGCTTCAATTTCGACATTCCGCTCAAGACCGGGCGCATCGTGCCCGATCGTGGCTGGGTGGCCAGTGATTACATCGGCATCGACCAGGGTCCGATCCTGACCATGATCGCCAACTACCGCAACGATTTCGTGTGGGACACGATGAAGAACAACCCGCACATCCGTCGCGGGCTGGAGCGCGCCGGTTTCACCGGTGGCTGGCTCACCCCGGAAGGCGAAGACCAGCCGATGGCGCTGGAGAAAGACGAGAAGGCCGCCTCGGCCCGCTCGATGGGCATCGCCGAATCCCGCGCGGCCGCCGCGCAGGAACAGAAGAACAATTCCAATTCGAACCGCAACCAGCCCCAGGGGAAGTAAGCAGTGCCATTGTCGTCGCGCCCCAAGCTGTGGGTGAGTGTTCTGCTGCTGGTTGCCGGCAGCCTGTTGTTGAGTGCCTGCCGGAAGGAACCGGAAGGGGTGACCGTGCGTTTCTGGGCCATGGGCCGCGAAGCGGAAGTGGTCAGCGAACTGATCCGCGAATTCGAAGCCGACAATCCCGGCATCCACGTCGATGTGCAGAACATCCCGTGGACGGCCGCGCATGAAAAGCTGCTCACCGCCTTCGCCGCCGACGGCCTGCCGGACGTGTGCCAGCTGGGCAACACCTGGATTCCCGAGTTCGCCGAACTCAACACGCTGACCCCGTTGGCGCCGTTCGTGGCCCAATCCAAGGTGGTCGACCCGGCCGATTACTTCCAGGGCATCTGGGATACCAACGTCATCAACGGCGAGCTGGTCGGGGTGCCGTGGTACGTCGATACGCGCCTGCTGTACTACCGCAAGGACCTGCTGGCCAAGGCTGGCTTCGACCACCCGCCGCGCACCTGGGACGAGTGGAACACCATGATGGCGGCGATCAAGAAGATGCAGGGTCCGGACCGCTACGCGGTGCTGATGCCGATCAACGAGTTCGAGCAGCAGCTGTCCTTCGCCCTGCAGCAGCCCGACCCGCTCCTGCGCGACCACGACACCCGCGGCAACTTCCGCAGCCCCGGCTTCCGCCGCACGCTGGCGTTCTACGAGAACATGTTCGCCCAGGGCTGGGCCCCGCGCATGTCCGAAACCCAGATCTCCAACGTGTGGGATGAGTTCTTCAAGGGCTTCAACGTGTTCTACCTGTCCGGCCCCTGGAACATCCGCGAGTTCAAGAAGCTGCAGCCGAAAGAACTGGAGGGCAAGTGGGGCACCGCCGCACTGCCGGGCCCGGACGGCCCCGGCGCCGGCATCGCCGGCGGCACCAGCCTGGTGATCTTCCGCGGCTCGCAGCAGAAGGAAGCGTCGTGGAAGCTGATTGAGTTCCTGTCGCGCCCGGACATCCAGCAGCGCTTCCATTCCATCATCGGTGACCTGCCGCCACGGCGCAGCACCTGGGAACACCCCTCGCTGGCCAACGACCCGCTGGCGCAGCCGTTCCGCGACCAGCTCGAGCGGGTGCGGCCGACCCCGAAGGTGCTGGAGTGGGAACGTATCGTGCAGGAAATGCGCATCGTCACCGAACAGGTGGTACGCGGTGGGCTGGATCAGGATGTAGCCGTGAATCGATTGGATGACCGCGTGGACAAGGTACTGGCCAAGCGCCGCTGGATGCATGAGCAGCGTACCCAGGCCGAACAGGGCGCCGCGCCGGAGGTGCTGCCATGAAGCAGCGCTCGCTTGCCGGCTGGATCTTCGCCGGCCCCTCGCTGCTGGTGATCGGGGTGTTCTTCGGCCTGCCGGTGTTCTCGGCGCTGGCGCTGAGCATCACCGACTTCGACCTGTACGCGCTCGCCGATGGCGGCAACCTGCGCTTCGTGGGCCTGGGCAACTACATCGACCTGCTGCAGACCCCGATGTTCTGGAAGTCGCTGTGGAATACCACGTACTTCGTGGTGGTCGGCGTGCCGATGTCCATCGGCGTGTCGCTCGGCGCGGCGATGCTGCTCAACGCCCCGGCCGCGCGCTTCAAGGCGCTGTTCCGCACCGCGCTGTTCGCCCCGGTGGTAACCACGCTGGTGGCGGTGGCGGTGATCTGGCGCTACCTGTTCCATACCAGCTACGGGCTGGTGAACTACGGCCTTGGCCATCTGGGGATCAGTCCGATCGACTGGCTGGGCGACCCGAACTGGGCCATGCCCACCATCATGCTGTTCGCGGTGTGGAAGAACTTCGGCTACAACATGGTGATCTTCCTGGCCGGCCTGCAGGCGATCCCGCATGACCTGTACGAGGCCGCGCGCATCGACGGCGCCTCGCGCTGGAAGCAGTTCCTGCACATCACCCTGCCGATGCTCGGCCCGGTGTTGCTGGTAGTGGGCGTGATCACCGTGTCCGGCTACTTCCAGCTGTTCGCCGAACCCTACGTGATGACCCGCGGCGACCCGCTGCAGAGCACCGTGAGCGTGCTGTACTTCATGTTCGAGGAAGGCTTCAAGTGGTGGAACCTGGGCCGCGCGTCGGCCGTGGCGTTCCTGCTGTTCCTGATCATCCTGGCGGTAACCAGCCTGATGCTGCGTTTCGGCCGCAAGAGGCAGTTGGTATGAGTCGTGAGATTGGCCAGTCGCGCTGGCATGCGTGGTGGGTGAACGGCGGGTTGCTGGTGCTGGCCGCGGTCAGCCTGGCGCCGCTGCTGTGGATGCTGTCGGTGTCGTTCATGCCGACCGGCGAAGCGGCGCATTTCCCGCCGCCGCTGCTGCCCTCGTCGGTGACCACCAACAACTACCACGAGCTGTTCGCCCGGACCGGCATGGCCAACAACTTCGTCAACAGCCTGTTCGTCTCGCTGGCGATCACGCTGGGCTCGCTGCTGCTCAACACCATGGCCGGCTATGCGTTCGCCAAGCTGCGCTTCGTCGGCCGCGAGCGGATCTTCCAGGTGCTGCTGGCGGCGCTGGTGATCCCGGCGCAGGTGGCCATGCTGCCGCTGTTCCTGCTGATGAAACAGCTGGGCCTGGTCAACAGCTTCGGCGGGGTGATCGTGCCGGCGCTGGCCAGCGTGTTCGGCATCTTCCTGGTGCGCCAGTACGCGCGCTCGATTCCCGATGAGCTGCTGGAGGCGGCGCGGATCGACGGGGCAGGGGAGCTGCGCATCTTCTTCCAGATCGTGCTGCCGATGCTCAAGCCGGTGCTGGTGACCCTGTCGATCTTCACCTTCATGGGCGCCTGGAACGATTTCATGTGGCCGCTGATCGTGTTGACCGACCAGGAGCACTACACTTTGCCGGTTGCCCTGGCCACGTTGTCGCGCGAACACATCATGGACGTTGAAATGATGATGGCCGGCGCGGTGGTCACGGTGGTTCCGGTGCTGGCACTGTTCCTGGTGCTGCAGCGCTACTACATCCAAGGTCTGCTGCTGGGGAGTGTGAAAGGGTGAAGCGTGCCGTCGTCGCGGGGGTTCTGGGTCTGGGTCTGGTGTGGTCGATGGCGGCGCCTGCCGCGCCCCCGGCAGTGCCGGCGGCGCCCAAGGTCCTGGACAGCTTCGACGACATGTCGCCCTGGAAGCTGGTGGTGTCCGACCAGGTCAGCGGCTCACTGCGCAGCGTGGCCGGCGCCAACGGCGGCCGCGCGCTGTGCGTGGACTACGACTTCCACGAAGTCTCCGGCTACGTGGCGATCCGCCGCGAGCTGCCCATCACCTGGCCGGACAACTACCAGGTCGGCTTCCAGCTGCGCGGCGATTCGCCCGGCAATGACCTGCAGTTCAAGCTGATCGATGCCAGCGGCGACAACGTGTGGTGGGTCAACCGCCCCGGCTACGCCTTCCCCAAGACCTGGACGCCGGTGCAGTACCGCCAGCGCCAGATCGAGAAGGCCTGGGGCCCGGACCCGGACAAGACCCTGCGTAAAAGCGCGGCAGTGGAGTTCACCATCTACAGCAAGGTCGGCGGGCGCGGCACGGTCTGCTTCGACCGGCTCACCCTGCAGGCCCTGCCGCCGGCTGATACGTCTGCGCTGGCACCGTCGGTGATCGCCGATACCGCCACCGCGCTGCAGAGCCGTATTGCCGATGGCAAGCCGGACACGGTGTGGATCAGCGGTGGCGTGCCCGACCAGACCATCAGCCTGGACCTGCACAACGTGCGCGAGTTCGGCGGTGCGGTGATCCAGTGGGTGCCCGGCCTGGAAGCTACCCGCTACGTGGTGCGTGCCTCGGCCGATGGCCGGGACTGGCGCACCCTGCGCGAGATCACCGCCGGCGGTGGCGGCGAGCGCGACTGGCTGGCACTGCCCGATACCGAGGCGCGCTACCTGCGCTTCGACCTGCAGCACGGCAGCAGCTGGCGGTACGGCATCCGCGATATCGCGATCAAGCCGCTGGATTTCGCTGCCACGCCGAACGAATTCGTTGAGTCGGTCGGCGCCGACCTGACCCGTGGCTTCGTGCCGCGCGGCTTCAGCGGTGAACAACCGTATTGGACCCTGCTCGGGCTGGACGGCGGCCGCGAACAGGCGCTGATCGGCGAAGACGGTGCACTGGAAGTGGCCAAGGCCAGCTTCAGCGTGGAGCCGTTCGTGGTGGTCGACAAGAAGGTGCTGAGCTGGGCCGATGTGGAGGCAAAGCAGTCGCTTCAGGACGATTACCTGCCCATTGCCAGCGTCGACTGGGCCCACCCCAAGGCCGCCTTGAAGGTGACCGGCTTCGTGCAGGGCAGCCCGGACAAGGCGCAGCTGGTAGGCCGCTACACGCTGCACAACCCGGACAAGGTGGCGCACGACTACACCCTGGCCCTGGCCGTGCGGCCGTGGCAGGTGAATCCGCCGCGGCAGTTCCTCAACACCGTGGGCGGCGTGAGCCGGATCGACACGCTGGAGTTCGAACCGGGCCAGGTCGAGGTCAACGGCAAGCCGCGCGTGTACCCGGTGCAGGCGCCGGACGCCGCTTTCGCCAGCCCGTTCGACGGCAAGCTGGAGGTTACCCACCTGGCCACTGGCAATCTGCCCACCGCCACCGAAGTGCGCGATTCCACCGGGCTGGCTTCGGGCGCGCTGCTGTACCGCTGGCGGCTGGAGCCGGGGCAGAGCAGGGAGGTGGCCATCGTGCTGCCGCAGACCGGCGCGTGGACCACTCCGAAGGACTTCGACGCCAACAAGGCCCAGCAGCAGGTGGCCTCGATGTGGCGCACCAAGCTGGACCAGGTGGCGCTGCAGGTGCCAGCGGCGGGCAAGCCGCTGGCCGATACGCTGCGCACCGCACTGGCGCACATGCTGATCTCCCGGATCGGGCCAAGCCTGCAGCCGGGCACGCGCTCGTACTCGCGCAGCTGGATCCGCGATGGCGCGATGATTTCCGAAGGCCTGCTGCGCATGGGCCGCAGCGATGAGGTGCGGGAGTACGTGAACTGGTACGCGCCGTACCAGTTCGACAACGGCAAGGTGCCGTGCTGCGTCGATCCGCGCGGCGCCGACCCGGTGCCGGAAAACGACAGCCACGGCGAACTGATCTTCAACATCGCCGAGTACTGGCGCTACACCGGCGACAGCACCTTCCTGGAACTGATGTGGCCGCACGTGCAGGGCGCCTACCAGTACATGGAACAGCTGCGCCTGAGCGAACGCACCGAGGAAAACCGCGCGCGCAACCCGGCCTTCTTCGGGATGATGCCGGTGTCGATCAGCCACGAAGGCTATTCGGCCAAGCCCATGCATTCGTACTGGGACAACTTCTGGGCGCTGCGCGGTTACAAGGATGCGGCGATCATCGCCTCCACCCTGGGCAAGATGGAGGCGATGCAGATCGCCGAGTCGCGCGACCAGTTCCGTGACGACCTGCAGGCCTCGCTGCTGGCGGCAACGGCCCTGCACAAGATCGATTTCCTGCCCGGTTCGGCCGAGCTCGGCGATTTCGATGCGACCTCCACCACCATCGCGCTGGCCCCGGGCGGCGAACAGGGCCGCCTGCCGCAGCCGTACCTGGACAACACGTTCGAGCGCTACTGGAAGCAGTTCGAGGAACGCCGCGACGGCAAGCGCGAGTGGAAGGACTATACCCCCTACGAGTGGCGCAACGTGGCCGCGTTCGTGCGCCTGGGCTGGCGCGACCGCGCTTGGCAGGCCACCGAGTTCTTCTTCAAGGACCGCGCGCCGCAGGCCTGGAACCAGTGGGCCGAAGTGGTCTCGCACACGCCGCGCAAGCCGTTCTTCGTCGGCGACCTGCCGCATGCGTGGGTGGCCTCGGACTTCGTGCGCTCGGCGCTGGACATGTTCGCCTACAACCGCGACGTGGACGACAGCCTGGTGCTGGCCGCCGGCGTGCCCAGCCGCTGGCTGGATGGCGCCGGGGTCGGGGTGAAGGGGCTGCGCACGCCGAATGGACAGCTGAGCTACACACTGGCCCGCAGCGACCGGCAGCTCACGCTGCAGATCGCGTCCGGGCTGCTGGTGCCGCAGGGCGGGGTGATCCTGCCGTGGCCGTTCAGTGGCGAACCGGGGGATACCACCGTCAACGGCGAGCCGGCGCAGTGGCTCAACGGCGAGCTGCGCATCACCCAGGTACCGGCCAAGGTCGAAGTGCAGATCCCGGCCTCGGTGCGGCGCGCCGAACGCAAGGCGCCGTGACCGTCGTGGTCGCGCGCCCCGGCATGCTCGGCGTGCTGCTGGCCGTTGCGCTGGTGGCATTGCCGGCGCGTGCGGCCGGGCCGGTGGAGCAGGGCATGAGCCTGGTGACCTTCAACCTGCACCACGACCGGGAAGACTGGCCGCAGCGGCGCAAGGTGATCCTGCGCGAGCTGCAGGCGCTGCAGCCCGACGCGATCGCGCTGCAGGAGGTGATCCAGAAGCCGCATGTGCGCAACCAGGCCGCCTGGCTGGCGCGCAGGCTCGGCTATGACTATCAGTTCGTGTCCACCGATCCGCCGGGGCGATTGAAGCGCTACGGCAATGCGCTGCTGACCCGGCGCCCGGTGCTGGCGCGCGGTGAACGATTGCTGGCGCCGCTGACCGACTACCGCACCGTGGCGCACCTGCGTATCGATGTGGAAGGGCAGCCAGTGAATGTCTATGCCACCCATCTCAACGAACGTTCGGATGAGCGCGGCAGCCGCATCCGTGCCGAGCAGGTGGCCGACCTGTTGACGTTCATCGCGACCACGTCGGGCGATGCGCCGGTGGTGATCGCGGGGGATTTCAATGCGCTGGTGGATGCGAGTGATCTGAGTGCGCTGCGCCAGCGCTATGGCGACAGCTACGGCAGCGTGCACGTGAACAACGAACTGGCACAGATCAGTACGTTGAACCGGCATTACTACGATGCGCCCTCGCGCATCGACCACATCTTTTTCCAGCAGGACAAGCTGCTGGCCCGCGAAGCGCGGCTGCTGTTCGACCAGCCCTATGCCGAAGGGCGCTGGGCGTCGGACCATTACGGGGTGTGGACCCGCCTGCAGTTCGCACCGTGAGGCAGGCAGCCACGCAGGGCGTGGCGCTACGTGATCCGGATCCAGAAAAAGACAGCGGCCCGAAGGCCGCTGTCTTTTTTTACCTTGCCGCTGGAACCGGATCAGGCCTTGTCGGTCTTTTCCGGGTCCTGCTTGTCGGCATCGTCGGCCTTGGCGACATCGGTCGGGATGTCTTCGCGGGCTTCGGCGTGCGCGGCCTGGGCGGCGGCGTCGGTCGGTGCGGCGTCGCTGGCGGCGCTGCCGAACAGCTGGCCGTTCTGCACCGCCGGTGCAACTGCGGCCGATTCCGCGCGTGCCACCGGTGCCGGGGCAGCCGGCGCGGCCGGAACGGCGTCCACTGCATCCAGCATGCTGGTCTGCACCGGACGACCGACTTCGGTCGGGCCCTTGTGCTCTACAACCGGCGCGCTGGTGCTGGCTTCGGCGGCCTTCGGGGTCTCGACGGCGACGGGTGCGGTCGGGGCCGGGGTCACCGGGGCCGGCGTCACGACGGGCGTTTCAATCGGCTTCGGCGCTTCGGTCACGACCGGGGCTTCGACTGCCTTCGGCGCTTCGGTCACGACTGGAGCGTCGACAGCCTTCGGCGCTTCAGCGGCGACCGGCGCTTCTACCGCTTTCGGCGCTTCGGTCACGACCGGGGCTTCAACAGTCTTCGGCGCTTCGGTCACGACCGGGGCGACCGGGGCTTCAACCGCCTTCGGTGCTTCCGCCACCACCGGCTTCTCAGCCTCCGGCGCCTTGGCGACCGGTGCCGAGGCCGGCATCGGCGATTCCACGAACGGCACGCGGTCGGTGTAGGACGGGGTGCGCTCTGCCACCGGCTCGGCCTTCGGGGCCGGGGCGGCCTCGCTGTGACCGGCGGTCACCACCGGGCTGCTGACCACGGCCAGCGGCGCGGCGGCGGCCACGGCAGCCACCGGGGCCGGGCGCGGAGCCTGGACCGGCGCGGCCGGAGCAGCGGGAGCAGCGCCGTCGTCATCGAAATCGAACTCCGGGTTCGATCCGGTGCTGCGGGCGGCGGGGCGGGCGGCCTGGGCGGTGGTGTCACCGTCCTGGTCGCCGTCCTGCTCGTCGCCGTCGGCGTCGTCATCCAGACCACCGTCATCGTTCAGGCCATCGCTGCCTGCAGCCTGCTCGCCATTGCCACGACGACGGCGGCGGCCACCGCGACGGCCACGACGACGGCGCGAGGCGCCCTCGCCACTGGCATCATCGCCGGTGCCCGGCGCTTCGCCGTGCTCGTTGGCTTCGCCATCCACCGCAACGGCGGTCACCTGGTTCTCATCGGCCGGTGCGTTGTTCGACACCGGGGCCGCGGTCGGCGCCGTGGTCGCCGGGGTGGCGGCATCGGCCACGGTCACCGCGGCTGCAACCAGCGCGGCATCGGCAGCGGTCACGCCGGTCTGCACCGGCTTGGCGGCATCGGCCTGCGGCTGGCGCGCGGGCTTGTCGCCCTCGTTCTGCTGGCGCGGCGGCTTCTGCTTCTGGTTCTGGTTCTGGTTCAGCTTCGGCTGCTGCTGCTCATTGCGCGGGGCCTTGGGCTGCTGCTGCTGCTCGTTGCGCGGCTTGCCCTGCTGGGCCTGGCCGGCGGCCGGTGCGGACGCCTGTGCGGCCACGTCCTGGCGGCGGTCATCGCGGCGCTCGCCCTTGCCGGCGCGTTCGCCACGGTCGTCGCGACGGTCCTTGCCACGGGCCTGGCCCTGCTGGCCCTGACCCTGGCCACGTTCGCCACGCTCATCGCGGCGGCCGTTGCGGTCCTTGCCGTTGCGGTCCTTGTTACGACCATTGCGGTTGCCGTCCTGGGCCGGGCGCGCGTTGGTCTGCGGGGCGGCGGCCGGCGCCGGTTCGCCACCAAAGATGCGCTTGAGCCAGCCGACCACGCCGGTGGCGGCCGGTGCAGCGACCGGGGCCGGGGCGACCGGGGCCGGGGCAGCAGCCACCGGTTCGGCAACCTCGCGGACCGGCGCCGGGGAGCTGTGCTTGACGTTGGTGACCGCCGGGGCAACCGGGATGTTCAGCTGCGCCTTGGTCAGGGCATGCACCGGCAGCTTGCGCGGGGTGCCACGCTGGTAGCTCGGCTTGCCGCTTTCTTCGCCCAGCTCGTTTTCACGCAGGCGGGTCACTTCGTAATGCGGCGTGTGCAGCTGCTCGTCGGCCACGATCACGATCGGCGCGTCATGGCGCTGTTCGATCTCGCGCAGGGCGCTGCGCTTTTCGTTGAGCAGGTAGTTGGCGATCTCCACCGGGGCCTGGACCAGCACCTGCCCGGTGTTTTCCTTCATCGCATGCTCTTCGGCGACGCGGATGATCGACAGCGACAGCGATTCCACCGAGCGCATGCGGCCATGGCCGTCGCAACGCGGGCAGACGATCTGGCTGGATTCGCCCAGGCTCGGACGCAGGCGCTGGCGGCTCATTTCCATCAGGCCGAAGCGCGAAATGCGGCCCAGCTGCACGCGCGCACGGTCGTACTTGAGCGCGTTCTGCAGACGGTTCTCGACCTCACGCTGGTGCTTGTTGGAGGACATGTCGATGAAGTCGATCACCACCAGGCCGCCCAGGTCGCGCAGGCGCAGCTGGCGGGCCACTTCCTCGGCCGCTTCCAGGTTGGTCTGGAACGCGGTGTCCTCGATGTCACTGCCCTTGGTGGCGCGCGAGGAGTTCACGTCGATGGCGGTCAGCGCTTCGGTCTGGTCGACCACGATCGAGCCGCCCGAGGGCAGGCGCACGTTGCGTTCATAGGCGCCTTCGATCTGCGATTCGATCTGGAAGCGGTTGAACAGCGGAATGTCGTCGGTGTAGTGCTTGAGCTTGCGCAGGGTCTGCGGCATCACCTGCTGCATGAATTCGCGGGCGGTGTCGTACAGCTCCTGGGTATCGACCAGGATCTCGCCCACGTCGGCGCGCAGGTAGTCGCGCAGGGCGCGCACGATCAGGCGCGATTCCTGGTAGATCAGGAAAGGGGCCGGCTTGGTCAGCGCCGCTTCGGCGATCGACTTCCAGACCTGCAGCAGGTAGTCCAGGTCCCACTGAAGCTCTTCGGCATCGCGGCCGACGCCGGCGGTGCGGATGATCACGCCCATGTCGTCGGGGATGTTCAGCTTGTCCAGCGCTTCCTTCAGCGCGGCGCGGTCTTCGCCCTCGATGCGACGCGACACGCCACCGGCGGTGGGCGAGTTCGGCATCAGCACCATGTAGCGGCCGGCCAGGGAGATGAACGTGGTCAGGGCGGCGCCCTTGTTGCCACGCTCTTCCTTGTCGACCTGGACCACCACTTCCTGGCCTTCACGCAGCAGTTCGCGGATGCCGGCCTTGTTGTGGTCGACCCCGGCCTGGAAGTAATCGCGGGAGATTTCCTTCAGCGGCAGGAAGCCGTGGCGTTCGCCACCGTATTCCACGAAGGCCGCTTCCAGCGACGGCTCAAGGCGCGTGATGCGGCCCTTGTAGATGTTCGACTTCTTCTGTTCCTTGGACGGCTGTTCGATGTCGATGTCGTACAGCGTCTGGCCATCCACGATGGCTACCCGCAGCTCTTCAGCCTGCGTGGCGTTGATCAGCATTCGCTTCATATTGCGTTCCTCGCGCGCTGCTACCGCGCGGAACGCCATGGGGTTTCGCTTCTGGTCACGCTTGCACGCCCATCGCGCATGCGCGGGGAGGGCGGCTTGGGTTTCCAGCGCTACAACACCACGGCAGGCCGCGGGAGCGCTTCATTTTGTTTTGGTTTGGGTGTTGCGGGCCGGAGGCAGCTTTCAGCCAGGCTGGAGCGCCACAGGGACATTTTTTCAGCGCAGACGCGTGTCAGGCATCCGGCGATGGCCGGGACTGCCGGTGAGCCGCTAACATGGCCGCCCCGGGGGCGGTGGCTGCGCACTGTGCCGGAATCGAGGGAAGTCGGGCTTCTGGCCCTGAGCAACTTCCAACGAAATCAATCCCTTATCTCGCCCGCCGAGTGTAACAGAATAAAAGGCCAATGACTGATACCGTGCCGTCCCCCAAACCCGCTGAAGGCAAGACCAGCGTCCGTCTCCTGACTGTCCCGGCCGACCGTGCCGGGCAACGCCTGGACAACTTCCTGCTCGGCCAGCTGAAGGGTGCGCCACGCAGTCTGGTCTACAAACTCGTGCGCAGCGGCCAGGTCCGGGTGAACGGCGGCCGTGCCAAGGCCGAACGCAAGCTGGTGGAGGGCGACGAAGTGCGCGTGCCACCGGTCCGTCTCACCGAAGAGGGAGACAAGGCCGGCCCGCCGGCGGCGTTCATGAAGCGGCTGGAAGACGCCATCGTCTACGAAGACGAGCGGCTTCTGGCCCTGAACAAGCCCTCCGGCGTGGCCAGCCACGGCGGCAGCGGGATCAGTTTCGGCGCCATCGAGACCCTGCGAGCCCTTCGCCCCGGCAAGACGCTGGAGCTGGTGCACCGGCTGGATCGGGACACCTCGGGCCTGCTGATCGTGGCCAAGAAGCGCTCGGCGCTGAGCGAGCTGCAGGCGCTGCTGCGGGAAGACCACGGCGCCGGCATCCGCAAACGCTACCTGACCCTGCTGGTGGGGCGCATGCCCGACGGCACCATGACCGTGGACGCCCCGCTGCACGTGGGCCTGCGCCAGGGCGGCGAGCGCCACGTCCAGGTCAATGCGATCGGCAAGGAGTCCATCAGCCACTTCAGCGTGCTGGAGCGCAAGGGCGGCCATTCGTTCTGCGAAGTCCGCATCGAAACCGGCCGTACCCACCAGATCCGCGTGCATGCCCAGCACCTCGGGCACCCGGTGGCGGGGGACGACAAATACGGCGATCCGGACGTCAACAAGCGGCTTCGTGACCAGATCGGCCTGAAACGCCTGTTCCTCCACGCCGCCTCGCTGGAGTTCTCGCTGGACGCCGGCAAGACCCCCTATCTGCTCAACGCGCCATTGGCCGAAGAGCTGACCGAGGCGTTGAACCGGTTGGGGTGAGGCTGTCGGTTGATTGATCCGAGCCCGGATGGGCCCGGAAAAAAGTCGTCGACCGTTGGTTGATTGATCCCAATCCCAATGGGCCAATATGAATTCGTAGCCCCGGCCGTTGGCCGGAAACCGCGCGCAGCGCGGCCCAAGCGTCCGGAGACGGTCACCCAACGATTGCCGCCACCACCCGGCGTTTAGAAGTTCCGAAGCCGCCCGTCAGGCGTTCATGATCCCGGAACGAAGAGCAGCCGGCCAACGGTCGGCGCTACCGCTTCGGATCGTCTAAACGCCGGACGGAGTATAGGGGGCCGCATTCGGCCACCTCCTGACACTGGGGCCGCGCTGCGCGCGGTGTCCGGCCAACGGCCGGGGCTACGAACCGCTACGTAACGTCCACAGATCGGGATCAACCAACCAGAGGCCCCGTAACCATCGCAGACCCATCGGGATTGGAATCAAATCAACCCGTATCCGGTAGCGCCGGCCGTTGGCCGGCCCACGCAATCTGCGTCACGCCCGCACGCACATCACCACTTGAACAACACCAGGCTGATCGCCAGGCTGGCCATCCCGGCCACCAGCCCGTACACCGTTTCATGGCCCTTGGCGTATCGCTTGGCCGCTGGCAGCAGTTCGTCCAGCGCCAGGAACACCATCACCCCGGAAATCAGCCCGAACACCCAGCCGAACGTGGCGTGGTTGAGCACCCCGGACAACAGCACGTACCCGATCGCCGCCCCGATCGGCTCGGCCAGGCCCGACAGCAGGCTGGCGCCGAACGCATAGAACTTGTTCTGGGTGGCGAAATACACCGGTACCGCGATCGCGATGCCCTCGGGGATGTTGTGGATCGCAATGGCAAATGCCAGCGGCATCCCCACCGAGGGGCTTTCCAGCGTCGCAAAGAACGTGGCCAGGCCTTCCGGGAAGTTGTGCGCGGTGATCGCCACCGCCGTCAGCAGGCCCACCCGCTTGATGTAGGTCTTGTTGTTCTCCCGGAACATCGGGTCCTGCTTGTCCAGGCTTTCGTGCGGGTTCGGAATCAGGTGATCGATCAGCACGATCAGCAGCACCCCGCACAGGAACGCCGCCGTGGCGTAGGCATAGCCCACGCGCGCGTCATACGCCTGGCTGAACGAATCGATCGCCTTGGTCAGGATCTCGGTCAGCGACACGAACACCATCGCACCGCCGGCGAAGGCCAGGCCGAAGGCCAGCAGGCGGGGATTGGGTCGGCGCGAGAACAACACCATCAGGCTGCCCAGGCCCGTGGCCAGCCCGGCAGCCAGGGTCACCAGCAGGGCGACCCATACGTTTTCACTCGAGATTTCCGGCATGCGCCACAGCGTCCTTTGATCAGCCGCCGCGACGCAGGCGCTCTTCCACCGCGAAGCACTCATCGGGTTTGGGCTGCGGCGGGTTGAAGCTCACCGGCACCTGGATGGTGGTGGGCACCGCCTGGCCGGCGCGGGTGGCCGCCTTGAACTGCCAGCCTTCCACCGCCTTCTGCGCCTGCTCATCAAGCTGTGCGTTGCCGCTGCCGCTCACCAGCTGCACCTGGCCGGGCTTGCCGTCGGTCCCCACCACCACCTTCAGCGTGGTGGTGCCGCCAATGGCCTGGCAGGCCAGCTCGATCGGGTACACCGGCGGCGGGGTCTTCACCGCAGCAACCTCGGTAGGCGCCGCCACCGGCGCCGACGGCTCCGTTGACCCGCCACACCCGGCAAGGGTCAGCACCGCTGCGGTCACCGCCACGCGTATCTGGATGTTCATCAAAATCACTCCGTCAGGCCCGAAGCCTTGGCTGCACAGATGAAGTCGTTCTCGCTCAACCCGCCCACGTCGTGGGTGGAAAAGCGCACCACGGCGCGGTCGTAATGCACCCCCAGGTCCGGGTGGTGGTCCTCGGCATGGGCCACCCAGGCCAGGGCGTTCACGAACGCCATGGTCTTGTAGTAGTCGGCGAAGCGGAAGGTCCGGGTCAGGGCCTGGCCCTGTTCGGCCAGCTCCCAGCCGGGAACCTGCGGCAGCAGCTCGGCTATCCGGGCTTCGCCCAGCTTGTGGTCGCTGCCCTTGCGCGGTACGCAACGGGCCTGCGCCAGCGGAATCAGGTCGGCCATGAAATCCTCCACCTCGTGTATGCCTGAACAATGCGCCGGACAGTGTATAAACCGAATGAGCGCATAACATGTAAGCCGCTAGAATAGCCGCATGATCCAGATCTCCGACACTGCCCAGACCTATTTCCGCAAGCTCATCGAGCGCGAAGCCGTGCCCGGCATGGGCGTGCGCCTCAGCGCCGTCGACGCCGGCACACCGCGTGCCGATGCCCGGCTGGAGTTCGCCGAACCGGCCGACCTGCTCGGCGACGAGTGGGCGGTGGACTGCGACGGCTTCACCCTGTACGTGGCGTCCGACAGCGTGGGCTGGATGGACGGCGCCGACATCGACATCGTCACCAATGCCACCGGCGGCCAGCAGCTCACCATCAAGGCCCCGAAGATCAAGGGCGAAGCCCCGGCCGATTCGGCCTCGCTGGTCGAACGCGTGCGCTGGGTGGTGGAAAACGAAGTCAACCCGCAGCTGGCCTCGCACGGCGGCAAGGTTGCGGTGCAGGAAGTATCTGCCGATGGCGTGGTGCTGCTGCGCTTCGGCGGTGGCTGCCAGGGCTGCGGCATGGCCGACGTCACCCTCAAGCAGGGCATCGAGAAAACCTTGATGGGCCGCGTGCCCGGCATCACCGCCGTACGTGACGCGACCGACCACGACAGCGGTCACGCGCCGTATATTCCGCGCGGCACGGCTGCCTGACCGGCCTGCGTGACACTGCGCCGGGCTGACGACATCCTCGACTGGCTGCTTTCCCGCCAGCCGGACAAACGCATCGTTGAAAAAACCACGGGCCTGCCCTACGGGTGGGGCCTGTGGCTGCGCGCGCTGACGCCGCTGCCGCGTCCGTTCCGCTCGACCGAAGTCATTGCCGAACTGATCCAGCGGCCGTTGCCGGGCTCGCCCGGCCGACTGCCGGCGCTGGGCTTCGTGCAGTCGCTGCGACGGCTGCTCTGGCAGACCTGGGACCCGGCCCCGCGCGACCAGCGCTGGATGCGCTGGACCTCGGCGGTCATCAGCGTGCTGCTGCACGTCATGTTCGCGCTGCTGCTGTTGTGGGTGGCGCTGATCCGCCCGCCGGTGCAGCCGGAGCAGGGCGGTGATGGCGGCCGCATCCAGGTGGAATTCCTGGGCAGCGGAACACCCCAGGAAAGTGGTGGCGGCGAGCCGACGGCTGCAGGCAGCGCGGCAGCCGCCGCTGCGAGCGCCCAGGCAGAAGCGGCCGCCGCCTCGCAGCCCCGACCGGCGAGCCCGACCGCAGCCACCGCGCCGCAGCCGCCGGCATCGGCATCGGCGCCGACCGCCAGTACCGAACCCGCGCCGACACCGCCAGCCCCTGCGCCCACCGCTGTCGAACAGCCGGTCCAGGCCACCGACGTGGCCGAAGCCACCACCGATTTCGTGGTGCCGCCCACCAGCGTGCCGCGCACTGAAGTGCGGGTGATTCCGCGCGACGCGCCCGAGCCGCAGGTGCGCGAACGCACCGTGGAGGTGGCGGAGGCACCGACGCCGCCTTCGATCACCCCGTCCGTGCGCCCGGTGGAAACGCAGGTGCGCCCGCGCGACGTGGCGGTGCGCGAACGAGAGGTCACCGTGGTCACCGCGCCCACCGCACCGGTGCCCGTGCCGGGCCCGCGGGTGGAGGTCACTGTGCCGCAGCGTGATCTGCAGGTGCGCGAACGTGAAGTGACCCCGGCGCCGTCAGTGTCGGTCACGGTCGCGCCGGTGCCGCAGCGCGAGATCACTGTGCCCGGGCGCAGTCCGGAAGTGGCGGTGCGTGAGCGTGCGGTGCCGAATGCCGCGCCGCGCCCGGCCCCGGCCGCAGCGACCCCATCGCCGGCAGCGTCCGCACCTTCGCCCACGCCAGGGGCGAGTACGGCCAGCCAGGCCAGCCCAAGCCGCAGCACCGCCTCCAGTACCGCGCCGGCCCGTGCGCCGGCCGCGCGTCCGTCGCCCACGCCGGGCAACTGGGCCACGCCGGCACGGGGCGATGACTGGGGCGCGGCCGACCGCAACCGGGCCGGCGAGCGCAGTGGCGCGCAGGCCAACCAGGGCGCCGGGCGTACCGGCGAGGGTCTGTTCAACGCCGATGGCAGCGTGCGCGTGCCAGGGCAGGCGGGTACCGGCGATAGCGAGCGCGGCGCCCCCGGTGGCGAGAACGATGGCTGGAGCCGCGAACGGATTGCCCAGTCCGGGACGTGGCTCAAGCGCCCGCCGTACGACTACACACCGACCTCGTTCGACAAGTACTGGGCGCCGAACGAATCGCTGCTGGCCGAATGGGTGCGCAAGGGCATCAAGGCCGTGGAGATTCCGATTCCGGGCACCAGCTCGAAGATTTCCTGCGTGGTCTCGATCCTGCAGTTCGGCGGCGGCTGCGGCCTGTCCGACCCGAACATGCAGGACCAGCCGGCGGTGGCTCGCCCGCCGCCGGACATTCCGTTCAAGAAGGAATTACAGGACGACAACGGAAGCCGTTGACCGCAAGGGCCACGTGGGATCATGCCGTACGTGGGACACGCATGGCGTGTCGCTACGCGGGATTACCCCTCCGAATCGTCGCTTCCTGCGTCTTCCAGCGCGACGAATGCCCAGAACGGCACGTCGTGTTCGAGCCACGTCTTGCTGGCGTCCTCCAGCACATCCAGGAACGTGTCGAAGTCCTTCTCCGCGTTTTCCTGCAACTCGTCCGCATCACTGAAGAACAACGCGTAGCCGTTGGCCTTCATCCACCCGAGGTCGCGCAGGCAATCCAGCAGCGCGTCCCAGTTGCCACCAAATGTCTGCGGGAAATCCATCTGCGCGGCAACGCGTGCGATCAGGGTTCGCTTGTCGCGGCAGCCGCCCAGGTCGATCGTGGCCACGCGCAGGCCGGCATCGCGCATCGCGGCCGACAGCGGGCCGATGTCGGCGTTGGTGACCGAATACACGCCCGCATTGTTGATGTCGTCCAGACCCAGTTCGAATCCATCGTGGTTCATTGCCAGCTCCCGGCAGGTGGGACCTCGAAACTGCGGAAGGTTTCGTAATGGTCGTCGGTGTAGAACCAACCGGTCGGCGGACTGCCGCCGGTCACGATGCGGCGTGCGCCGCGGTTGCCGGCACCCGGCGTGTCCACGGTGTACTCGCGGTAATAGCCGCGCGGGCGCTCCGGCAGGCGCTGTTCGCGGTTGCTGAAAACGCCGCCGTCCTGGCGGTGCGGGTAGGGACCGCCGCGCTGGATCAGGAGGATGGTCTGGCGTGCTTCTGCAGGCAGGAAGGCAGGCAGTGGGTCGTGAGTGCGCTGCGCGGCGGCGCCGGGATTGGCCGGGGCGTTGTCGAGTGGCGCAGCATCGGCGGCTGGCTGGGTCAGCGACGGCGCGAACTGCGGCGCGGGCGCGCGCTGGGCTTCCTTGATGGCGAAAAGACCGCCCACCAGCAGGACAATGGCAACGAGCAGCAGTAGAGGTTTGCGCATGTGAACATCGAGTGTGCGGGGGACGGGGTTAATGTAGCGTAGCCAAACGAAGTTTCCTTTACGTGGGGGTTGGTAAGCTTGGCGGCCATCCCCATCATCGACTTCGCAACGCCCGGTCTTCGCCGGGCGAGTGAGCTACCAGGAGAACCACATGGCCTACACCCTCCCCAAGCTGTCCTACGCCTACGACGCGCTTGAGCCGCACATTGATGCGGCCACGATGGAAATCCACCACACCAAGCACCACCAGACCTACATCAACAACGTCAACGCGGCACTGGAAGGCACCGAATACGCCGACCTGCCGGTTGAGGAGCTGGTCAAGAAGCTCAAGTCGCTGCCGGAAAACCTGCAGGGCCCGGTGCGCAACAACGGTGGCGGGCACGCCAACCACACCCTGTTCTGGACCGTGATGGCGCCCAACGCCGGCGGTAACCCGACTGGCGACGTCGGCCAGGCCATCGACGCCCAGCTGGGCGGTTTCGAGAAGTTCAAGGAAGCCTTCACCAAGGCGGCGCTGACCCGTTTCGGCAGCGGCTGGGCGTGGCTGAGCGTGACCCCGGACAAGAAGCTGGTAGTGGAAAGCACCGGCAACCAGGACAGCCCGTTGATGGAAGGCAACACGCCGATCCTGGGCCTGGACGTGTGGGAACACGCGTACTACCTGAAGTACCAGAACCGTCGCCCGGAATACATCGGCGCGTTCTTCAACGTGGTCGACTGGAAGGAAGTCGAGCGTCGTTACCAGGAAGCCATCGCCTGATTCCTGCGTTGAACTGGATACCGGAAAGGCCAGGCAGAAATGCCTGGCCTTTTCGTTTACCGGGCCTGGGCTTCGCCCTGAAGCCTCAGGGTCGCAATGATGCCCAGGCGCAGGGCGCCGATATCGGTGCCTTCCAGTGCGGGCAGCTTCAGCGGTTGCAGGCCTTGCCCGGCGAAGTGGCTCACCTGGAACAGCACATCCAGCCCATGGCCGCCCGCGATCCCGGCTGCCGACGGCGGGTCGACGCGCTCGCCGGGATTCTTGCGCGCCGGCTGGAAGCCGGGTGAGCTGCGCACCAGTTCATCGGTGTCAGCCGAGAAGTCGCCTGCAATCAACGATGGCAGGCCGTCCGAGGTGGCACCGATCCAGGTCATCAGGTCGCTGGTCTGGTGCTTTCGCACCAGCGCTTCGTCCGGGTCCGGGCGCAGCCGTGCAACATAGATGTTGATCTGCTCGTCCTGCAGGTTCACCCGCAGCATGCCCGCCGCACTGAACCGGCCCGGCGGATGCAGCAGGGTGACCCCGTCTTCGGCCACCGGCAGCCGGCTGAGCATGGCACTGCCGTGGCGCAGCGGCTGGCTGGGCGGGTCGGCGGTGACGAAGTCGCAGCTGTAGCGCAGGCGGGTGGCCAGCCAGCAGGCGGGGTTGCCGCCCTTGGTCTGCAGCACCCGCTGCACGGCGATCACGTCCGGCTGCAGGCCTTCCAGCACCTGCAGCAGCTGGTCGCGGCGCTGCTCCCATTGGGCCTCGTCGGCCGCCGGCAGTTCCAGTGTGGCGATCCTGAGCAGGCGTGGCGGCGCCTCGCTCTGCCGGGCGGCGGCCGGGAGCGCGGGAGTGGTCAACAACAGGAGCAGGAACCAGCCGTGCCAGCGTCCTGCGACAACCGTGGGGAGGAGGCGCATAACGATAAGTTTACGCTTGGTCCGTCGACGTGCCGTGACTTCCGTCAACGGTTTTCAGATGCCTGCCATTGCGCGGCGGCGTTGTCACGTTCGGCCGCAACGTGCGCCGCCGTGGCCCTTCCGGTAACCTTGCGCCCTTTGAACCCGCAGGACAGCCCCATAGAATGAGCACGACCGCAGCCGCCAGCGCTGGCAAGGGAAGCATGCCGCGCCAGATTCCGTACATCATCGGCAATGAGGCCTGCGAGCGGTTCAGCTTCTATGGGATGCGCAACATCCTGGTGCAGTTCCTGATCACCTCGCTGCTGCTGCAGGAGATCACGGCCGATGGCCGGGCCGGCGAGGCCAAGGACATCATGCACAGCTTCATGATCGGCGTGTACTTCTTCCCGCTGCTGGGCGGCTGGCTGGCCGACAAGTTCTTCGGCAAGTACCACACCATCCTCTGGTTCAGCCTGATCTACTGCGCCGGCCATGCCTGCCTGGCGCTGTTCGAGAACAGCCGCGAAGGCTTCTTCCTCGGGCTGGGCCTGATCGCGCTGGGTGCCGGCGGCATCAAGCCGCTGGTGGCCTCGTTCATGGGCGACCAGTTCGACCAGAGCAACAAGCACCTGGCCAAGATCGTCTTCGACGCGTTCTACTGGATCATCAATTTCGGCTCGCTGTTCGCCTCGCTGCTGATCCCGCTGGCGCTGAAGAACCTGGGCCCGCAGTGGGCGTTCGGCATCCCGGGCATCCTGATGTTCGTGGCCACCTTCGTGTTCTGGCTGGGCCGCAAGCGCTACGTGCTGGTGCCGCTGCCGCCCAAGGACCCGCATTCGTTCGGCAACGTGGTGCGTACCGCGCTGACCGCGCAGGTGCCGGGCAAGGGCCGTCCGGGTCTTACCCTGGCCATCCTGGGCGCGGTGCTGGCGGTGGCCTCGATGGGTCTGGTCGGCAGCCTGGGCATCGTGATCTGCCTGTGCATCGCGCTGGTGCTGGTGCTGGCCGGCGTGGGCGGCGGTACCTGGATCCAGCTCGACCGCGCCCGCGCGGTGCACCCGGCCGAGGCCGTGGAGGGCGTGCGTTCGGTACTGCGCGTGCTGGTGATCTTCGCGCTGACCACGCCGTTCTTCTCGCTGTTCGACCAGAAGGCGTCCACCTGGGTGCTGCAGGGCCAGCAGATGGCCATGCCGTCCTGGTTCACCGCCTCGCAGATGCAGGCGCTGAACCCGCTGCTGGTGATGATCCTGATTCCGTTCAACAACCTGGTGCTGTACCCGGCCCTGCGCCGGTTCGGCTTCGAGCCGACCGCGCTGCGCCGCATGACCGCCGGCATTGCCTTCAGCGGCCTGGCCTGGATCGTGGTCGGCGGCATCCAGGTGATGATGGATGGCGGCAACGTCATGTCCATCTTCTGGCAGATGCTGCCGTATGCGCTGCTCACCTTCGGTGAGGTGCTGGTCTCGGCAACCGGCCTGGAGTTCGCCTACAGCCAGGCGCCGCAGGCGATGAAGGGCGTGGTGATGAGCTTCTGGAACCTCACCACCACCATCGGCAACCTGTGGGTGCTGCTGTCCAACGCGGCGGTGCGCAACGACACGGTGACCCACCAGATCGCCAGTACCGGGCTCAGCGAGGCCGCGTTCCTGATGTTCTTCTTCGCCGGCTTCGCCTTCGTGGCGGCGTTGGCCTTCGGTTGGTATGCCAAGCGCTATCGTATGGTCGACAACTACCGCGCTGCCTGAGTACCGCCATGACCCCCGTCAACCTGCTGCTGATCGCCATCACCGTTCTTGTCTCCTGGATGGCGTTCAAGAACCGCGCGCTGGCCGACCGCCTGATCCTGTGGCCGCCAGCGGTGGACCGCAAGCGCCAGTACGACCGCCTGGTGACCTACGGGTTCATCCACGCGGACCTGGCGCACCTGGCGTTCAACATGATCACGCTGTTCTTCTTCGGCGGCCAGATCGAGTCGGTGATGGTCAACCTCACCGGCAGCTACCTCACGTACCCGGCGTTCTACCTGGGTGCGCTGGTGGTGTCGATCCTGCCCAGCTACCTGAAGAACCAGAAGAACCCGAACTACATGAGCCTGGGCGCGTCGGGCGCGGTGTCGGCGGTGCTGTTCGCCTTCATCCTGATCAGCCCGTGGAGCATCATCTTCGTGTTCTTCATCCCGGCGCCGGCGATCATCTATGCCGCGTTCTACGTCGGCTACAGCATCTGGATGGACCGCAAGGGCGGTGACCGCATCAACCACAGCGCGCACCTGGCCGGTGCCGCGTTCGGCGTGATCTTCATGCTGGCGATGCGCCCGGCGATCTTCGACCACTTCCTGCGCGAGTTGAGCAACCCGCGCTTCAGCCTGGGCGGCTGAAGGGCAAGGGCGGTCACGCAAGGAACGGCGCAGCCGTTCCTAACGTCGCTTGCCGACGGCCCGAAGGGGGCCTGCCGCAGGCAGGCATACCAACGGTCGTGACCTACCGCCGGGCATTGGGTAGGTCACGACCGTTGGTCGTGACGCACCGGGGCAGACGGTAAGCAGGATCGAGGTAGGTCACGACCGTTGGTCGTGACGCACCGGGGCAGACGGTAAGCAGGATCGAGGTAGGTCACGACCGTTGGTCGTGACGCTCCATCACGCAGCGAAACGCTGGTCGGTACCGTAGGTGCTGAGCAGGCGGGCGTAGACCTCGTGGTCGATCAGGTCGAACTCCGACCCCTGGGTCTGGCCATTCAGGGCCAGCTGGAACAGGCCTTCCAGCAGCGAGCTGTCGGCGTCGCCGGGCTGGGTGAAGTCGGGTGCATGGTCCATGTGACACTCCTTGGGACACGGATGGGGCAGACAGGTGTCGCAAAACGCGTGCCAGTTTTTGCGGCCTGTCCGAAACCGATATCGGCTTGAATCGGGCGGACTTTAGGACCTTATGTGACCAAATGCGTCGCCTGTTGCCCCTGTTCAGGCTTCACGCGATCATGGCGCTACGCTGCGCACTATCGCGACAGTCGCCGCAGGAGACACCGCCCATGGCTTCGGTCACCCCGCCCGGATTGGCGTACGAGGTGGAGCACGATCTGGTCCGCCACCGGTTCCAGGCCCGGATCCAGGGATATCTCGCGCTGCTGGATTACCAGATCAAGCGGAAGCGGATGGTCATCACCCATACCGAGGTTCCCGAGGCCATTGCCGGCCGCGGCATCGCCGGGGAACTGACCAAGGTCGCCCTGCGCTACGCGCGCGACAACAAGTACAAGGTGGTGCCGGCGTGTGCCTACGCCGAGCAGTTCTTCCAACGGCACACCGAGTACGACGACCTGCTGGCGTAGCAGGCACAGTTTTTTTCACGGACGAAGGATCATCATGCTGGGTTTCAACAAGGGGATAGCAATGAACATCGCAGGAAACCGCCGCGCGCTGCGTACCGGCGCGCTGGCGTTGGCCGTGGGGCTGGTGCTGCTGGCCGGCTGCAAGCGCGAGGCGGATACCGCTGTCGCACCGGCAACCGACACCACCACCGCACAGCCGGATGCCACCGCGCCGCAGGCCGCCGTCGAGGCGCCACTGGAGCTGCGTGACGTCATTGAAAACACCCCGCAGGCGGTGGTGGGCATCAGCTACCCGCAGGACGTGAACCGCTTCCCCGGGCTGGCCAAGGCGCTGTCGGACTACGCCACGGCGGCGCGCGCTGAACTGCAGCAGGCCGTGGACGGCCTGGGCAACGACAAGCCGACCATGCCCTACGAGCTGTCGCTGAGTTTCGAAAAGGTGCTGGAGACCCCGCAGCTGGTGGTGATCAGCGCCGACGGCAGCCGTTATACCGGCGGTGCCCATGGCGAACCGCTGGTGGCGCGTTTCGTGTGGCTGCCGGAAACGCAGACCATGCTCACCGCCGACAAGCTGATTGCCGATACCAAGGGCTGGGGCGTGGTCAGCGACTACATCGCCGACCAGCTCAAGGAGCGCGTGGCGACCCGGCTGAGCAGTGAAGACATGGACCCGGGCCAGCTGCAGGAATCGCTGCGCAGCGCCAGCCGCATGATCGCCGACGGCACCGGGGCCAGCGCCGAGAATTTCAGCCAGTTCCAGCCGATGACCGACCCCAATGGGCTGATCACCGCGGTGCGGTTCGTGTTCCCGCCGTACCAGGTAGGGCCGTATTCGGATGGCACCCAGACCGTGGACGTGCCCGCCGCCGTGCTGGCACCGCACGTGGCCCCGGCCTACGCCGGGCTGTTCGCCAAGGGCTAGAAGGGGGCGGAGCGTGGACGTGGGGCTGCAACGACGGGTCATCGAGTTGCTGCACGAGGCGGACGTCACCGTTGACGGTGAGCGTCCGCACGACATCCAGGTGCACGACCCGAGTTTCTACGCGCGCGTGATCGCGCACGGGTCGCTCGGCCTGGGCGAAAGCTACATGGACGGGCAATGGGACGCGGAATCGCTGGACGGGTTCCTGCTGCACCTGATGCAGGCGCACCTGGACGAACGCGTGCACGGCTGGCGCGAACTGGGTGACGCGCTCAAGGCGCGGCTGTTCAACCTGCAGTCCGGCGGCGGCAACCTCGAGGTGGGCCGTCGCCATTATGATCTGGGCAACGATCTTTACGGCGCGATGCTGGGCAAGCGGCTGGTCTACAGCTGTGGGTACTGGGCGGGCGCGGACGATCTGGACACCGCGCAGGAAGCCAAGCTCGACCTGATCTGCCGAAAGCTCCGGCTGCGCCCGGGCCAACGCGTGCTCGACATCGGCTGCGGCTGGGGCGAGGCCCTGAAGTTCGCCGCCGAACGCTACGGCGTCTCCGGCGTGGGCATCACCATCTCGCAGGAGCAGGCCGAGTACGCACGTGAGCTGTGCGCCGGGCTGCCGATCGAGATCCGCCTGCAGGACTACCACGATGTCGACGAGACCTTTGACGCGATCCTGTCGGTAGGCATGTTCGAACACGTGGGCGACAAGAACTACCGCAGCTATTTCGAGATGGCGCGGCGTTGCCTGGCAGCGGACGGGTTGTTCCTGCTGCACAGCATCGGCAGCAATCTCTCGCGCCACCGCACCGACCCGTGGATCGCGCGCTACATCTTCCCCAACTCGATGCTGCCGTCGGCGGCGCAGATCACTACCGCCTATGAAGGCCTGTTCGTGCTGGAGGACTGGCACAGTTTCGGCGCCGACTACGACCGCACGCTGCAGGCCTGGCGCAGCAACGTGGAGGCGGCCTGGTCAAGGCTGGACCCGCAACGCTACGACGAACGCTTCAAGCGCATGTGGCGGTTCTACCTGGCCGGCTCGATGTCCAGCTTCTGCTGCCGGCACGCCCAGCTGTGGCAGCTGGTGCTGTCGCCGAATGGCGTTCCGGGCGGGTATGTCGCACCGAGGTGATCACACGCGAACGGTGTGGCATGGCCAGGGACACGCATGGCGTGTCGCTACGTAGGGGCACGCCATGCGTGTCCGCGAAGAATCCGACGAAGAAAAAAAAACCGCCCGGCATGTGCCGGGCGGTTTTGACTTGCAGGCGCGTTACTTCTTTTCCGGAACCAGCCCACGCTTTTCCAGCAGCGGCTCGATCTGCGGTTCGTGGCCGGCGAAGTTCTGGAACAGCTGCATCGCATCCACGCTGCCGCCCTTGGACAACAGGGTTTCGCGGAAATGGTCGCCGTTCTTGCGGCTCAGGCCGCCGTTGTCGCGGAACCACTTCTGGGTGTTGGCATCCAGCACTTCCGACCAGATGTAGGCGTAGTAGCCGGCCGAGTAGCCGCCCATGATGTGGCTGAAGTACGGGGTCTTGTAGCGCGGCGGTACCGGCGCGTAGTAGATGCCGTCCTTCTCCAGCGCCGCGCGCTCGAAGGCCATCACGTCCTTGGCGGCCGGCACCTGGTCCGGGCCGATCTGGTGCCAGCGCTGGTCCAGCATGGCCGCACCCAGGTACTCGGTGGTGGCAAAGCCCTGGTTGAACTTGGCCGCGGCGATCACCTTGTCCAGCAGCGCCTGCGGCATCGCGGTACCGTTCTGGTAGTGCTTGGCGTAGTTCTTCAGGATGAGCGGGTTGTCCGACCACATCTCGTTGACCTGCGAGGGGAACTCGACGAAGTCACGCGGCACCGAGGTGCCCGAGAAGTAGGGGTACTTCACGTTCGAGAACATGCCGTGCAGGGCGTGGCCGAATTCGTGGAAGGTGGTGGTCACTTCATCCCAGGTCAGCAGGGTCGGCTGGCCGGCCGGCGGCTTGGGAATGTTGAGGTGGTTGGCCACCACCGGCTTGAAGCCGGTCAGCTTGGACTGCGACACATAGGAGTTCATCCACGCACCGCCACGCTTGGACGCGCGTGCGTACGGGTCGAAGATGAAGATCGCCAGCTGGCTGCCATCGGCGTCGAACACGTCGTAGACGGTCACGTCGTCGTGGTAGACCGGCAGGTCGGTGCGCTGCTTGAAGGTCAGGCCGTATTCCTGGTTGGCGGCGAAGAACACGCCGTTTTCCAGCACGTTCTTCAGCTCGAAGTACGGCTTGAGCTGGGATTCGTCGAAGTTGTACTTGGCCTGGCGCACCTTCTCGCTGTAGTAGGCCCAGTCCCATGCTTCCAGCTGGAAGCTCTTCTTGCCGGCGGCCTTCTGCTCCTTGTCGATCATCGCCTGCAGGTCGGCCGCTTCGCGCTTGGCATTGGCGACCGCAGCCGGGGCGAGCTGGCCGAGCATGGCGTTGACCGCTTCGGGGGTCTTGGCGGTCTGGTTGGTCAGGTTGTAGGCAGCGAAGTTCTCGAAGCCCATCAGCTTGGCCTTGTCGGCGCGCAGCTGCATGATGCGCGCGACCAGCGCGGTGTTGTCGAACTCGCCACCGCGGCTGCCACGGGTGACCGAGGCATCGTAGATCTTCTTGCGCAGGTCGCGGTTGGCCAGGTTGGTCAGCGGCGGCTGGCCGGTGGTGTTGAGCAGGGCGATGACGTACTTGCCGTCCAGCTTGCGGGCCTTGGCCGCTTCGGAGGCGGCAGCGATCTGTTCGGCCGACAGGCCGTCCAGCTGCTTGACGTCGTCGACGATCACGGCAGATGCGTTCACTTCGTTCTGCACGTTCTGGCTGAACTTGGTGCCCAGGTTGGCCAGCTCGGCGTTCATTTCCTTGAGCTTGGTCTTGTCGGCGTCATTGAGCTTGGCGCCGGCGCGCACGTAGCTCTCGTAGTACTTCTCGACCAGGCGCACGCCTTCGGCATCCAGCCCGAGCTGGGTGCGGGTGTCATACAGGGCCTGGATGCGGGCGAACAGCTTGCCGTTCAGCGCGATCGCATCGCTGTGCGCGGCGAACTTTGCCGAGTAGTCGGCCTGCAGCTTCTTGCGCGCATCGTTCGTGTCGGCGCCGACCAGGCTGAAGAACACGGTGGTCGCACGGTCGAGGGTGTCACCGCTCTTTTCCAGGGCGATGAGGGTGTTGTCGAAGGTCGGCTTGGCCTTGTTGTTGGCGATGGCCTCCACTTCCTTCAGCTGCTGGGCCATGCCGGCATCGAAGGCGGGGGCGAAGTCGCTGTCCTTGATCTTGTCGAACTGCGGGTAGTGCAGCGGCAGGGTGCTGTCGGCGAAGAACGGGTTGGCCTGCTGGGCAGCGCTGGCCGCAGGCGCGGCGGCAACGGCGGAATAGGCGGGCAGGGCAAGGCCGAGGGTCACGGCGACGGCAAGGGCAAGGCGGGTGGTCAAGGGGTAATCTCCGGTCAGACAAGTGCCCGAGGTTAACCCGGGGTGAGGGGTGGGGGCTTGTGTCGAAAGGCATGTGCGGTGGTCGTATCGATACAATGGCCACACCCCTCCCTGGAGCACGACCATGACCACCGCCTTCGATTTCTCGTTCGTGGACCTGGACGGCCAGCAGCAGGACCTTGGCCAGTACCGTGGCAAGGCGCTGCTGCTGGTGAACGTGGCCAGCAAGTGCGGCTTCACGCCCCAGTACAAGGGCCTGGAGGAGGTGTGGCGGGAATACCGCGACCAGGGCCTGGTGGTGATCGGCTTCCCGTGCGATCAGTTCGGCCACCAGGAACCTGGCAACGCGGACGAGATCCGCAGTTTCTGCTCGCTGACCTACGGGGTGGACTTCCCGCTTTCGGAGAAGATCGAGGTCAACGGGGATGGCGCGCACCCGCTGTGGAAATGGCTCAAGGCCGAAAAGTCCGGGCTGCTGGGCATCGGCGCGATCAAATGGAACTTCAGCAAGTTCCTGGTCGGCCGTGATGGCAAGGTGCTCGAACGCTACGCGCCGACTGACAAACCGGAAAACCTGCGCGGCGATATCCAGGCTGCGTTGGGGTGACTGCTGGACACGCATGGCGTGTCCCTACGGATTCGTGACCGGCGAACAGGCGTAGCGACACGCCATGCGTGTCCCACGCGATGCGTCCGGCGCATGCCGCAGCGGTTACTTTTCGACGAACGCGCGCTCGAACACGTAGTGGCCGGGCGTACCGATCCGCGGCGAAGTCTGGAAGCCACGGGCGTCCAGCACGCTGCGCAGGTCGGCCAGCATCTGCGGGCTGCCGCAGATCATGGCGCGGTCGTTTTCCGGGCTCAGTTCGGGCAGGCCCAGGGTGCGCTGCATCTCGCCGCTTTCCATCAGCGAGGTCAGCCGGCCCTGGTTCGGGAACGGTTCGCGGGTCACCGCCGGGTAGTACAGCAGCTTGTCGCCGATCATCTCGCCCAGGAACTCATGCTCGCGCAGTTCCTTCTCGAACAGCTCGCGGTAGGCCAGGTCCTTTTCGTAGCGCACGCCGTGGGTCAGGATCACCTTGTCGAAGCGCTCGTAGGTTTCCGGGTCCTTGATCACCGACAGCCACGGCGCCAGGCCGGTGCCGGTGCCCAGCAGGTACAGGTGCTTGCCCGGGTGCAGGTCGCTGATCAGCAGGGTGCCGGTGGGCTTCTTGCCAACCAGCACCTTGTCGCCCGGTTTGATGTGCTGCAGGCGAGAGGTCAGCGGGCCGTCCTGGACCTTGATGCTGAAGAATTCCAGGTTCTCTTCCCAGTTCGCGCTGGCGATGGAATACGCGCGCAGCAGCGGCCGCGCTTCGGTTTCCAGGCCGATCATCACGAACTGGCCGTTCTCGAAGCGGAAACCGCTGTCGCGGGTCGTGGTGAAGCTGAAGTAGGCGTCGGTCCAGTGACGGACCTCAAGCACCGTTTCGGCGCCGAAAGCGGAAGACATGGGGAGGGGGTCTGATCTGTGTTGTCCCGCCCAGTTTATCTCAAATGAGATAAATTCTCATTGAACCCCGTTCAGCGATATCCCGCCGCCTGCAGTTCGAACAGCTCGGCGTAGCGGCCTCCCTGCGCCATCAGCTGGGCGTGGGTGCCACTCGCCTCGATCCGCCCACCGGCCAGCACCAGGATCCGGTCGGCCATGCGCACCGAGGAGAACCGGTGCGAGATCAGCACGGCGGTGCGGTTGTCGGACAGCTCCTTGAAGCGCTGGAATACCTCGAACTCGGCGCGCGCATCCAGCGCGGCAGTGGGTTCGTCCAGGATCATCACCTGCGCATCGCGCATGTAGGCGCGGGCGATGGCGATCTTCTGCCACTGGCCGCCGGACAGGTCCACGCCCTGCTTGAAGCGCCGCCCGATCAGCTGCTCGTAGCCCTGCGGCAGCCCGGCGATCACATCTTCGGCCATGCCACGGCGCGCGGCGTCGCGGATGCGCGCATCGTCGGTCATCGCTTCGACCAGGCCCACCCCGATGTTCTCGCCGGCACTGAGGTTGTAGCGCACGAAATCCTGGAAGATCACCCCCATGTTGGCGCGCAGGTCGTCCAGGTCGTAGTCGCGCAGGTCGCGGCCGTCGAGCAGGATGCGGCCTTCGTCCGGGTCGTACAGCCGTGCCAGCAGCTTCACCAGCGTGGTCTTGCCGGCGCCGTTCTCGCCGACCAGGGCCAGCACTTCGCCCGCGCGCAGCTCGAAATCCAGATGGCGCACCGCCCAGCTTTCCGCGTCGGGATACTGGAAGCCCACGTTCTCGAACACGAAGCCCTGGGTGATCGGCTGCGGCACCGGTACCGCGTCCGGGCGCGAATGGATTTCCGGCTGGATCTGGAAGAACGAAAACAGATCGTCCAGGTACAGCGCCTGGCTGGCCACCTGCGAAAAGCCGATGAGCAGGCCTTCCAGCAGCTGGCGCAGGCGCAGGAAGCTGCCGGCCAGGAAGGTCAGGTCGCCGATGGAGAAGTCGCCGCGCACCGTGCGCCAGGCGATGTAGGCATAGGCGGTGTAGTAGCCGAGCGTGCCCAGGGCGGCCAGCAGGGTGCCCCAGAACGCGCGTTTGCGCGCCAGCGCGCGGTTGGCGCGGAAGAACTTGTCGGCCAGGAACCGGTAGCGGTCGATCAGGAAGCGGTGGAGGTTGAAGATCTTCACCTCCTTGGCGGTCTCCACGCTGGCACCGATCTGGCGCAGGTAGTCCAGCTGGCGGCGCTCGGGGGTCCACTGGAAGTTGAGGCTGTAGCCGGCCGCGTTGAAGTGCGATTCGCCGATGAATGCCGGCACCAGTGCCACGCCCAGCAGCAGGATCAACCACGGCGCGTAGACCAGCAGGCCCACCGCCAGGCTGGCCACGGTGATGGCGTCCTGGACCTGGCCGAACAGCTGGCTCATCAGGTTCATCCGGCCCATGGTCTGGCGCCGGGCGCGGTCCAGCTTGTCCTGCAGGTCCGGGTCCTCGAAGTCCTCCAGGTCCAGCTCCGCCGCGTGTTCCATCAGGCGCACGCTGGTGACGTTGGTGAACAGCTCCGAGAGCAGGGTGTCGGCGTAACTGACGATGCGGCCGAGCAGGTCCGAGGCGATGGCCAGGCCGAATTCCAGCGCCAGCAGGCCCAGCAGGGGATTGAGCAGGCCGCTGTAGAGCGCTTCATCGAACGGCGGGAAGCCGGCCTCGTGCCGGCTCAGCAGCAGCGCCGCATCGATGATGAGCTTGCCCACGTACAGCATCGCCACCGGCAGCAGCGCACGGATGACGCGCAGCCCCAGGCTGGCGCTGGCCAGTGCCGGGCTGGTCTGCCAGACCTGGCGCAGGAACGGGGGCAGGTTGCGCATCGCCTGGAAGCGTTCGCGCAGGCTGGGATTCTTCGGGCCGGAAGCGCCGGCGGCGGGGGAGGCAGGCATGGCCCCATTGTGCCTGCCATCGCTGTGAAGCCCGGTTGTTTACCGGGGGGCGTCATCCTGTAAGACCGGCCGGGATTGCGTGCTGTGACAGGGCCCGGCGCAGTTGTCGGGAGTGATTCCCACCACCGCCGGGCCGGGGCGCTAAAATGGTGGGCTTACCCCCGCCAGCCCCGAGCAAGCGAGCATTACGTGACATCGATCAAGCAGGAAGACCTCATCCAGTCCATCGCCGACGCGCTGCAGTACATCTCGTACTACCACCCGGTCGACTACATCAAGAGCCTCACCGCCGCCTACGAGCGCGAGGAGTCGCCGGCCGCGAAGGAAGCGATGGCCCAGATCCTGATCAATTCCCGCATGTGCGCCGAAGGCCATCGGCCGATCTGCCAGGACACCGGCATCGTCACCGTGTTCCTGGAAGTGGGCATGAACGTGCGCTGGGACGACGCCACCATGAGCCTGGAAGACATGGCCAATGAAGGCGTGCGCCGCGCGTACAACCACCCGGACAACAAGCTGCGCGCCTCGGTGCTGGCCGATCCGGCCGGCAAGCGCGTCAATACGAAGGACAACACCCCGGGCGTGGTCAACATGAAGATCGTGCCGGGCGACACCGTGGACGTGATCGTGGCGGCCAAGGGCGGCGGTTCGGAAGCCAAGAGCAAGTTCGCCATGCTCAACCCGTCCGACTCCATCGTCGACTGGGTGCTCAAGACCGTGCCGACCATGGGCGCCGGCTGGTGCCCGCCGGGCATGCTCGGCATCGGCATCGGTGGCACTGCGGAAAAGGCGATGCTGCTGGCCAAGGAATCGCTGATGGAGCCGATCGACATCAACGAACTCAAGGCCCGTGGCGCCTCCAACCGCGCCGAAGAACTGCGCCTGGAGCTGTATGACAAGGTCAACGCGCTGGGCATCGGCGCACAGGGCCTGGGCGGCCTGACCACGGTGCTGGACATCAAGGTCAAGGACTTCCCGACCCACGCGGCCAACCTGCCGGTGGCGATGATCCCCAACTGCGCCGCCACCCGCCACGCCCACTTCACCCTGGACGGCAGCGGCCCGGTGATGCTGGACCCGCCGTCGCTGGAAGACTGGCCGCAGATCACCTACGACGCCTCCAAGGGCACCCGCGTCGACCTGGATACCATCACCCCGGAAGACGTGGCCAGCTGGAAGCCGGGCCAGACCCTGCTGCTCAACGGCAAGCTGCTCACCGGCCGCGATGCCGCACACAAGCGCATGGTGGACATGCTCAACAAGGGCGAGCCGCTGCCGGTCGACCTCAAGGGCCGCTTCATCTATTACGTGGGTCCGGTCGATCCGGTGCGCGAGGAAGTGGTGGGCCCGGCCGGCCCGACCACCGCCACCCGCATGGACAAGTTCACCCGCCAGGTGCTGGAACAGACCGGCCTGCTGGGCATGGTCGGCAAGGCCGAGCGCGGCCCGGCCGCGATCGAGGCGATCCGTGACAACAAGTCGGCTTACCTGATGGCGGTGGGCGGTTCTGCCTACCTGGTGTCCAAGGCGATCAAGGCGGCCAAGGTGGTCGGCTTTGCCGACCTGGGCATGGAAGCGATCTACGAATTCACCGTGCAGGACATGCCGGTGACCGTGGCGGTGGATTCCACGGGTGAATCGGTGCACATCACCGGTCCGCGCGAATGGCAGGCGAAGATCGGCAGGATCCCGGTGGTCGTGGCCTGATGCTTCTTGAACAACGGCGCTTCTGGGCGCCGTTGTTCGTTCTACCGGCGCGCGCATAATCAGGGCCTTCCCAACTGCAGGTCCCCGCGCATGGCCACCACGTTGTACGGATCCTCCAGCACCGCCTCGCTGGTGGTGCACTGGCTGCTGATCGAACTGGGCATCGAGCACAAACTGGTGCTGCTCGATTTCGATACCCGCGAGCAGAAATCGGCCGATTACCTGGCCCTCAACCCGGCCGGTCGCGTGCCCACGCTGGTGATCGGCAGCCAGGTCCTGACCGAAGCGGCGGCGATCGCCCTGCACCTGGCCGACCTGCACCCGCAGGCGGGGCTGCTGCCGGCGCCGGGCACGCCTGAGCGTGCGCAGGCCTACCGGTGGATGTTCTGGTGCGCCAACACCCTGCAGCCGGCGTATCGCGCGTGGTTCTACGCCGATGAAGTGGCCGGTGCGGACAACGTGGACGCGGTACGCGAGGGCGCGCGCCAGCAGCTGGAAGCGGGCTGGACACGGTTCGCCGAGCACCTGCAGCAGGCGGGGCCGTACGTGCTGGGCGAACGCATCAGCGTGGTCGATTTCATGCTGGTGATGCTGATGCGCTGGTCACGCAACATGCCCCGGCCAAGCGATACGTGGCCGGAACTGAAGGTCTACGCAGAGCGCATCAAAGCGCGCCCGGCGTTTGCCGAAGCCTACCGCCGCGAAGGCATCACCGACTGGCGGTGATACCGCGTAGCGCCACGCCGCGCCCGGCGTGGCTGCGGCGCAGCGTCAGTACCACTCCAGCAACGACACGCCCAGGCCGATGTAGGTCGCCTTGTGGTTGTAATCGATCATGCTTTCACCGTACCCATCGAAGATCTGCACATGCCCGCGCAGCAGGTTGCTGATCGGGAAGCCGTAATCCAGCTGCACCGCCCCGTGCGAACGGTCGCCACCGCGCAGTGAATGCCGCGCCATCAGCGAAACTTCGTGGCCGTTGCGGTTCCAGGTCAGGGTCGCGTCGCCGCGGCCCATGTAATCCTCGATGTCCGGGTTGTTGTCGTCTTCGCGGTCTTCCGGCAGGCGGTACCACGGGCGCAGCACCAGCGCCCAGTTTTCGCGGTCCAGGCCGATGTTGGCGATCACCCGGTTCCAGCTGCGCGACAGCGGGTCGGCGCGGCCGTTGGACATGTGGGTGAGGCTGAGCCCGCTCATGCGCCCGCGCCAGCCGCCGATGGAATAGCCGTTGCGGAAGACCATCATGATCTCCGGCTCGTAATTGGTTTCGCGGAACGGGCGCGAGTTGTCGGCGTTGTAGGCCTGCCAGCGCGAGCTCTGGGTATACCCGGCCCAGATGTCGCCGTTGTCGCCGAACACGTTCTCCCAGACCTTGGTCTTGAAGCTCAGCTGGAACTTCAGCTCGTTGCTGTCCAGCTGCTGTGGCGTGGTCACCGTGTTGTCCGGGTTGGGCGAGTGCGGCATCTGGTTCTTGTCGCTGGTCCAGAACGCGGGCAGCAGGTACACCGGCTTGTAGGCGCGCAGCTGGAACGCTCCCAGCTTGGAGTCCTGCGCCAGTTCCCAGCGGCTGTCCAGCAACGAACCCTTGCCGGCATTGGCCAGCGCGGAATCATGGCCATCGTTCTTGAACACCTCGCCCAGCCGCTGCTTGACCCGTTCGGTGGGCGGGGCATCGGGCGTGCGCGCCGCCTGGCGCTCTTCCCGACGCTCCTGCTTGGCGGCGGTGGCAGCGGCATCGGCCGCCTGGGTGGTTTCCACCGTGGGTCGGAACAGCTTGTCGTAGCAGGCCAGGCGGGCCACATCGGTGCCCACCAGCGCGCAGGCTTCAGGCGATGCCGGCGTCGGCGCGGCTTCCTGGGCGGCCAGCGGCAGGCTGGCGCTGGCCAGCGCCAAGGCAGAGAACAGGGCCGAACGAGGGCGGTGGGTCATGGAGGCGGGCCGATGAATGGAGGGGAGCGCGGACAGTGTGGCGGCTGCCCGACGTTCCCGCCAGCGCAACGCGACGCACTGACGGGATCAGCGCGTTTATGCCGGTGCCCCCCGTGCGCGCAACGTGAAGCTGGCCGGGCTCAGAAGAACCAGGCGAACGCGAAGATGCCCAGCATCGCGATTATCAGCGCCAGCTTGAGCGCGAACCCCAGCAGGATGCCCAGCCAGGTGGCCAACCCCACCTTGGTGGACCGGCCCAGTTCGCGCGTATGCCAGTACTCGCCGAGCAATGCGCCGGCCAGTGGTCCGGCGAACAGGCCGATCGGCATGAAGAACACGCCGACGATACTGCCGATGAAGGTACCCCACAGCGCCTTGCGGCTGGCCCCGACCCGCTTGGCGCCCACTACCGTGGCCAACACGTCCACGGCGAAGGAGGCCAGCGTCAGCAGGCCGAGCACCGTCAGCGGTACCCAGCCCACATGCACGAAGCCGTCGCCCCAGGCCGCCACCAGCAGGCCGGCGAAGACCAGCGGGATCCCGGGCAGAGCGGGCAGGATGATCCCGGCGATACCGACCAGGACCAGCACCACGGCGGTCAGGTAAAAGATGAATGAAGGGTCCATGCTGTCCAGTATGGTCGTCTATTTGGGGTTGACATATGTGAAATAAGCCAGTTGCTTTTTCATTTGGCCCGGGTTAAGTTGCAGACGCTGAGCTTGGCAAGGTCACCGTGGATCGTGGCCTGATGATGGTAGATCTTCCGATCCGCTCCATCGATGCACCTCGCTTCCCCCTTGCTTGTCAGCCGCCCACAAGGCGTAACCAACTACAGGTCAGTCAGGGAGTAAGGAAGATGGTAGAGAAGGGCACCGTCAAGTGGTTCAATGACGCGAAGGGTTTCGGTTTCATCAGCCGTGAAAGCGGTGAGGACGTGTTCGTACACTTCCGTGCAATCGATTCCCAAGGCTTCAAGAGTCTGAAGGAAGGCCAAGCGGTCGAGTTTGAAGTGACCCAGGGCCAGAAGGGCCTGCAGGCCGACAAGGTGCGCCCGCTCTAAGCGCGCACCGCTCCGGTCTGATCGGAACATGGAAAGGGCCCGCGCAAGCGGGCCCTTTGCTTTCACGCTGCAGCGGCGCAGTGGATCAGCGCAGGACTACGCGACCATTGACCACGCGTACGTAGGTGTTCTCGCGGATCCCGCCGAGGTCACGCTGGTTCACCACCACGGTGCGGCCGTCGTCCATGCGCACGGTGATGTCGAAGGTATCGCTGGTCACGTTCTTCTGGATCTGGTTGCCGGCAAGCGCACCGCCCACCGCGCCCGCAGCGGCGGCGATGTTCTGGTTGCCCTTGCTGCCGCCGGTGTGGTCGGAGATTTCATGGCCGGCCACGGCGCCGACCAGGCCGCCCAGGATCGCGCCGGTGGCGCTCGGTGCCGTTCGGCCGGAGGCCACCTGGTTGATGCGGGTCACGATGCCGCAATCGGCGCAGCGGTTGGTGTTGTAGTTGCCGCTGTTGTTATAGCCGTTGTTGTAGCCGTTGTTGTTGTAGCCGCCGCCGTAGCCAGGCGAGGTGGTGGCACAGCCGGCCAGCGCGACGGTAGCGACGGCGGCGGCAGCAATGAGTTGGATCTTCATGGTGGTTCTCCTGGCCAGAAGGGGTGGTCGTGAATGCGTCTGGGGCGCATGGCGCAGATCCTGTCCTGTCCCGCGTGAACAGGGTGCCAATCCGGCCACCGCTTCGTGGCTGCCAGATGAATCAGCGGAAATCCTGGTGGCAGGCCTTGCAGTCGGTCTGGATCTTTTCGACCAGCTGGCCCATGGCCACGCAGTCGGTAGGCGGCGCCGCCAGCGCGGTGTTGAGCGTGGCGCGCAGGCCGCTGGCGTGCTGCTGGAACTGCGCACTGTCCTTCAGGTCGGGGAACGCAAGGTCCAGGTCGTTGGACAGCGAGCGCAGCGTCTGCAGGCGCGGCACGCTGTCGGCCAGGCTGCAGCGGTTCTGCGCCTGCGCATCGCGCAACAGCGCCACCTGGCGCTCCATCACGTGCATCAGGCTGCCGGGGAACGGGTCCTGGCGGGCCTGGATCGCGCGGGACACCATCACCGTGGCGACCAGGCCGATCACCAGCCCCAGGCCTGCGACAAACAGATAGCGGTAAGCGGCGGACGGGCGGCGGGTGGGGACGGGGGCATTCATGCGGGTGGCTTCCTTGTGGGTGGCTCGCAGCATCCTACCGCTGGCCGCATCACGACCGTACGTGGCGGGCGCCGGGCCGTCTAAAATGGGCGGCATGAACGACGTATTGCGCGAACGCTTTGCCGGCATCGACCGGTTGTATGGGGTGGGTACCGTGGACCAGCTGTCGCAGCGCCGGGTGGCGGTGGTCGGCATGGGCGGGGTGGGCTCGTGGGTGGTGGAAGCACTGGCGCGCACGGCGGTGGGGCACCTGACCCTGATCGACGCCGACGACATCTGCGTGTCCAACACCAACCGCCAGCTGCCGGCGCTGGCCGGGCAGTACGGGCGCAACAAGGCCGAGGCAATGGCCGAGCGCTGCGTTGCGATCAACCCGGACATCAGCGTTGATGCGGTTGCCTCGTTCCTGACCGTGTCGAACATGGTCGAGCTGCTCGACCGCGACTTCGACCTGGTCATCGACGCCTGCGACAGCTTCCGGGTCAAGGTGGAAACCATTGCCTGGTGCCGCCGCCGCAAGCTGCCCATCCTCACCGTGGGCGCGGCCGGTGGCCGGACCGACCCGACCCTGGTGCGCATCCGTGACGTCTCGCGCACCGAGCACGACGCCATGCTGGCCCTGATCCGCAAGAAGCTGCGCAGCGATTTCAACTTCCCGAAGAACGCCTCGCGCTACTTCGGCGTACCGGCGGTGTACTCGCTGGAGAACGTGAAGTACCCGCAGGCCGATGGCAGCGTGTGCGGCGTGCGCCCGCAGCTGGGTGCCGATGCCGCGTTGAAGCTGGACTGCGGCGCCGGGCTGGGCGCGGCCACGCATATCACCGGCGCGTTCGCGTTCGCGGCGGTGGGCAAGGCGTTGGAGATGCTGTTGAAGAGCAAACCTGCACGGGTCTAGCGCATCGAGCTACTGCCTTGCGTTTTCGCCCCCGTATTCGCCTTACGAATTGGCGCGGCGATTCCTCACCTGTGTGCCCGGTTTTCGATGATGCAGGCAAACGATTCAAGCAGACACAATTGACGGCATTGGAAGCGATCTGGAGTCGCTTTATTTGTGGTCAAGGAGGGTCTGATGCGCGTCCTTTGCGCGGCATTGTTGTTGCTGGTGGGAAGTGGGGCCGGTTATCTCTGGCTCCGAGCCTCCGAATCAGTCGTGGATGCACCATTCAAGTCCGTGCGGATCGGCGCGGCTGCAGAAGCGACGCAGGTGCGCAACGGTTACCGCAGCAACCCGGCGTCCCCGGAGTCGGCAACGCGCAGGCAGTTGATCCAGGGTCGTGCCTATTACATCAAGTCCCCACCGATGGATCTTGAAGGTGATGCCTTGGAATTCGTCAGCCAGAGGCTGGCGGCAGCTCGAGGCGGAAGCGGTCTGGCCAGCTATGAAATTCACCTCCGCATTGATTCATGCAAGCGGGTAATGAAGCCTGGCGACCAGGGTGTCTATCTTGCCTATGCGCGGGAAGGCCTTGGTCAGCAATATATGCGCGGTGTGGAGAAGGAGCTTCAGAACTGCGCCAAGCTTCTATCCAGCGGCGATCTGCTGGATGAAAACTGGCTCGAACAGGCTGCCCAGCAAGGCGAAGTTGAAGCGCAGCTGCTATATGCCCAAGATCCCGCCGCAACGCTTGGGACCTTCGGTGATCTTCTGGCAGACCCCGAGCGAGCATTTGAGTACCGCAGCATGGCGGTCTCCCTGCTCCAGCGCGCGCTGCAGTCAGGAAGCCTGGATGCCCTCGATGCGCTTGGCGACATCTATCAGCGCGGCATCCTTGCACCCAAGGACCCTTCTGCCGCATACGCACACAAGCTCGCACTCCAGCAGACGGACGCCTTGCCGTCCCGCAGCACGGAGTTGGCTGAGCTCCGGAGCGTCCTTACTCCGGCTGAAATCTCGGCAGCGGAGGTTGCTGCGAAGGAACTCAAGAAAACCTGCTGCATCTAATGGAGAAATGTTGCATGAAGCGTTGGGAAATTGTGGAGAGGTCTGTACCACCTACGAGATGACCGGCAGCAGGGACTGGAATGCCATCGACCGAAAGAGTATTACGGGTGCAAGACCCGGTGGCGGCAATGGCACTGGTGGCGGAGGCTCCGGAGGCGGTGGTTACACCGGACCCATCGGCGGAGGCAGTTATGGTGGTGGCGGTTACACGGGCAGCGTCACCGTCGGAGGTCCAACCCCTGAAAAGCCGTCGCGTCCTACACATCAGGACTGAGTCTTCTTCGTGTCGTCGGCCTGGGTCAAAGCCACGCAGGGCGTGGCTCTACCTGAGGGCGAACAGCCGGCGTGCGTTGGCGGAAGTCTGGTCGGCAATTGCCTCCACCGTTTCTCCGCGCAACTTCGCTACGGTTTCTGCAATCACCGTCAGCCGCGCCGGCTCATTGCGCTGGCCGCGGATGCCGGCGTCCGGCTGGTCCGGCGCATCGGTTTCCAGCAGCAGCTGCTCCAGCGGCAGCTGTGCCACCAGTCGCTGCAGGCGCTGGGCGCGGTCATAGGTCAGCGGGCCGCCGAGGCCGACCAGGAAGCCAAGCTTGTGCAATTGCGTGGCCTGTTCCGGGCTGCCGGGAAAACTGTGGATCACCCCGCGCAGGCCGCCCACCTGTTTGATGGCGGCGATCACCGCATCCACCGCGCGCCGGGCATGCACGATCACCGGCAGGTCGAACTCGCGCGCGATCCGCAACTGCCCGTCGAAGTAAAACTGCTGCCGGTCGGCATCCAGGCCTTCCACGAAGAAATCCAGTCCGCATTCGCCCACCGCACACGGCTGCTCGCGGGCGATCCACTCGCGCAGCTGGTCCAGGTGCTCCGGGCGATGCTGGTCCAGGAACATGGGGTGCAGCCCATATGCCGGATACAGCCCGTCGGCCAACTGGCAGGTCTCACGCAGCTTGGGCCAGCTGGCGGCGGTCACGGCGGGCACCACCTGTGTTCGAACACCTGCCGCCTGAGCGCGCGCGATCACCTGGGCGCGGTCGTGGTCGAATTCGTCCGCGTCCAGGTGGCAGTGGCTGTCGATCAGGCTCACGCGTCGCGCCGGTCCAGGCGCGGCGGCAGGGTGTCGCTGCGGCGCTTCCAGTTGGCCAGCAGCAGCGTGCCCAGCCCGAACAGGATTTCATCCACGAACGGAATCGGGTCTGGAATGAACAGCGTTACCGCGAACAGCGCCGCGGTGATCTTGAACAGCGTGGGGTAACGCAGTCCGCGCGCCCATTTCATGACGGGTAGCAGCAGGGGACCGGGCATCGCACTCTCCTCGACAAGTGGTGTAAACGCTATCACGAGCCCTGCGACGACAGAACCTGAATGGGGAGGCGGGTCGTAAGCGTCATGTGGAGATACCGTTCAGGGTTCGCATGCTGGAATCCGCATCAAGAACGTTGCGGATCGCCCGCAGGGAGTCGGATATGAAAAGCACAACTACTACTGTCCTGGTCGCTGCAGGCGCCCTGCTGGTCGGGGGCATCGCCACCGCCGCCTTCATGAAAAGCGGTAGCTCCACCGACCCGGTTACCGCCGCGCAGACCCGCCCGAGCCTGGACACCACGCCGCTGGCCGACGATGGTGCGCGCACCGACGAACTCGCCGTGGACAAGGCCGGCCGGTTGGAATACGCCGACGTGGTCAAGGTCGATCCGCTGACCCAGAAGGAAAAGGCCTACGCCACCGTGATCGGCACCGAGCCGGTGCGTGAGACCTCCACCACCCAGACTCCGCACGAGGTCTGCAACGACGTGGTGGTGCAGGAACGCCTGCCCGAGCGCGACGGCAATGTCGGCGGCACCGTGGCCGGCGCCGTCATCGGCGGCCTGCTGGGCAACCAGGTGGGCGGCGGCAATGGCCGCAAGGCTGCCACCGCCGCCGGCGCCGTTGCTGGCGGCGTGATCGGCAACCAGGTGGACAAGCGCCATGTCGGTGGCCGCGTGGTCAACCGCACCGAGCGCCAGTGCCACACCGAGACGGCCACCTCCGAATCGACCAAGGTCACCGGCTACAACGTGACCTACCGCAATGAAGACGGCACCACTGGCACCATGCGCATGGCCAGCAAGCCGGGCAACCGCATCGCCATGGGCACCACCAGCAACGTCACCGGCTACAATGTGACCTACCGCTACGACGGCGTTGAAAAGACCGTCAAGATGGCCAACAAGCCCAGCAGCGACCGCCTGCCGGTCGTCGACGGCCAGCTGGTCACCCAGACCGCCGCGCTGGATACCGCCCGCCAGTAATCGGGGCGCTGTGCAGCAGGTACGAAGAGGCCGGCATCTTGCCGGCCTCTTTCGTTCTGCGAAGATGGCCCCCGGCTTACCAACGGGGTACCCCATGAGCATTTTCGATCTGCGCCTGGAAACCGACCGGCTGATCCTGCGCCCGCCACGCGCGGAGGACTTCGACGCCTTCCTGCAGTTCTGCACCGATCCGCAGGTGATGCAGCACCTGGGCGGGGTGCAGGCGCCGTCCCAGGCCTGGCGCAGTTTCAGCTGCCTGGCGGGCAGTTGGCACCTGTATGGCTTCTCGATGTTCTCGGTGATCGAGAAGAGCAGCGGCGACTGGGTGGGGCGCATGGGGCCGTGGCAACCGCTGGACTGGCCTGGGACCGAAGTCGGCTGGAGCATCCGCCACGCCAGCTGGGGCAAGGGCTACGCACCGGAGGCGGCGGTTGCCGCCATCGACTGGGCGTTCGACACGCTCGGCTGGGACGAGGTGATCCACACCATCGATGCGGCCAATGAGAACTCCAAGGCCGTCGCGCGCAAGCTCGGCAGCACGCTGCTGCGCATGGGCGAACTGCCGCCGCCGCACGATGGCAAGCCGATCGAGATCTGGGGGCAGTCGCGCCACCAGTGGCGTCGAACGGGGACGCAGGAGGTTAAGTCCACTTAACCACCTCAGTCCCCTTTTTGGGCCATGCTCGGCGCGGTCGTCCGTTCGGCCCAGCTGGAGGGTGTGCATGGTTGCCGTGGTTCCCGATCCGATTCCCGCGCGCATGAAGGGCCTGAACCGGGCCGAGATATGCGACGCCAACTTCATCGAATTCGTGCAGCACTGGGATGGCCCCGCCGCCCCACGCCCCGCCGGCGATGCGCCGATCCTGCCGGGCAGCACGCTGGACGCGCAGGGCTTCGATGCGCTGTTCGAGTCGCAGCTGGTCAGCCGCCATCTGGACCTGATGGCGCGCGTGCTGCGCGTGCAGAACAAGGTCTTCTACACCATCGGTTCGTCCGGCCACGAAGGCAATGCGCTGGTGGCGCGGCTGGCCCGGCACACTGATCCGGCGTTCCTGCATTACCGCTCCGGCGCGTTCATGGCCGAGCGCTTCCGCCAGCTGCCGGGCATGGACCCGGTGATGGACGCGGCGCTGTCCTTCGCTGCCAGCCGCGACGATCCGGCCAGCGGCGGGCGCCACAAGGTGTGGGGCAGCAAGCCGCTGTGGGTGCTGCCCCAGACCTCCACCATCGCCTCGCACCTGCCCAAGGCGCTGGGCACCGCGCTGGCCATTGAAACCGCGCGCCGCATCGGCCATGGCCTGCCGATTCCCGACGACAGCGTGGTGATCTGTTCCTTCGGCGATGCTTCGGCCAACCATGCCACCGCGCAGACCGCGTTCAACACCGCCGCCTGGGCCGCTTACCAGCGCCTGCCGGCACCAGTGTTGTTCGTCTGCGAGGACAATGGCATCGGCATTTCGGTGAAAACGCCGGACGGGTGGATTGCCGACAGCTTCAGTCACCGGCCCGGCCTGGACTACTTCTTCGCCGATGGTCTGGACCTGGCCAGCGGCCACGCGCAGGTGCAACACGCGCTGGAGCATTGCCGCCGCACCCGGCGCCCGACGTTCCTGCACCTGCGCACCACGCGGTTGATGGGCCACGCGGGGACGGATTTCGAGATCGAATGGCGGCCGCTGCCGGAGCTGTGCGCGGCAGAGGCGGCCGATCCACTGCTGCGCTCGGCGCAGATCGCGTTGGAGTCCGGTTGGATGACGCCCGCCCAGGTGCTGGCGCGTTACGAGGCGATGCGCGCGCGCTGCTTCGCTGCCGCCGACGCGGCCGACCAGCGGCCCAAGCTGGGCGAGCTGGCCGAGATCATGGCGCCGCTGGCGCCCTACACCCCCGCGGCCGTGCATGCCGAAGCCCGCCGCGTGCCGGCGGCGGAGGCGCGCGAGGCGATGTTCGGCGGCGCGGGGCAGTTGCCGGAACGGCAGCCACCGCGGCACCTGGCGATCCAGATCAACCAGGCCCTGCACGACCTGCTGTGCAAGTACCCTTCGTCACTGCTGTTCGGCGAGGACGTCGCGCAGAAGGGCGGGGTGTACACGGTCAGCAAGGGGCTGCTGAAAGCCTTCGGCCCGCGCCGGGTGTTCAACACGCTGCTGGATGAAACCATGATCCTGGGCATGGCCCAGGGCCTGGCCAATCTTGGCATGCTGCCGATCCCGGAAATCCAGTACCTGGCCTACCTGCACAACGCCGCCGACCAGCTGCGCGGCGAGGCCTGTTCGCTGCAGTTCTTTTCCAACGACCAGTACCGCAACCCGATGTTGGTGCGCATTGCCGGGCTGGGCTACCAGAAGGGCTTCGGCGGCCACTTCCACAACGACAACTCGATCGCCGCGCTGCGCGACATCCCCGGGCTGGTGGTGGGCTGCGCCTCGCGCGGTGATGACGCGGCGATGATGCTGCGCACGCTGGCGGCGCTGGCCCAGGTCGATGGGCGGGTGGCGGTGTTCCTGGAGCCCATCGCGCTGTACATGACCAAGGACCTGCACGCACCCGGTGATGGCCAATGGTTGTTTCCGTACCCTGCGCCGGACCAGGCGCTGGTGCTGGGCGAGGGGCGGGTATACGCAGCCGAGGCCAACGACCTGGTGATCTTCACCTACGGCAACGGGGTGCCGATGAGCCTGCGTGCGGCGCGCACCATTGAAGCCGAACTCGGCTGGCAGGTGCGGGTGGTCGACCTGCGCTGGCTGGTGCCGCTCAACGCCGGCTTCATTGCCGGGCAGGCTGCCGATGCCCGGCGGGTGATGGTGGTGGACGAGGGCCGGCACAGCGCGGGGGTGGGGGAGGGGGTGATCACCGCGCTGGTCGAGGCCGGCTTCGGCCACCTGCCGCTGCAGCGGGTGTGCGGGGCCGATACCTACACACCGCTCGCGGGGGCAGCAATGTGCGTGCTTCCAAGCGACAATGCAGTAACAAGCGCCGCGCGGGTGTTGGCGCAGGACCATTGACGCATGTGTGGACTGGCAGGAATGTTGCTGGCCGCCCCGGTACGGGAGCAGGCCGCGTTGGAACAGCAGGCGCGCCGCATGGGCGATGCGCTGGTGCACCGTGGTCCCGATGACAGCGGGGTGTGGGCCGACGCGGCCAGTGGCATCGCGCTGGCGCACCGCCGGCTGAGCATCCTGGACCTGTCGCCGCTGGGCCACCAGCCGATGGCGTCCGACGACGGCCGCTATGTGCTGGCCTACAACGGCGAGGTCTACAACTTCGCCGCGCTGCGGCTGGAGCTGGAGGCGCGCGGCCATGCTTTCCGTGGGCATTCCGACACCGAAGTGCTGCTGGCCGCGTTCGTGGCCTGGGGCCTGGACGAGACCCTGCAGCGTGCCAATGGCATGTTCGCCATCGCCCTGTGGGACCGCGCCGAGCAGTGCCTGTGGCTGGCCCGCGACCGGGTCGGCAAGAAGCCGCTGTACTACGGCTGGGCCGGCGACACGCTGGTGTTCGGCTCGGAGCTGAAGGCGCTGTGGCAGCACCCCGCGTTCGACAACGATATCGACCGCGACGCGCTGACCCTGCTGATGCGGTTGGACTATATTCCGGCCCCGCACTGCATCCACGAACGCTGCTTCAAGCTGATGCCGGGGCGTGTGCTGCGCCTGGATGCCGCCGCGGTGGCCGCCGGTGCGGCCGCGCACCGCCCCGACCAGCAGCAGCTGCCGTTCTGGAATGCGCGTGAGCGCATGCAGCAGGCGCTGGCCTCGCCGTTCGTGGGCAGCGACGAGGATGCCGAGAACCAGCTCGATGCCCTGCTGCGCGATGCGGTCGGGCTGCGCATGGTGGCCGACGTGCCAGTGGGCGTGTTCCTCTCTGGCGGTACCGATTCGTCGGTGGTGGCGGCACTGATGCAGTCGCAGTCGTCCACGCCGATCCACAGTTTCAGCATCGGGTTCCAGGGCTCCGACCACGATGAGGCGCCGCTGGCCAAGGCCCTGGCCACCCACCTGGGCACCGACCACACCGAGCTGTATGTCAGCGGCGCCGATGCGCTGGCGGTGGTGCCGACGCTGCCGGCAATGTTCGACGAGCCGTTCGCCGATGCCTCGCAGGTGCCGACCGCGCTGGTGGCACAGCTGGCGCGCAGCGCGGTGACCGTGGCGCTGTCCGGCGACGGCGGCGATGAGCTGTTCTTCGGCTACAGCCGCTACCAGCGCGCGCTGCGCAACTGGACGCTGCTGGGCCGGGTGCCGGCGCCGCTGCGGCGCTGGATGGCCGCCCATTCGCAGACCCAGGGCGAAGCCTCGCGCACCGGTGGCCTGGCTGCGCTGCTGGCCGAAACCGGGGCGCGCGGCATCGGCGATGTGTACCGCAACCGCATTTCGCGCTGGCGCGACCCGGTGTCCGCGGTGATCGGCGCGCGCGGCGCGGGCAGCTTCTATGACCTGGCCGACCCGCTGCACGGCGCCGGCTCGCCGGCCGACGCGATGATGCTGGCCGATTTCAGTACGTACCTGCCCGATGACCTGCTGTGCAAGGTGGACCGCACCAGCATGGCGGTCAGCCTGGAGGCGCGGGCGCCGCTGCTGGACTGGCGCGTGGCCGGGTTCGCCTGGTCGCTGCCGCTGTCGATGAAGCAGCGCGATGGGGTGAGCAAGTACATGCTGAAGCGGGTGCTGGGCCGTTACGTGCCGCAGGACATGGTGCACCGGCCCAAGCGCGGCTTTGGTGCGCCGGTCAGCGCATGGTTGAAGGGCGACCTGCGCGGCTGGGCCGACGAACTGCTGGATCCGGCGCGGTTGGCGGCCGAAGGCGTGTTCCATGTGGATGCCATTGTTCCCCTGTGGAAGCAGTTCCAGCAGGGCGAGCGCAAATGGCATACCCATCTGTGGAACGTGCTGATGTTCCAGGCCTGGCAGGCGCATTGGAAAGAGGCGAGGGCGGCGGTTCCGCGCGCGTGACCGGCACCGCGCCGGACACGCATGGCGTGTCCCTACGCCCGGGGATGGCAGCGTAGCGACACGCCATGCGTGTCCCACGGACGCCTTCACCGTGCGCAACACCTGTCATGCCTACGCTGGTCGTTCCCCCCCGAACGGAGCTCCTTCATGGCAACCCCCACCATCGCCGTGCTGGTCGGCAGCCTGCGCACCGGCTCGCACAACCAGGCCCTGGCCCATGCGCTGGAGAAGCTGGCCGCCGGCAAGGCCAGTTTCGAGTACGTGCAGATCGGCGACCTGCCGCTCTACAACCAGGACTTCGACAAGGCCTACCCGGCTGAAGGCCTGCGCCTGAAGGAGCAGATCAAGAAGGCCGACGCCGTGCTGTTCGTCACCCCCGAATACAACCGCTCGGTGCCGGGCGTGCTCAAGAACGCCATCGACATCGGCTCGCGGCCGTACGGCCACAGTGCCTTCGCCGGCAAACCCGCCGCGGTGATCGGTGCTTCGATCGGCGCCATAGGCACCGCACTGGCCCAGCAGCACCTGCGCAACATCCTGGCCTACCTGGACATGCCGGTGCTGGGCCAGCCCGAGGCGTTCGTCCACTTCAAGGAAGGGCTGATCGACCCGCAGGGCGGGATCAGCAACGAGGGCACCCGCGACTTCCTGCAGGGCTTCGTGGACAAGTTCCTGGCCTGGATCGCCACCCACGGCGGTCAGCATTGAACCCGGTGGTTCTGCGATAATGAGAGGCAAGGCGCACGACCCACGGTCGTGCGCTACCCGACAGGGTCGGCATCCGGCCGGTCACGCGGACCTGCAACCGGTAGGGCACGACCGTTGGTCGTGCCGTCTGCGCCCGATACGCACGGCTATCCACCGCTTATCCACAGGGTTGTGCATGGCTGTGGCGGCCGCTCCGTGCCTACCATGTCCCTCGCTCCACTCTGCAGGAAGAACACCCCCTCATGTCCGCCCGCTCCGGCTTCCGTTCCGACCGCAAAGACCGCGGTGACCGCTTTGATCGCGACGAGATGCGCATCGACGCGCTGCGCGTGCCTCCACATTCGATCGAGGCCGAACAGGCGGTGCTGGGCGGCTTGATGCTGGCCCCGGAAAGCTACGACCGGATCAACGACCAGCTGACCGAAACCGACTTCTACCGGCGCGACCACCAGACCATCTACCGGGCGATCCGCGAGCTGTCCGAGCGCGACCGCCCGTTCGATGCGGTGACCCTTGGCGAGTGGTTCGAATCGCAGGGCAAGATGGAACTGGTCGGCGATGGCGCCTACCTGATCGAACTGGCCAGCACCACGCCGTCGGCGGCCAACATCTCGGCCTATGCCGAGATCGTGCGCGACAAGGCGGTGCTGCGGCAACTGATCCAGGTCGGCACCGACATCGTCAACGATGGTTTCCAGCCGGAAGGCCGCGAGAGCAGCGAACTGCTGTCGGCGGCGGAAAAATCCGTGTTCGCCATCGCCGAGCAGGGCGCGCGTGGCCGCACCGATTTCGTGGCGATGCCCGGCGCGCTGAAGGACGCCTTCGAAGAGCTGCGCAACCGTTTCGAGAACGGCGGCAACATCACCGGCCTGCCCACCGGCTACGCCGACTTCGACGCGATGACCGCCGGCCTGCAGCCGACCGACCTGATCATCCTGGCCGCGCGACCGGCCATGGGCAAGACCACCTTCGCGCTGAACATCGCCGAGTACGCCGCCATCAAGTCCAAGAAGGGCGTGGCGGTGTTCTCGATGGAAATGTCGGCGTCGCAGCTGGCCATGCGCCTGATTTCTTCCAACGGCCGCATCAACGCCCAGCGCCTGCGTACCGGCCAGCTGGAAGACGAGGACTGGAGCCGGGTCACCGGCGCCATCCGCATGCTGAAGGAAACCAAAATTTTCATCGACGACACGCCGGGCGTGTCGCCGGAGATCCTGCGCTCCAAGTGCCGCCGCCTCAAGCGCGAGCATGACCTGGGGTTGATCGTGATCGACTACCTGCAGCTGATGAGCGTGCCGGGCAACAGCGAAAACCGCGCCACCGAAATCTCGGAAATCTCGCGTTCGCTCAAGGGCCTGGCCAAGGAACTGAACGTGCCGGTGATCGCGCTGTCCCAGCTCAACCGCTCGCTGGAAACCCGAACCGACAAACGCCCGGTGATGGCCGACCTTCGCGAATCCGGCGCAATCGAGCAGGACGCGGACATGATCGTGTTCATCTACCGCGACGATTACTACAACAAGGAAAATTCCCCGGACAAGGGGCTGGCCGAGATCATCATCGGCAAGCACCGAGGCGGCCCGACCGGCTCGTGCAAGCTCAAGTTCTTCGGCGAATACACCCGCTTCGACAACCTCTCGCACGATTCGGTGGGGTCGTTCGAATGATGACGGGCGCACGACCAACGGTCGTGCGCTACCGGGGGGGGGCCGGACGGACCCATGCCCGACCGGGTGTGCCGGACGGACCCGGTAGGTACCGACCGTTGGTCGGTACGCGTTTCGTCGGCGGATCCGGGGTTTCGTCGCAAACCGGTTGAACCCGGGCGGGCAGGGCGGCAACGTGGTCCTGCCGCGGCAAGGTGCCGCCCTGGAGACCCGTCATGAAGACCCTGTTCGCGCTCGGCGTATGGTGCCTGCTGTTCGTGCTGTGCTGGCCGCTGGCGATCCTGGCCCTGCTGGCCTGGCCGTTCGTGTGGCTGCTGAGCCTGCCGTTCCGGCTGGTCGGCGTCACCTTCTCGGCGCTGTTCGCGTTCCTGGGTGCACTGCTCATGCTGCCCGCACGCCTGCTGGGTGGCGGCCGCATGGCGACAGCACGGTAGAGCCGACTGTCAGTCGGCCATAGCACGGTAGAGCCGACTGTCAGTCGGCTATCGCGCGCAGCGCGATGTTCCGGGATCGCGCCTACGGCAGCCGACTGACAGTCGGCTCTACGCGGGGCAATGCGTCGAGTGGACGGCGTACGCCCACAAAAAACCCCGCCGAGGCGGGGTTTTTCATTGCATCACGACGGGGCCGGTCAGTTGGCCTTGTGGATCGCGCGCTTGCTCACGGCCATGGCGGCGTCGTGGACGACTTCCGACAGGGACGGGTGGGCGTGGCAGATGCGGGCCAGGTCGTCGGCCGAACCACTGAACTCCATGGTCAGCACGCCTTCGTGGACCAGCTCGGACACGTTCGCGCCGACCAGGTGCATGCCCAGGATGCGGTCGGTCTCGGCGTGGGCCAGGACCTTGACGAAGCCAGCCGGCTCGATCATCGCCACGGCACGGCCGTTGGCGGCGAACGGGAAGCTGCCGGCCTTGTACGGAATGCCTTCAGCCTTCAGCTGCTCTTCGGTCTTGCCTACCCAGGCCAGTTCCGGCTCGGTGTAGATGACCCACGGAATGGTGTCCATGTTGACGTGGCCCGGCAGGCCCGCGATCAGCTCGGCCACCGCGATGCCTTCCTCGAAGCCCTTGTGCGCCAGCATCGGGCCGCGCACGCAGTCGCCGACCGCCCACACGCCATCAACGCCGGTGTGGCAATGGTCGTCCACTTCGATCTGGCCACGCTCGTTGACCTTCACGCCGGTGCCTTCGGCCAGCAGGCCCTTGGTCGCGGCGCGGCGGCCGACGGCCACCAGCAGCTTGTCCACCACCAGGCTCTTTTCGCCTTCGGCGTCGGTGTAGGTCAGGGCGACTTCCTTCTTCTTGCCCTTGCCGGTCACTTCCGCCTTGGAAACCTTGGCACCCAGGCGGATGTCCAGGCCCTGCTTCTTGAATTCCTTGGCGGCAACCTTGCCCACTTCGGCATCGGCTGCGGCCAGGAAGGTCGGCAGCGCTTCCAGGATGGTCACTTCGGCGCCGAGGCGCTTCCACACGCTGCCCAGTTCCAGGCCGATCACGCCGGCGCCGATCACGGCCAGGCGCGCCGGCACTTCGGTGAAGTCCAGGCCGCCGACGTTGTCGACGATGGTCTCGCCGTCGAACTTGGCGAACGGCAGTTCGATCGAATCCGAACCGGCGGCGATGATCACGTTGGTGCCCTTGAGCTCGACGACTTCGCCGTCGTGCTGGGTGACCTTGACCACATTGCCCGGCTGCAGCTCACCGAAACCGTAGTAGGCGGTGACCTTGTTGGCCTTGAACAGCATGGCGATGCCGCCAGTGAACTGCTTGACGATCTTGTCCTTGCGGCCAACCATCGCCTCGACGTCCATCTTGGCGTCCTTGAAGCTGATGCCGTGGTCGCCAAAGATGTGGCCCATGTTCCAGAACTGGCGCGAGGAGTCCAGCAGCGCCTTGGATGGGATGCAGCCCACGCGCAGGCAGGTACCGCCCAGCGCCGGCTTGCCATCCTTGCCCAGGGCAGCGTCGATGCAGGCGGTCTTCAGACCCAGCTGCGCGGCGCGGATGGCGGCGTGGTAGCCGGCCGGACCGGCACCGATGACGACAACGTCGAATTGTTCAGCCATTGAAAATTCCTTGATGCTTTACCAGAACCCCTCCGCGCAGGCGCGGAGGGGCGGGAGGTCTTACAGGCCGAACAGCATGCGGCCCGGGTTTTCCAGCTGGTTCTTGATGTCCACCAGGAACTGCACCGAATCCTTGCCGTCGATGATGCGGTGGTCGTAGGACATCGCCAGGTACATCATCGGCGCGATCACGACCTGGCCGTTCTGGGCGATCGGACGCTCCTTGATGGCGTGCATGCCCAGGATGGCGCTCTGCGGCGGGTTGATGATCGGGGTGGACAGCAGCGAACCGAAGGTGCCGCCGTTGGTCACGGTGAAGGTGCCGCCCTGCAGTTCTTCCAGGCTCAGCTTGCCGTCACGGGCCTTCTTGGCGTAGTCGGCAATGGTCTTTTCGATGTCGGCGAACGACATGCGCTCGACGTTGCGCAGCACCGGCGTGACCAGGCCCTTCTCGGTCGAGACCGCGATGGAGATGTCCGAATAGCCGTGGTAGATGATGTCGTCGCCGTCGATCGAGGCGTTGACCAGCGGGAAGCGCTGCAGCGCGTTGGCGGCGGCCTTCACGAAGAAGCTCATGAAGCCCAGCTTGATGCCGTGCGCCTTGACGAATTCGTCCTGCAGGTCCTTGCGCGCGGCCGACACCTTGGACAGGTCGACTTCGTTGAAGGTGGTCAGCATGGCGGTGGAGTTCTTGGACTCCATCAGGCGTTCGGCGATGCGCTTGCGGATGCGGGTCATCGGCACGCGTTCTTCCGGACGTGCGCCACCGGCCTTGCCGGCGCCGCCGTTGCGGGCGAAGTTGACGATGTCTTCCTTGGTCACTGCGCCACGACGGCCGGTGCCGTCCACATCGGCCGGGTTCACGCCTTCGGTGATGGCGCTGAAGCGCGCACCCGGGGGCAGGGCATCGGCAGCGGACTTCGACGCCGGGGCCGGCGCGGCAGCAGCGGCCGGAGCAGCGGCAGCGGCCGGCGCAGCAGCGGCCGGCTTGGCTTCAGCAGCAGCCGGAGCCGGGGCAGCAGCCGCGGCACCTTCCTCGATGACCGCCACGACCTGGCTGGAGGTCACGGTGGCACCCACCTCGAACTTGATTTCCTTCAGCACGCCATCAACCGGCGACGGCACTTCCAGCACGACCTTGTCGGTTTCCAGGTCGAGCAGGTTTTCGTCACGCTTGACGGCGTCGCCGACCTTCTTGTGCCAGGTGGCGATGGTGCCGTCGGCGACGGATTCGGGCAGTACCGGGGCTTTGACTTCGGTGGCCATGCGGGGGCTTCCTGGTTTGTCTTTTCTGGAATGAGGGGAAAGTTATTCAGCGACCGCGTCGTTGAACGGGTTGACCAAGGCATCGGCGACCAGCTTCTGCTGTTCGATGATGTGGTCGGCCATGTGACCGGCAGCCGGGGAGGCCGAACGGGCGCGACCGGCGTAGTGCAGGCTCTGGCCATCGGCCAGGCAGAACTGCAGGTGGTGGCGGATCTGGTACCACGCGCCCTGGTTCTGCGGTTCTTCCTGCGTCCACACCACGTCGGTGGCCTTGCCGTACTTCTTCAGTTCGGCCGCCAGCAGCGCGCGCGGGAACGGGTACAGCTGTTCCACGCGGATGATGGCAACGTCGTCCTGGCCGCGCTTGGTCTGGTCTTCCAGCAGGTCGTAGTAGACCTTGCCCGAACACAGCACCACGCGCTTGACCTTCTTGGCTTCTGCGTTGGCATCGCCGATCAGGTGCTGGAACTCCCCGTTGGCCAGCTCGTCCAGGGTCGACACGGCCAGCTTGTGGCGCAGCAGCGACTTGGGCGACATCACCACCAGCGGCTTGCGGGTGGTCAGGTGCATCTGGCGGCGCAGCATGTGGAACGCCTGCGCGGGGGTCGACGGCACCACCACCAGCATGTTCTCCAGCGCGCACAGCTGCAGGAAGCGCTCCAGGCGCGCCGAGCTGTGTTCCGGGCCTTGCCCTTCATAACCGTGCGGCAGCAGCAGGGTCAGGCCGGTGATACGGCCCCACTTGGCTTCGCCGGCAGCGATGAACTGGTCGATCACCACCTGGGCGCCGTTGGCGAAATCACCGAACTGGCCTTCCCAGATGCACAGGGTGTTGGGATCGGTGGTCGAGAACCCGTACTCGTAGGCCATCACCGCTTCTTCGCTGAGCAGCGAATCGATGATGCTGGCCTTCTCCGGCGAATCCACCAGCTGCCGCAGCGGCAGGTAGTAGTTGTCGGTCTTCTGGTCGTGCAGGATCGCGTGGCGGTGGGTGAACGTACCGCGGCCCACGTCCTGGCCGACCAGGCGCAGTGCATGGCCTTCGTCGAGCAGGGTGGCGTAGGCCAGGTTCTCGGCAAAGCCCCAGTCGCCCGGGATCTCGCCGGCGGCCATCTTGCGGCGGTCGTCGTACACCTTGGCCACGCGCGAGTGCAGTTCCACTTCGGCCGGCACGGTGTTGATCAGGTCGGCCAGCTGCTTCAGCTTCGCCGGGTCCACCTTGGTGGAGACCGGGTCGGACAGCTTGCCTTCCAGCAGCTTGGGCCAATCCACGAACAGCGCGCTGCTCGGCGGGGTCTTTTCGACCTTGGCCAGCTCGGTGGTGACTTCACCGGCGTCCAGCTTCTCGCGGTAGGCATCGACCATCGCCTTGCCGGCACCGGCGGCGATCACGCCGGCCTGTTCCAGCTGCGCGGCGTACAGCTCGCGGGTGGTCTGGTGCTTACGGATGACCTGGTACATCAGCGGCTGGGTGATCGCCGGTTCGTCGGCCTCGTTGTGGCCCCAACGGCGGTAGCACATCAGGTCGATGACCACGTCCTTGGCGAACTTCTGGCGGAACTCGAAGGCCAGCCTGGCGGCGAACACCACCGCTTCCGGATCGTCACCGTTCACGTGCAGCACCGGGGCTGCGATCATCTTGGCCACGTCGGTGGCGTAACGGGTCGAGCGGGTGTCTTCCGGGTTCGACGTGGTGAAGCCAACCTGGTTGTTCACCACGATGTGCACGGTGCCACCGACGGCGAAGCCGCGGGCCTGCGACATCTGGAACAGTTCCATCACCACGCCCTGGCCGGAGAAGGCCGCGTCGCCGTGGATCAGGATCGGCATGACCTGCTTGCGGGCGGTGTCCTTGCGGCGCTCCTGGCGCGAACGCACGGAACCGGCCACGACCGGGTCGGCGATTTCCAGGTGCGACGGGTTGAACGCCAGCGCCAGGTGGACCGGGCCACCGTCGGTGGCCACGTCGGCCGAGAAGCCCATGTGGTACTTCACGTCGCCGGCGGAGGCGTGCTCGTCGTGCTCGAACTTGCCTTCGAACTCGTCGAACAGCTTGCGCGGGTTCTTGCCCAGGGTGTTGACCAGTACGTTGAGGCGGCCACGGTGGGCCATGCCGATCACCACGTCCTTGACCCCATCCTTGCCGGCGTCACGGATGATGGTGTCCATCATCGGGATCAGCGAATCGCCGCCTTCCAGCGAGAAGCGCTTCTGGCCGACGTATTTGGTGTGCAGGTAGCGTTCCAGGCCTTCGGCAGCGGTCAGGCGCTCCAGCGTGCGGCGCTGGGTGTCAGCGTCCAGGCTGTAGTTGCCACCGGCCAGTTCCAGGCGCTGGTAGATCCACTGGCGCTGCTCGACCTCGGAGATGTGCATGAATTCCGCACCGATCGAGCCGGTGTAGGTCTTCTTCAGGCGCTCCAGCAGGTCGCGCAGCTTCATGCGCGGCTGGCCACCGACACCGCCGGTGCTGAACTCCGCGTTGAGGTCACCCTCGGACAGGCTGTGGAACGGCAGGCCAAGGTCCGGCGAGTTGACGGCCTGGGCCAGGCCCAGCGGGTCCAGGCGGGCGTCCAGGTGGCCGCGCGACCGGTACGCCGTGATCAGGCGACCGACATTGCGCTCGCGTTCGTCGCTGGCACCGGAGTTGCCACCGCCCTTGACGGCGTTTTTGGCGGCGTCGGCGATATGGGCGATGACGGCCGAATGCGGAATGTCACCGGCTTCGCGGCCCTTGAAGCCGTCGAAGTAGGTCTTCCATTTGGGATCGACACTGTCCGGAGAAACGAGGTACTGCTCGTACAGATCCTCGATATAGGAGGCGTTGCCGCCGGCGAGCTGCGAAGACTGCGCAAACTGCTTCAGTAGATTGTCCACGATGGAGGGTCGGATTCGCTTGTGGGGTAAGGCTTCGATGATCCGGCAGGGAAAATGAATAGCCCTGCACGGGCGGTATCTAACGGTCCAAATTGTACCCCCATCGAGACAGGAAGGGGCACCGGAACGGCCTGTGGCGGGGCCGTGGTGTCATTCCCAGACAGGTTCAGGACCCGGAACGGGACTAGAAGCCGAGCGCGCGCAGCTCGCTGCAATCGCGCGAACGTTCCCATACGCGCTGCAAACCGTCCTGCAACGGCCGCGAACGTGCGGGCATGGCGAGCCCGGCTTCACCGTCGTAACGGAGCCCACTCAGACGAAAGTAGTAGTCGCCGGCATCGTTGAGCAGGCAGGCCGAGGCGAGGGCGCGGTCGATCGGGTCGGTCACCTGGCGCACCCGGAACACGGTGGGCAGGCGCTGGACCAGGCCCAGCAGGGGCGAGCCGGCCTGGGCAATGGCGGCCGCGTCGTGGACGATCAGCCGGACCTGCTTGTCGTGGCGGGCGGTGGCGAAGCGGCGCAGGGCCTCCAGCACCGGCGGTGCATCGAGCAGGCCGGGGTCGAGTACGCGGCTGTGCAGCCACAGCTGGCGGCGGGCGCGCTCGACCACGGCGGTGGTGATGGCCACCGCCTCTTCGGCGTTGTCGATGGCGACCGCGCCGCCCGGCAGGCGGCGCAGGTGCGGGTCGGCGCTGCCGGGCCCGCTCATGTCAGGCGCCGGCGCCGCCGTCGGGGGTGCCGACGGCCTGGTCGTCCTCGCTGTCGTCGGTGTCGTCGAAATCGACGATCACTTCGACGCCATCGTCGTGGATGGTCACTTCGTGCACGTTGGCTTCGACGTCTTCATCCTCGAGGACCTCGACGGTTTCGGCGGCGTCGATGATTTCGTATTCGCCCACCGCGTCCTCTTCGTACTCGTCTTCGTCGTCGAACGCGTCGCCGTCGAGCAGCTGATAGTAGCCACCGGCCACCAGCGCGTGCAGGGCGTCGCGGCCCTTGGCCGAGAGCTTCTGGTACAGGGCACCACCGATCTGTTCGGCGGCGGCCAGGGCCTGGGCATCCTTCACCGGCAGGGCGAATTCAAGGCCGCTGCAGTAAAGGCTGGCACCCCGCTTGGCCCGGCGCCAGGCCAGGCGGGCCCACGGGTGGCGGCCGAGCTCGATGCCTTCGGCCAGGGCGGCTTCGATGTGTTCGCGCGGGAGCGGTTCGCCGGAGGCGACCACGTCACCGGCGGCGCGGTAGGTGGTGATGAAACGGCCGAACCAGTCGCCGAGGCGGTCGGGGTCGTTCATGCGGATGGCGTTGAGCGCCTGGACCACGCGGCCCATGGCCACGGCGTCGATTTCGTTGGGGTCTTCGGGCACCTTCAGGTCCGGGTCCTGGTAACGGATGGCCTCGTCGGCATCCATGATCAGGGTGTCCAGGTAGTCGCTGATGAGCTCGGCGGAGGCGGGCGCGCGCATGCCGAAGGAGAAGGTCAGGCAGGGGTCTTCGGCCACGCCGTTGTGGGGGACGTTGGGCGGCAGGTACAGCATGTCGCCGGGCTCGAGCACCCAGTCGTGGGTGGGCTTGAAGCGGCGCAGCAGCTTGAGTTCGACGTCGTTGCGGAACTCCAGCGGGGGGCGCTTGCCCTTGGTGGATTCGCTTGCGTCGATCTGCCAGCGGCGGTGGCCATGGGCCTGCAGCAGGAACACGTCGTACTGATCGACGTGGGCGCCGACCGAGCCGCCGGTGGCGGCGAAGCTGATCATCACATCGTCCATGCGCCAGCGCGGCAGGAAGTCGAAGTGGCTGATCAGGGCGCGGACATCCGGGTCCCATTTGTCTACGTCCTGGACCAGCAGGGTCCAGTCGTGGTCGGGCATGCCGGGGAATTCTTCTTCCTGGAACGGGCCGGTGCGCACGGACCAGCCGTCGGTGGCGCGGTCGTGGCTGATCAGGCGGGCGAGGGCGGTCTCCTCGCAGGCCAGGCCGGCCAGATCTTCGGGCTGGAGCGGGGTTTCAAAATCGGGGAAGGCGCCGCGGATCAGCAGCGGGCGTTTCTGCCAGTAGTCGCGCAGGAACGTCGCGGCGGGCATGCCCAGCGGCAGGCCGGGGCGGGCCTGGACTTCGATGACGGGGGTTTTGGTCTTGCGGACGGCCATGGGGGAATCCTTGAAGCGTGTAGACGGAATGCGATTGGCGCAGCAGACGAAGCGCGCGCTCGTCCCGCCATTGTCCGCTGGTTGAACAGGATCTGCACCTGCGCCGCACTGTCGCGCGTGCCCCGGTAGCGCCGACCGTTGGTCGGCCCACGCGGCGCCAAACGAAAACGGGGCACCGGATATTCCGGCGCCCCGTCCGGGGTCACTGCCTGATCAACGCGATCAGATCGCCTTGGCCAGATCGGCGGCCAGGCCGATATACCCACCCGGGGTCAGCTCGCGCAGGCCCTGCTTGGCGTCTTCCGGCAGGTCCAGCGATTCCACGAACGCCTTCATCGATTCGGCGGTGATGCCCTGGCCGCGGGTCAGCGCCTTGAGCTGTTCGTAGGGGTTGGGCAGGCCATGGCGGCGCATCACCGTCTGCACGGCTTCGGCCAGCACTTCCCACGCGGCGTCCAGGTCGGCGTTGAGGCGTTCGGGGTTCACGGTCAACTTGCCCAGGCCCTTGGCCAGCGAGTCCAGGGCGACCTGGCTGTGGCCGAAGGCGGTGCCCACCGCGCGCAGCACGGTGGAATCGGTGAGGTCGCGCTGCCAGCGGCTGATCGGCAGTTTTGCGCTGAAATGTTCGAACAGGGCGTTGGCGATGCCTAAGTTGCCTTCAGCGTTTTCGAAGTCGATCGGGTTGACCTTGTGCGGCATGGTCGACGAGCCGACTTCGCCTTCTTTGAGCTTCTGCTTGAAGTAGCCCAGCGAGATGTAGCCCCAGATGTCGCGGGCCAGGTCGATCAGGATGATGTTGGCGCGGCGGGCGGCGTCGCCGATTTCGGCGATGTTGTCGTGCGGCTCGATCTGGGTGGTGTAGGGGTTGAACACCAGGCCCAGGCTTTCGACGAAGCGCTTGGCGAAGGCCGGCCAGTCCACGTCCGGGTAGGCGATGGCGTGGGCGTTGTAGTTGCCCACCGCGCCATTGATCTTGCCGGTCAGCTCGACCGCGGCGATCTGGCGGCGCTGGCGCTCCAGGCGGGCGACCACGTTGGCCACTTCCTTGCCCAGGGTGGTGGGCGAGGCGGTCTGGCCGTGGGTGCGCGACAGCATCGGCTGTTCGGCCTGGGCATGGGCCAGGGCGCGCAGGCGGGCGGCGATGTCGTCCAGCGACGGCAGCAGCACGGTGCGGCGGGCTTCTTCCAGCATCAGGCCGTAGCTGAGGTTGTTGATGTCTTCGCTGGTGCAGGCGAAATGCACGAACTCCAGGGCCGGGGCCAGCTCGGCGTCATCCTTGAGCTGTTCCTTGATGAAGTACTCCACGGCCTTGACGTCGTGGTTGGTGGTGCGCTCGATTTCCTTCACCCGGGCGGCGTGGGCCGGGGCGAACCCGTCGGCCAGGGCGCGCAGGCGCGCGGCGGCAGCGGCCGGAAACGGTGCCAGCTCGGCGATGCCCGGTTCGTTGGCCAGGGCCAGCAGCCACTCCACTTCGACCTTCACGCGGGCCTTGATCAGGCCATATTCGGAGAAGATCGGGCGCAGGGCGTCGACCTTGCCGGCATAGCGGCCATCAAGCGGGGAAAGGGCGAGCAGGGCGAATTCGGACATGGCGGGCGCAGGCGATGACGGCGGGGGCCGTCATTCTACGCTGCCCCGGGGTCCTCGTCGGCCTCTTCGGGCGCCAGCCGTACGGTGACGGCCTGGATCCGGTGGCCGGCCATGCGCTTGACGGTGAACAGCTGGCCGTCGATGCGCACTTCCTCGCCTTCTTCGGGCAGGCGCTGCAGCTGGTGCACGATCAGCCCGCCGACCGAATTGAGGTGCTCGGGCGCGGCCAGGTCGCGGCCCAGCAGGCGTTCCAGGCGGAAGATGGAGGTGGAGCCGGCTACCAGCAGGGTGCCGTCGGCGCCCCGGGTGGGGGCATCCTTGACCACGTGCGGGTGCTCGTCCTCGATATCGCCGACCACCACTTCGAGCAGGTCTTCCAGGGTGAAGTAGCCCAGGATGCGGCCGTGTTCCTCCACGCACAGGGCCATGTGCGTGGTACCGGTGCGGAAGCGTTCGAGCACGGCGGTGACCGGGGTTTCCAGCGCGATCAGGTTGGCCGGGCGCAGCAGGGCGCGCAGGTCGTCGGTGGGCTGTCCGCGGGCGATCTCCACCAGCAGGTCCTTCATGTGCAGGATGCCCAGCACTTCCTCGCCATCGCTGTCGAACCACGGGTAGCGGCTGTAGCGGCTTTCGGCGAATTCGGCCATCACCCCGGCGAGACCCATGCCCTGGCGGAACACGCGCATGTGTTCGCGCGGGCGCATCAGGTCGCCGGCCACCAGTTCGGGCAGCTCCAGCGCGTGGCTCATCAGGGTCAGGTCCTGGTCCGGTGCGCCGGCGCCGGGCTGCTGGCGGGCGACGATCAGCTTGAGCTCTTCGCGGGAGTAGCGGTGCGAGGTGTGCTCGACATCGCCCCAGCCGGCCAGCCGCAGCAGCGCGTTGGCGCTGTGGTTGAGCAGCCAGATGGCCGGGAACATGGCCCAGTAGAACAGGTACAGCGGCGCGGCGGTCCACAGCGACATGGCTTCGGGGCGGCGGATGGCCATGGACTTCGGCGCCAGTTCGCCCAGCACGATGTGCAGGAACGAGATCAGGCTGAAGGCGATGATGAAGGCGGTCAGGCGTGCGCCTTCCGGGCCCATGCCGAGCGCATCGAACAGCGGCTGCAGCAGGTGCGCGAACGCGGGCTCACCGACCCAGCCCAGGCCCAGCGAGGACAGGGTGATGCCGAGCTGGCAGGCCGAGAGGTAGGCATCCAGGTGCGAATGCACGTTGAGCAGCAGGCGGCCGCGCCAGCCGTGCCTGGCAGCCAGGCCGACGGCCTGGGTGTGGCGCAGTTTGACCAGGGCGAACTCGGCGGCCACGAAGAAGCCGTTGAGCACTACGAGGAACAGGGCCAGCAGCAGGAGCAGCAGGTTGCCGACGATCATGCGCGCCCTCGGCGCCATGCGCTGCTGGTGACGGCGGGGAAGAAACAGGTAGGCCACGACCGTTGGTCGTGGCACGCACTACAGTGGGGGTCGTCGCCCATGGGAAGCGGGATACTGTCTGAATGAACACGAATTCCGAGTCTAGCCGATGCCAGCTGCCGTTGGGATTCATTCCCGCTTGGGAGTATCGTGACCGCAGCCGCCAGCCAGGGAATGAAGGCCCGTTGCCAGCCGCCGTTCCCTTTCCCAATTGAAAGAATCGCGGAGTGATGCAATGAGCAAGGGTTTCAGGACCGAGCACGACAGCATGGGCGAACTGCAGGTGCCTGCAGATGCGCTGTGGGGCGCGCAGACGCAGCGCGCGGTGGACAACTTCCCGGTCTCGGGCCAACGCATGCCGCGCGGTTTCATCCGCGCGCTGGGCCTGGTGAAGGGCGCCGCAGCGGCGGTCAACGCCGAGCTGGGCCACCTGCCGAAGAACATCGGCAAGGCCATTGAAAGCGCTGCAGACGAAGTGGCCGAGGGCCGCCACGATGCGCACTTCCCGATCGACATCTACCAGACCGGGTCGGGCACGTCGTCGAACATGAATGCCAACGAGGTCATCGCCACGCTGGCCAACCGCGCGGGCAAGGCGGGCAAGACCACGGTGCATCCGAACGACCACGTCAACCAGGGCCAGAGCTCGAACGATGTGATCCCGACGGCGTTGCGGGTATCGGCGCTGCTGGGCGTACAGGAGCAGCTGCTGCCGGCGCTGGTGCACCTGCGCAAGACCATCGACAAGCGGGGCCGCGCGCTGCGCAAGGTGGTCAAGACCGGTCGCACGCACCTGATGGATGCAATGCCGCTGACCTTTGAACAGGAATTCGGTGCCTGGTCGGCGCAGCTGTCATCGGCGCAGGAGCGCCTGGAAGACAGCTTGAAGCGGCTGCGCCGGCTGCCGCTGGGCGGCACGGCGATCGGCACGGGCATCAATGCGGACCCGCGCTTCGGCGAGCGGGTGGCCAAGCGCCTGAAGCAGCAGACCGGGGTGCGCTTTGACAGCGCGGAAAACAAGTTCGAGGGCCTGGCGGCGCAGGACGATGCGGTGGAGCTGTCGGGCCAGCTCAATGCGCTGGCGGTGGCGCTGATCAAGATCGCCAACGACCTGCGCTGGATGAATGCCGGTCCGCTGGCGGGCCTGGGCGAGATCGAGCTGCCGGCGCTGCAGCCGGGCAGTTCGATCATGCCGGGCAAGGTCAATCCGGTGATTCCGGAGGCGACGGTGATGGTGTGCGCGCAGGTGATCGGGCACCACACGGCGATCACGGTGGCGGGGCAGACGGGCAACTTCCAGTTGAACGTGACGCTGCCGCTGATCGCGGCGAACCTGCTGGATGGCATCGGCCTGCTCTCCAACATCTCGCGGCTGCTGGCCGACACGGCCATCGCCGGGCTGAAAGTGCGCGAAGACCGCGTACGCGAGGCGCTGGGCCGCAACCCGATCCTGGTGACTGCGTTGAACCCGATCATCGGGTACGAAAAAGCAGCCGCCATCGCCAAGCGTGCCTACAAGGAGCAGCGGCCGGTGCTGGATGTGGCCAAGGAAGACAGCGGGTTGTCCGAAGCCGAACTGCGGCGGTTGCTGGATCCGGCGGCGCTGACGGCTGGCGGCATTCATGCCGGTGGTGGTGGTGGCGGTGGTTAAGCGCTAACACCCAACAGCCAACAGCAAACAGCAAACAGCAAACAGCAGCGTTTCCATCTCTGCGAGCGGGGCGGCCGTCGGGCAGCCCCCTACGGGACACGCCGTAAACCCGTCCATGGGGGCTTGGCAAAAACATCCATGTTTTTGACAGTCCCTACGGGGGCTGCCCGCCGGCCGCCCCAGACGGTGGGTAGTGTGCGGATGCAAAAAGCAGCCACGCAGGGCGTGGCCCTACGCGGTCGCGATGGCTGCTGCGGGGTAGGGTCGGTTCCCAAACGACCGCACGGAACGCCACCACGTTCGATGACGCATGAAAACAATCGGCGTTGCCGTTGATCTCCGTTGCGCACCAGCCACCTGTCTGAGGGTCGGCGGGTGCGGGGGTACGGGGGCTTTGCGAAACATGGATGTTTCGCAAGAGCCCCCATGGACGGGTTCACGGCGCCCCCCGTACCCCCGCACCCGCCGGCCCTGCGCGCAGAATCCCGCAGACCAAGGCTCTGGCGTTTGACTTACGCGCTTACCGCCGATCCGCCATCAAATTGTCGAACGTCTCGGTGTAATCCTTGAACTGCGGAACACGCGTGACCAGATCCGGCGGGATCGGCTGCATGCCCGGCGGCACCTGGATCTTCACCGCGCGCTTGTCCGGGTCGTACGGGGCATCGGTGAGCGTGTTTTGGCGCAATACCTGCAGCTGGCCGAACATCTGCTGCAGCAGCGCGTGCTGGCTGTCGTCGAGCGGAATTTCGATCTCGTCGATCTTCATGTGGCCGTTGGGCAGCACGATGATGTTCGGCGCCGGCGCGCGGCGCACGGTGACCATGCCGTCGCTGACGGTGATCTTCGGCTTGCCGCGCTCGGCGCGGTGGTTGCGGTATTCCTGGTCGCAGCCGGTAGCGGCAAGGCAGAACAGGGCCAACAGCAGGAGGTACAGCTTCTTCATGGCCGGCAGTGCATAAAAAAGGGGAGGGCTAGTGTAGCCCTCCCCCGTGCAGCGGGCCTGCCTGCGACCGGATGTCGCAGCTGCCGACGGCTCAGTTATGGCAGTCGTCGACGTCGCTCTGGTCCATGGTGGCGTAAGGCTTGAACGCCGGCAGCGCCGCCGCCAGCGCCTGCTGCTTGGCCATCATCGTCGGCAGCAGCTCGCACAGCTGCTTGGCGCTGGCTTCGATCTTGGCCGCTTCGGCGTTCACCTTTTCCTCGATGCCCTGGGTGTCGCCGGAGAACACCCCGCGCAGCGCTTCGCCAGCGGCCTTCACGCCCAGGCTGGCACCGGCCACGCCGATGTCCATGCCTGCGCCGGCCAGCTTTTCCACCTGCCTGCGGTAGTCCAGCAGCAGCGCCCGCTGCTGGGCATCGATCGTGACCGCCTTGCCGTTGATCAGCAGGTCGCCTTGCGGGCTGATCTCGGCCTTGTCGTTCTGGTCGTTGGAAATCTTGATGTTGCCCTGGGCGATTTCCACCCGCGCCTTGTCCGTGGCGTCCTTCACCTTCTTGCCGATCGAATCGGCATCCACCACCGGCTTGCCCGTGGCCGGGTCGGTCTTGTTTGAATCCGTGTTGCTGCAGGCTGCCAACGGCAGGCACAGCAGCAGGGTGGGCAGCAGCAGTCGCATGTTCATGGTGGGGTCCCCTTATTTGCCGCGCGGCAGCTGCAGCTTGCCGCGCACGTCGCTGTGGTTGATGTCGCCGCTGCCACTGTTGGCCACCGTCAGGTCGCCGGCTACATCGCGGACCGTCACGTCGCCCGAGCCGTGCCGCTCGACCTTGACGCTGCCGCCCACCGCGCGGGCTTCGAAATCGCCCGAGCCGATGTTGCCCAGGCTGACGTTGCCCTTGACCTGGCGCAGGTCCACATCGCCCGAACCGACCGTCTTGATATCGACATTGCCGGCGACCCCGTCCAGGGTGAGGTCGCCCGAGCCGATCGTGCCGACCGTGGCGTTGCCGCGCAGGTTGCGGGCGGTGAAATCGCCCGAGCCGATCGACAGCAGGTTCAGTGCACCGGCGCCGTCGAGCTCCACATCGCCCGAGCCGATCGCCGCCGTCACCAGGCCCTTGATGTCGCGCAGCTTGATGTCACCCGAGCCGACATCGGCGCTGAGCGAATGCGCCCCGGTCACGCTGGCATCGCCCGAGCCGACCTTCATCTGCACCAGCACATTGGCCGGGATCGTGCCGCGCAGGTCCAGGTAGGCGTAGTTGCTGCCGCCCGTGTTCCAGTTCAGGCCCTGGTTTTCGCGCTGCAGCTGCACCACCAGCTTGTCGCCGACCTTCTTCTGGGTAACGGTCAGCTGGCCCAACCAGTCCGCATTGGAGGCGCAGGCGCGGCCACTGAGCTGGGCCGCGCCCGGGCCGGCCTGCAGCACCAGGTCGTGCTGGTTCACTTCGAACACCACGGCCTTCGCGCCGGCGACGTCGAGCTTGAGGTCACGCGGGGCGTTGAACCGGCACTGCGGTTCATCGGCCAGTGCGGTCAGCGGCAGCAACAGCAGGGAAGCTACGACGAGCTTGCGGATCATGGGCGGGTCCTCGAAGGAAGCGGGGTCAGATTTCGCCGGCGCGGCGGCGCAGGCGGATGGCGATGATGATGAACGCGACACCGAAGGCAGCGCCGATCCACAGCTCGGGCAGGGCGAGTGCGGCCAGCTGGCTGGACGGCGACAGCGCCGCGGCCACGTTGTCGCTGTCGCGCATCACCGACTGCAGCTGGTCGGTGCGGTAGAACAGGTCGCTGCCCGGCAGCGTGCCCAGCAGCAGGCGGCCGACGATGTGCTGCCAGAACCAGCCGCTGGTCATGTTGAACAGATTCATGACGTGGGTGGTGCTGACGATGATGCCGGCAAACAGCGGCAGCATGACGGCCCACAGGAACGGCTTGGACTTGGCCCACGCCGACCACATCAGCAGCCAGCCCACGGTCGGCAGGGCCCACAGCAGGTACACCGGCAGCCAGGACAGGTGGCTGGCCACGAACGCCAGCGGGCTGGCCGGGCCCCAGATCAGGGTCAGCGGGTTGCCGCCATGGGCCAGCACCACCACCGAGAGGATCGCCATGAAGCCGAACATGGTCAGCACCGAGGCGATCACCGCGATCACCGGGGCCACCAGCAGCGCGCTCAGCGCCTTGGACAGCACGGTCTGCGTGTCCGACAGCGGCAGCGACTTCCAGAACAGGATGCTGCGGTCGCGGCGGTCGTCGTACAGGGCACCCAGGCAGTAGAAGAACACCACGAAGGCCAGCACCACGAACGGCCACAGCGAGCTCAGTACCAGGGTGGCGTCCAGGGCATTGCCGAGGTCGGCCATGCCCTTGGCATCCATGTGGGCGGTCAGCAGCTTCAGGTCCAGGCCGTTGACATTGATGTTGGTGTTGTCGATGTGCAGGTCACCGCTCTCTGCCGCGCGGCGCAGGCCCCACAGGCCGAGCAGGATGCCGATCAGGCTCATCACCAGCGAAATGCCGCCGGCGATCAGCGGTGCCCACAGGAAACCGCCGCGGTTTTCCCAGTACTCACGCTTGAGCAGCCACTTGAAGGTACTGGCCTTGCTGATGGGGTGGAAGTGGACGGTGTTCATGCGTAGGTTCCCTTCATGATGGCCACGAACAGATCCGCCAGCCCCGGGCTGCGGATTTCGCCAAGCGGAGTGAGCTGGGCGCGCGGCACCCCGTCGAACAGCAGTACGGTCTTGCCGAACGGCAGGCTGCGCTCGTCGATCGGCTTCAGCGCACGCGCCGATTCCAGCGTTTCGGCCGACACCAGCACTTCGGTGTAGCGCTCGCCGACGTCTTCCATGTCGGTGGTGAGCACGATGCGGCCGTCGCGGATGAACATCACGTCGGTGAGGATGTGTTCGATCTCTTCCACCTGGTGGGTGGTCACGATGATCGTTTTCTGCTCGTCGAAGTAGTCTTCCAGCAGGCGCTGGTAGAACTCCTTGCGGTACAGGATGTCCAGGCCCAGGGTGGGCTCGTCCAGCACCAGCACCTTGGCGTCGATGGCCATCACCAGCGCCAGGTGCAGCTGCACGATCATGCCCTTGGACAGTTCACGTACGCGCTGGCGCGGCTGCAGCTTGGTGGAGGCCAGGAAGCGTTCGCAGCGGGCACGATCGAAGCGCGGGTGGACCCCGGCGACGAAATCGATCGCCTCGCGCACCTTCATCCAGCGCGGCAGCACCGCCACGTCGGCGATGAAGCACACATCATTCATCAGCGCGTTGCGCTGCACGGTCGGGTCCAGGCCCAGCACGCTCAGCTCCCCCTCGACCTGGGTCAGACCCAGCAGCGCCTTGAGCAGGGTGGTCTTGCCCGCGCCGTTGGGGCCGATCAGGCCGGTGATCCGGCCCGGGGCGATGGTGAAGCTGGTGTTGTCCAGCGCGAGCGTGGATTTGTAGGCCTTGCGCAGGCCACGAGCGGAAATGACGACATCACTAGCAACGGCATTCATGAGGATTTCCCCTGGGGCAGCAATTCGTCGAGGCGCAGGCCCAGGCGCTGGATGCGCTCCAGGACCAGCGGCCATTCTTCATTGAGGAACCGGTCGCGCTCGCTGCTGCGCAGCTGCGTGGCCGCTTCTTCGGTCATGAACATGCCCAGGCCGCGGCGCTTCTCGACCAGGCCTTCATCGGCCAGTTCCTGGTAGGCGCGCGAAACGGTGATGGGATTGAGCTGGTACTCGGCGGCCACCTGTCGAACCGAAGGCAGCGCGTCGCCGGGCTTGATGATGCTGTCGAGCATCATGGCAATCACGCGTTCTTTCAGCTGACGGTAGATCGGAGCACCATCGCTCCATTGGATATCGCTCATGGTCAGCTCCGTGGGTTCAGCGACTGTGCGAATGAGAAGTAAGGCATGGACAGGGAGCTGTGCAGCCGGCGGGGAGGCGTGGGGGCGCCGTCGGCGTTCCCTGCCTGGATGACGCCTGCGTCCTGCGGGCTTTCAAACGCACCGGTGGCGGTCTCGCTGCCACGGTCACCGGCAGGGATGCTGAACCAGCCCAGCAACAGCAGCGCGGACGCGGCTGTCAGGGCTTTGGCGGAGTGGTGGCGCATGCGGTTCATGGGCTTCCCCTGCATCAGGTGACTGGTGTTGTATGCAACTATAACACCGGCACAGCCAAGTGCAATACCCGACATGCCCCAACTGATGGCAGGGGCATGACGGTGGCGGCGCGATCGCGTTAACGCATTGATTATCAAGCGATTGATGGTGCCGCAGTGCGCGGGCATCAGTCTGCCGGTATTCAGCCGCGTGACGGCCATGTACGTCAACCGCGCACTGAAACGCCCGGTGATATAGTCCGCCTTCCCCTGCAGGACAGGGTTTTCCAGCCTCTTTACCGGAGTTTCCAATGCCCCAGTCCCACCGCGCGACTTCCCCGTTCCACGCCACCCGGGCGCGCGCCCGCCGCTGGGGCAGTGGGCTGCTGCTGGTCGGGATGCTGGGCGCCGGGTCCGCCCAGGCCGCAGATCTGCTTGACCTCAACTACCGGCCCCTGGCCGGCAAGACCGAGGTGAACCTGGAAAAGCAGTACGGCGGCAAGGTGCTGCTGGTGGTCAATACCGCCAGCAAATGCGGCTTCACCCCGCAGTACGAGGCGCTGGAAGGGCTGCAGACCCGATACGCCGCGCGCGGCTTCTCGGTGCTGGGCTTCCCGTCCAATGATTTCAAGGGCCAGGAGCCGGGCAGCGAGAAGGAGATCCAGGAGTTCTGCACGCTTACCTATGGCGTGAAGTTCCCGATGTTCCAGAAAGTGCAGGTCACCGGCACCGACGCCACGCCGCTGTACCAGCGCCTGACCGCCGCCACCGGCGTTGCGCCCGGCTGGAACTTCCACAAGTATCTGCTATCGCGCGATGGCCGGGTGGTGGCGCAGTTCTCCAGCAAGGTCAAGCCGGACGACAAGGAACTGGTGGCGGCAATCGAACGTGAGCTGTCCGTTGCGCCTGCAAAGCGCTGACATCCTCGACATCTCGCACGTGCGTGCGACAATGATCGCTTTCGCGCCGACGTCGGCGTCCAGTCACTTCCAGGAAAGCAGCAAATGAAGATGGGAATGCGCGGCGCTGCGGCGTCGGTTCTGATTCTGGCGATGGGTGCCACCGGTACCGTGATGTCGCAACAACCGGCCGCAGGCGCGGCCGCCAAGGAGACTTCTGCTTTGACCTCCCAGCGTGAAAAAGTCGGCTACGCCATTGGTATGGACGTGGCCAAGTCCTTCGAGCCGATTGCCGACCAGATCGACATCGCGGCCCTGCGCCGCGCGGTGACCAACGCCTTCGAAGGCAAGCAGCCGCTGATCACCCAGGAACAGGCGCAGAAGACCGACCAGGCGCTGCGCATGGCGATGGCCGTCAAGGCCGGCCAGCCGGTTCCGGGCATGGCCCCGGGCACCGAGCCGCCGAAGGTGGACCGTGAACAGGTCGGCCTGATGCTGGGCAGCTATGCCGTGGGCCCGTCGCTGGCGCCGTTGAAGGACCAGGTCGACCTGGACGCGCTGTTCGACGCCGTGCAGACCGCGTTCGCCAAGGGCACCCCGAAGATGACCGCCGAACAGGCCCAGGCCACGATGGAAGGCTTCATGGCCGCCCAGCAGGCGGAAATGCAGGCCAAGGCCGCCGCCCAGGGCGAGACCAACCGCCGCGCCGGCAATGACTTCATGGCCAAGAACAAGACCGTGCCGGGCGTGGTCACCACCGCGTCGGGCCTGCAGTACCAGGTGATCCGTCCCGGTTCGGGCGAGCGCCCGCTCCCCACCAGCAAGGTCAAGGTGCATTACGAAGGCAAGCTGCTCGACGGCACCGTCTTCGACAGCAGCATCCAGCGTGGCCAGCCGATCGAGTTCGGCCTGGACCAGGTGGTCAAGGGCTGGTCGGAAGGCGTGCAGCTGATGCCGGTCGGCGCCAAGTACCGCTTCTGGATCCCGGGCGAGCTGGCCTATGGCGAGCAGGGCACCCCGGGCGGTCCGATCGGTCCGAACGCGACGCTGACCTTCGACGTCGAACTGCTGGGCATTGCTCCGTAAAACGGAACTGGAGTCAACACGGACATGCGCGTCTCAATCTTCGGTACCGGCTACGTCGGTCTGGTCACGGGTACCTGCCTGGCCGATGTCGGCCACCAGGTGGTCTGCGTCGATATCGACCAGGCCAAGGTGGATGGCCTCAACCGCGGCGTCATCCCGATCTATGAGCCGGGCCTGGAGCCGATGGTCAAGGCCAACCATGCCGCGTTGCGGCTGGCCTTCACCACCGACGCCGAGGCCGCGATCGCGCATGGCCAGGTGATCTTCATTGCCGTGGGCACGCCACCGGACGAGGACGGCAGCGCCGACCTGCAGTACGTGCTGGCCGTGGCCCGCACCATCGGCCGGCACATGCGTGTGCCGACCGTGGTGGTGAACAAGTCGACCGTGCCGGTAGGCACGGCCGACAAGGTCCGTGCCGCCATCGCCCAGGCGCTGGCCGAGCGCGGCGAGGAGATCGCCTTCGACGTGGTCTCCAACCCCGAATTCCTCAAGGAAGGCGACGCCGTGGCCGACTGCATGCGGCCGGACCGTATCGTGATCGGCGCGGCCAATGCCGAGTCGGTGGCGCTGATGCGCCGCTTGTACGCGCCGTTCAACCGCAACCACGACCGCGTGGTGGAGATGGACGTGCGCTCGGCCGAGCTGACCAAGTACGCTGCCAACGCCATGCTGGCGACCAAGATTTCGTTCATGAACGAAATCGCCAACATCGCCGAGAAAGTCGGTGCCGATGTCGAACAGGTCCGCCAGGGCATCGGCTCGGACCCGCGCATCGGCTGGCACTTCATCTACCCGGGCGCCGGTTACGGCGGCTCGTGTTTCCCCAAGGACGTGCAGGCGCTGGCCCGCACCGCGCAGCAGTACGGGCATGAGCCCAAGCTGCTCAATGCGGTGGAAGCGGTCAACGATGCGCAGAAGGGGCACCTGTTCCAGCTGATCCAGCGCCACTACGACCGTGGCGAGGATGAGGGCGTGCGCGGCCGCACCTTCGCGGTGTGGGGCCTGGCCTTCAAGCCGAACACCGATGACATGCGCGAAGCCTCCAGCCGCCGCCTGCTGGCACAGCTGTGGGAAGGCGGTGCCACCGTCCGCGCGTACGACCCGGAAGCCACCGACGAGGCCCGCCGCATCTTCGGCGAGCGCGACGACCTGGTGTTCTGCGACAGCGCCAATGACGCGCTGGATGGCGCCGATGCGCTGGTGGTGGTTACCGAATGGAAGCAGTTCCGCAGCCCGGATTTCGCCCACCTGCGTGACACGCTGAAAGACGCCGTCGTGTTCGACGGTCGCAACCTGTACGACCCGCAGGAGATCGAAGCCGCGGGCCTGGCCTATTACGGCATTGGCCGGGGACGTTCGCTGCATGCATGATTCCACTCCCACCGCGCGTGAGCAGGCGCTGGAAGCGCGCCTGGTCGAACTTGAAATGCGGGTGTCCTTCCAGGAACAGGCCTTGGCCGAGCTGAGCGAAGCCCTGGCCGATGCCCGCATCGAGGGCAGCCGCAACGCGGACCTGACCCGCCTGCTGCTGGAGGACCTGGGCAAGGTCCGCAACGCGCTGTATTCCGATTCGGGCGAAGAACCGCCGCCCCCGCACTACTGATCGACCCAACGTCATGAGCGATACCCTCCGCGACCAGCTGCTGGGCCTTGGCTTCAAAGCCGCGCCCAAGCCCGAACGCAAGCCCGACGCCCGCCGCGATGGCCGGCCCTCCAACGCGCCGCAGGGTGCCCGACCGCAGGCCAAGGCCGGTGAGGGCGCCCGTGGGCCGCGCGATGGCCAGCGCCCGCCGCGCGAGGGCGATGCCCGTCGTGGCCCCCAGGGCAAGGGCCGCCCCGGCGGCAACGCACGTCCCGGCCAGGGCCAGAACCCCGGCCAGGGCAAGCCGCGCTCGCGCGAGGACATCGACCTGGCCAAGGCCTACGCGATCCGTGCGCAGAAGGAAAAAGACGACCGGATCGAAGCCGAGCGGCTGAAGCAGGAAGAGGCGCGCGTGCGCCGCGAAGCCAAGGTCAAGCTCGACGAGCTGCTCAAGGACAAGGCGCTCAACGATGAAGCGGCTGACATCGCGCGGCACTTCCCGTACGGCGGCAAGATCAAGCGCATCTATGTCACCGCCGAGCAGCTGCGCCAGCTCAACGCCGGCGAACTGGGCGTGCTGCAGAGCACCGGCCGCTACCTGCTGGTGACCGCAGCGGTGCTGGACGAAGCCGAAGCGATCTTCGCCCCGGCCGTGGCACTGCGCGTGGACCCCAACGCCCCGGCCGAAGACGACCCGTACGCCGATCCGGCCTACCAGGTGCCTGACGACCTGGTCTGGTAAAAAAAGCGGGTATCGACCGACGGTCGATACCTACCTGACGGGATGAATGCGGTAGCGCACGACCGTTGGTCGTGCGGCAAAGGAGTGTGCATGCAGGAAAGCCAATTGCGACAAACCTACGTCCCGCATATCGACGGCCTGCGTGCGGTCGCCGTGTTGTCGGTCATCCTGTACCACCTCAAGGCGAGCTGGCTGCCCGGTGGCTTCACCGGTGTGGATGTGTTTTTCGTGATCTCCGGCTTCGTGGTCAGCGCCTCGGTCGATCGCCTGCCGGCGCTCGGCGGCTGGCAGGGCCTGATGCGTTTCTACGCGCGCCGCATCCGCCGGATCGTGCCGGCGCTGGTGGTGTGCCTGCTGGTCACCGCGCTGTTCAGTGCGCTGTTCATTCCAGAATCCTGGCTCAGCGAAACCAGCGACAAGACTGGCCGCCGCGCATTTTTCGGGCTGAGCAACTGGGTGCTGGCCGCCACCGGCAACGACTACTTCTCGCCGCGCACCGAATTCAATCCGTATACCCACACCTGGTCGCTGGGCGTGGAGGAGCAGTTCTACCTGCTGTTCCCGCTGCTGTTCCTGGCGTGGTCGCGGGGCGGGCGGACGCGCGCGCTGTCGCTGGGATTGTTCGCCGTCGCCACCGTTGCGTCGCTGGCCTACGCGCTGCGGCTGGTCGGGCAGGGCGGGCAGGAGATCCAGGCGTTCTACGTCACCACCACGCGGTTCTGGCAGCTCGGTGCTGGCGTGCTGCTGTACCAGGCAATGACGCTGGCCGGTCGTTTCGATGCGGCGCCGCTGGCGCGTGGACTGTCGTGGCGTTCGCCTTTGCTGCTGCTGGCGGTGGCGGGGCTGGGCTACGGGTTGTGGGCGGCGCGACCGGGCCACTCGCCGTGGCCGGACGGGCTGTGGCCGGTGCTCTCCACGGTGGCGCTGCTGGGGCTGCTGCAGCGACATCCGCAGGGCTGGACCGGGCGCGCGCTGGCCAGCCCGCCGATGGTCTGGGTCGGCAAGCTCTCCTACTCGCTGTACCTGTGGCATTGGCCGGTGTTCGTACTGTTCCGCTGGACCGTGGGGCTGGAAACCGTGCTGGCCGGGGCGTGCGCGGTGGCGCTGGTGTTCGCGCTGGCGTGGCTGTCCTGGCGCTGGGTGGAGCAGCCGCTGCGGCATGGCTCGCGCGGCCCCCGGACCAACGGGCGCTGGGTACTGCTGGGGTTGGCCGTACTGGTACTGGGCGCCGGTCTGCAGTCGGTGCTGGTCAAGCAGCAGCGACACATTTCCTTCAGTACGGTGAGCCGGCATCCGTTGGACTGGTACCCGTATGCGAAGGGGCTGAAGAAGGAAGTGCCCGACTGCCGCGTGGTCGAATCCAGCATTCCGGTCGCCGGGGGACAGGCGCGGCTGCTGCAGCGGGGCGAGTGCAAGGGCGGCAGCGGGGCGGCGGACGTGTTGTTCGTGGCCGGCGATTCGCATGCCCTGGTCTATAACGAGCTGCTGCGGCGCAAGGTGGTGCAGGACGGCGGGCAGGTTCGCCTGTACGGCAGTGGCGGTTGCGCGCTGGTGGGCATGCAGGCCTGGCGGGGTCCGAACCCGGGCTGCGAGGTGTACACCCGTAATGTGCTGGAGGATATACAGGCTGCCGCGCGTGCCGGTGACGTGCTGTTCCTGCCCGGGCTGCGCATTCCGCGCCTGGCCGAGCAGTACCAGCTGTTCGATGCGGCCCAGGTAGCCGCCGATCTGGCCAGCCCGGCGGCGGTGCAGGGGCGGGCTGCCGAGGTAATCGCCTCGATCGAACAGCTGCGTCCCTTGGCCGAACGCGGCGTGCGGATCGTGCTGGAAGCGCCCAAGCCGGTGCTGCCTGCACCGCCGTACCGCTGCTCGGATGCGTTCAACCGCCACAACCCGATCTGCGTCAATGGCATGCAGATTCCGCGCGCGCAGGTGGAGGCAATGCGCGCGCCGGTGCTGGACAGCCTGCGCCAGGTTGCCGCCGCGTTGCCGGGTGCAAGCGTGTGGGATCCGTTACCGGCGTTGTGCCCGGGCGACGTGTGCAGGCCCGACGCAGACGGCAGGCCGCTGTATTTCGACGCCGACCACCTGAGCGGCTACGGCAACCGGGTGTTGTTGCCCGGTTTCAGCCGCCACCTGCAAGCGGTGCGGCAGGGCAGATAACGCTTATCGGTGCATTGACGCATGGACCTCAGGCGGAAACGCGCCTTTGTCTCCGCAACAGCGGCAGGCTGATCGCGAAGAAGCACAGCAGTGCACCGGCGAACGCAAACCCCGCGCCGGCCAGGAATGCGGTGCGGCCCTGGTCGATGTTCCACAGCTGGCCGGCGATCAACGCGCCGAGCACGCCGCCGACGCCTGACGAGAAGCCATACAGCAGCCCCTGGCCGTGCCCGTTGAGCCGGCCCGGGAAGTAGGTCGCCAGCATCTGCATGGCCGCCGCGAAGAAGGCCGCAAATCCCAGCGCATGCGCGGTCTGCGCCACCAGCATCACCCCCAGGTGGTCCGGGAACAGTGCGGTGACGGTCCAGCGCAGGGTGGAGCTGACCAAGGCGATCAGCAGCATCCAGCTGGCGTCATAGCGGCGGAAGAAGCGGCCGATGGTGAAGAACACGCCGACCTCGAACACCACGCCGATCGTCCACAGCAGCCCCAGCGTGGAGGTCGCATAGCCGTGGTGATCCATGTAGACCGAAAAGAACGTGTAGTACGGCCCGAACGACAGCTGTTCCATGAACGCGGCCAGGAAGAACGCCAGCACCTGCGGTTTGCGCACGATCTGCCAGAAGCCGCTGGCATCGCCATCCGCGCGATGGAAATCGCGCGCGTAGTAGTTGGCAAACGCCGAGCCCACCAGCAACGCGAACAGCGGCAGCATCAGCCACGGCAGCAGGTGCGCGTTGCCGGCACCGCCGCTGCCTTCGATCAGCCAGCCAAAGCCCATCACCACCGCGATGAAGCCCAGCGAGCCCCACACCCGGATCAGCCCGTAGCGGTGGCTGTCGTTGCCCAGGTGGGTGAGGGTGATCGATTCGAATTGCGGCATCACCGCGTTGTAGAAGAAGCAGAACACCACCATGGCCGGGTACATCCACGGCAGTGGCAGCGGCAGCAGGAACGCGCAGAAGGTGAGCAGGGTCAGCACGCTGCCCACGCGCAGCCAGCGGATCGGGTGCCGCGAGGCGGCGGCAATCGAGGTCCACGTCGTGGGCGCCACGATGCGGGTGGCGTACCAGATCCCCATCATGACGCTGATCGCGGTCACGCTCATCCCGCGCGCGGTCAGGAACAGCGACCAGTACGGGGTGAATGCGCCGAGCGCCGCGTAGTAGAACAGGTAGTAGCTGGAGAGGCGGGCGACCGGAACCGCGTTCATTCCGGATCGTAATCCAGGTTGGAGGCCAGCCAGCGTTCGACCTGCGCGCGTTCCACGCCCTTGCGTTTGGCGTAATCGCCGACCTGCTCGCGGGTGACCCGGCCGACCACGAAATACTGGCTCTGCGGGTGGCTGAAGTAATAGCCGGAAACCGCCGCGGTGGGCAGCATCGCAAAGCTCTCGGTCAGCTGCATGTCCGCGTTGTTTTCCGCATCGAGCAGGCGGAACAGCGTGGCTTTCTCGCTGTGCTCGGGGCAGGCGGGGTAGCCCGGCGCCGGGCGGATGCCGCTGTATTGCTCGGCAATCAACGCGTCGTTGTCCAGTGCCTCGTCCGGCTGGTAGCCCCAGTAATCGGTGCGCACCTGCTGGTGCAGGCGCTCGGCCAGGGCTTCGGCCAGGCGGTCGGCCAGCGCCTTGAGCAGGATCGCGTTGTAGTCGTCGTGGTCGGCCTCGAAGCGGGCGACGTGCGGGTCGATCCCGATCCCGGCGGTGACCGCGAACGCGCCGATCCAGTCCTGGCGGCCGCTGTCGGCCGGCGCAATGAAATCGGCCAAGCAGAAGTCCGGGCGCTCCACCGGCTTGTCCACCTGCTGGCGCAGGAAGTGCAGTACGGCCGGGCCATCCTCGGTGGTCAGGTGCACATCGTCGCCCACGCTGTTGGCCGGCCACAGTCCGAACACCGCCTTGGCGGTCAGCCAACGCTCGTCGACGATGCGCTTGAGCATCGCGCGCGCATCGCGGTACAGCTCGCTGGCCTGGGTGCCCACGATCTCGTCGGTGAGGATGGCCGGGTACTTGCCGGCCAGTTCCCAGGCCTGGAAAAACGGGGTCCAGTCGATCACCCCCACCAGATCGGCCAGCGGGTAGTCATCCAGCACGTGCAGGCCCGGCCTGCGCGGGGCCGGCGGCTGGTACTGCGCCCAGTTGCCGTCGAAACGCTGCGCGCGGGCCTTGGCCAGGGTCACCAGGCGTTTGGCATCGCCGCGGTTGCGGTGGCGCTGGCGGATGTCGGCGTAGTCGGCCTCGTTGGCGGCCACGAAGGCCTCGCGCAGTTCGCTGGAGATCAGCGACTGGGCCACGCCCACTGCCCGCGAGGCATCCTTCACCCACACCGTGGGCGCCTTGTAATGCGGGTCGATCTTCAGCGCGGTGTGCGCGCGCGAGGTGGTGGCGCCGCCGATCATCAAGGGCAGGGTGAAGCCCTGCCGCTCCATCTCGCGGGCCACGTGGCTCATTTCTTCCAGCGACGGGGTGATCAACCCGGACAGGCCGATGATGTCGGCGTTCTCGGCGCGGGCCGCGTCCAGGATCTTCTGCGCCGGCACCATCACGCCGAGGTCGATCACCTCGAAGTTGTTGCACGCGAGCACCACGCCGACGATGTTCTTGCCGATGTCATGCACATCACCCTTCACCGTGGCCATGATGATCTTGCCGTTGCTCTTGGCGGTATCGCCGCTGCGCGCCTTTTCGGCTTCGATGAAGGGCAGCAGGTAGGCCACCGCCTTCTTCATCACGCGCGCGGATTTGACCACCTGCGGCAGGAACATCTTGCCGGCGCCGAACAGGTCGCCGACCACGTTCATGCCGTCCATCAGCGGTCCTTCGATCACGTCCAGCGGGCGGCTGGAACGGATCCGTGCCTCCTCGGTATCGGCTTCGACCCAAGCATCCAGGCCGTGCACCAGCGCATGCGCCAGGCGCGCGTCGATCGGCTTTTCGCGCCAGGCCAGGTCTTCGCCCTTGATCTCGCCCTTCCTGCCCTTGTAGCGCTCGGCGATCTCCAGCAGGCGCTCGGTGCCATCCGGACGGCGGTTGAGGATCACGTCCTCCACGCGCTCGCGCAGTTCGGCATCCAGGTCGTCGTAGATCGGCATGGCGCCGGCGTTGACGATGCCCATGTCCATGCCCGCCGCGATGGCGTGGTACAGGAACACCGCATGGATGGCCTGGCGCACCGTTTCGTTGCCACGGAACGAGAACGACACGTTGGACACGCCACCGGACACATGGCAATGCGGCAGTGTGCGCTTGATGATGCGGGTGGCTTCGATGAAGTCCACCGCGTAGTTGTCGTGCTCTTCGATGCCGGTGGCCACGGCGAAGATGTTCGGGTCGAAGATGATGTCCTGGGGCGGGAAGCCGACCTGGTCGACCAGGATCCGGTAGGCACGGGTGCAGATTTCCACCTTGCGCGCGCAGGTATCGGCCTGGCCCTGCTCGTCGAAGGCCATCACCACCGCGGCCGCGCCGTAGCGCAGCACCTTGCGTGCGTGTTCGATGAACAGCGCCTCGCCTTCCTTGAGCGAGATCGAATTGACCACGCTCTTGCCCTGCAGGCACTTCAGCCCGGCTTCGATCACGCTCCACTTGGACGAATCGACCATCACCGGGATGCGCGCGATATCCGGCTCGGACATGATCAGGTTGAGATAGCGGGTCATCGCCTTCTCGGAATCGATCAGGCCTTCGTCCATGTTGACGTCGAGGATCTGCGCGCCGCTGGCGACCTGCTGGCGGGCCACTTCCACCGCTTCTTCGTAGCGCTCTTCCTTGACCAGCTTGCGGAACTGCGCGCTGCCGGTGACGTTGGTGCGCTCTCCGATGTTGACGAACAGCAGGTCCGGGGTGATGACCAGCGGTTCCAGCCCGGACAGCCGGGTGTGGCGCGTAGGTGCGTTCATGCCGCCTGCTCCTGCGCGCCGGGTAGTGCGCGCGGCCGCAGGCCGGCCACGGCCTGGGCGATGGCACGGATGTGGTCGGGGGTGGAACCGCAGCAGCCACCCACCAGGTTGAGCAGGCCGTCCTCGGCGAAACCGCGCAGGGTGGCGGCCATTTCGTCCGGGGTCTCGTCGTACTCACCGAAGGCGTTGGGCAGCCCGGCGTTGGGGTGGGCGCTGACGTAACAGTCGGCCACCTGGCCCAGGGTTTCCACGTGCGGTCGCATCGCGTCGGCGCCTAGCGCGCAGTTCAGGCCGATCGACAGAGGGCGCGCGTGGGCGAGCGACGCGTGGAAGGCGTCGGCGGTCTGGCCCGAGAGGGTGCGCCCGGAGGCATCGGTGATGGTGCCGGAGATCATGATCGGCAGGCGCGCGCCGCGCGCATCGAAAGCTTCTTCGATGGCGAACAGCGCGGCCTTGGCATTGAGCGTGTCGAAGATGGTTTCCACCATCAGGGTGTCTGCGCCGCCGTCGATCAGGCCATCGATGGCCTCGCGGTAGGTCTCGCGCAGCGCATCGAAGCTGGTGTTGCGGAAACCGGGATCGTTCACGTCGGGGCTGATCGAGGCGGTGCGGCTGGTCGGCCCCAGCACGCCGATGACGAAACGCGGTTTATCCGGGGTGTTGGCTTCGACCGCATCGCAGCAGGCGCGCGCGACGGCAGCGCCGGCCTTGTTCAACTCGTACACCAGGTGTTCCAGGTGGTAATCGGCCTGGCTTACCGAGGTGGCATTGAAGGTGTTGGTTTCGACCAGGTCGGCCCCGGCCTGCAGGTACGCGGTGTGGATATCTGCGATCACCTCCGGGCGGGTCAGCAGCAGCAGGTCGTTGTTGCCCTTGAGGTCGTGGCCTTCCGGCGTGCCGTGGTCGCAGCCGGCGCCGTGCTGGTGGTCGAAGCCACCGGCGAAGCGTTCCCCGCGGTAATCGCCTTCCTCCAGCCCGTGCCGCTGGATCATGGTGCCCATCGCACCGTCGATGATCAGGATGCGCTGGGCCAGCGCGTCTTCAAGGGCGCGGACACGATCGGGGTGCAGCCAGGGCAGGGACATCGCGGGGAAACCTCAGGGCTTGCTGGCAATCAGCGAAATGACTTCAAAATGCGGCGGACGCTTTTCGCGGGTCACCGTTTCCAGGCTGGAGACCACCAGGCCGGCCTTCTCGGCGAACTTACGCAGTTCCTTGTCCGAGAAACCCAGGTTGACGTGGCCATAGGCCTCGACGGCGGCCTTGTGCTCGTGGCGGGCCAGGCTGCAGAGCAGCAGGCGGCCACCGGAGCGCAGCACGCGCGCGCCTTCGGCCACGGCCTGGGCCGGCTTGGCGGCGTAGGTCAGTGCATGCATCAGCACCACCAGGTCGAAGCTGCGGTCCTTGAAGGGCAGGGCATGCATGTCGCCCTCGCGCACTTCCACGTTGGCCAGGCGGCGCAGGCGTTCGCTGGCGGCGGCCACGACGCGGGCGCTGGTGTCGATGCAGACGTAGCGCTTGGCATGCGGGGCCACCAGTTCCGCCAGCACGCCATCGCCGGAGGCGATATCGAGCACGTCCCCGGTTTCCAGCAGCGGCAGCGCGGTGCGCGCCAGCGCTTCCCAGGTGCGGCCCGGCGAGTAATGGCGTTCCATGTCGCCGGCCACGCTGTCGGCCCAGTTCTGGTCGGCGGCGCGACTGGCCAGCACGCTGGCCACGCGTTCAGCATCCTGGCGCAGCAGCGGGTCGTCGCTGCCGGTGCTCAGGGCGTGCCACAATGCGCGTTGGGCCGGGTCCAGCGCGGCATCGTCGAAGCGGTAGTACGCCGACACGCCTGCGCGCCGGTCGCGCACCAGGCCGGCTTCCTTGAGGCGGGCCAGGTGGGTCGACACCCGCGGCTGGGCCAGGGTGGTGATGGCCGACAGCTCGGCCACGGTGAGTTCTTCCTGCTCCAGCAGCGCCAACAGGCGCACGCGGGTGGCGTCGGCGAACACTTTCAGCCGGACCGACCAGTCCTCGAGATCCATAAATATCTACCTATCGCGATATAGAGATATTTTCGTCCTTTGGCGCCATCGCGGTCAAGTCAGCCCGGATTGGGTGGCCCCCGGTACAATCGCCGCACCTGGACGCGCCCGGCGCGGCCATATCGACATGTTCCTGGGAGGGTTTCGTGGATTTCAGTTTCACCGAAGAGCAGCTGATGCTGCAGGACGTTGCGCGCCGCATCGCGCAGGAAAAGATCGCGCCGAGCGCCGAGCACCATGACCGTACCGGCGAGTTCCCGCTGGACAACATCCGCCTGCTGGGCGAAAACGGCCTGATGGGCATCGAAGTGCCGGCCGAGTACGGCGGCGCGGGCATGGACCCGATTGCCTACGTGCTGGCGATGGTGGAGGTTGCCGCGGGCGACGCCGCGCATTCGACCATCATGTCGGTCAACAACTCGCTGTTCTGCAACGGCATCCTGACCCACGGCAGCGAGGCGCAGAAGCAGAAGTACGTGCGCGCCATCGCCGAGGGCGAGGCCATCGGCGCGTTCGCGTTGACCGAGCCGCAGTCCGGTTCGGACGCCACGGCCATGCGTTGCCGCGCGGTCAAGCAGGCCGACGGCACCTATGTGATCAACGGCAAGAAGAGCTGGATCACCTCCGGTCCGGTGGCCAGGTACATCGTGCTGTTTGCCATGACCGACCCGGAGCAGGGGGCGCGTGGCATCACTGCGTTCATGATCGACACCGACAAGGCCGGCTTCCACCGCGGCAAGACCGAGCCGAAGCTCGGCATCCGCGCCTCGGCCACCTGCGAGATCGAGTTCCAGGATTACGTGGCGGCGGCCGAAGACGTGGTGGGCAAGGAAGGCGAGGGCTTCAAGATCGCGATGGGCGTGCTGGACGCCGGCCGTATCGGCATCGCGTCGCAGGCAATCGGCATCGCACGTGCGGCCTATGAGGCCACGATCGAATACGTGAAGGACCGCAAGGCCTTCGGCGCGGCGATCGGCACGTTCCAGATGACCCAGGCCAAGATCGCCGACATGAAGTGCAAGCTGGACGCAGCACTGCTGCTGACCCTGCGCGCGGCATGGGTGAAGGGCCAGGGCAAGCGTTTCAGCAACGAAGCGGCCATCGCCAAGCTGACCGCTTCCGAAGCGGCGATGTGGATCACCCACCAGGCCGTGCAGATCCACGGCGGCATGGGTTACTCCAAGGAAATGCCGCTGGAGCGTTACTTCCGTGATGCCAAGATCACCGAGATCTATGAAGGCACCTCGGAAATCCAGCGCCTGGTCATCGCCCGCAACGAAACCGGTCTGCGCTGAGGCGGCTTCTCGCTGTACTGACCAAAGCATCGGGGCCCTTTTGGGGCCCCGATTGCTTTTGGGGTGTCTGACTGCATGGTGTACCTGGGTACCGGGCTGCGCCCGGTAGCTTCATGCATCTGGGCGAACAGCCGTTGGCCATGGGTTTGCCGGAGTTGGCGAGCCGGTGCGGGTTTGCGGGGGGCGCCGTGAATCCGTCCCTGGAGGCTCTTGCGAAACATCCATGTTTCGCAAAGCCCCCGCAAACCCGCCCCGGCCCGCCTTTGAAAGTAGGCAGGAGGCCAAGGAAAAAGCACAGGGCACCGAGCCAGCCGGTAGGGTTGGTTCCCAAACAACCGCCGTGAAAATTTCCACGTTCGATAACGCATTGAACTGATCGAAGCAGGTGCCGGCATCGCCGGCACACCGGCTTTTCCCGTGGCAACGACCCGCCTAGCCAGAGATCGTCCCAGCCGCAGGCTGTTCGCACAAATGCATCAGCAGCCGGGCAGCGCCCGGCAACACAGCAAGCGGGCAACCGCAAAAAAAAAGGCCCCGGATCGCTCCAGGGCCTTTCGCGTTTCAATCAAACAGAGATCAACGATCCGGGCGATGCGCCGCGGTGGCTTCGCCCTGGCGTTCCAGGAACTCCTTGGACGGTTCGTCCAGCTTGTCGCCCAGCATGCGGCGGACCACCACGAAGAACACCGGGATCATCAGCAGGCCCAGGAAGGTGGCGAATACCATGCCGCCGATCACGCCCGTACCGATGGCGTGACGCGCGTTGGCGCCGGCACCGGTGGAGATCGCCATCGGGATCACGCCCATGATGAACGCGAACGAGGTCATCAGGATCGGCCGGAAGCGCAGGCGCGAGGCTTCGATGGTCGCCTCGCGCAGGTTCTTGCCTGCTGCGCGCTGCTCCACCGCGAACTCCACGATCAGGATCGCGTTCTTCGCCGCCAGGCCGATCACCGTGATCAGGCCGATCTTGAAGTACAGATCGTTGGGCAGGCCACGGGCGAGCGAGAACGACAGCGCACCCAGGACGCCCAGCGGTACCACCAGCAGCACCGCCACCGGGATCGACCAGCTTTCATACAGCGCCGCAAGGCACAGGAACACCACCACGATCGACAGCACCAGCAGCAGCGTGGCCGCATTGCCCGCCAGGATTTCCTGGTAGGACATGCCCGACCAGTCATAGCCGAAGCCTGCCGGCAGGTCGTCCTGCACGATCCGCTCCATTGCCTGCATCGCTTCGCCCGAGCTCTTGCCCGGTGCCTGCGAACCGACGATGTTGATCGCCGAATAGCCGTTGTAGCGGCTCAGCGATGGCGGTGCCGACACCCATTCGGACTTCACCACCGTGCTCAGCGGAATCATCGCCGGCGTACCGTCGGCGTTGGTCTGCAGCGAGCTGGGCGTGTAGAAGCTGTTCAACGACTCGGCACCGGTGCGGAACGGACCATCGGCCTGCATGGTCACGCGCTTGATGCGGCCCTGGTAGAAGAAGTCGTTCACGTATACCGGCGCCAGCATCAGCTGGATGGTGCTGTACACGTCCGACACTGACAGGCCCATCGTCTGCGCCTGCACGCGGTCCACGTGCAGCTGCAGCTGCGGCGCGTTTTCCAGTCCGTTCGGGCGCACGCCGGTGAGCAGTTCCTTCTCCTCGGCTGCCTTGCCCAGCAGGATGTTGCGCGCCTGCGTCAGCTGTTCGAAGCCGGCACCGCCGCGGTCCTGCAGCCACATGTCGAAGCCGCCGAACTGGCCCAGGCCCTGCACCGTGGGCAGGTTGACCACGAAGATCTGCGCCTCCTTGATGCCGTAGAACGCGCCGTTCATGTTCTGGATGAACTCGGGCACCGTGATGTCACGGTCCGCCCACGGCTTGAGCCGGATGAAGCCCATGCCCACGTTTTCGCCCGAGCCGACGAAGCTGAAACCGGCCACCTGCAGCATGCCTTCGAAGCCATCCTGCTTTTCCAGGATGCCGCGCATCTGCGCGAAGGTCGCATTGGTCTGCGCCTTGGTCGAGCCCGGCGGCAGCTGCACGATCGCCAGCGCATAGCCCTGGTCTTCTTCCGGCAGGAAGCTGCCCGGCATGCGGGTGAACAGGAAGCCGCACAGCACGGTGAGCACCACGAACAGGATCATCCAGCGCGGCGCATGCTTCACCGCCGAGGTGATGTGGCCCACGTAGGTGCCACTGATCTTGTCGTAGTACTTGTTGAAGGTGCGGTAGACCACGTTCGGTTCGCCGTGCGTGGCCTTCAGGAAGGTCGCGCACAGCGCCGGGGTGAAGCCCAGCGCCAGGAACGCCGAGAACGCCATCGCGATGGCGATGGTCAGCGCGAACTGCTTGTAGATCTCACCGGCGGCACCGCCCTGCAGCGCCGACGGAATGAACACCGCCGCCAGCACCACGGTGATGGCCACCACCGCGCCGGTGATCTGGGTCATGGCCTTCTGGGTGGCGGCCTTCGGCGGCAGCTTCTCCTCGGTCATGATGCGTTCGACGTTCTCGATGACCACGATGGCGTCATCGACCACGATGCCGATCGCCAGCACCATCGCAAACAGGGTCAGCTGGTTGATGGTGAAGCCGATGATGCTCATGCCCAGGAAGGTGCCCAGCAGGGCGACCGGGATGACCAGCGTGGGGATCAGGGTGGCGCGGAAATTCTGCAGGAAGATCAGCATCACCAGGAAGACCAGCACGATCGCTTCGATCAGGGTCTTGACCACTTCCTCGATCGAGATCTTCACGAACGTGGTGCTGTCGTACGGCGAGAACCAGGTGACCCCGGTCGGGAAGGTGGATTCCAGTTCATCCATCTTCGCGGTGACCGCGTTGGCCACGTTCAGGGCGTTGGCGCCCGGCAGCAGCTGGATCGCGAAGGCACCGGTCGGCTTGCCGTTGTACTGGGTATCGAAGCCGTAGTTGTTGGCACCGAAGGCGATGCGCGCCACGTCCTTGAGCAGTACGCGCGAACCGTCCGCGTTGGCCCGCAGGATGATGTTCTCGAACTGGTCAGGCGAGCTGAAGCGGCCCTCCGCCGACACCGTGGCGGTGAAGTAGTGGCCTGCCGGCGACGGATCGGCGCCCAGCGAACCGGCTGCGAACTGCACGTTCTGGGCCTTGATCGCCGCCAGTACCTGGGTGGCCGAGAGGTTGTAGCCCTGCATGCGTTCCGGATTGAGCCAGATGTTCATGGCGTACTCGGAACCGAACTGCTGGGTGCTGCCCACGCCGGGAATACGCGAGATCTGGTCGAGCACGCGCGAACCCACGATGTCGTTGAGCGCATCGCGGGTGATCGCTTCGCTGTCCGACTGCAGCGCCACCACCATCAGGAAGCCGGCGTTGGCCTTGGCCACCACCACGCCCTGCTGGGTCACTTCGGTGGGCAGGCGCGGCGTGGCCAGCGACACCTTGTTCTGCACCTGCACCTGGGCGATGTCCGCGTCGGTACCGGTTTCGAAGGTCAGCGTGATGGTCGCGCGGCCGTTGGAGGCCGACGAGGAGCTGAAGTACAGCAGGTGATCGATACCGGTCAGCTGCTGCTCGATCACCTGGGTGACCGACTTTTCGGTGGTGTCGGCGCTGGCGCCGGGGTAGGTGGCGCTGACCGTCACCTGGGGCGGTGCGATGCTCGGGTAGGACTCCACGCCCAGACCCAGGATCGAGATCACGCCCGCAAGCGAGATCAGGATCGCGACCACCCAGGCGAATACCGGGTGTTCAATGAAAAATTTAGGCATGACGGAAGGTCCCGTTATTGCTTGGTCGGTTCGGCAGCCGGAGCGCCATCGGAGGGCTTGGCGGCCGGATCAGCGGCGGCATCGGCCGGCGCGGTGCCCGCGGCAGGGGCGGCGCCCGCAGCCGGTGCGGCACCCGCAGGCGCTGCGCCAGGTCCGTTGGCGGCGGTCGGGGTCCACGGCTTGGCCGAGGCCGGCGAGCCTTCCTTGACCTTCTGCACGCCAGCCACGATCACCTGGTCGCCCGGTTCGATGCCGCTGGTGACCAGCCAGTTGCTGCCCTGCTGGCCTTCGGTGACCACGTTCTTGCGCACCACCTTGCCGTCCTTGCCGACCACCATCACGAAGCCGCCGGTGGTGTCGCGCTGCAGGGCCTGCAGCGGGACGAGGAACGCATTTTTGCGCTCACCCAGTACGGCCTGGAAGCTGACGAAGGCGCCCGGCAGCAGGATCTGCTGCGGGTTGGGCAGTACTGCGCGCAGCGTCACCGCGCCGGTGGACGGGTCGACCACGGCCGAGGAGTAATCCAGCGTGCCCGGCTGGTCGTACATCGTGCCGTCGGACAGCTTCACCTGCACGGTCGACTTGCCATCGCCGCTCAGCGACACCGCGCCGGCGGCCTGCGCACGGCGCAGCTGGGTCAGCTCGTCGGAGCTCATCGAGAAGTTGACGAACAGCGGGTCCAGCTGGTCCACGGTGGTCAGCAGGGTGATGTCGCCCTGGCCGACCAGCGCGCCTTCGGTGACCTGCTGCTTGCCGGCGCGGCCGGCGATGGGCGAGGTGACCTGGGCATAGCCGAGGTTGATCTTCGCGTTGGCCAGCGAGGCCTGCGCCTGCTGCACGGCAGCGGCGGCGGTGCGCTCGGTGGCTTCGGCGGCGTCCAGGTCGGACTTGGAGACGAACTGCTTGGGGGCCAGCGAGCGGGCGCGCGCGGCGGCGGCCTTGGCATTGGCATAGGTGGCCTGGGCCGACGCGAGCTCAGCCTGCGATGCATTCAATGCGGCCTGCAGCGGCGCCGGGTCGATCAGGAACAGCACCTGGCCCCGTTTGACGTCCTGGCCTTCCTGGTAGACGCGCTTGAGCAGCACGCCCGGCACGCGGGCGCGCACGTCGGCGCTGCGGTACGGCGACAGGCGGCCCACCAGCTCACGCTGCAGTGGCAGCGTATCGGCCTTGGCTTCGATCACGCCCACTTCCGGCGGCGGGGGCGTCTGTTGTTCCGGCTTCTTGCAGGCGGTCAACGCAACGGCGACAGCGCACGTCAGGGCGAGGGTGCGGAGTGGGGCGATCATCAGGAGAAACTCCGGTGTTGGTTTGAATGCGGTAAGCGGATCGCCTCGGGCGCAGCGAACGCGCGCAGGAAACTGTCCACGGAAAATTCGGCCCACCGGCGCCGCTGTGACGCGTCGGCACGGTGGGGGGTGTGAAAGCGCTGCTTCTCGAAATCCTGTCCCGCGATCATGCTCAATAGCAGTTCGGCCATGAAGTGCGGGTCGTCATGGCGCAGAAGCCCCTCGTGGATGCGATGTTGGATCCATTCAGCAAGGTGAAACGTCAATGCTTCCGCCCCATCCCGATACAGGGAACGTGCCTCATCGGGAAAACGGGCCGCCTCTCCGGCGATCAAGCGGCGGGTCTGGACCACATGCGGCTCGTTGAAGTGGTCCAGGTAATCGAAGGCGAACTGCAGCAGGCAGCCGCGCAGGTCATCGCCTTCCAGTGCCCGAAGCCCGGCCGTGGCCCGGCACAGGTGCCGCTGCAGCACCCGGCGCAGCAGTTCCTGCTTGCTGCCGTAGCGGCTGTAGAGGGTCTGCTTGGAACATCCGGCCTGCTGGGCCACCGACTCCATGCTCAGCTGCATGCCCTGGGTGGCCATCAGATCGCGCACGGCATCGAACACGCGATGATCGCGCGCGTCCAGCGAGGCGGCGGCAGGAGAGGGGGAGTTCACGCGGTGGACTATACCGTCCAGTTCAGAATTGGAGAAGCGTTGTGTTCGGTACTGGCATGCGATGTAAACGCCACCCAACTGAAAAACCTTATTCCGTCCTGCAGCAAGGCCTTTTCATGCGGTAGGGCTACAATTTCATCTTTCCAACTGGGCAACACGCACCGCTCTGCCATGAAACCGCAAAAAACAGCAGCCAAGACCGTGAAAAAAACGACCAAACCAGCCGATACGCAGACTGTTTCACCAGTGGGCTTCTCGCTGGAACCGGTGTACACGGCCTTGCGCAAGCGTTACCCGGCGGCCGGGCAGGCCGAGGCAGTGGCGTTCGCCGCAGACTTCTACAAGCGCATGGAAGCGGACGAGTTCCCGCACCACACCGCTGAAGAATGGGCCGCACTGGCCGGCGACACCCTCGAATTCGCCCGCGTGCGCAAGGCCGGCAAGGCCAACGTGCGCGTGTTCAACCCGACCCTGAAGGCCAACGGCTGGGAATCTGCCCACACCGTGCTGCAGATCGTCAACGACGACATGCCGTTCCTGGTCGACACCGTGACCATGACCCTGGCCGAACATGGCGTGGGCGTGCACGTGCTGGGCCACCCGGTAATCCGTTTCTCCCGCGACAAGGCCGGCAAGCTGTCGACCGTGGGCGAAGGCACCGCCGAATCGGTGATGCTGCTGGAAATCGACCGCCAGCCGGCCGACGCCATGGCCGATGTCGAACAGGCCATCGTCAAGGCGCTGGATGAAGTGCGCGCCATCGTCGGCGACTGGGAGGCGATGCGCAGCAAGGCGCTGGCCCTGGCCGACGACCTCGGCACCCGCCAGCTGCCGGTCGACGACGCCTCGCGCGCCGAAGCCCAGGCATTCCTGCGCTGGGCCGCCGAAAACCACTTCACCTTCTTCGGTTACCGCGAATACCGCGTGGAGAAGCAGGGCAAGGAAGACGTGCTGGCGCCGTTGAATGACACCGGCCTGGGCCTGATGCGCGGCAAGGACAAGTCCGCTGCACGCCCGGTCAAGACCCTGGCCGCACAGGGCCTCAACGCCACCACCGGGTTGAAGGACGCGCTGATCCTGACCAAGACCAATGCGCGTTCGCGCGTGCACCGCGCCGGCTACATGGATTACATCGGCGTGCTGGAATTCGACGCCAAGGGCAGGATCATCGGCGAGCAGCGCTTCCTGGGCCTGTTCACCTCCAGCGCCTACAACCGCCGCCCGTGGGAGATCCCGCTGGTGCGCCAGCGCCACGAATACGTGATGAGCAAGTCGGGCCTGGCCCCGGCCAGCCACAGCGGCAAGGCACTGCGCCACATCCTGGAAACCCTGCCGCGCGAAGAGCTGTTCCAGTCCAGCGAGGAAGAGCTGTACCGCACCGCCATCGGCGTGCTGGGCCTGCAGGAGCGCGTGCGCAGCCGCCTGTTCCTGCGCCGTGACAAGTACAGCCGTTTCATCTCCGCGCTGGTGTACCTGCCGCGCGAGCGTTTCAACACCGACGTGCGCCTGCGCATCGAAGCGATGCTCAAGGACGCGCTGCAGGGCGAATACGTGGACAGCTCGGTGGTGCTGGGCGAATCGCCGCTGGCCCAGGTGCACCTGATCGTGCGCCCGAAGGCTGGCCAGACCCTGGAAGTGGATACCAGTGCACTGGAACAGAAGCTTGCCCAGGTGCTGCGCAACTGGCAGGACGACCTGCGCGAAGCGCTGGTGGCCCGCCATGGTGAAAGCGAAGGCCTGCGCATTGCCGCCCGCATCGGCAAGGCACTGCCGGCCGGTTACATCGAAGACTCGAGCACCGAGATCGCTGCCAACGACGTCAGCCAGCTCGACGCGCTGACCGGCCCGGACGACCTGCGCCTGAGCCTGCAGGCCGTGCACCGCGAAGAAGGCGATGGCCTGCGCCTGAAGCTGTACCGCCAGCTGGATGACATTCCGCTGTCGGACGCGCTGCCGATGATGGAAAACATGGGCCTGCGCGTGATCGCAGAGCGCCCGTACCGCCTGAGCGTGGACAACGCGCCGGTGTACGTGCAGGACTTCGAAGTGGAATCGCTGGCCGGCGCGATCGACGCTGCTGCCGCCGATGCCGCCTTCGGTGAAACCTTTGCCCGCGTCTGGCACGGCGATGCCGAGAACGACGGCTTCAACCGCCTGGTGCTGGCCGCTGGCCTGCATTGGCGCCAGGTTGCGATGCTGCGCGGTTACTGCAAGTACCTGCTGCAGACCGGCGTGCCGTTCTCGCAGGCCTACGTCGAAGCTACCTTCACCCGTTACCCGCTGCTGGCCCGCCTGCTGGTGGAGCTGTTCGAAGCCCGCTTCGACCCGGCCACCGGGCACGAGGACAAGGTCGCCATCGCCGATGGCCAGGCCGACCTGCGCGCGCACCTGACCGTGCTGGCGGGTGGCGACGAAGCCACCCTGAAGGTCATCAAGACCGTGGTCGATGCCCGCAAGGGTGACCGCAAGGCGCAGATGGACGCGGCGCGCGACGCGCTGGTCAAGCTGATGGACCGCGTCTCCAGCCTCGACGAAGACCGCATCCTGCGCAGCTTCATGGGCGTGATCGACGCCACCCTGCGCACCAGCTACTACCAGACCGATGCACAGGGCCGCCCGGGCCACGTGATCAGCTTCAAGTTCGATTCGGCGCTGGTGCCGGACCTGCCCAAGCCGCGCCCGTACCGCGAAATCTTCGTGTACGGCCCGCGCGTGGAAGGTACCCACCTGCGCTTCGGGGCGGTTGCCCGTGGCGGCCTGCGCTGGTCGGACCGTCGCGAAGACTTCCGCACCGAAGTGCTGGGCCTGGTCAAGGCGCAGATGGTCAAGAACACGGTGATCGTGCCGGTCGGTGCCAAGGGCGGCTTCTTCGCCAAGACCCCGCCGGCCAGCGGTGACCGCGATGCGGTGTTCGCCAACGGCGTGGCCTGCTACAAGCTGTTCATCCAGGGCCTGCTGGACATCACCGACAACATCGTCAACAACAAGATCGTGCCGCCGGTGGACGTGGTCCGCCACGACATGGACGACCCGTACCTGGTGGTGGCTGCCGACAAGGGCACCGCGACCTTCTCCGACATCGCCAACGGGCTGGCCATCGACCACGGCTTCTGGATGGGCGATGCGTTCGCTTCCGGTGGTTCGGTCGGTTACGACCACAAGGGCATGGGCATCACCGCGCGTGGCGCGTGGGAGTCGGTCAAGCGCCACTTCCGTGCGCTGGGCCGTGACAGCCAGACCCAGGACTTCACCACCGTGGGTGTCGGCGACATGTCCGGCGACGTGTTCGGTAACGGCATGCTGCTGTCGCGCCACATCCGCCTGCTGGCCGCGTTCGACCACCGCCACATCTTCCTGGACCCGAACCCGGACGCGGCGACCTCGTTCGTCGAGCGGGAGCGCATGTTCACCGTGCCGCGTTCCAGCTGGGCCGACTACGATGCGAAGCTGATCAGCAAGGGCGGCGGTATTTACCCGCGCACGCTGAAGTCGATCGAGATCACCCCGCAGGTGCGTGAGGCGCTGGGCCTGGACGACAACGTCAAGGCACTGTCGCCGAACGACCTGATGAGCGCCATCCTCAAGGCGCCGGTGGACCTGCTGTGGAACGGCGGCATCGGCACCTACGTCAAGGCCGCCACCGAGCAGCACAGCGACGTCGGCGACCGCGCCAACAACGCGCTGCGCGTCAACGGTGGTGAGCTGCGCTGCAAGGTGGTGGGCGAGGGCGGCAACCTGGGCATGACCCAGCTGGGCCGCATCGAAGCTGCCCAGGCTGGCGTGCTGCTGAACACCGACTTCATCGACAACTCGGCCGGCGTGGATACCTCCGACCACGAAGTCAACATCAAGATCCTGCTCAACGATGTGGTGCGGGCCAAGAAGCTGACCGTGGACGCACGCAACAAGCTGCTGGCGTCGATGACCGACGAAGTGGCCGACCTGGTCCTCAACGACAACTACCGCCAGAACCAGGCCCTGAGCCTGATGGAGCGGATGGCGGTCAAGCGCCTGGGTTCCAAGCAGCACTTCATCCGCACGCTGGAAAAGCAGGGCCTGCTGGATCGCCAGATCGAGTTCCTGCCGACCGATGCCGAGCTCTCGGCACGCAAGGCGCGTGGCCAGGGCCTGACCCGTCCGGAGCTGTCGGTGCTGCTGTCGTATTCCAAGCTGGTGGCGTTCCAGCAGCTGCTGGAATCGGACATCCCGGAAGACCCGTACCTGTCCAAGGAACTGCTGCGTTACTTCCCGACGCCGCTGCAGAAGAAGTATGCCGATGCGATGGAGCGTCACCGCCTGAAGCGCGAGATCATCGCCACGGCCGTGACCAACCAGACCATCAACCGCATGGGCGCCACGTTCCTGATGCGCATGCAGGAAGACACCGGCCGCACCATCGCCGAGGTCGCCAAGGCCTACACCATCAGCCGCGAAACGCTGGATGCACGTGCCCTGTGGGCGCAGATCGATGCGCTCGACGGTACCCTGCCGGAGTCGGTGCAGATCGATGCGCTGGAAGTGATCTGGAAGCTGCAGCGTTCGTTCGTGCGCTGGCTGCTGTTCCGCCCCGGCGCGATGCCGGGCATCACCGAGGCGGTGAACCGCTACCAGGCCGCGTTCAACGACATCCGCGAAGCCTCCGGCGTGCTGCCCGATTCGCAGCGCCCGGCCTACGAGGCCAGCGTGCAGGAGTGGAAGGAAAAGGGCCTGCCGCCGGCACTGGCGCAGCAGCTGTCCGAGCTGCAGTTCCTGGAACCGGCGTTCGACATCATCGAACTGGCGCGTACCCGCAAGCTCAAGCCGGTGGACGTGTCCAAGGTCCACTTCCGCCTGGGCGACGCGCTGCAGCTGCCGTGGCTGTTCGAGCAGATCGATGCGCTGGAGGTCAACGGCCGCTGGCACGCCGTGGCCCGTGGCGTGCTGCGCGACGAGCTGGCCGCCCACCACCGCAACCTGGCCGCCCAGGTGCTGTCGATGAAGGGGGGCAGTGCCGAAGCCAAGGTTGCGGCCTGGATCGGCCGTGACGACAGCAGCCTGCGCTTCACCCTGTCGATGCTGCAGGAGCTGGCCGAGCAGAAGACGCTCGACTACCCGACGGTCTCGGTGGCGGTACAGCGCCTGGGCCAGCTGGCGGCCCACGGCGCGTAACCTGCGCTGATGCGTGAAAGCAGAAGGCCCCGCCATTGGCGGGGCCTTTTTGTTGAATCACGACCAACGGTCGTGATCTACCGGTAGGTATCGACCGTTGGTCGATGCGGTCGCTGGACGCGTTCGTGCGGTTCACGCCCGCGTACGCACGAACGGCGCTCGCCCGGGTATGCTCTCGGCCATGCCCCACCGGGAATCTCCATGAGCGACACCCCCCGCATCGCGTTCCTTGCCAGCAACACCGAGGCGGCCCAGTCGGCCCGCGCGGCCGCGGTGGCACGCTATGGCGACCACGCGCCGGATGCTGCCGAGGTGCTGTGTCCCCTGGGCGGCGACGGTTTCATGCTGCAGACCCTGCACCGGCATGGGCATCTTGGCCTGCCGGTCTTCGGCATGAAGCTGGGCACTGTGGGCTTCCTGATGAACCAGTACAGGGCCGAGGACGACATCCAGGCGCGCATCGCCCGTGCCGAACCGGCCAACCTGCGCCCGCTGGAAATGCTGGCGCTGACCGAATCGGGCACCACCACCGGCTCGCTGGCCTATAACGACGTGTCGCTGCTGCGCCAGACCCGGCAGGCCGCGCACATCGGGGTCGACCTCAACGGCCAGGAGCGGGTGGCCGAGCTGATCGGCGATGGGGTGCTGGTGGCGACCCCGGCCGGCAGCACCGCCTACAATTACTCCGCACACGGCCCGATCCTGCCGCTGGGCTCGCACACCATCGCACTGACCCCGCTGGCGCCGTACCGGCCGCGGCGCTGGCGTGGCGCGATCCTGAAGGCCGATACCGAAGTGCGCTTCCGCGTACTCGACCCGTACAAGCGCCCGGTCAGCGTGACCGCCGATTCGCACGAGACCCGCGACGTGGTCGAAGTGACCATCCGCGAGTCGCGCGAGCGCCGGGTGACCCTGCTGTTCGATCCGGAACACAACCTGGAAGACCGGATCCTCAGCGAACAGTTCATGTTTTGAAGGATTTTTGACCGCCATGGGCGACAACACCCCCCGTTTGCTGACCGTTGCCGTGACCTCGCGCGCGCTGTTCGACCTGGAAGAGGGCCACGCGCTGTTCGAGGCCGAAGGCGTGGACGCCTATGCCGAGTACCAGCGCAAGCATGAGGACGATGTGCTGCGCCCTGGCGTGGCGTTCCCGGTGGTGCGCAAGCTGCTGGCGCTCAACCAGGGCCAGTCGCCGGAATCGCCGCGGGTGGAGGTCATCCTGCTGTCGCGCAATTCCGCCGATACCGGTCTTCGCATCTTCAATTCCATCCAGCATTACGACCTGGGCATCATCCGCGCCACCTTCACCGCGGGCGAGCCGACCTGGCCGTACGTGAAGCCGTTCGGGACCGATCTGTTCCTGTCGGCCAACCCGGAATCGGTGCGGCGTGCGCTGCGGCATGGCATCGCCGCGGCCACGATCCTGCCCAAGCCGCACGGCGAGACCCTGGCGGCGGCCGAACCGGTCGACATGAGCCAGCCGCTGGGCCAGCTGCGCATCGCCTTCGATGGTGACGCGGTGATCTTCGGCGATGAAAGCGAGCGCATCTCGCGCGAGCAGGGCGTGGAAGCGTTTGGCCGGCACGAGCGCGAAAACGCCCGCGAGCCGCTCAGTGGCGGTCCGTTCCGCAACTTCCTGTCGGCGCTGCACACCCTGCAGGCGGTGTTCCCGTCGGGCGAGGATGCGCCGATCCGGACCGCGCTGGTCACCGCGCGCTCGGCCCCGGCCCATGAGCGGGTGATCCGTACTTTGCGCGAATGGGGCGTGCGCCTGGACGAAGCGCTGTTCCTGGGCGGCCGCCACAAGGGCCCGTTCCTGGAAGCGTTCGGCGCAGACATCTTCTTCGACGATTCGCAGCACAACATCGACAGCGCCCGCCAGCACCTCAGCGTGGCCGCCGGCCATGTACCGCACGGCGTGGCCAACGATTGACGGCGGTCACGACCAACGGTCGTGACCTACCGGTCGGGCGGATACATGGGTAGGTCACGACCGTTGGTCGTGACACCGACTAATCGAGCGGCAGCTCGATATTGACCAATTTCCAGCGCAACCCCTGCCGCTGCAGCACGAACACCACCGGCGCGCCCTGCGCCGTATGGGTGGTGGCGGTGAATCGTGACGTGGACTCGAACCGATGCGTAGCGCCCTCCAGCGGCCGCGCCGCCCGCGGCGCCGCGTACGCGTCATTGCTCTCCAGGTCATTGCTGGCCCGCTTCCACAGCGTATGGCCTTCCATCAGCGCGCCGATCCCGGTCGGCGTCACCATCGCATCCACCGCCGTGCCGCTCAGCTTCTGCCCGGCGGTCAGCAGCAGCGCGCCGACCAGGTTGGACTGCACGTCCGGCCCGGCGCGGCGCACCACGTAATCGTCCAGCTGCGCGCGCAGGTTGGCGCGCAGCATCGGGAAGTCCACGTAGCGGTCCAGCTGGGAGGTATCGCGCTGCTCGATCGCCCCGGCCAGCCCGCGCAGGGCCAGATAGGGCCCGCTGACCAGCCAGCCTGCCAGCAGCACCACGACAAGCCCCAGCAGCAGAAGCAGCTTTTTCATGCCGCCAGCTTGCCGAAGCCCACGTCAAGGCCGGGTAGAGTGCTCAAAACTCCAGATCCAGCGCCGCGCACAGATAATCGACAAACGGTCCCAACGCCACCAGATCCTTCGCCAGCGTCTGCCGCAGCTTCGGCCCGGTCATGGTCGCATCATCCAGCGAGCGCCAGAACACCCAGTTGCGATGCTTCAGGTCGTCGATGAATTCGAAATCCGGCTCGAACCCGCGCGGTGGCCGCACCAGCTTCTCGCTTTCCTCGAAATCGAACTTCTTCCGCAGCGCCGGCGCATGCGCCGCCGCCTTCCACGCGCCGGGATTGTCCACGATGAAATGGCGCACCTTGCGCTGGGTGGCCGGCTCGGGATGCCACAGGCCAGCGCCAACGAAGCACCCGCCCGGTTGCAGGTGGATGTAGAACGACGGCGCCGGTACCTGCTTGCGCCGCTCATGGAACAGCCGCGCGCCCTGCCAGGTCTTGTACGGCGACTTGTCGTTGGAGAACCGCGCATCACGGTAGATGCGGAACAGCGAGCCGCCCACGCCGCGCGGGTCGGCGCGGAAGTGCCTGCTCACCGCCGCCAGGTCCGGCTGCAGGTCGCTGATCAGCTGCAGGAACGGCTGGCGCACGTGCTCCTCGTACTTCGGCTTGTGCGCGTTGAACCAGGTCTTGTCGTTGTTGCGCGCCAGCCCGCGCAGGAAGGTGAAGCTGGCGGGAGTGAAATAGGTGCTCACAGGCTCTGCTCCAGATCGGTGCCCCAGTCGCGCAGGTGCTGCAACAGGGCAAGTTTGGCCGGGTCGGCGGCATGCTCCAGCGCCAGCGTCTCCAGCTGCGCGCGGAACTCGGGCAGGGTCTGCTCGCCCAGCCCGGCATCGCCGAGCAGGCGCTGCCGCCGGTAGTCGTTCCAGCGCCCGCGTTCGCCGGCATCCAGCGTCTGCGGGTGGTTGCGCGCGCGGTAGCGGAACAGCAGCTCCGGCATGCGCGGGTCTTTCAGTCGCTCGGCGAAACCGGCCAGCTCGGCGGGCGGGCTGGTGCGCAGGCGGGACATCAGCGCTTTGTCGCCGTCGGCCAGGAAGCCGTCGTACAGCGAGGCATCCACATCGCTGACCGTGGCCACGCGCTCGCCGCCGTAGACCTGACGTACCTTCTCGACCAGCGCCGGGCCGGCCTCGCGCACGCGTGCGGCATTGGCGTCCACTGTGGCCGCGTCGATGCCCAGCCGGGCATGGTCGGCCGGGCGCAGGTGGTTCCAGGCCACCAGCGCGGGCACTTTGTTCAAGTGCACTTCCTTGAGCGGTACGCGCTGTTCGCCCTCGGCCAGGTCGGCGGCGCGCGTGTACAGGCGCGCGGCCAGCGTTTCGGCCGGCAGGGCCAGCAACCCATCGATGTCGCCTTCCAGGTCCAGCGCGATGACCCGGTTGTTGATGTACGGGTGGCGCGCGATCGGCATCACCGGCGCGGCGCACATGCGCTGGGCCGGGTAGCGCATGGAGATGTGCAGCACCGGCTGCATCGCGTCCACGTCAAGCAGGCTGCCGACGAAGCGCTTGTCGCGCAGCTTCAGGGCGTACTCCCACAGCCGGGGTTGGGCCTGCTTGAAGAGACGCGCCATGCCGATGGTGGCGTGCACGTCGGACAGTGCCTCGTGCGCGTCGCCCTGGCGCACATCGTTGGCCAGCGCCAGGTGCTCAAGCTTGAACGAGGTCGCGCCATCCTCGCGCTGCGGCCAGGCGATGCCGTCCGGGCGCAGCGCGTGCACCAGCCGCAGCATGTCCAGCAGGTCCCAGCGTGAGTTGCCGTTGCGCCACTCGCGTTCGTAGGGATCGAAGAAATTGCGGAACAGGCCGTGGCGCACGAACTCGTCGTCGAAGCGCAGCGTGTTGTAGCCCAGCGTGCAGGTGCCCGGGCGCGCCATCAGGTCGTTGATCCGCGAAAACGCCTCGGCTTCGCTGACCCCTTCGGCCAGCGCATGCTGCGGGGTGATGCCGGTGATCAGCGTGGCAATCGGCGAGGGCAGCAGGTCGTCGGCCGGCTTCACGTAGAAGCTCACTGGTGCGTCGATCATGTTCAGGTCGGCGTCGGTGCGGATCGCGGCGAACTGCGCCACGCGGGTGCGGCGCGGGTCCTGGCCGAAGGTTTCCAGGTCGTAGAACAGGAAGCTGTCGGCCATCAGTGCGCGCCCTCCAGCACGGTCAGCTGTTGGTGCACCACGCGTTCCAGCGCGGCCCAGTCGATGTGCTCCAGGCTGTCGTGGCCGGCGGTGGCCGTTTCCAGGATGCGCCGCTGCAGCTCGGTGCGTTCCAGCACCACCGCGTACGGCGTGTGCAGGAAGGTCACCATGGTGTAGTGCGGCACGAAGCGGGTGGGCCAGCGCGCCTGCAGCTGCTGCTCCAGCTCGCGCTGCAGCAGGAAGGCCGGGTCGGCCACGCGGTCGCGCATTTCCAGGTAGTTTTCCAGCGCCATCTGCTGGATCGCTTCGGCGTTGGGCTTGCGCTCGGCCTCGAAGGCGGCGAAGGCCTGGGCGAGCGAATCCTGCTCCAGCAGGTGCCGGGCCAGCGCCACGCAGTCCTCGAACGCGCAGTTCATGCCCTGGCCGTGGAACGGCACCATGGCGTGGGCGGCATCGCCGAGCAGCACCGCACGGCCCTGCAGGTGCCACTGGCGCAGGTGCAGGGTGCCGAGCAGGCCGGGCGGGTGTTCTTCCCAATCGCGGCGCAGGTTTGGAATCAGCGCCAGCGCATCGGGGAAATCGCGCGCGAACAACGCCTCGGCTTCGGCACCGCTGTTGGTGGTGGCGAAGCTGGGGTTGCCTTCGTTGGGCAGGAACAGGGTGACGGTGAAGGTGCCTTCGTCATTGGGCAGCGCGATGCACATGTAGTTGCCGCGCGGCCAGATGTGCAGGGCATTGGCCTCGATCCGGAAGCCGCCGTCGTCGGTGGGCGGGATTTCCAGCTCCTTGTAGGAGTGGTCGAGAAACTCGATGCGCTCGTCCAGCGGGTGCTTGCGGTTCATGGCCGCGCGCAGCGCAGAGCCGGCGCCGTCGGCGCCGATCAGCGTATCGAAGCGGATGTCGTGCGGATGGTCGGTGCGGTCATCGATGAAGCGCGCATAGCCGGCATCGAAATCCACGGTGTGCAGGCGGCGGTGGAAGTGCACCTGCGCACCCGCATCTTCGGCCAGCTGCAGCAGGGTGGTGTTGAGGTCCTTGCGGTGGATGGACCAGATCACTTCGCTGTCGTCGCGGCCATAGCGCTGCAGCTGCGGCGCGCCCTGGCGCGGGTGCACCATGCGGCCGCGCATCATCACCGCCTTGGCCATCACCGCGTCTTCGACCCCGGCCTGGCGCAGGGCGTTGCGGCCGCGTTCGGCCAAGGCCAGGTTGATCGAGCGGCCGGACTCGTAATCGGCGATGCGCGGATCGCCGCGGCGTTCGTACAAGGTGATCCGCCAGCCCTGGCGGGACAGCAGGATGGCCAGCAGGGAGCCGGCCAGGCCTGCGCCGATGATGCTCAGGGAGCGATGGGGGGTAGCGATCAAGGCGGTTCCGCGCAGGGGTGGGGGAGGGCGGCTTACAGGCCGGCCCAGGATTCCACTTCCTCGACGAAGTGGTGCAGGTCAAGGTAGCGGTTGTACAACGGGGTGGGCGAGATACGGATCACATCGGGTTCGCGCCAGTCGCCCAGCACGCCCACGGTCTGCAGGTACTCGAACAGGTTGCGGCCGCGCTCGCGGCCGGCCACCACGCGCAGCGACAGCTGGCAGCCACGGCGTTCCGGCTCGCTGGGGGTAAGCACTTCAAGCACGCCGGGCAGGCGGGCGCGGACCAGTGCATCAAGCAGGCCGGTGAGCTGCAGCGACTTGTCGCGAAGGGCCTGGATGCCGCCGGCCTTGTCGATCACGTCAAGCGCGGCCCGCAGCGGGGCCAGGCCCAGCACCGGCGGGTTGCTCAGCTGCCAGCCTTCGGCGCCCACCGCCGGCACGAACTGCGGGGCCATCTTGAAGCGGGTGGCTTCCTCATGCCCCCACCAGCCGGCGAAGCGCGGCAGGCTGGTGTCGCGGTGGTGGCGTTCGTGCACGAAGCAGCCGGCCACGGCACCGGGGCCGCTGTTGAGGTACTTGTAATGGCACCACACGGCGAAGTCCGGCGCGATGTCGTGCAGCTGCAGCGGCACGTTGCCGACCGAGTGGGCCAGGTCGAAGCCGACCCGGGCGCCCTGCAGGCGGGCCATGCGGGTGATCGCATCCAGGTCGAACACCTGGCCGCTGCGGTACTGGACCCCGGGCCACAGCACCAGCGCCAGGCGCGGGCCGTGTTCGGTGATGGCGCGTTCGATGGCCTGCAGCGAGATCGTGCCGTTGGGCTCATCCGGCTGGACTTCGACCAGGTCGGTGGCCGGGTCGAAGCCGTGGAAGCGGAGCTGCGATTCCACCGCGTGGCGGTCGGTCGGGAAGGCGCCGGCTTCCATCAGGATCACCGGGCGCTCGGCGCTGGGCCGGTAGAAGCTGACCATCATCAGGTGCAGGTTCACGCTCAGCGTGTTCATGGCGACCACTTCGCTGGGCAGGGCGCCCACTACCTGGGCCAGCTGCCGATTGACCAGGCGGTGGTAGCCCAGCCACTGGGTGTCACCGGTGAAGTGGCCTTCCACGGCGAGCGCGCCCCATTTGTCGATGACCTCCTGCACCGCCGCCTTGGCCCCGCGCGGCTGCAGGCCCAGCGAATTACCCACGAAGTAGGTCTGGTCGCGGTGGTTGTGCTGGGGGAAGACGAATTCAGCGCGCAGCGCACGCAGCGGGTCGGCGGCGTCCAGGGCGGTGGCATGGGTGCGGCTGAGGAGCTCGGACATTGGACGATAGATGTTGTCTGTGAAAACACAGTTTATCTATCTGTTTGGCCTATGGGATGAATCCGACATACACCATGGGGGCTCTCGGGCAGGCGTCTGGCAGTCCTGAATCCCCCAGGGGCTTCGGTCCTCGGCCTTATGGCCAAACGAGCTAGCTGCCGATTGCCTCGGCGGACGCGAGCGGGCAGGTAAGGGTCTGCGCCAGGTCCAGAGACGAAATAGCGCGGACGCCTGCCCGGACGACCTCCGCATCCGCCTAGCCCACCACCGGCGGCCGGGATGACCTATTCAACAATCTTCATGGAATCCCACAGGCCACGACGCCTACGCTCGCCACGTTGAAGGATGTAGGCGGTACTCGCAAACGGGAGCCGGGGTAGGCGCGCACGGATGGCGGCATGTGCGGGTCAATGCCTGGGTGGCTGTAACAGACGCAACAATTGACACGGAAGGCGAATGAAAGGAACTACGCTTCGACTGGATGCTGCTCGATACAGCATGCCGAACAACGATCGCCCTGGACTACTTCAGCTTCATCTCAACGAAAACCTGCTTTCCAGCGCGTTGGAAGCGCAGAACACTCTGTTAACTGAGAGCATCACGGCGGAAAGCGCGCTTCTTCACCGATACCCAAAGAACGGCTCCGCAATGCTCCAATGTGAGATTGCGGCACATGCGGGCTGCTGCGCACAGAGCGTTGTCGTAACCAACGGTAGTTCGGAACTCCTGAGGCTTCTTCTCATCTCGTTGCTGGGTCACGGCGACCGCTTGCTGCTGCCGTCGCCCTCTTGGGGCTTCTACCGGACCCCAGCTCAGATGATTGGGGCTGAGGTGATCGAGTACAACCTTGAGGAGGTTGGGAGCGGCTTCGTCTATAACCTCGACCTCCTGCGCAGAGCGATCGTGGAACACAAACCGCGCGCCGTGATTGTGTGCAGTCCCAATAATCCCACGGGAAACACGGTAAATGCTTCAAGGCTGATCGAGCTGGTTGATGAATTCACTCAGGTCGACTTTGTCCTTGACCAGGCATATCACGGCTTCGTCCCCGGCGAGGCCAATGATGTTTGCGCTCTGAAAGAGGCTGCTCGGCGTAGAAATCTCTTCGTGACCCGAACGTTCTCAAAGTTCATGGCGCTGGCAAATGCTCGGATAGGTTACATGATCTGCGAGCCATCTCGCGCGACGAGATTCTCCGCGCTTGCTCCCGTATTTGGTCTCTCTTCACTCAGCCAGACAATGGCGGCAAAACGCCTAAATGACAGGCGTCTCCATGAGGCCATGCAGGAAGAGTTCGGAGAAATAAGGCTCTACGTCTTCCAGGAATTGCAGAGGATGAATGGAATTCGAGCGTACTGGCCGGATGCAAACTTCATCCTCATTCGGTGCAGTGGCGGGTGCATTGGGCTCGGACGGGAACTTCTATCTCAGGGGTTTGTAGTAAAAAAAGAGCTGATCAATGGTTCGCCAGATTTTCTCAGAATAACTCTCGCTGATCGGACGACGATGGAGGGGCTGTTGCAGGCCATTCGTTCCTTGGAAGTGCTGCAGCGATGAACGTGGTCGTAGGTGTCGCCGAAGGTTCTGATCTTCAGGCGCTCTGGAGGTTGAACCATCAAGTCTATTGCGTTGAGCTGGGTCAGCATCCCATCCACCCTTCCGGAATGAGAGTCGACCGCATGCATCAGACCGCCGCTGTGTATGTCTCTGCAAAAGTTGACGGAGAGCTCGTTGGGATGCTGTCCGTAACGCCGCCTGGGGGTGGGAAGCTTTCCACTATCGGGCGCATTCCGGAAGGTGACAGTAGTCGTCTGGATCTCCATGACGCGGCTGAAGTGCGGCTTCTTGCTGTCAGGAGCGACTATCGAGCACTTGGTATCTATGACCATCTAATGCTGTTCCTAATGAAGTATTGTGCCGAACACCATATTGATCGGGTCGTTATCTCTGCAATAGGGCGGCAGGAGAGGCTGTATGCACTAATGGGGTTCAAGTCGATTTCTGCGCCCATCCGGGAGGGGGATTGCATGATTCAACCGATGTTGTTGCTTCGAAGTGACTTTGATGCATCCGCTTACAGGACTCGAAAGCTGGCATCCATGGAGTTGCGATGAGAGCTGAGAGTGTATTCTTTGACGTCGATGGCACGTTGCATGGTGGAGACGTCTTTGAGGCGTACGTGATCCACATGCTGAAAAGGAGTCTTTTAAGGCTGTTGATTCTCTTTCCGCTGTCGCTCCTCGCCCTTTTGATGCACCTCTTCTTCCCGGATAGGCGCGCTGGTTTGAGTCTTCTGATGTGGGTGATGACCTTCATGGTCTCTGAGGAGAGTCTGCTGAGGTCCGAGCACGGTTTTGCTGTTGAGTTCGCCGGGACGGTTGCCTCGCACAAGCAGGTGCTCCGCGTGCTCCAGGGTCATATCGAAGAAGGGAATTACGTGTACTTGGTTTCAGGGAGCCCTGAAATGATGGTTAAGTCGATGTACCCGGCTGTGTCGGCCATGCCCAACGTAATCGTGATTGGGTCGCGTTTTGAAAGGTTTTTGGGTGGCCGCGTGATCGCTGTACGCTGCGTGATGTCCGAAAAGGTGCGTCAAATTGAGCGGCGTGTTGGGCATCCCGTCGCATTCAAGGCAGGATACTCCGACAGCTGGAAGGACAGGGCCGTGCTCTCTTGCTGCGAGGAGGCATACAAGGTCGACGCTGCCGGACAGATTGGAAGGTGGCTCGATGAACGTTTCTGAGCAGCTGGCGCTGGTTGCCGTTTGGCGTGTCGCTCCCGTTGTCCTGATCGGGACGTTCGTTGTCGGGAATGTGGCCTGGGTATTCAGAAGGCGAGGCTTGCGGGATGGGTTTTCCAGAAAGATCAACCATTTCGGTCTATCTGCCCTGTCCGCGCTCTGTCTTTTTGGATTGCCAGATGAGCGTTTTGTCCCTACCGCAATTGCGACGTCGTTATGCGTGGTGGCGGTCTACGCCTGGTCGTCGGTGTCATCGCTTCCTCTTGTCAGCAACATCCTCGCCAGCAATGTGAGGGATCGGGATGGGGTGAGAGGTAACCTGTTCGTATTCCTGCCGCTACTCACGGGTCAGTTTGCGACCTATGCAGCGCTGGCGCTGGTGAGCCCTCTTTATGCGAAGGTGGCGTTCTGCGCCATGGGGCTGGGAGATGGTTTGGCTGAACCTGTGGGCATGCGTTTCGGTAGACGTAAATACGCCGTCTACGATCCCATTTGGCGTGTTCGCAATACCAAATCATTTGAAGGGAGCTCCGCTGTCCTTCTGGTTTCCTTCGTGTGTTGCGTCGTAGCCTTGGTTTCAACAGGGCTGTATCAACCTGCTGTGTGGCTTCTTGTGTCGCTACTGTTCGCGCTTTCCATGACAGTCGTTGAGGCGGTTGCGCCGAGGGGGATGGACAATATGTTGATCGTGGGTAGTGGCGCGGCGCTGCTCCAGTTTATGCTTGGTTGATGCCCTTGGCTGCGTGGGGGGAGTGGCGGGTGCACGTCTGCGCTCCGGACGCGATTGCCACCACGTCCGCGGACTCAGGTTGCCGGCAGCGGGTCCACGTGCCCGCATGCGTCGCAGGTGCGCAGTTTGATCGAGGCCTCGTACTGCTTGAACACATTCGGCAGGTCGGTCTCGATGTTCTCGAGGGTGAAAAACACCTCGTACAGCTTGTGGTTGCAGCGCTCGCAGAACCACATCACGCCGTCGCGCTCGTGCGCCAGCCGCTTGCGCTCCACCACCAGGCCGACGCCGCCGGGCGGGCGGCGTGGCGAATGCGGCACCTTGCCCGGCAGCAGGAAGATCTCGCCGGCGCGGATTGGAATATCCCGCACCGCGCCGTCTTCCTGCACCTTCAGCAGCATCTCGCCTTCCAGCTGGTAGAACCACTCCGGGCCTTCGTCGTAATGGAAGTCGGTGCGGCTGTTCGGCCCGCCCACCACCATGATGATGAAGTCGCCGTTCTCGATCATCTTGTTGCCCACCGGCGGCTTGAGCAGGTGGCGGTTCTCTTCGATCCAGCCCAGCAGGTTGATCGGGGGCGCAAGCATGGCGGTGGGTTCCTGCAGGAAGGGTCAGTCGCGCCGGCCGTGGCGCGGAACGTAGGAGAGGGCCTTTTCGTAGGCCGGCTGCAGTTCCTCGGGACTGCCCACGTCGATGCCCATCTCGCGCACCCGGCCGTCCTTCAGGCTGTAGACCCAGCCGTGCACCATCAGCTTCTGGCCACGCGCCCAGGCGTCATGCACGATGGTCGAGCGGCAGGCATTGACCACCTGCTCGATCACGTTCAGTTCGCACAGCCGGGCGTGCTTCAGTTCCGGCTCTTCGATCGCATCCATGATCGCAGCATGCTTCTGCGCCACATCGCCCACATGGCGCAGCCAGTTGTCGGCCAGGCCCACGCGGGTGTTGTTGAGGCTGGCATGCACGCCGCCGCAGCCGTAATGGCCCACGATCAGGATGTGCTTCACCTTCAGCTGGTCCACCGCGTACTGGATCACGCTCAGGCAGTTCAGGTCGGTGTGCACCACCACGTTGGCCACGTTGCGGTGCACGAACACCTCGCCCGGGGCCATGCCGATGATCTGGTTGGCGGGCACGCGCGAATCGGAGCAGCCGATCCACAGGTATTCCGGGTGCTGCTGCTTGGCCAGCTGGTGGAAGAACTCGGGGTCTTCCTTCTCGATCCGGTCGGCCCAGTCGCGGTTGTTCTGCAGCAGCTTGTGGATGTCTTTCATCAGTGCGGTACCTCAAGTTTCCAGCGCATCCACTGCGCCAGCTCATGCGAAGGAGGGGAGTCGAGGGCCGACAGCGCGTCGATCACGCCGTGCTGGTTGGCCTGGGGATGGTTCTGGCTCAGTTTGAGCTTGATCTGCACCTGCCGGGCGCGGAAGCGGAAGCCGATGATGCCGCCCAGCATGCGCCGCTGGCGCGGTTCGATCGGCAGCAGGTCCCAGTCGCCGCCGACCTGCGCCTCGTACTTGGCGCTGAGCCGGTCCAGCATGTCGATCAGGGCGTCCGGATCGGTCACCGGTTCCAGCGTGCCGCGCAGTTCGGCGGCCGCGTAGTTCCAGGTCGGTACACGGGCCTGGGTCTCCTTATCCGGGTACCAGCCCGGCGACACGTAGCCGTGCGGGCCGTGCACCAGTACCAGCGCGGGACCGGCGTGGCCGGCCTGCGGGTTGGGCCGGGCCCAGTGGCCTTCGATCAGGATGTCATCGCCGTCGCGCCGGTACACCACCGGCAGCAGGGTTACCTGCGGCAGGCCGTCGCTGCCGGTGGTGACCACGGTAACGAATGCATCGCGTTCCAGCAGGCGGTCCAGCCAGGCCAGGTCGGTCTCAACGAAGTCGGCCGGGATGAACATGGTCGGCTCAGGCGCGCGCGCCGAGGCTGACCACCATGTGGCCGCGCAGCGCGTCGTCGCTGTCGGCCTGGGGCGGGCTCACTTCGTGCAGGCTGAAGCCGCGGATCAGCGCGTCTTCCTCGTCCAGGCCATCAAACGCCACGAACTCGGCGTCGAACAGCTGCGAACGGGCAGTGTCCTCGCTGTCGTAGCTGAGGGTATTGCCGTCGCTGTCGAGCACTTCGGCGGTGCCGCCCGGGCGGACCCGCAGGCGCGCCCAGATCAGGGTGTTGCCCAGGCTGGCGAGGAACCACTGGTCGTGGTGGGCGGTGATGTCAGTCATGTCAGTACCATCGAAAGCAGCCAGAGCAGGGCGGCCATGCCCAGTCCGGCCAGCAGGGTGAGCAGCGACAGCCAGGCCGGCGTGGCCAGCCCCGAGAGCGAACGGTCGGGGGTGTCGCGGTAATCGCGGCCGAGCAGCCAGCGCAGCGCGTCCGGGCGCAGGAAGGCACCACTGCCGAAGCGGTCAGCCAAGGCAGGGTGGCGGTCGCGGATATGCACCAGCGTCAGCGGCCAGAAGATCACGAAGGCACTGAACCCGGCGATCGCCACGCCGACGAAACACAGCGCGAAGAACAGGGTCATGGGCGTGCCTCCGTGGAAAGGATCAGAACTCGGCGCTGCCCGGTGCGCGCGGGTAGGGGATCGCATCGCGGATGTTGCCCAGCCCGCACACGTACACCACCAGGCGCTCGAAGCCCAGGCCGAAACCGGCGTGCGGCACCGAGCCGTAGCGGCGGAAATCGCGGTACCAGCCGTAGTGGGCCGGGTCCAGGCCGAACTGGGCCATGCGCGCGTCGAGCACGTCCAGGCGCTCTTCGCGCTGGCTGCCGCCGATGATCTCGCCGATGCCCGGGGCCAGCACGTCCATCGCGGCCACGGTCTTGCCGTCGTCGTTCAGGCGCATGTAGAAGGCCTTGATGTGCTCGGGGTAGTTGGTCACCACCACCGGGCGGCCGATGTGTTCCTCGGTCAGCCAGCGCTCGTGCTCGGTCTGCAGGTCCAGGCCCCATTCGACCGGGAAGTCGAACTTCCTGCCGGAGTTCTGCAGCAGCTTCACCGCTTCGCTGTAGTCGATCTGTTCGAACGGCGCGTTGATGAAGTCTTCCAGCTTTTTGATCGCGTTCTTGTCCACGCGCTCGGCCAGGAAGGCCAGGTCGTCGCCGCGCTCATCGAGCACCGCGCGGAACAGGTACTTCAGGAACTGCTCGGCCAGGCGCGCGTCTTCGGCCAGGTCGGCGAAGGCGATTTCCGGCTCGATCATCCAGAACTCCGCCAGGTGGCGGGTGGTGTTGGAGTTCTCGGCGCGGAAGGTCGGCCCGAAGGTGTACACCTTGCTCAGCGCCAGGCAGTAGGCCTCGACATTGAGCTGGCCGGACACGGTCAGGAAGGTTTCCTTGCCGAAGAAGTCGCGGCTGAAATCGACCTCGCCCTGCGCGGTGCGCGGCAGGTTCACCATGTCCAGCGTGGAGACGCGGAACATCTGCCCGGCGCCTTCGGCGTCGGAGGTGGTGATGATCGGGGTGCTGATCCAGTTGAACCCGTTCTGGTGGAAGAACCGGTGCACGGCCTGGGCCAGGCAGTTGCGGATGCGGGTGACCGCGCCGAACAGGTTGGTGCGCGGGCGCAGGTGGGCCACTTCGCGCAGGAACTCGGCGCTCATCGGCTTGGGCTGGATCGGGTAGGTCAGCGGGTCTTCGACCAGGCCGACGATCTCGATGTCGCTGGCCTGGATCTCGAACGACTGGCCCTTGCCCTGGGATTTGACCAGGGTGCCGCGGGCGATGACCGAGCAGCCCGGGGTCAGCGCCTTCACCGCGTCGAAGTTGCCCAGGGTGTCATTGGCCACCACCTGGATGGGGGCGAAGCAGGAGCCATCGGTGACATTGACGAAGGCAAGCGCCGCAGACCCGCGCACCGTACGCACCCAGCCCCGGACTGTTGCCTCGCCGCCTTCCGGGATCTTCCCGGCAAGCGCATGTTCAACGCTGACCACCGTCATGACTTGAATCCTCTGTTGATCGACTCGATCTCTGAACGAGGAGTTTAACGGTTGCAGCGTTCTGCTTGCGAGGCATTTCTGACTGGGCCGTGGACCTATAATGTGTCCCATCTGCTGGAGTCGTCCGTCATGGCTGTCACCCTTACCCCTGTTGCCTTCACCCGTGTCGAAAAGTTCGTGGCCCAGACCCCGGGTGCCCTGGGCCTGCGCTTCGGCGTGACCCGCACCGGCTGTTCGGGCTGGGGCCACGTCACCGACCTGGCCCGCGACGAGCGCCCCGGCGACACCGTGTTCGAGCAGGAGGGGGTGCGGATCTACGTGGACGCCGACAGCCTGGCCCTGGTCGACGGCACCGAAATCGACTTCGGCAAGCAGGGGCTGAGCGAAACCTTCACGTTCAGGAACCCGAACGCCACTGCCGAATGTGGCTGCGGCGAAAGCTTCACCACCGAGGCCGACAAGGCCTGAATCCGGCCCCGGTGGCCCTGCGCCGCCGCCTGGCTTGCCCGGAACCGCTTCTGCTGCGATAATGCGCGGCTTCCTGCCTGATTCCTGGCAGGACCCTTGCTCCACCGCGTTCACCTGCGGGGGGCTGTCCGGCCCGAAAGGGCCACATCCGAAAGGTAAATACACATGAGTCGTCATTACGAAGTCGTGTTCATGGTCCACCCGGACCAGAGCGAGCAGGTTCCGGCCATGATCGAGCGCTACAAGGCGCTGGTCGAGAACGGCAACGGCACCATCCACCGTCTGGAAGACTGGGGCCGTCGTCAGCTGGCCTACCCGATCCAGAACCTGGTGAAGGCCCACTACGTCATGCTCAACATCGAAGTTGACCAGGCCGTGCTGAGCGAACTGACCGAAAGCTTCCGCTTCAACGACGCCGTGCTGCGCAACCTGGTCATCGTGCGCCCGGGCGCCGACACCGAGCAGTCGCTGATCATGAAGAGCAAGGACGAGAAGGGCGACAAGCCCGAGCGTGGTGAGCGTCGTCGTCGTGATGACGAAGAAGGCGAAACCACCCCCGCCGCTGACAACGATGCCGGCGACGACGCCGCTTCGGCCGCTTAAGGAGCACTGACATGTCCAAGTTCTTCCGTCGCCGCAAGTTCTGCAAGTTCACGGCCGAAGGTGTCAAGGAGATCGATTACAAGGATCTCAACACCCTGCGCCAGTACCTCACCGAGAACGGCAAGATCGTGCCGAGCCGCGTGACCGGTACCAAGTCGAAGTACCAGCGCCAGCTGGCAACGGCCGTCAAGCGCGCCCGTTTCCTGGCCCTGATTCCGTACACCGACAACCACGACGTCTGATGAAGGCCGGCGACCCCGGTCGCCGCTTTCGTAGTCCCCACCGCCCGCGCCGTTTGGCAGCGGGCGGTGCCGGGTCTACCGTTCGGATATTCGGACAGCCAAACGCTGCGGGGCCTGCCTCGCTAACGAATACATATATTGGAGCTGCACCATGAAGCTGATTCTCATCCAGAAGGTCACCAACCTCGGCGGCCTGGGCGACCAGGTTGAAGTGAAGCCGGGCTACGGCCGCAACTTCCTCGTCCCGACCGGCAAGGCCGTTCCGGCCACCGCCGCCAACGTGGCCGAGTTCGAGGCCAAGCGCGCCGAGTACCAGGCCAAGGCCGACTCGATCCTGGCCGAGGCCGAAGCCCGCAAGGCTGCGCTGGAAGGCAAGAGCGTCACGGTTGCCGCCAATGCATCGACCGAAGGCAAGCTGTTCGGTTCGGTTGGCCCGCGTGACATCGCCGAAGCCTTCACCAAGGCCGGCCTGCCGCTGGAAAAGAGCGAAGTCATCCTGGGCGAAGGCGCCTTCCGCAACGTGGGCGAGTACGAGGTGGTCATCCACCTGCACGCCGACGTCGAAACCACCGTCAAGGTGGTGGTGGAAGCCGAAGCCTGATCCCTGCCGCAAGGCTGGAATCGCTGAAACGGGCGCCCGCGAGGGTGCCCGTTTTTGTTTCCGGGCGGCTAAACCCCGGTAGCGCCGACCGTTGGTCGGCCTTGGGAACTGCCCGCGCGCCTAACCGCCCGCAAAACACCCGCGCCGTTATACTCGGCCCATCGCGACTGTCCTAAAGCCAACCACGCCATGCGTCTGTCCACGATCAAGTTGTCCGGCTTCAAGTCCTTCGTAGACCCGACCACCCTGCATCTGCCCACCAACATGACCGGCGTGGTCGGGCCCAATGGTTGTGGCAAGTCCAACATCATCGATGCGGTGCGCTGGGTCATGGGCGAGAGCTCGGCCAGCCGCCTTCGTGGCGATTCGCTTACCGACGTGATCTTCTCCGGCTCGTCCGCGCGCAAGCCTGTGTCGCAGGCGACTGTCGAACTGATCTTCGACAATACCGACCACACCATCAGCGGCGAGTACGCCTCGTTCAACGAAATCTCGGTCAAGCGCACCGTCAGCCGCGACGGCAGCAGCAACTATTACCTCAACGGCACCAAGTGCCGCCGCCGCGACATCACCGACCTGTTCCTCGGCACCGGCCTGGGCCCGCGCAGTTACTCCATCATCGAACAGGGCATGATCAGCCAGATCATCGAGGCCCGCCCCGAAGACCTGCGCGTTTACCTGGAAGAAGCCGCCGGCATCTCCAAGTACAAGGAGCGCCGCAAGGAAACCGAGACCCGCATCCGCCACACCCGCGAGAACCTCGACCGCCTGGGCGACCTGCGCGAAGAAATCGGCAAGCAGCTCGAACACCTCAAACGCCAGGCGCGCCAGGCCGAGCAGTACCAGGGCCTGCAGGAAGAGCGGCGGGTCAAGGATGCCGAGTGGAAGGCGCTCGAGTTCCGCAACCTCGATACCCGCCTCAGCGGCCTGCGCGAAGCGCTGTCCCAGGAAGAAACCCGGCTGCAGCAGTTCATCGCCGAACAGCGCGACGCCGAAGCCCGCATCGAAACCAGCCGCGTGCGCCGCGAAGAAGCCGCCGATGCCCTGAGCACCGCCCAGGCCGAGGTCTACCAGGTGGGCAGCACGCTTGCCCGGCTGGAACAGCAGATCCAGCACCAGCGCGAAATGTCCCAGCGCCTGCACAAGGCCCGCGACGAAACCCAGCAGGCGCTGGCCGAACTGGGCCAGCACATCAGCGGCGACGAAGCGCGGCTGATGGTTCTGCGCGAAGCGGTGGAGCTGGCCGAGCCGCAGCTGGAACAGCTGCAGGAAGAAAACGAGATCAAGCAGGAAGCCCTGCGCGACGCCGAGGCCAGACTGGCCGACTGGCAGGCGCGCTGGGAAGCACATACCCGCACGACCTCCGAGGCCTCGCGCGCCGGTGAAGTCGAACGCACCCGCGTCGACTACCTTGACCGCCAGGTGCTCGAAGCCGATCGCCGCCGCGAAGCCCTCACTGGCGAGCGCACCGGGCTGGACCTGGACGCGCTGGCCGAAGTGTTCGACGAGCTGCAGCTGCAGCACGAAACCCAGAAAGCCTCGCTGGACGGGCTCACCGAGCAGGTGGAAGCCCGCAAGGAAGCCGTGGCCGGCCTGCAGGAGCGCCAGCGCACCGGGCAGACCGAGCTCGCCGAGATCCGCAAGCAGGCCCAGGCCGCGCGTGGCCGGCTGTCCTCGCTGGAAACCCTGCAGCAGGCCGCGCTCGGCCAGGAGCAGGGCGCGGCGGTGGCGTGGCTCAAGCAGCACGGGCTGGATTCGGGCGCGCGCGTCGGCGAACGCCTCACGGTGGAGAGCGGCTGGGAAAACGCCGTGGAAAGCGCGCTGGGGCAGCTGATCGAAGGCGTGCTGGTCGATGCACCGGAACAGCTGGTGGGCGCACTGGCCGAGCTGGGTGACGGGCGCATCGCGCTGGTCTCCGCCGACCAGAGCCCGCTGCAGGTCGCCCCGACCTCGCTGGCGGCCAAGGTGGAGGGCCCCACCGCCATCCGCCGCCTGCTGGCCCGCCTGCATGCCGCCGAAGACCTGGAACAGGCGCGTGCGCTGCAGGCCTCGCTGGGCGAGGGCGATTCGGTGATCACCCGGGGCGGCGAACGCCTGGGCGAAGGCTGGGTGCGCGTGTCGCGCTCGGGCGCGGCCAAGCAGGGCGCGCTGCTGCGCGAACGCGAGATCGTCAGCCTGCGCGAACAGATCGATACCCTGCAGGAACGCGAAGCCGAGCTGGAGAACCGCTTGGCCGAATTCCGTGACCAGCTGCTGGCCGGCGAACAGCAGCGCGAAGACGCCCAGCGCCAGCTCTACGTTGCCCACCGCAGCGTGTCCGAACTGGGTGGCCAGCTGCAGAGCCAGCAGGGCAAGGTCGACGCCGCGCGTAACCGCATCGACCGCATCGAAGGCGAGCTCTCGCAGCTGCTGGAGACGTTGGACGCCAGCCGCGAACAGGTGCGCGAAGCGCGTGCGCGCCTGGATGAGGCGGTCAACAGCATGGGAGACCTGGAATCGGTCCGCCATGCGCTGGAAAGCGAGCGCCGCCAGCTCGGCGAAGCCCGCGACCGCGCCCGCGAAGCCGCGCGCAGCGTGCGCGAGAGTGCGCATTCGCTGGCCCTGACCCTCGAATCGCAGCGCACCCAGGTGGCCTCGCTGAGCCAGGCCCTGGAGCGCATGAGCACCCAGCGTGGCCAGCTTGACTCGCGCCTGGGCGAACTGCATTCCCAGCTCGACGACGGCGATTCGCCGGTGCTGACCCTGGAAGCCGAACACCAGAACGCCCTTGGCGAGCGCGTGCGTGCCGACCGCGTGCTGGGCGAAGCGCGCACGCTGCTGGAAGGCATCGACGCCGAACTGCGCACCTTCGAACAGACCCGCCACCAGCGCGACGAACAGGCCCTGGCCCAGCGCGAGCGCATTTCACAGCGCAAGCTCGACCAGCAGGCGCTGGTGCTCAGCGCGGAACAGCTCACCGCCTCGGTCGAGAAGGCCGGGTTCGTGCTGCAGGATGTGATCAACACCCTGCCCGAAGATGCCCGCATCAGCGACTGGGAGCAGACCGTGCACCAGATCGATGGCCGCATGCGCCGGCTCGAGCCGGTCAACCTGGCCGCCATCCAGGAGTACGGCGAGGCCTCGCAGCGCTCGGAGTACCTGGATGCGCAGAACACCGACCTGACCACCGCGCTGGAAACCCTGGAAGACGCCATCCGCAAGATCGACCGCGAGACCCGCGGCCGCTTCAAGGACACCTTCGACCGCGTCAACGCCGGGGTCCAGCAGCTGTATCCGCGCCTGTTTGGTGGCGGCCACGCGTACCTTGAACTGACCGGTGAAGACCTTCTCGACACGGGTGTGACCATCATGGCGCGCCCGCCTGGCAAGCGGGTGTCCAGCATCTCGCTGCTGTCCGGCGGCGAGAAGGCGATGACCGCGGTGGCGCTGGTATTTGCGATCTTCCAGCTCAACCCCGCGCCGTTCTGCCTGCTGGACGAAGTGGACGCGCCATTGGATGAAGCCAACGTGGGCCGCCTGGCCAACATGGTCAAGGAAATGAGCGAGAAGGTGCAGTTCCTCTTCGTGAGCCACAACAAGGCCACGATGGAGGCAGCGCACCAGCTCTCGGGCGTGACCATGCGCGAGCCGGGCGTCAGCCGCCTGGTCAGCGTGGACCTGGAAGAGGCGGCACGATTGGCGGGCGCGGCCTGACGTGCCATGCTTACCTGAACGTATTTAGCCGGAGACCCCTCGAATGTCCGACATGGCAATGCTCCGCATCGGCATCCTGGCCGCCGGCCTGCTGCTGATTGCTGCGATCTTCCTGTTTGGCCGGCCGCGTAAAAAATCGCAGGGCCGCCGCGTGGAAGGTGCCGACGGTGCTGCAGGCCAGCGCCGTGAACCGCTGCTGGGCGAACAGGAAGCGGGTGCCGCCGGCGCCGGCTTCACTGATGAGAACGGCGTAACCCAGGCCGAACTGGGCCTGCCCGAAGTGGATGCCAGCCCCGCCAGCGACCTGGGCAAGCGCGCCAGCCAGGATTTCGACAAGATCGTGTCCTTGTTCGTGGCCGCCCGCGCCGGCGAGATGCTGCGCGGCGAAGACATCGTGGTGGCCGCCGAAAAGACCGGCCTGGTGTTCGGCCATATGAACGTGTTCCACCGGCTGGTGGAAGGCCACCCCGAGCGCGGCCCGATCTTCTCCATGGCCAGCATCATGAAGCCGGGCAGTTTCGACATGGCCACCATCCGCGAGATGGAGACCCCGGCCATCGCCTTCTTCCTGACCCTGCCGGCGCCGATGACCGCACTGGATGCCTGGGAAAAGATGCTGCCGACGGTGGAGCGCATGGCCGAGCTGCTCGATGCGGTCGTGCTTGACGACAGCAAGGCCAGCCTTGGCCGCCAGCGCATCGCGCACATCCGTGACGAGCTGCGCGCCTACGACCGGCAGCACCAGGCGCCGCCACTGACCAAAGCCCCGCGCTGGTAACCGTCACCCTTTCAATCCAACTACCGCTGAGAATGCGTCGCGGAACGCGGCCATCTCCGCTTCGGTGCCCACGCTCACGCGGACGACCTGCGGCCAGATCGGCCAGCTGCGGCCGATCACCACGCCACGTTCGGCCATCGCCCTGGTGAATGCCGCGCCATCGCGCTGCACATCGACCATGAAGCAGTTGGCCTCTGTCGGCAGGCAGCGGAAACCGCGCTTCTGCAGCCATTCCACGGTGGCCTGCCGCACCCGTGTGTTCTGCTCGCGACGCTGTTCCACCAGCCCAGGCTCACGCAGGCTCGCCAGCCCTGCCGCCAACGCCGTCACCGGCAGCGGGTTGTCGCCCAGGCTGGCCAGTTCGCGCAGCCGGTCCGGATGGGCCGCGGCCACCCCCAGGCGCAACCCGGCCATGCCGTACAGCTTGGAGAAGGTGCGCAGCACGATCACGTCATCGCGCTGCATCACCTGCGCGATCACCGAGCGCTGTGCGCTGAACTGCAGGTAGGCCTCGTCCACCAGCAGGCGCGTCTGCGCCGGCTTGTTCGCCAGCAACCAGGCAATGTCGCCGGCGGGCGTGATCGAGCCGGTGGGATTGTTGGGATTGCACAGGTACAGCAACCCGGCGTTGACCTGCCTGGCCGCATCCACCATCGCCCGCACATCGTGCGCACCATCGGTCCGCAGCGGCACCTTCACCACCGTGGCACCGTGCGCGGCGGCCAGGTCCCCCAGGCTTTCGAAGGTCGGGTCGGCTACTACCAGACCGGCGCTGGGGGAGGTCCAGACCACGGCGGCGCGGTTCAACGGTTCGCTGGAGCCGGGGAACAGCCGCACGCGCTCGGCAGCCAAGCCTTCCTGCTGCGCGAACGCATCGCGCAGCTCGCCCGCCAGGGCGAACAGGTAGCGCCCGCTGTCGGCCACGATCGCGCGCGCGGCGGCCTGCGCGGCAGGCGACGGACCGTACGGGCTTTCATTGAAGTTGAGCAGCACCGGGCCGGTACCTGCAGCGCGGGCGGGGAGGGCGGCGCTGGAAACCGCAGGACCCAGGCCGATACCGGACAGGGCCAGGCCGGTACCGGCCAGCTGCAGGAAGGAACGGCGGGACGTGACGGTCGATGACATGGCAGGAACACCCAAGGCGGGACAATTCCGGCACGCTAGCGCCACGCGGCGGGGCCGGCAAGCCACTTCGGCGGTAGTGCGTCGGATTCCGACGCGGACCGCGCGGGTGGTCGTTGTTTACGGCAGCGCCTAGAATTCACAGCCCTACCAGGATGCCTGTCGCATGAGTCCCAGTCCCGCCCAACGTGCCGAGATCCTGCGCCGCCAGATCGACGAGGCCGGCAAGGCTTACTACGACCGCGATGAGCAGCTGATTCCCGACGCCGAGTACGACCGCCTGGTGCGCGAACTCGAAGCGCTGGAACAGGCGCACCCGGAGCTGGTGAATGCCGATTCGCCCACGCAGCGGGTCGGTGGCAAGGCGGCCTCGCGCTTTGCCGAGGTGCGCCACGCCGTGCCGATGCTGTCGCTGGGCAACGCCTTCAGCGATGAGGAGGTGCAGGATTTCGTGCGCCGCATCAGTGAGCGCCTGCGCCGCGACACCGTGCGCTTCTCGGCCGAACCCAAGCTCGATGGCCTGGCCATCAGCCTGCGCTACGAAGACGGACGCTTCGTGCAAGGCGCCACCCGCGGCGACGGCACCACGGGCGAGGACGTCAGCGCCAACCTGCGCCAGATCAAGGTGATCCCGCACACGCTGCAGGGCAGTGGCTGGCCGCAGGTGCTGGAAGTGCGCGGCGAGGTGTACATGGCCCGCGCCGATTTCGAGGCCTACAACGCCGATGCGCGCCTGCACGAAGGCAAGGTGCTGGCCAACCCGCGCAACGCCGCCGCCGGTTCGCTGCGCCAGCTCGATCCGAAGATGAGCGCGCGGCGCAAGCTGAGCTTCTATGCCTACGGCACCGGCGAAGTGCGGGGCGGTGAACTGCCGCCGACCCATTCGGCCACGCTGGCCCAGCTCAAGGGGTGGGGTTTCCCGGTCAGCGAGCTGTGCCAGGTGGTGGAGGGCAGCGAGGGCCTGCTCGCCTATTACCGTGACATCGGCGAACGCCGCGACGGCCTGGCCTTCGATATCGACGGCGTGGTCTACAAGCTTGACGATCGTGCCGGGCAGGAACAGATGGGCTTTGTGTCGCGCGCTCCGCGCTGGGCCATCGCGCACAAGTTCCCGGCGCAGGAGCAGACCACCACGGTGGAGGCGATCGAAATCCAGATCGGCCGTACCGGCGCGGCCACCCCCGTGGCGCGCCTGCACCCGGTTGCCGTGGCCGGGGTGATCGTCTCCAACGCCACCCTGCACAACGCCGACCAGATCGAGCGGCTGGACGTGCGCGTGGGCGATACGGTGATCGTACGCCGCGCCGGCGATGTCATTCCCGAAGTGGTCAGCGTCATTGCCGACCGCCGCCCGGCGGGCACCTCGCCGTGGCGCATGCCGACCGAGTGCCCGGTATGTGGCTCGGAGATCGTGCGCGAGGAGGGCGCTGCTGCCTGGCGCTGCTCGGGCGAGCTGAGCTGCCCGGCGCAGCGCAAGGAAGCCATCGCGCACTTCGCCTCGCGCCGCGCGATGGATATCGACGGGCTGGGTGGCAAGTACATTGAAACCCTGGTCGATGCCGGCATCGTGCGGGGCGTGGCCGACCTGTACCGGATCACCCGCGACCAGCTGCTGCAGCTGAAGCTGGTGCTGGATGCCGAATCGCCGCAGGCACTGGCCAACCAGATCGGCCTGCACCTGCCGCCCGAAGGAAGTGGCCAGTACCTGCGCGAGGTGTTGGCGCTGGATGCCACCGACGACAGCTGGCGCGCCCGTGCCCTTGCCCTGGAAGCGACCTTCAGCTGGAACACGAAGAAGATCGCCACCAAGTGGGCCGACAACCTGATCGCCGCGATCGACGCCAGCCGCACCACCACGCTGGAACGGCTGCTGTTCGCGCTGGGCATCGAACACGTCGGCGAAAGCACGGCCAAGGCGCTGGCCACCTGGTTCGGTGACCTGGAACTGATCCGCCACCTGCCGTGGCCGCTGTTCAAGCGCGTGCCGGACATCGGCGGTGAAGTGGCGCGCTCGCTCGGCCACTTCTTCGAGCAGCCGGGCAATCAGGAGGCCATCGACGCGTTGTTGCAGGTCGGGCAGGTGCGCATCAGCGACGCCCATCCGCCCAGCGCCAAGCTGCGCGACGGGCTGGACTTCGCGCAACTGCTGGTCGAGGCCGAAATCCCTGGGATCACCCGCCTGCGCGCGGAGAAACTGGCCGCCATGCTGCCCGATGCCGCCAGCGTGCTGGATGCCGAACCGGTGCAGCTGGTTGCTGCCGGCCTGCCCAATGAAGTGGCGCTGGGCGTGGCCGACTGGCTCGACCGCGATGGGCATGGGCCGATGCTGCTCAAGGCCGATGAATACCGGCGCACCCTGCTGGAGCGCGCCCCTGAGGCCACCAGCCAAAGCGAAGGACCGCTTGAGGGCCAGACCGTGGTGTTGACCGGCACGCTCGCCCAGATGACCCGCGACGAAGCCAAGGAGCGCCTGGAAGCGCTCGGCGCCAAAGTCGCCGGCAGCGTCTCGAAAAAGACCTCGTTCGTCGTCGCCGGCACCGAGGCAGGCTCCAAACTCACCAAGGCCACCGAACTGGGCATCGATGTCTGGGACGAAGACCGCCTGGTCGCATTCCTGGCGGCCCACTGAAAACGGATTGAATCCTCCATGCAGACGTCCCCCCTCGACTTCCGCCTCGCCACCGTCGCCGACACCGAACTGGTGGTCGGCCTGATGCGCGAGTTCTACGCCGAAGACCAGCTGGACTTCGACGAAGCGCGCGTGCGCCGCGCCCTGGCCGCACTGCTGGAAGACCCGCGCAACGGCGAAGTGCTGCTGTGGCTGTCCGAAACCGGTGAGGTCGTTGGCCACGCCGCGCTGGCCATGGGCTTCAGCCTGGAGCAGGGCGGTCATTTCGCGCTGCTCGACGAGCTGTACCTGAGCCATGCCGCACGCGGCCGTGGCCGCGGCAAGCAGGCGCTGGCCATCCTGGAACAGCGCGCCAACGCGCGCGGGGTGGAGCGCATGCGGCTGGAGGTGAACCACCACAACGAGCTGGCGCGCCGGCTGTACCTGGCCACCGGTTATGTCGATGACACCCGCAGCCTGCTCACCCTGCAGCTGGCCAGCCGCCTGCGGGACGCGCGGGCGTGATCGCCGCGTTGCGCCAGCGTGCGGCGTTGAACGCGCTGATCCGCGCCTTCTTTGCCGAACGCGACGTGCTGGAAGTGGAAACGCCGATCCTCTCGGCGGCCGGCAATACCGAACCCAACATCGACAGTTTCCACACGCGTTTCAGTGGCCACGTCGATGCAGGCAGCGCCCAGCGCTGGCTGCGCACCTCGCCGGAGTACCCGCTCAAGCGGCTGCTCGCCGCGGGCGTGGGCGACTGCTACGAGCTGGGCCGGGTATTCCGCAACGGCGAAGCGGGGGGGCGGCACAATCCCGAGTTCACCATGCTCGAGTGGTACCGGGTGGGCTGGGATCATCACCGCCTGATCGATGAAACCGTGGCGCTGGTGCGCGCGGCACTGGCGCTGGTCGGACGCGACGCGACACTGCAGGTGCTCGACTATCGCAGTCTGTACCAGGCGCACGTTGGGCTGGATCCGTTCGAGGCCAGCCTTGAGCAGCTGCAGGCGCCGCTGGCCAGGGTTCGCATCGATGCCGACGGGCTGACCCGCGACGACTGGCTGGACCTGCTGATGACCCACTGCATCCAGCCGCATTTCGGTGATGACCAGATGACGGTGGTGCATGACTGGCCGGCCAGCCAGGCAGCATTGGCGCGGGTGCGGCCAGGCACGCCGCCGCTGGCCGAACGTTTCGAGCTGTACCTGGGCGCGGTCGAGCTGGCCAACGGCTACCACGAGCTCAACGATGCCGACGAACAACGTGCCCGCTTCGTGCGCGACCACGCGGTGCGGCAGGCGCGCGGCAGCGTGCTGCCGCCGCTGGACGAGCGCCTGCTTGATGCATTGCCCGCGCTGCCGGATTGCGCAGGCGTGGCGGTAGGCGTGGACCGCCTGTTGATGGCGATGAACCGTACCGGCCGGATTGCCGATGTGCTGGCATTCGATTTCGCCCACGCCTGAACGTAGTGAAGTCTCCATGAAAGTGTCTTGCGCGGGTTGCGTGATGATGCTCTGATCACACCCGATGTCGGATGGTGGCGACGTAATCGTTCAGTGGCGGCGTGTATGGAGTTGATGAAACGGGTGGAAGCTGCTGCACCAACGCCGTCCGCCCTGATGTGGCGCCTGCCGGCGTTGGGGCTGGTGCTGTTCGCCTCCTGCCTGCCGCTGTCCGCGTGGGCCGAAACCGGCTATGCCGGGCAGGTGGTGCGCTGCCAATCGCGCGACATGGAATGGGTGCATTGCGACATGCCGGTCGCCAACGGCGTCGACCTGGTCCGCCAACTGTCCGACAACAGCTGCGTGCGCGGCTCGGAATGGGGCACCGATCGCACCGGGGTGTGGGTCACGCTCGGCTGCCGGGCCGAATTCCGCAGCCGTGGCGCTCCCGGTGCCAGCAGCGGTGGCGAACGCAAGGTGCGCCGGGTGCTGCGCTGCGAATCCAATGGCCGCCCGCAGAGCTGCCCGGTGATCCTGCAGGGCGCGCCGGTGCGGCTGCTGCGCCAGTTGTCGGCGATGCCGTGTCGGGAAGGGCACAGCTGGGGCGTCAAGCGCAACGAGGTTTGGGTCACCCGTGGCTGCCAGGGCGACTTCGAGGTGGGCGCGGCCGACGGCAGTGGTTTCCTCGATGTACCGCGCCCGCTGGTCTGCGAATCCAAGTCGCGCCAGCGCCGGTTCTGCGGGGCCGGCATCAGCAAGAGCGCCACGCTGGTCAAGCAGCTGTCCGGCAGCCCCTGCGAGGAAGGCCGCGACTGGGGCTGGGATGCCCGCGGGGTATGGGTGGATAATGGCTGCCGCGCCGAATTCCATGTGAATTGAGCGCCCGTTACAATGACGGGATGAACGCATCCCCCGACATCGATTACGCCCGCTACGACCACATCCGTCCGATCCTGTGGACCGGTGATTCCCTGCAGCTGCTCGACCAGCGCAAGCTGCCGTTCGTGGTCGAACACGTGGAATGCCGTGACAGCGACGCGGTGGCCGAGGCCATCCATGCGCTGACCGTGCGCGGCGCGCCGGCCATCGGCATCGCCGCGGCCTGGGGCGTGGTGCTGGCCGCGCAGCAGGTGCAGGCCGATGATGGGGCGCAGGCGCTGGCCAAGCTGGAACCGGCGCTGCAACGCCTGAACGCGTCACGCCCGACCGCGGTGAACCTGGCCTGGGCGCTGGCCCGCATGCGCCGCGCCGTGGCGCCCGCCGGTGCCGATTGGGCGCAGGTGCTGGCCCGCGAAGCGCAGGCCATCGCCGACGAAGACCTGGCTGCCAACCGCCACATGGGCGCGCTCGGCGCCGGCCTGATCGACGCGGGCAGCGGCGTGCTCACCCACTGCAACACCGGCTCGCTGGCGACTGCCGGCTTCGGGACCGCGCTGGGCGTGATCCGCGCGGGCATGGCCCAGCATCGCATCGCCAAGGTGTTCGCCGGCGAAACCCGGCCGTGGCTGCAGGGCGCGCGCCTGACCGTGTGGGAGCTGCAGCAGGACGGCATCGACGCCACGCTGATCGCCGATTCGGCCGCTTCGCACCTGATGAAGACCGGGGCGGTACAGTGGGTGATCGTCGGTGCCGACCGGATCTGTGCCAACGGCGACACCGCCAACAAGATCGGCACCTACCAGCTGGCCATTGCCGCCCGCCACCACGGGGTGAAGTTCATGGTGGTGGCGCCGTCATCCACGGTGGACATGGACACCGCCGACGGTGCGCAGATCGAGATCGAGCAGCGCGACCCGGGCGAGCTGTACGGCGTGGGGGGTACCCGCACCGTGGCCGAGGGCATCGCCGCATGGAACCCGGTATTTGACGTGACCCCGGGCGAGCTGATCGACGCCATCGTGACCGAGAAGGGCGTGATCCTGAATCCCACCGTGGCCAATATGCAGGCTGCGTTCGGTTGACCGTGGGCCGGCCAACGGCCGGCGCTTCCGGGATGACGTGGCCGTGGGGTTGCGGTAGCGCCGACCGTTGGTCGGCCCTGGCGGTGCGGATCGGCCCTCACATCGGGGGTCTTGCGCAATTGTCCCGAAGCCGCACCTAAGTCCCTGATTCCTGCAGGTAAAAACACCGTAAACGGCGGCGGAAAGGGCCCCGTTGTGGTAGACTCCGTCAGTTAATCGAGATTCCGACGCCGCCGCCCCGCAAGGGCCGGCGCGACGGACTGGACCGCTACCAGACAACGGAACCCGAATGGCAGAAAACGCCAAGGAAATCATCCAGGTCAACCTGGAAGACGAGATGCGCAAGAGCTACCTCGATTACGCCATGAGCGTGATCGTGGGGCGCGCCCTCCCGGATGCGCGCGATGGCCTCAAGCCGGTGCATCGCCGCGTGCTGTACGCGATGAACGAGCTGAACGCGCACAGCAACAAGCCTTACTACAAGTCGGCGCGTATCGTCGGTGACGTCATCGGCAAGTACCACCCGCATGGCGACCAGTCGGTGTACGACACCCTGGTGCGCATGGCGCAGCCGTTCTCGCTGCGCTACATGCTGGTGGACGGCCAGGGTAACTTCGGTTCGGTCGACGGCGACTCCGCCGCGGCGATGCGTTACACCGAAGCGCGCATGTCGCGGCTCACCCATGAGCTGATGGCGGACATCGACAAGGAAACCGTCGATTTCCAGCCCAACTACGACGAAAAGGAACTGGAGCCGACGGTCATGCCGACCCGGTTCCCGAACCTGCTGGTCAACGGCTCGGCCGGTATCGCGGTGGGCATGGCGACCAACATCCCGCCGCACAACCTGACCGAGGCGATCAACGCGTGCATCGCGCTGATCGAGAACCCCGAGATCGACGTTGACGGCCTGATGGAGTACATCCCGGGCCCGGATTTCCCCACCGCCGGCATCATCAACGGTACCGCCGGCATCGTCGCCGGCTACCGCACCGGTCGTGGCCGGGTGCGCATCCGCGCCAAGGCCGATATCGAAGTGGCCGACAACGGCCGCGAATCGATCATCGTCACCGAGATCCCGTACCAGGTGAACAAGGCCCGGTTGATCGAAAAGATCGCCGAGCTGGTCAAGGAAAAGAAGCTCGAAGGCATCAGCGAGCTGCGCGATGAGTCCGACAAGGACGGCATGCGCATCTACATCGAAATCAAGCGCGGCGAGTCGGCGGAAGTTGTGTTGAACAACCTCTACCAGCAGACCCAGATGGAATCGGTGTTCGGCATCAACATGGTGGCCCTGGTCGACGGCCGCCCGCAGTTGATGAACCTCAAGCAGATGCTCGAGGCCTTCGTGCGCCACCGCCGCGAAGTGGTCACCCGCCGCACCGTGTTCGAGCTGCGCAAGGCGCGTGCCCGTGCCCACGTGCTGGAAGGCCTGACCGTTGCGCTGGCCAACATCGACGAGATGATCGAACTGATCAAGACCTCGCCCAATCCCAATGAAGCCCGCGAGCGCATGCTCGCGCGCCTGTGGGAACCGGGCCTGGTCGGTTCGATGCTGGGGGCGGCCGGTGCGGAAACCTCGCGTCCGGAAGACCTGCCCAAGGGCGTGGGCCTGATCGAGGGTGGCTACCAGCTGACCGAGATCCAGGCCACCCAGATCCTGGAAATGCGCCTGCACCGCCTGACCGGGCTGGAGCAGGACCGCCTGACCGAAGAATACAAGCAGCTGCTGGAAACCATCGCCGGGTTGATCCACATCCTGGAAGATCCGGACCGCCTGCTGCAGGTCATCCGCGAAGAGCTGGTCAACGTGCGCACCGAGTTCGGCGACGAACGCCGCACCGAGATCCGCCACAGCGAAGAAGACCTGGACATCCTGGACCTGATCGCGCCGGAAGACGTGGTGGTCACCGTGTCGCACGCCGGCTACGTCAAGCGCCAGCCGGTCAGTGCCTACCGAGCCCAGCGTCGCGGCGGCCGTGGTCGCAGCGCGGCGTCGACCAAGGAAGAGGATTTCATCGAACAGCTGTGGCTGGTCAACACCCATGACACCCTGCTGACCTTCACCAGCTCGGGCAAGGTGTTCTGGCTGCCGGTACACCAGCTGCCCGAAGCCGGTTCGAACGCGCGCGGGCGCCCGATCATCAACTGGATTCCGCTGGAATCCGGTGAGCGGGTGCAGGCCGTGCTGCCGGTACGCGAGTACGCCGAAGGCCAGTTCGTGTTCTTCGCCACCCGCAACGGCACCGTCAAGAAGACCCCGCTCAGCGAGTTCGCGTTCCGCCTGGCGCGCGGCAAGATCGCGATCAACCTCGATGAGGGTGACGCGCTGGTCGGCGTCGGCCTGACCGATGGCGACCGCGACATCCTGCTGTTCGCCTCCAACGGCAAGACCGTGCGCTTCGGCGAAGACCGGGTCCGCTCGATGGGCCGTACCGCCACCGGCGTGCGCGGCATCAAGATGGCCAAGGGCGAGGAAGTGGTCAGCCTGATCGTGGCCGAGCGTGCCGGCGGCAGCGAGGACGAGAGCGAAGACGACGTGCAGGTGGAAGAGACCACGGTCGAGAACGGCGATGCCGTGATCGAAGGTGGCGACGACGACAGCATGCTGTACATCCTGACCGCCACCGAGAACGGCTACGGCAAGCGCACCCCGCTGCCGGATTACCCGCGCAAGGGCCGCGGTACCCAGGGCGTGATCGGCATCCAGACCACCGAGCGCAACGGCAAGCTGGTCAGCGCGGTGCTGATGGGCTCGCGCGACGAGGTCCTGCTGATCTCCGACGGTGGCACCCTGGTGCGTACCCGCGGCTCGGAAATCTCGCGCGTGGGCCGTAACACCCAGGGCGTGACCCTGATCCGCCTGTCCAAGGACGAGAAGCTGCAGGCGGTAGAGCGGATGGATGCGTCCATCGACGATGTCGAGGACGACGTGGAGGTCGCGGCAACGCCGGTCGACGCCGCGCCGGCACCGGTCGCAGGCGACGAAAACCCGCAGGGTTGATCCACCCGCAACGCACTACGGAGAACGCCGGCCAACGCCGGCGTTCTTCGTTTCCGGCACCTGGAGCCCTCCGGCGCGCTCAATGTCCGGTAGCGCCGGCCGTTGGCCGGCCCAGGCCGCCCATCCGAAAGCCCGAAGAAAATCCCACCCCATTCACACCCGAACAGGCATAAGCTTCAAAAAAACCGGCCAGCAGGGGAGGCCGGCAGCATCCAGGGTTCCGCCGTACCGGGGAGAACACCGATGTCCGCTGTGCCGACCTCAGAGCCGCCCGTGGTGCTGCCGCCGCGCCACCCCCTGATCACCGTGCTCGCGCTGGTCCTGCTGCTCCTCGGACTTGTACTGGGCGGCCTGGGCGCTTGGCTCGCGCAACTGGGCGGGTCCTGGTACTACGTCCTGGCCGGGGCAGGACTGCTTGCCGCAGGCGTGCTGCTGTGGGGTAATCGCCGCGCCGGCGCATGGGCCTACCTCCTGGTGTTCGTCGGTACGCTGCTGTGGACATGGTGGGAATCGGGCAGTGACTACTGGCGTTGGGTGCCGCGCCTGGGCGTGATCACCGCGCTGGGCTTCCTGCTCGCGCTGCTGCTGCCGACCCTGCGCACGCCGGTGCCGCGGCGCATCTCCCGCACCCTGGCCGGGGTGTTGGGCCTGGTGTTCGCGGTGGCATTTACCCTGGCCTTCGTCCCACACGGCGCGGTGGCCGGTGCGCAGGCATTCCCGGTCGATGCCGCCGGTACCGGGCTGGCGCCGACCCGTGAGGCCAGCCCGCAACCGGCCGACCAGCCCGCACCGGGCGACTGGACCGCCTGGGGCCGCAGCAACGCCGGCACGCGCTATTCACCGCTGCAGCAGATCACCCCGGCCAACGTCGGCGACCTTGAGCTGGCCTGGCAGTTCCGCACCGGCGACCTGCCGAAGAAGCGCTGGGGCGCCGAGACCACCCCGCTCAAGGTGGGTGACAGCCTGTACCTGTGCACCGCGCGCAACCAGCTGATCGCGCTGGACGCGGCCACCGGCAAGGAGCGCTGGCGCTTCAATCCCAAAGTGAAAGACGCATCCATTCCCTACACGGCCGCATGTCGCGGGGTGGCCTACTACGAAGTGCCCGGTGTGCCGCAGGTGGATCCGGTGCTGGCCGACGTCGCCGCCGACCTGGCGCTGCCCGAACCCCCGCCCAGCATGGGCAACCGGCCTCTCGCCGCGGGCAACCGCGCGCTGTGCGCGGCGCGCATCATCGAAGGCACGCTGGATGGGCGCCTGATCGCCGTCGACGCCGCCACCGGCCGGCCGTGCCCGGGCTTCGGCAACAATGGCCAGGTCGACATCACCCTGGGCATGGGCGAGGTGCCACCGGGCTATGTCTCCATTACCTCGCCGCCGGCGATCGTGCGCGGGGTGATCGTCACCGGCCACCAGGTGCTGGACGGACAGCGCCGCGATGCCCCGTCCGGGGTCATCCAGGCCTACGACGCACAGACCGGCAAGCTGCGCTGGGCATGGGACATGGATGCACCCGACCGCAGCGGATTGCCACCGCAGGGCCAGACCTACACGCGCGGCACCCCCAACATGTGGACCACCGCGACCGGCGATGAGCAGCTGGGGCTGGTGTACCTGCCGATGGGCAATTCGGCGGGCGACTACTGGAGCGGTTCGCGCACTGAAAACCAGAACCGCTATGCGACCTCGCTGGTGGCGCTGGACGTGGCCACCGGCAAACCGGTGTGGAACTTCCAGGCCGTGCGCAAGGATGTCTGGGATTACGACCTCGGCTCACAGGCCACGCTGATCGATTACCCGACCGCCGCCGGCAAGGTGCCGGCGATCCTGCTGCCGACCAAGCAGGGCGACCTGTACATGCTGGACCGGCGCACCGGCGCATTGCTGACGCCGGCGGAAGAGCGCGCGGTGCCCGGCGGCGGAGTTGAGCCCGAACAACGCGCGCCGACCCAGCGGTTTTCGCTGTACCACACGCTGCGCAAGCCCGACCTGACCGAGCGCGACATGTGGGGCATCACGCCGATTGATCAGCTGGTCTGCCGCATCCAGTTCCGCAAGGCCAGTTACCAGGGCTTCTACACGCCGCCCACTGCAGACCGTCATTCCATCGAATACCCGGGTTACAACGGTGGTTCGGACTGGGGCAGCGTCGCGGTGGATCCGCGCCACGGCGTGATCGTGGCCAACTACAACGACATGCCCAACTACAACCGGCTGGTGCCGCGCGCCGAAGCGGACCGCAAGGGCTGGGTGCCACGCGAGCAGGTGCGTGCCGACCGCGGCGGCGCCGAAGGGGCAGGGGACCCGCAGACCGGCACCCCATATGCCATCGACGTCAACGCCGGCTGGCGCCTGCCGTTCACCAGACTGCTGTGCAAGCAGCCGCCGTATGGGGGCATCCGTGCCATCGACCTGCGCACGGGCCAGCTGCTCTGGGACCGTCCGTTCGGCAGCGCGCGCGGCAACGGCCCGTTCGGCATCCGCTCCGGCCTGCCGATCGAGATCGGCACCCCGAACAACGGCGGCGCGGCGCTCACCGCCAGCGGCCTGATCTTCATCGCCGCCGCCACCGACGACCTGCTGCGCGCCATCGACCTGAAGACCGGCAAGGAACTGTGGCACGCCAAGCTCCCTGCCGGTGGCCAGGCCAACCCCATGGTCTACGAATACGACGGCCGCCAGTACGTGGTGATCATGGCCGGCGGCCACCATTTCATGGAAACCCCGGCCGGCGATTACGTGATGGCATATGCGTTGAGGAATTAGCCAAGGTTCGCCCGTTCTCCGCGCAGTTCGTCTGCATTTTATGCCGACCTTTCTGGCGGGGGCTGGTTCGGGTTCAACAAGCCTTGAGTTGCATCTGGCACCAAAAATCTCCATCCAGTCCGACAAAACGGCTGGATGGAGTGCGTGCTGGTCATGTGCTGTCAGCTAAATTTCAATAAAATCGCTCACGTCCTCGCTTCTGCGCACGTCATTGGTTAGCGACCTTAATCGTATTTCTATCAGGTTGATATGATTGTTCATTGCGTCTGCAATTTTGCTCAGTTTATCGCCGCCACAAGCGTTTGCGATCTCAAGATAGGTCTTCCTCTCGGTTGGAACTTTTGCATTAAAGCAGCTCGTCCATGGTTTCTCTCCGGGCGAAACCTCTTTGAACATGATTCTGAAAATCTGTGAGTCCAGCGTAGCGTTGCAGTAAAATAGATTCGAGTGCCCACTTCCTGCGACATACCGATCCGTGGCGGTCTTGGACACCCACATGTTGGACAGATACGTTTCTATCCAATATTCTCCTCCCTTCATGTTTTTTAGCATGTTCTTCTTATCAGGGATGAGGAAGTATTTCTTAGCGCGATGCGAGTCAATTTGAGATAGGAATGAGATTTCTTCCGTCCAAGAGCTCCACTTTTCAAGCAGCTGCTCATAGAACTTTGAGCTTTGTTGTTCGCTAAGGGACTTTACATATTTAGAAGAGAAAAACTGTGCCACGCTCGCGTGCACAAAATGCAGCTTCTTGCCTTCTTCGATTAGTAAGCAAGTGATGCTCTTAATGTCATGAATAAAGTGTTCTGGCTTGGTTGTGAAGCCAAGACGGGATGCCCCCTCCGCAGTAAACTGATGCGCAAGTTCTGGCTCCATGCTGAGCGTGCGCTTTCTTCTCGCCTGAAAACTGAAGGCTTCAAATAGTTGCTGAATCGGTTTATCAGCCAGTCCGCTCTTTCTATCTCTCCGCCATCCCATCTTCGATCCATCGTGCCGAATCAGTAAGACCTGAAAAAGTTCCTCGTAGAAATCAGAAAACTCGGCCGGAATCTTATGGGCTGCTCGGTATGAGATCGCCAGGAGGGTGGCGAGGAGTGGGGTGGTGATTAGCTCTTTAATTTTGTGTGGCGACGATTGTATCGCTGAAACTATATTGTCCGATAGGGCGCTGTCGTGTGTGATTTTCTTAAAGAAACCGTGAAGATCTGACGGCTGCAGCGGACAAATTGAAACAGAGCTAAACGAGACCAAATTCTTGCAATCGGAATTTGGTCGGGAGGTGATCAGAATTTTGCAGGAGGGGTACTTGAATGAAAGCGCATGGATGTCTCGCATCAGCCTTGAGACATGCTCTTCACTGATCTCGTCGAATCCGTCGAGGAGCAAAGAAAGTTTGCCGTCCCGCGCAAATGCATTGAATACTCTCCCTGTGCTGGAAACTCCAATCAACTCCTCGAACGCATTCGAAAGGTCTTGAGCTAGGTTGGGTGATGTCGCATTTCTGAGCTCAAAAAGAACGGGTATTCGCTTGCCGCTCTTGATCTCCTTGCCCACGAGATACTTCATCAGAATCGATTTGCCCTGGCCGGCAGTGCCGTAAATTATTACGTTATCAGAACCGAAGTCATCTACAGATGTAATTCGCTTGACTCTGTTGTCGGTCGCCCTTGCATTCACGGGGTAGTAGATGCTGTTGAGGCTAAGTGGACGATCGGTGTTCCAAATGGTCTTCACCCTTTGGATCTGCCAGAGTTTGGTGTGGAGCTTCTTCACCTTCGATTGGGCTCTAAGTTCTGAGACCTTTGATTTGATTTCGTCTGTTGTCTTCAGATAAACGTCTTCGATCGGCTTCTTCAGAAGCGATATAGCCAATGAAAAATCGGGCATCTCCCCCCCCCTTTGTTGTTCCTACTAGTCCATTATGAAATGCTGTTCGTTCCGCACTGACTGCTATGAGGCGCTTCCATTGTCGACTTCTGTCGTAAGCGTCCCCGCCCGGAAGATATGCCGGCTTGGAAAATTTGTCACTATGCGCTGCGCCAAGTTCGTCTGCGTGTGTAACGCGAGCCTGCTACTCTGCGGCTGGTCAACAGTTAGTAGGCATGGGAGAGCAGGCGGGCGATAGTGGTTCTGCGGCGGACGTCTCTTTGGTGAAGGCTCGTTCGCTATGAAGCCTCCCAGATCGACCTTGAACGTCTTATCGGGCCAACGTCTGGCCTGCTCGGACGAGGGGGCGCCTAGGAATTGACTCTAACCCGTAATGTACTTTGCCCATTCAACCTCTCTGACCGCATAAGAACCTGTCGCAATGGAGAGGGATGTCAGAAATCTTGCAAGACCTTCTGCCGGAGAATCGAATGCCAAATGCAGGGCGTCTCCACGCTTTTCCATTAGTAGTCCCTCATTCCGGAGAATTATTCCCTTGGTTAGATCCAGATAGATGTCAGGCCTTGCGGATTCCGGCAGTTCATCAAGGGTCTTTTGGATCATGCCGAGTTCAGAACCGCCGTAGCTAACAATACAGTGAAGTATCCTTGACCACGGCCAGTCAAGAATTCCCATGCCAGTCCCGCCGAGACTTGACGGTTGAAGGGCTTTGACACTGGAAATGTTCTCTGAAATCTCTTTGAGAACTGAGGGTGTGACCAGAGTCTTTATCTCTATGGTCGCAACTACTCCCTCCTGAAAAATTAGATCGTGCCCACTGTTGAAGCGCAGTCGTGGCATTGATTTCAGCATCAAGACAATGTCCTGCTGCCTTGATCTATTCCCAGAAGAGTCGATGACCACGCCGGTTACGGCCGATGTCATTTCAGGAAGATGAGAGACAAGGAAGTCGTGAATGAGTCGTTCTCGCACACTTCCTGAGGTCGCCGAATGGGCGAGCACTCTGCTCATTTCGAACTGAGCATTCAGTGATTTAACCGCTCCGTCGCAGTAGTCAATGAGTGGCTTCAAGGTGTTTAGCTCGCTCTAAGCATGATATCTGTGAAATGTTTACACGCAGGAGTGGAGTTCGCATCTTTCGGAGTCTGTTTACGGTTCTCTGCTGCGCACCTCGAGCAAGCGCACCATTTTGTTCATCAAGTGCTCTACCAAAGCTTCTGGATCCGCGGTACGGCCCACATGCGTGCTCGACATCTGCACTACCGAACTGCGCTTGGCGGTGAGGAAATGGAACCGCGCGCGCGCCGGCAGCTGCGCGATGGGCCCCGCCGTGGCCTCACCCCGACAGATCGCCACGATCGCATCCAGCCAAGGCTGCAGCGCCTCCAGGTCCAGCGAAGGCGCGAACGCCTGCATCCGCACCGGGTCAATCTCAATCGCCGCCTGAAGATGCTTCGCCCCCGGGCAGGACACGATCACCCCGACGTTGATGAACTCTTCGCGTTCCACCCGCGGTACCACGCGGATCACCGCATAGTCATACGTGTGCAGCGTGGGCACGGACGGCCTCCTCTACAAAAGCGGCACGTGCCTGCAGCCGGCACTTCAGATAATCGAGGTACGCCTGGCGGTAGGCCACCGGGCTGTCGAACGCGGGCTCGTCCACCAACCAGCTGTCCGGCACCAGCGCGACGATGCGTTCAATCTCCGCGTCCGGCAGCAGCGCCGCCAGCTCACCATCCACCTCGGCGATGTTCGTGGCGAACGACAGCAGCACATGGTCGCGGATCAGCAGGAACGGCTTCACGCAGGCGTCGCCCGCCGTGGCCCAATCGTGATGGAAGTACATCGCTGCACCGTGGTCGATCAGGTACAGCTTGCGGTGCCACACCATCAGGTTCGGGTTGCGCGCGGTGCGGTCGACATTGCTGGTGAAGGCGTCGAACCACACGATTCGCGAGGCGAGGTCGGCATCCACCGGCATCGCCGCCACGTCGTAGTTGATCGCGCCCGGCAGGTAATCGCTGCCCAGGTTGAGGCCTTCGCTGGCGCGGATCAGGTCTTGGATCTCCGGATCCGGCTCGGTGCGCGCGAACTCGCGGTCAAGCTCGACGAACACGATTTCCGGAATCGGCAGGCCGAGCGTGCGTGCCAGCTCGCCGGCAATCAGCTCGGCAATCAGCGCCTTGGGCCCCTGGCCGGCGCCACGGAACTTGAGCACGACCATACCATCGTCGTCGGTCTCGACCACGGCCGGCAGGGAGCCGCCCTCGCGGAGCGGTGTGATGTAACGGAGCGCGTGGACGGTACGCAAGGGGCATCCAGTGATGGAACGAATGGCGCCACTCTACCGCATCGGCCAACGCAGCCCGAACGCACATCCAGTGCTTTCGGCCCATTCCCGGCGCGGGTCCCGGTGCTAGATTCGTGGGCATGCCGGCGACATGTGCGCCGCCGGGACCCACACCTTCAAGGGGATCTGGATGCTCATCCGTCGTACCTGCCTTGCCACCGCCGTTGCCGTGGCCGCGCTCAGCCTTGCCGCACCGGCCTTCGCCGATTACGCCAAGCCACCGGCGCAGCTGCTCAAGGTGCTCAAGGCGCCGCCACCGCCGCAGCCCAGCCTGGACCCGAGCGGGCAGCGGCTGCTGCTGACCACCCTGCAGACCTATCCGCCGATCGAGCGCGTTGCCCAGCCGTATCTCAAGCTGGCCGGCGTGCGGCTGGAACCGAAGAACCGCAGCCGCCACGATACCCAGGGCGGCTACGGCATTCCGGCCTGTGTCGCCGATTTCTCGCTGGTGGATGTCGGCACCGCCCGCACCACCAAGGTCGCGTTGCCGCAGGGCTGTGCCGGCGTGGCGCAGTGGTCGGCCGATGGCAGCCACTTCGCGTTCCAGAACGCAGTAGACACCTCGGTGCAGCTTTGGGTAGGTGATGCACAGACCGGCCAGGTCAAGCAGATCCCGGGCGTGCAGCTCAATCCCATTTTCGGTTACACCGTGCAGTGGCTGGGCGGTGGCCAGCAGCTGCTGGTCAAGACCGTGCCGGCCAACCAGGGTCCGGCCCCGAGCAGCGGCAACGGCCGCGGTGGCCCGGACGTGCAGGAATCGCTGGGCAGCAGCGGCCAGAGCAGCACCTATGAAGCCCGCGACACCCTGACCAGCGCGCATGACGAAGCCCTGTTCGCCTACTACGGTGCCTCCCAGCTGGCCGTGGTGGACGCCAACGCCGGCAGCGTGCGCGCCATCGGCGCCCCGGCGCTGTACAACGAGGTCAATGCCGCCCCCGATGGCGTGCATGTGCTCACCGAAACGCTCAAGGCGCCGTTCTCGCACGCGGTGACCTACCAGCGTTTCGCCAATGACGTTGCCGTGCTCGACCTGGGCACGGGCCGCAGCACGCCCATCGCCAGCCTGCCGCTGGCCGACCGCGTGCCGGTGCACGGCGTGCCCGAAGGCCCGCGCGATTTCGACTGGCGCTCCACCGATCCGGCCACGCTGGTCTATGCCGAAGCGCTGGACAAGGGCGACTGGAAAGTGACCGTGCCGCACCGCGACCGCGTGCTGGCGCTGAAGGCACCGTTCTCCGCCAAACCGCAGGAAATCGCGCGGACCGCGCAGCGCTTCGAAGGCATTGCCTGGAGCGCGGACCCGGCGGTGTCGTTCCTGTTCGAAAACGATGAGAACCGTCATTGGCGGCAGACCCGCATCGTCGATGTCGACCAGCCCAGGCAGGAAGGCCGGCTGCTCTGGGACCTGTCCAGCGACGAGCTCTACGCCGACCCGGGCAACCTGGTGTTCAAGCGCCTGCCCAACGGCGCGCCGGTGGTGCGCCAGGACGGCAGCTTCGTGTTCCTGCGCGGGCAGGGCAGTTCGCCGCAGGGCGACCGTCCGTTCCTGGACCGGTTGGACCTGGGCACGCTCAAGACCGAGCGCCTGTTCCGCAGTGGCGCCGACGCCTATGAGCAGGTGTTGGGGCTGACCACCACGCCGGGCCGCTACCTGACCTGGCACCAGTCGGTGATGGAACCGCCGAATGCGTTCGTGCGCCAGCAGGGCGAACGCACCGCCAGCGCTAAAGACGGCGAGGCGCAATACACCTCCACCGCCACCGCGCTGACCACGCTCAGCGACCCGACCCCGGAAGTGCGCCAGATCAAGAAGCGCCTGGTCACCTACAAGCGCGCCGACGGGGTGGACCTGTCGTTCACCCTGTACACCCCGCCGGGCTACCAGGAAGGCGAGCGCGTGCCGGCCATCCTTTACGCATACCCGGCCGACTTCGCCAATGCGGCGCAGGCCGGGCAGGTCTCCGGTTCGCAGCAGACCTTCACGCGCCTGGCGCCGTACCGGCTGATGCTGCTGGCCGGCTACGCAATCATCGACAACGCCGCGTTCCCGATCGTCGGTGATCCGAAGAATGCCTACGACACCTACCTGGAGCAGCTCGAAGCCGATGCCAAGGCCGCGGTCGACAAGGCAGTGGACCTGGGCGTGGTGGACCGCAACCGGATCGGCGTCACCGGGCACAGCCATGGTGGGCTTATGACCGCCAACCTGATCGCGCACACCAACCTGTTCAAAGCAGGCGTGGCCACCAGCGGTTCGTACAACAAGACCTTCACCCCGTTCGGTTTCCAGAACGAACGGCGTTCGGTGTGGCAGGCGCAGGATGTGTACCTGAAGGCCTCGCCGTTCTTCTATGCCGACAAGATCAAGCTGCCGCTGCTGCTGGTCCACGGCGAGGACGACGCCAATCCGGGCACCGAACCGTTCCAGTCGCGCAAGCTGTACCAGGCGATCCGCGGCAACGGCGGCATCACCCGGCTGGTGATGCTGCCCAATGAACCGCACTGGTACACGGCGCTGGAATCCAACGAGCAGCTGGTATCGGAAATGCTCAACTGGTTCGACACCTACGTCAAAAACGCCAAGTAGCGCCACGCCCTGCGTGGCTGCACGTCGATCTGGACGAGCGCGGGTGGCACAGGCAGAGTGCGGGCATCGGCCAGAATATGACGCCAGGAGCTGACATGCAGGATGACCCCCGTCCGTCGCACAGGAAGGTGCGCCTCCTCCGTCAGTGGGCAGTCCTTGCTGCGCTCCTGCTGCCGCTGGCAGCCGGGGCGCAGCAGGCAGCGACGGATGCGCACGCCGGCACGCACCCCGACCGCCCGCGCACCTGCCTGGTGCTCGGCGGTGGCGGCGCGCGTGGCGCGGCGCATATCGGCGTGCTCAAGGTGCTGGAGCGCGAGCGGGTGCCGGTGGACTGCATCGTCGGCACCTCGATGGGCGCGGTGGTGGGCGGGCTGTATGCCTCCGGATACTCGGCCGATGAAATCGAAACCGTGCTCGACCGCATCGACTGGGCCGACGTACTGCGCGACAAACCGCCGCGCAACGAGCGCAGCATGCGCCGCAAGGAAGACGACCTGCGCCTGCTCGGCGGGGTCGAAGTCGGCCTGAGCAACGGCAAGATCGCGTTTCCGCGCGGCCTGATCCAGGGCCAGAAACTGGAAATGCTGTTGCGCCGGCTGCTGCTGCCCACCTGGCAGGTGCGCGATTTCGACCAGCTGCCCATCCCGTTCCGGGCGGTGGCCACCGATATCGTCACCGGCGACAAGGTGGTGTTCGGCCAGGGCGACATGGCGCTGGCGATCCGCGCCAGCATGTCCGTCCCCGGCGTGTTCGCTCCGGTGCGTTACCAGGACCACCTGCTGGTGGATGGCGGCGTGGTCGACAACCTGCCGATCGACGAAGCGCGCCGGCTCGGCGCGCAGCGCCTGATCGTGGTGCGGGTGGGCACGCCGTTGATGAGCGAAGAACGCCTGGATTCGCCGTTGGCGATCAGCCACCAGATGGCCGGCGTGCTGATGAAGCGGGTGGTCGATGCGCAGCTGGCCACGCTGGGTACGCAGGATCTGCTGATCACGCCGCCGCTGGGCGACATGGGCAGCCAGGACTTCAACCACTCGCCGGCGGCGGTAGCCGTGGGCGAGCAGGCCGCACAAGCCGAGGTGGCGGGCATCCAGCGCTACCAGGTCGATCCGGCGCAGTACGCGATCTTCCAGGAGCAGCACCGGCCGCCTGCCTATGAAACGCCGATCGTCGCGTTCATCGACGTGCTGCGCGAGGACACCCAGACCCCGCGCTTCATCGAACAGCGCCTGCAGCCGCAGCTGGGCCAGCCGCTGCAACCGGAACGGATCGAACGCCAGGTTGCACTGACCTACGGCGAAGGCCGCTACGAGCAGGTGCAATGGCGGCTGGACCAGCGCGATGACCAGTTCGGCCTGGTCATCGCCCCGCAGGACAAACGCTGGGGTCCGGATTTCCTGCATTTCGCGTTGCGCCTGTCCGATGACTTCGATGGCAGCAGCAACTACCAGCTGATCAGCGAGTTCACCCGTACCGGCCTGACCGACCAGGGCGCCGAACTGAAACTGCGCATCGGGCTGGGCGAGGTGGAGGAGGCCTTCGCCGAGTACTACCACCCGTTTGGCAGCAGCGGCCGGCACGCGCTCTCGACCTATGCGCGTTACCGCGCCACCGATCTGGACCTGGCGCTGCTGCAGCGTGGTTCGCTGGCGCAGTACCGCTACAGCCAATGGCTGGGTGGCCTGCGCTGGGCCTGGTCGCCGCATCCGGACTGGGAACTGGCCAGCTTCCTCGAGCGCGGGCAGGAGCGTACCCGGCTGGATGTGGGCAATCCCAGCGAGCTGGGCAACTACCGCGCCGACATGGGCAGCATCGGCTGGCAGCTGCGCCACGATTCCATCGACAGTTCGGCCTTCCCCAGCCGCGGCCAGCGCCTGTCGCTGACCCGCCAGCACTACCTGGACGCGCTGGGCACGGATGATCCCGCCGCCGTTACTCGCCTGCAGTGGGATGGCGCCTGGGCGCGGGGCGAAAGTCGCTGGCTCGGTGGACTGCGCATTTCATCCGCTCACGGTGGCGACGATCTGCTGGCCACCTACGGCTTCCTGGGCGGGCTGGGCAACCTGTCGGGGTATCCGGAAGAGGCGATCTTCGCCCCGCAGACCGCGCTGGCGCGCATGGTGTACTACCGCCGCGTGGCCCATGCCGACTCATTGCTGACCATTCCGCTGTACGTCGGGGGCAGCCTGGAATGGGGCGGGTTCTGGCGCACGCGCGATGAAGTGAACATCGACGGCATGCAGAGTGCCGGCAGCGTGTTCGTCGGTGCCGATACGTTCCTTGGGCCGGTGTTCCTCGGCTACGGCCGCGCCCAGGGCGGGCACGACTCGTTCTATCTCACCTTCGGTTCGTTGCTGCGCACCCTCGACGGGTTCTGACGCCCCGCGACAGGGGTGCCTTTGGTCAGATTGCGGGCGGGGTTTAGATCGATACAATCGATCCAGCCACGCAGGTCGTGGCGCTACGTTGATGGTCCGTCCTTTCCGCTCTGGGAGTTCGTCGTGCACCGTTCGATGCTGGTTGCCGTTTCGCTTTTCCTGACCGCCGCGCCCTGCGCCCTGCAGGCCGCCGACCTCGCCGCCGAGGTCAATCCCTTCATCGGCACCACCAACGCCGGCAATGTGTATCCGGGTCCGTCGATGCCGTTCGGCATGGTGGCCTTCAGCCCCGAGATGACCCCGCTGCCGGGCAAGCGCTTCGCCATTGCGGCGCCCGGTGGCTACGAGTGGCGCGGCAACGGCGTGCGCGGCTTCAGCCTGACCCATGTGTCCGGTACCGGCTGCACCGGGGCCAGCGGCGACGTTCCGATCATGCCGGTCACCACCAAGGTGGAACTGTCGCCGTCGTCGGCCGAGGCCGGGCTGCGCTACGCCAGCGTGCTGGACCACAAGCGCGAGTCGGCCAGTCCCGGTGCGTACCGGCTCACGCTCGACAACGGCGTGGTGGTGGACCTGGGCGCCACTGCGCGCACGGCGGTGGGGCAGTTCCAGTTCCCGGCCGACAAGCCGGCCAACCTGCTGTTCCGCACCTCCGACAGCGAAGTGGGCAGCACCGATTCGAGCATCGTGATCGATCCGGCCACGCGCACCGTGCGCGGCACGGTCACCGCCGGCAACTTCTGCGGCTACCTCGCCGAGGATCGCCGCGAAAGTTATTACACCCTGCATTTCGTGGCCGAATTCGACCAGCCCTTCGAGGTCGGCGGCACCTGGCGCGACGAGACCGTGCAGGTGGGCGCGCGCGAAGGCGGTGGCGGCACCAGCTACGGCACCCAGGGCCACCCGCCGGTAGGCAAGGGTGCAGGCGGCTGGATCCAGTTCGATCCCAAGCGCAGCCCGAAGGTGACCGCACGCATCGGCATTTCCTACGTGGACGAGGCCGGTGCACGCGCCAACCTGCGCCGCGAAAGCCCGGTGGGCACCACCGTGGAAGCGACCCAGGCCGCGACCCGCGCCGAGTGGAACAAGACCCTGGGCCAGGTGCGCGTGGCCGGCGGAACACCCGACGAACGCACCGTGTTCTACACCGCGCTGTACCACACGCTGCTGGCGCCCAACCTGTTCAGTGACGGTGATGGCCGCTACCGCGGCATGGACGGCAAGGTGCATGCGCTTTCGAAAGGCCAGCGTGCGCAGTACGCCAACTACTCGGGCTGGGACGTGTACCGCTCGCAGCTGCAGCTGGTCACGCTGCTGCAGCCGCAGGTCGGTTCGGACATCGCGCAGTCCCTGCTCAACCAGGCCGACCAGAACGGCGGCGTGTGGGACCGCTGGACGCACCTGACCGGTGCCACCGGAGTGATGAACGGTGATCCGTCGCCGCCGTCGGTCGCTGCGATCCACGCGTTCGGTGGCCGCAACTTCGATCTGAAACGCGCCTACGCCTCGCTCAAGCAGGCGGCCACGGTGCCGACCGAACGCGACCTCAGCCGGCGCGGCTGCCCGGTACTGTGCGTCGGCCAGCGGCCGGGCCTGGACCAGTGGATGGCGCTGAAGTACATGCCGGTGGGCGCGCCGGGCTGGGGCACCGCCTCGGACACGCTGGAAATGGCGGCCGCTGATTTCGGCCTTGCCGAACTTGCCAATGCCGCAGGCGACAAACAGGGCGCGGCGCTGTTCCGCCAGCGCTCCGGCTGGTGGCGCAACCTGTACAACCCAAAGGCGACGGCGCAGGCCGGCTACATCCAGCCGCGCAATGCCGATGGCAGCTGGCCGGCGTTCGACCCGGCCTCGGATGAGGAGTTCGTCGAAGGCAGCGGCGCGCAGTACCTGTGGATGGTGCCGTTCGACCCGGCGGGGCTGATCGCCACGCTTGGCGGCCGCGACGCGGCCATCCAGCGCCTGGATGCGTTCTTCCGCAAGGAAGATGGCGCATGGGCGGTGACCAAGTCCGGCCCGTTGCATGCCGAGCTGGACAACGAACCCTCGGTGGCGGCACCGTGGCTGTACAACTTCGTCGGCCAGCCGTGGAAAACACAGGAAACCGTGCGCCAAGCCATGCGCCAGATCTGGACCAATGCGCCTGAAGGCATGCCCGGCAACGATGACCTGGGCCAGATGTCGTCGTGGTACGTGTGGTCGGCGCTGGGCCTGTACCCGCTGTACCCGGGCCGTGCCGACCTGGTGATCGGCAGCCCGCTGTTCCGCGAAGCGGTCATCCAGCGCCCCGGCGCCACGTTGACCATCACGGCCAATGGCGCGGCGATGGACGCACCGTACGTGCAGTCGCTGCGCGTGGACGGCAAGCCCAGCGAGGCCAGCTGGCTGCCGGCCAGCGTGGTGCAGAAGGGCGGCACGCTGGAGTTTGAACTGGGCAGGGCGAAGAACACGCAGTGGGGCACCGCCACGCTGCCACCGTCGTATGGGCCGAACTGACATGCACGCACGGACAGGCACGGCAGTGCTCTTGGCTGCCATCACCTTGGCCCCTCTCATGGTCGCTGCTGCTGAAACCCCGGCCACCAACCCGCTGTTGCTCAAGCCGGTGGCGCAGGTGACACCGGATGAGGTCCGCTTCATGCAGCAGCGCCTTGCCGACTGGCCGCAACTGCAGCGCTATCGCGCGGAAAACGCCGCGCTGCCGGCGCCGGTCGGCGGTGCACCGCGCGTGGTGTTCTATGGCGATTCGATCACTGAAGGGTGGGGCGCCACCGGCAGACCGGGCTTCTTCCCGGGCAAGGGCTACCTCAACCGTGGCATTTCCGGGCAGACCACCGCGCAGATGCTGCTGCGTTTCCAGCAGGATGTGATCGCGCTTCATCCGGCGGTGGTGGTGATCCTGGCGGGAACCAATGACATCGCCGGCAACACCGGCCCGAGCACGCAGGGGATGATCGAGGACAACCTGCACGCGATGGTTGACCTGGCCCGCGCGCACGGCATCGCCGTGGTCTTGTCCTCGGTGCTGCCGGTCAGCGAATACCCGTGGCAGCCAGGCGTGCAACCTGCGGGCAAGGTCAAGGCGTTGAACGCGGCGCTGCACGCCTACGCACGTGAGCGGAAGCTGGTCTGGCTCGACTACTACGCGGCGCTTGCCAACGCGAAGGGCGGCCTGGATCCAGCCCTCGCGGCCGATGGCGTGCATCCTACTGCGGCGGGATATGCGCGGATGGCGCCGTTGGCGCAGGCGGCGGTCGAACGCGCGCTGGAACCGCGCAGGTGAACCTCTCCCATCCGCTCCTGCAGCGCAGTGCCGGCATCCTGCCGTGGGTGGGGTTGGCCGCCAGTGTGGCCATGGCGTTCGTGGTGACCCTGTTCGGGGCACTGCTGCTGCCGCAGTTCGTGGAGATGTTCGGCAGCGCCGGCCAGGCACTGCCGTGGATCAGCCGCGTCTACAGCCAGGGTTATCTGCTGGCCTGGCTGGCGCCGGCGCTGGTGGGGGCGTGCTGGCATCTCGGCCCGCCCCTCGCCGGCCGCATCCTGGCCGGGCTGCTGGGCCTTGGCGCAGGCCTGCTGGGCTCGGTGGGCATACTCTTTGCGATGTACCTGCCTTACTTCATGCTGGGTTCGCTGGTCTGAGTGCCGTTGCCGGCGCTGGCGCGGCTCACGCCGCCGGCCGGCCGAGCAGTTCCGACAGCCCGTACCAGCCGATCTGCACGCCGATGCACAGGATGACAAACGCCAGCAGGCGCAGCATGACCTGCATGCCGGTGCGCCCCAGCAACGACTGCAGGCGGCCGGCGTAACGCATGCAGAGGTAGATCAGCGCGCACAGCACGACCAGCGCACATCCCGCAGCGGCTACGTGCACGGCTTCCGGTCCTTTCGCCGGCGACGTGGTGCCGACGGCAATCGCTACCGCGATGGCGCCGGGCCCCACGGTGAGTGGCAGGGTGAAGGGATAGAAGGTCTGTGACTCGATGGAGGCGTCGAAGCCTTGCCGCGCTTCGGCCTCGGCTGCACCGGCCAGGGACGTGCGCTCCTGCTGGGCGGGCGCGTTCAGCAGCCGCCATCCGGTCGCGGCAATGACCATGCCGCCGGCCAGCCGCAATACCGGAATCGAAATGCCGAAGAACGACAGTACCCAGGCGCCGATCCCGATCGATACGGCGAGCATCACCAGGCTGTTCAACGCTACCGCACGCGCCACCCGGTTGCGTTGTGCGGGCGAGGCGTGCGGCAACAGGCCCAGCACCATCAGCGCCGCGCCAGGTGGATTGATCACCGGCAGCAGGCTGGTGAGAATCACCAGGAAAGCATGGCTGAACTCATTCCACATGCGCGTCTTCCGTGAAGCACGGTTGCCTAGGGCCGCCAGAACCCTACCTGCAGCTCGGCCAGGGTCAGGTCGTTGTCGTGGTTGGTATCCAGCGACTGGAAGCGCATCTCCGCCACGCGGCGTACTTCCTCGTCGCTCAGCTCGCCATCGCCATTGAGATCGGCGACCCGGATGCGGTCTGCCGCCGTGAGCTGGCCATCGCGGTCCGGGCCGAGCAGTGCCTGCACTTCTTCGACCGTGACGCGGTAGTTGTGATCGGCATCGAGCGTGCGGAACAGCGCGCTGCCGTCGTACTCGTCTTCGCTCACCACGCCATCGCTGTTCTTGTCGAGCGTGGCGAAACGGGTGGCGGCGGTGTCGCCCACCGATTGGGCGTGCCCTGCAGCGGCAACACCCAGGCAGAGCACGAGGGAACAGGCGAGACGCGTGGCGATCTGGCTCACGGGAAGCTCCGCAGCAGGGCAGGGAAGGCCTCCAGTCTCCGCCGTGCAGGCACGCGCGGCTACGGCAATCCCCGCGCCCGGCGCCAGTATTTCTACTGGCACCGGTTCGCTGGCCTCAATTGAAGCGCCAGCGGATGCCTGCATACACCCCGCGACCGTCGCCCGGTGTCGAGCGCGCCACGTCCCTGCCAGCGTCGTCATAACCCGGCGTCACAGTGGCCGCGTAATGGCGATCACCCAGGTTGCGCAGTTCCGCCCAGGCCTGCCAGCGACCGTTCGGGGCATCGAAGCCTACCCGCGTGCCGAAGATCAGGTGGCTGTCGGCGCGGAAGCTGTTGGCGTAGTCCACGAACATCGCCGAGGCGTACTCGGTGTTGACCGCGGCGTAGAACCCGGCCGGATGATCGAAGCGCAGTTCGCCCTGGTAATAGTGGCGCGGCAGGCCCGGCAGGCGGTTGCTGCCGAAGCGGGCATCGTGGCGGTAGCGGAAGTCGCTGAAGGTATACGCCTGGCGCAGCGAGAGGCGACCGTCGGCGCCCTGCCACAGGGTGCTGTCCAGCCCGGCCTCGATGCCGCGATGCACGGTCGGGCTGGCGTTGTTCTCGGCCACGAACAGGTTCGGCACCGGCACGACTTCCACGCTCAGCAGTTCATGCAGCACGCGCGCGTAGTAGCCGGTCAGTTCCCAGCGGCCGAGTGCGCTGTCCCCGCGCGCGCCCAGTTCCAGCGTGGTGGCGGTCTGGTTGTCCAGCGCCACCGGCGCGCGTTGGCGTCCGCTGGACGCGCCGTTGCCGGGGGCGAAATACAGGTTGGAGCCCCAGATCATCGACCACGGGTGCGCCGGCTCCACCGAGCGGCTCAGGTTGCCGAACCACTGCGTGGCGGGCGTCTGCTGCCAGGTGAAGCCCAGTCGCGGCGCGTAGTCCCAGTCGCTGCCCGACAGCCGTTCCGGCGTGCTCGGCCAGGTGACCTGCACGTCGTGGCGGGTGTTGATCAGCGCAAGGCCGGTCTGCAGACGCAGCGTGTCGCTCAGCGCCAGGTCATTGCCCACATGCAGCGTGCTGTTGGTGCCGTGGTGTGAGAAGTCGCGGGTGTGGGTGCCGGCGGGGTAGCCGTTGCTGGGGTAGCGCAGGGTTTCGCGCACGTCGGCATCCAGGTCGTGGGTGACGCGCAGGCCGAGCGTGGTCACGCTGTCGCGCCCGAACAGCAGGTGTTTCCGCCGGTAATCCAGCGTGGCGTTGAGGTTGGTGTAATCCAGCTGCTGCCGGTACAGGCTCTCGTTGAGATCCATCGGGTAGTGGTGGTAGACCAGCCCCGCCTGCAGCGAGGAATCGTCATCGATCTGCAGCGTGGTCATGTTGCCCAGCCAGGTGCTGCCCGGCTGCGGGCGCTGCGCATCGATGGCCAGGTTGGCCGGGTTGGCCGCGCGGGGATCGTTGCGGATCTGCGCGCGGGTGAGGCGCCCGGGCGTCTGGTGGTTGGTTTCGCGGTAGCGCAGGAAGAAGCGCGTTTCCAGCTGCGGAGTGATCTGCCAACCCACGTTCGCCATCGCACCCTTGCCGTCGCCGGCGGCGTGCTGCTGGTAACCGTCGTATTCGGTATCGGTGTAGGCCAGGTAGTAGTCCACGTCGCCCGCCACGCCGCCGTAGCCCACGCTGCGCTTCTGGTAGCCACGGCTGCCCGCTTCATACTGCAGTTCCACGCCGGTGGCGTCACGGCCGCTGCGGCTGACGTAGTTGATTGCACCCCCCAACGCCAGCGCGCCGGTTTCAAACCCGTTGGCCCCGCGCAGCACCTCGGCGCGGCTGAGCCACAACGGTTCCAGCAGCTCGTAGGGGGTGCCACCCGGGCCGGTGAGGGGCAGGCCATCCAGCGAGACCGAGATGCCGGAGGCATGCGCGCCGGGGCCGCGGTTGATGCCCGAGCCCCGAATGGAGACCTTGGCCCCTTCGTTGCCGGGCGACTGCGCGCTGATGCCGGGCTGGTAGGCCAGCACATCGGCGGTGCCGGCCAGGCGGCCATCGGTGCGGGCCAGGTCGATCACATTGCCGGCACCGGGCACGCGTTTGAGCGCGGCACGGGCCTGTTCGGTGGTGTCGGCGGCGGTGACGTTGACCGATTCCAGCGTTGTGGGCCTGTCGGCCGGAGCGGCGGAGGCGGTGGCAACCAGTACGGTCGAAAGGGCCAGGGTCAGCGTGGACAGGGTAGGGCGGTGCAACGACAGGAGAGGAGGCATGCGTCTGGAATCGGTACGAAATGGGCAGCGGCGGCCAGGCACGACACCTGTAAACCGTCGCGAGGTCGCGAAAGTTAACAGGTTGCGCCGCCGCCGTCACCCACCGAAGGAACGGGGGGGGTAGGGTCGGTTCCCAAACGACTGCACGCACGGCAGGCGATCCCTTTAACGCATGGACGCCTGCAACCACGCTGCTTCGGGAGAGGCGATCCCGATCATTGCAATGCCGCCACGGGGCGCGGCGTGGCTATCGGCAGTCGATCGGGATGCGACCCTACCAAGGTGCGGAGCGTGCGGCCTGGGTGAGAAACAAGTTTCCCGGGCTCCCGGCACGGCCATGCTGACCTCAAGCCGGGCGGCATGCGTTCAAAGAATCCCAGGCAGATCCAACCCCTTCTCCTTCGCGCATTCAATCGCGATCTCATAGCCCGCATCGGCATGCCGCATCACGCCGGTGGCCGGGTCGTTCCAGAGCACGCGCGCGATGCGCTTGGCGGCCGCTTCGGTGCCGTCGCAGACGATTACCATGCCGGCGTGCTGCGAGAAGCCCATGCCCACGCCGCCGCCATGGTGCAGTGACACCCAGGTCGCGCCGCTGGCGGTGTTGAGCAGGGCATTGAGCAGCGGCCAGTCCGATACCGCGTCCGAGCCATCGGCCATCGCTTCGGTTTCGCGGTTCGGCGAGGCGACGCTGCCGCTGTCCAGGTGGTCGCGGCCGATCACCACCGGTGCCTTCAGCTCGCCGTTGGCGACCATTTCGTTGAACGCCAGCCCGAGGCGATCACGGTCCCCCAGGCCGACCCAGCAGATGCGCGCGGGCAGGCCCTGGAACTTGATCTTCTCGGCGGCCATGTCCAGCCAGCGGTGCAGGTGCGGGTTGTCCGGAATCAGTTCCTTCACCTTCGCATCCGTTTTGGCGATGTCCTCCGGGTCGCCGCTCAGTGCGGCCCAGCGGAACGGGCCGATGCCGCGGCAGAACAGCGGGCGGATGTAGGCGGGCACGAAGCCGGGGAAATCGAAGGCGTTTTCCACGCCTTCTTCCAACGCCATCTGGCGCAGGTTGTTGCCGTAATCCACGGTCGGCACGCCCAGCGCATGGAAGGCGAGCATGGCCTGGATGTGGTTGGCCATCGACGCGCGCGCGGCTTTCTCGACCACCTTCGGCGCGCTCACGCGCTGCTCGTCCCATTGCTCCACCGTCCAGTCCTGCGGCAGGTAGCCGTTGACCGGGTCATGCGCGGAGGTCTGGTCGGTCAGCAGGTCCGGCTTGACCCCGCGCACCAGCAGTTCGTCCAGCACGTCGGCGACGTTGCCGAGCAGGCCCACCGACAGCGGCTTCCTGGCCGTGCAGGATTCCTCGATCAGGCGCAGCGCTTCGTCCAGGTTGTCGGTCCAGGTATCCAGGTAGCCGGTGCGCAGGCGCATCTCGATGCTGCTCTTGCGGCACTCCACGGCCAGGCACGAGGCACCGGCCATCACCGCGGCCAGCGGCTGCGCGCCACCCATGCCGCCCAGGCCGCCAGTGAACAGCCACTTGCCGGCCAGGCTGCCGTTGTAGTGCTGGCGGCCCATTTCCACGAAGGTTTCGTAGGTGCCCTGCACGATGCCCTGCGCACCGATGTAGATCCAGCTGCCGGCGGTCATCTGGCCGTACATGGCCAGGCCCTTCTTATCCAGCTCGTTGAAGTGGTCCCAGTTGGCCCAGCGCGGCACCAGGTTGGAATTGGCGATCAACACGCGCGGTGCATCGGCATGGGTGCGGAACACGCCCACCGGCTTGCCCGACTGCACCAGCAGGGTCTGGTCGTCTTCCAGGCGGGTGAGGGTCTCGATGATGGCGTCGTAGCTTTCCCAGTCGCGCGCGGCGCGGCCGATGCCGCCGTACACCACCAGTTCCTGCGGGCGCTCGGCCACGTCCGGGTGCAGGTTGTTCATCAGCATGCGCAACGGCGCCTCGGTCAGCCAGCTCTTGGCGGTGAGCGTGCTGCCGGTGGGGGCGATGATGGTGCGGGTGGAATCGTGACGGCTCATGCAGCACTCCGGGAGTTCGCGAATTCAAGGCAGGCGGTAAGCACCTGCTGCAGCGTGTGCCGCAGCGGCGCCGCGTGGTCGGGGTCGAGCGGGGTGGGCCAGCTGTGCACGTCCACCTGTTCGGGTTCGTGCATGTAGCCGCGGCAGGCCAGCTCCATCTGCAGGCTGTGCACGCCGCCGGCGATGTCGCTGTAGTGGCGGGTGATCCAGCCACCCTTGAAGCGGCCGTTGCGCACGTGCGACAGGCCGCTGATCCGGCACAGGTTTTCGACTACGTCGCTGAGCGCGTTGTCGCAGGAGGTATCCGGCGCGCCGGAGGGACCGGCAGTGCCCACGTTGAACTGCGGCAGTTCGCCGTCGAACAGGTGCGGGATGTGCGATCGGATCGAATGCGCGTCGTATACCACCACGGTGCCGTGGCGCTGGCGAAGGCGCGCGATCTGCGCCGCCAGCGCCGCGTGGTAGGGCGCAAAATACGTATCGCGTCGCTGGGCAATCGCGTCGGCATCCGGCTCCCGGCCCGGGTGGTACAGCGGCTGGTTGTCGAACGTGGTCAGCGGGCACAGCCCGGTGGTGTTCTGGCCGGGATACAGCGACACGCCGCTGGGGTCGCGGTTGAGGTCGATCACCGAACGCGAGATCGCCGAACGCACCGTGGTGGCGCCCATGCGCTGCGCGAAGTCATACAGCTCATGCACCCACCAGTCGGCATCGCGGCGGGCCAGCCACGGCGACACGAAATCGCCGGCCAGTGCATCGGGCAGCTCGGTGCCGGTGTGAGGGAGGCTGACGATCAGCGGCGCATCACCTTCATGCACCTGCAACCACTCCGGATGCGCGGTCATGCCAGCGGCTCCACCTGCGGCAGGATGTCGGCCAGCCCTTCGGCCAGCGCGCCGCTGCGCACCAGCGCGGTGGCGGCCAGCATGTCCGGGTGGAAGTAACGGTCGTCCTGCAGGGTCGGCACCTGCGCACGCAGGCGCTGGCGCACTGCTTCCAGCGCATCGCTGGAGCGCAGGCCACCGTGGAAGTCGCACCCCTGCGCGGCGGCCAGCAGCTCGATACCTACCACGTTGGCCGCGTTCTCGGCCATCTGCAGCAGGCGGCGTGCGCCATGCGCGGCCATCGAGACGTGGTCTTCCTGGTTGGCCGAGGTGGGAATCGAATCCACGCTGGCCGGGTAGGCGCGCTGCTTGTTTTCCGAAACCAGCGCGGCGGCGGTCACCTGCGGAATCATGAAACCGGAATTCAGGCCCGGCTTCGGGGTGAGGAACGCGGGCAGGCCCGACAGCGCCGGGTCAACCAGCATCGCGGTGCGGCGTTCACTGATCGAACCGATCTCGCACACCGCCATCGCCAGCATGTCGGCGGCGAACGCCACCGGTTCGGCGTGGAAGTTGCCGCCGGACAGCGCTTCGTTGGTATCGGTGAACACCAGCGGGTTGTCGGACACGCCATTGGCCTCGATCGACAGCGTGGTGGCGGCCTGGCGCATCACATCAAACGCCGCGCCCATCACCTGCGGCTGGCAGCGAAGGCAGTACGGGTCCTGCACGCGCACGTCGTTGTCGCGATGCGATTCACGGATCGCCGAGCCCTGCATCAACCTGCGCAGTGCCGCAGCGGTGGCGATCTGGCCACGCTGGCCGCGGATCTGGTGGATACGCGGATCGAACGGGGTGTCCGAGCCCTTGGCCGCTTCCACCGACAGCGCACCGGTGACCAGCGCGGCCTGGAACACGGTGGTGATCTCGAACAGCCCGGCCAGCGCATAGGCGGTGGAGTACTGGGTGCCGTTGAGCAGGGCCAGGCCTTCCTTGGCGCCCAGTACCAGCGGCGCCAGGCCGAAGCGCGCCAACGCATCGGCGGCCGGCAGGCGCTCGCCGCCGACGAATGCCTCGCCTACGCCGATCATCACGCTGGCCAGGTGCGACAACGGCGCCAGGTCGCCCGAGGCGCCCACCGAACCCTGGCACGGAATCACCGGCACCAGGTCGTGCTGCAGGAAGGCTTCCAGCAAGGCGAGCGTTTCCGGGCGGATGCCCGAGGCGCCCTGGGCCAGGCTGGTCAGCTTCAGCGCCATCATCAGGCGCACCACCGGCGCGGGCATCGGCTCACCGACGCCGGCGGCGTGCGACAGCACGATATTGCGCTGCAGGGTTTCCAGGTCGTCGCGTTCGATGCGTACGCTGGCCAACTTGCCGAAGCCGGTGTTGATGCCGTACACCGGCTCGCCCTTGGCCACGATGTCGGCCACGGTCTGCGCGCTGCGGCGCACCGCCTCGGCCGACGCGGGGTCCAGGCGCACGCGGGCACCGTCGAAGATCGCGCGCCAGTGCGCCAGCGTCACCGCGCCGGGCTGCAGGGTCAGGGTCGTACTCATGGAATCTCCAGGCATCTCAATGTTCAGACGGATACGCCGCGCATCACGCGCGCGTGCAGGGGGTTGAAGCCGATGCGGTAGACAAGGTCGGCAGGCGCCTCGATGTCCCACACGGCCAGGTTGCAGTCCAGCCCGACCGCCAGGCGGCCGATCCGCGCCTGCCGGCCCAGCGCACGCGCCGCTTCACGGGTGAAGCCGGCAATGCACTCGTCCACGGTCATGCGGAAAAGTGTGGCGGCCATGTTCATGGCCAGCAGCGGGCTGGTCAGCGGCGAGGTGCCGGGGTTGCTGTCGGTGGCCAGTGCCAGCGGTACGCCGGCCGCGCGCAGCGCATCGATCGGGGGCAGGGTGGTGTCGCGGGTGAAATAGAACGCGCCCGGCAGCAGCACCGCCACGGTGCCGGCGGCACGCATCGCGGCAATGCCGTCTGCATCGAGGTGTTCGATGTGGTCGGCCGACAGCGCGCCATGCCGCGCGGCCAACGCAGCGCCGTGCTGGTTGCTGAGCTGTTCGGCGTGGATCTTCACCGCCAGTCCATGCGCCTGCGCGGCCACGAACACCTGCTCGGCCTGCGCGGTGCTGAAGGCGATATTCTCGCAGAACACATCGACCGCTTCGGCCAGGTCCTGCGCGGCCACCGCCGGAATCATCACGTTGCACACCTCATCGATGTACTCCTGCGCCTGCCGCCCCGGCGGCACGGCGTGCGCACCGAGGAAGGTGGGCACCACCTCTACCGCGCGCTGCCGCGACAGCTCGCGGGCCACGCGCAACTGCTTGGTTTCATCGTCAAGCGAGAGGCCGTAGCCGGATTTGATTTCCACCGTGGTGAGGCCTTCGGCCAGCATCGCGTCCAGCCGTGGCAGGCTGGCCGCCAGCAGCTCCGCTTCGCTGGCGGCACGGGTGGCGCGTACGGTAGAGACGATGCCGCCGCCGGCGCGGGCGATGTCGGCATAACTCACCCCCTGCAGGCGCTGTTCGAATTCATTGGCGCGGTTGCCGGCGTACACCAGGTGGGTGTGGCAGTCGACCAGCCCCGGACTGATCCAGCGTCCGCCGCAGTCCACGCGGCGGTTCGGCTGCAGGTGCGCTTCGGACCCGGCCGGGCCGACGTGCACGATGCGGCCGTCGTGGGCGGCGATCACCCCGTCGCGGATCACGCCCAGGCCAGGGCCGTCGACGGTGATCAGGTGGGCGTTGGTCCAGAGAGTGTCACAGTGCATGGCAGCAACCACGGCGGCTTATATGTCTATACAATATAGGCGACACTTCCGGGATGTCCAGTGATGCCAGCCAACCCCGCTTCCGTCCTCGCTTTCCACGCCGACCATGCCCTGCTGCCGCAGGGGTGGGCGCGCGATGTGCGCATCGTCTGCGCCGGCGGCACCCTGCAGTCGGTCACCCCGGGCGTGCCCGCGCAGCCTGGCGACACGGCGCTGGCCATCGCGCTGCCCGGGCTGGGCAACCTGCACAGCCACGCCTTCCAGCGCGGCATGGCCGGGTTGACTGAAATCGGCGGGCGCAGCGGCGACAGCTTCTGGAGCTGGCGCGAACTGATGTACCGGTTCCTGGCCCACCTGCAGCCTGATGCAGTGCAGGCCATCGCCGAACAGGCCTACGTGGAGATGCTCGAATCCGGCTTCACCCGCGTGGGCGAGTTCCACTACCTGCACCATGCCCCGGACGGAACGCCGTATACGGACCGCGCCGAGATGGCCGCGCGCATCGCCGCGGCAGCGCAGGACAGTGGCATCGGCCTGACCCTGCTGCCGGTGTTCTACGCGCACGCCGATTTCGGTGGCGCAGCGCCGAACCCGGCCCAGCGCCGGCTGCTGCATGACGTGGACGGGTTCGCCGCGCTGCTCGACGGCTGCCGCCATGCGCTGCGCGGGCAGGACGATGCGGTGCTGGGCATCGCGCCGCACAGCCTGCGCGCGGTGACCGGCGAGGAGCTGGCGGCGTTGCTGCCGCTCAACCGCGGCCCGGTGCACATCCATATCGCCGAACAGACCCGCGAGGTCGATGCCTGCGTGGCCTGGAGCGGGCTGCGTCCCGTACGCTGGCTGTACGAACACGCCGCCGTCGATGAACGCTGGTGCCTGGTGCATGCCACCCACGTCGATGCCGACGAAGTGCGGCGCATGCTGGACAGCCGTGCCGTGGTCGGGCTGTGCCCGATCACCGAGGCCAACCTGGGCGATGGGCTGTTCCCGATGCAGGCCTTCGCGCGGGGCGGCGGCCGGTTCGGGGTAGGCTCGGATTCCAACGTGCTGATCGACGCGGCAGAAGAGCTGCGCCTGCTCGAATACGGGCAGCGCCTGCAGCTGCGTGGGCGCAACGTGCTCGCGCCGCAGGAAGGCGTTTCCAGCGGGCGCTGGCTGTTTGAACAGTCGCTGCAGGGCGCAGCGCAAGCCTTGGGCGTCACCACTGGCCTGCAGCCCGGTGCGCCGGCCGACGTGGTGGAACTGGACCCGCAGCACCCGGCGCTGATCGCGCGCGACGGCGATGCCTGGCTTGACAGCTGGGTGTTCGCCGCCCGTAATGGCGCCGTCCGATCGGTCTGGCGCGGGGGGCGCGAGCTGGTACGGCAAGGCCGCCACCTGCAGCGCGACGCCGTAGCGGCGCGCTTTGCCCACGCCCTTCGCGGCGTGCTTGCCGCGCACTGAACGTGGCCGCCACCCCCCACCAGGATTCCCGCGTGACCGGCAAGAAAGCCGAAACCCTCAACCAGCGCATCCGTGCCGACCTCGAGAGCCGCATCCTGAGCGGGGAGTGGGCGCCGGGGTTCCGCATTCCGTACGAGCACGAGTTGATGGAGCAGTACGGCTGCTCGCGGATGACCGTCAACAAGGTGCTCACCGCGCTGGCCGAGAGCGGCATGATCGAGCGCCGGCGTCGCGCCGGCTCGTTCGTGGCGCGCCAGCCGCCGCACCTGGAACAGGTGGCGCTGGAGATTCCCGACATCGCCATGGCGGTCGGTGCGCGCGGCCATGTGTACGGCTACCAGCTGCTGGACCGCGCCTATCGCGCGCCGGACACGCAGGTGGATGAAGAAATGGCGTTGTCCGCTGGCGAGAAACTGCTGGCCATCCGCTGCCTGCACCGTGCCGACGGCAGGCCGTTCGCGCTCGAACACCGGCTGATCAGCCCGGTCGGGGTGCCCGAAGTGCTGGACGTGGATTTCAACACCACCGCGCCGGGCAGCTGGCTGCTGCAGAACGTGTCGTGGACCCGCGCCCAGCACCGGATCAGTGCGTGGGGCGCCGATGCCGCAGCAGCGGCCCTGCTTGAAGTGCCGCTGGGCACCGCGTGCCTGGTGATTGACCGCCTCACCTGGCGCGGCGACCAGCCCATCACCTGCGTGCGGCAGATGTTCCTGGGCGACGCCTGGGACCTGGTGGCCCGGTTCGCGCCCGGCGCGCGCTGATCCTTACGACGTGGCGCACTGGCGCCAGCGCACGGGCTCGTCGGTGTTGATGCGGGGATTGAGCTGGATGCGCACCGTGCGCAGCGCCGGATAGCGCTTCACCTGGGTGCAGATACGTGGCCAGACCTCGTCGATCTCGGCCGAGCGGTTGACTGCCAGCGTCTGCCGGGTCTGCCAGAACGCGCTGAGCACGCCCTCCTGCTGGGCCAGCAGGGTTGCCAGTTCGCGCTGGTACACCGCCAGCGTGGCCGCATCCGGGTCGGCCACGGTGCCGAGGATCTGGTTCGGCGCGGCGGCCGTCTGGGCCGGGTTGGCCGGCGCAGCAGGTGCAGGGGCGACTGGAGCGGGCGGGGTGGGCGCCGGCGGGGTCGCTGCCTGCACGGGGGCCGACGCCGGCGCGGGCGCCTGGGCTGCCTGGTCCAGGCGGGATGTCAGGTATCCCATGCCGACCAGCAGGCCCAGCGTCAGCGAGCCCAGCCCGGCGATCGAGATGCGCCGCACCGCTTCGCGGCGTGCCGCGTGCTTGACGCGGGTTTCCACGTCACCGGGCAGGTAAGGCTGCAGCATCGGCCACAGCAGCGCTCCATCCAGCACTTCCACGTTCTGCTTGTCGGCGGTGGAACGTCCATCGCGCTCGACCATGCCTTCGGTGATGAGGATGCCGCCGCGGGCACCGGCCAGGCGCGCCGCGGCGCCCAGCTCGTTCACCGCCGCCCGGCCGATCCGGTAGGCGCGGCCATGCTTGCACGACACCAGGTAGCGCTGGTGCTGGGCGTCCTGCATCAGGAAGTCGCTGCTGGGCTCACGGCTGTCGTCGGCCTCGCCGGTCACGTCCTGCAGGCCGCGCTGTTCGTGCAGGGCGCGCCGGACGATTTCCGAGAAGTCCCGCCAGTGCATGCCGGCCAAGGCGTTGAGCCCCAGCCGGGTCTCCTTGCGGCGGCGTTTCACCAGCCAGAAGTAGGCAGCGGCCAGGGACCAGACAACGAGGGCCAGCAGGAGAGCCAGAATCCAGGAGAACATGGGACCTAGAGATGAACACGGAGGCGCAGACGACAGTTTATATGCGCCCGCCCCTGTCTGCGGGATGTCGTTTTGAGATCGCGCACACAGAAAACCCGCCAATCCTTAGCCGTGAGGGGAGGGAACAAACGGCGCAGAAGCAATTGGCGGGTCGATTTCGATTGTCAACAAAGTGGTGCTGCTTTGCAACAATCGCCGTACGGAACAGTGTGGTCCGCGCTCAGGGGTCCGAACCGGGCGACTGGTGGGTGCCGGGCCGTGGGTCTGCGTTGGGGGAGGCGTTACGGGCCTCGGCGCGGTTGAGCCGGGCGGTCAGGGCATCGATCCGCACATTGAGCGCCGCCACGTCTTCTGCCGTGGGGATATGCAGGCGCTTGAGCACGCCCTGGACCCGGTCGTCGAAGGCCTTCTCGACCTTGTCCCAGGTGCCGGCGGCCTTTTCGCGCGCCTCGCCGAGGTGTTCCTCGACGTTGTCGCGCCAACGCGGTGTGTCGCCGGCCTGCTCGCGGTTGCGCGCGTCCACCGACTCGCCTTCCCTGACCAGGTCGTCGAAAACGCGGCTGCCTTCGGCCTGGGCGCGTGCGAACACGCCAAGCCCGGCCAGCCAGATCTGCTGCGCCGAACCGGTCAGCCTGCGTGAGAAGCGCTCGGCCTGATCCTGCAACGAGGGCTTTTCGCCGGTGCGGTCATCGTAGTCGTCGTGAGTATTCATGGGGCGATCCTGTGAGTGGCCACCCGTTGATCCTACCCAGCGCTTCGATTGCGCGGCGTGATGGCGTGCCCGCCGCCACGCCAGCGGTTCAGGCCAGCTTTTCCTGCAGGACGCGCTGGATTTCGCCATGCACCCTGTCTTCCATCAGCGATGCGGGGAACGAAAGGTTGGCGGTCACATGCACCTGGCCGGGAATCAGCTCGATCAGGCCCTTCACTCCGGTACCGCTGAAATTAAGTACATCACCCACCCACTCGGTCTTCAGCGGGAAGCTGTTGCCGAGCTTGGCCACCATTTCCTGGATCACGCTGCGGGCCACATCGGGGCTGTGGGTATGGTCGTGGCGGATATCGAGGCGGGACATGCGGACTCCTGACGGGCGATAGCGGGAAACGGGCGTGCATTGTGCGCATCCGCAGGCAGAACTCCAAGCAGTGCGTCACACTTCTCTATCTTCCCTGACATCCAACCTGCTAGGCTGCGCCGCGTGCAGAACCTGCTTGTTCACTTCACTCATCGCCAACACCCCGACCAGCCGTTGCGGCCGGGGGTACAGCGCATCGTGCGCCATGCCTCGGGCAGCGTCCGCTTGGGTGGCGACGCGGCCGGCACGCTGTTGCTGGCCCAGTTCTGCCTGGATGACCGCGGCCTGTGGCTGCAGGTAGCCGCCGGCATGCGCGGCATCCACGTCAATGGTCGCCCGGTGCGGCGCATGGCGCTGCTGCGGCCCGGCGACGCGGTCTACGCCGACGGCGTGGAAATGCTGATCCAGGGCGAATGCGAGGCCCTCAACCACGCCCCGTCGCGCAGCGATGAGAGTGGGGAGGACCAGCGCCTGCTGCGCGGGGTGGGTGGCCAGCACCACGGGCGCAGCTTCACCCTCGACCGCCCGCGGGTGATCGGGCGCGGCGCCGAATCCGACATCGTGATCGACGATCCCGCGTTCGCCGAACAGCACGCGCGCCTGGAACGCCACGGCGACCGCCTGCTGTTGCGGGATCTGGGGGCGGGCGAATCGACCCGGGTCAACGGCGTCAGCGTCAGGCACTGCTGGCTGCAGCCCGGTGACCAGCTGGTCTTCGATGCGCAGCACCGGTTCGTGCTGGAAGTGCCGCACGACGGCCGCAAGCGGGTGGTCAGCGATGAGGAGGACGAGCTGCTCGACCTGCCATCGCCGGTGGAAGCCCAGGCCAAGCCGAAGCGGGTAAGCCGCTGGCCCTGGCTGCTCGGCAGCGCGCTGCTGCTGGCCGGCCTGATCAGCCTGCTGCTTTGGTTCGGCGCGCGTTGAACGCGTCGCCCGACCAACGGTCGGGCGCTACCCCGTGTCGCACGATCGCCGGTAGCACACGACCGTTGGTCGTGTGGCGGCGTCGATAGATTCGGATGCAACCAATTTCGCCTTGTCCTGCAAGGCCTAAAGGCTGGTGCGCTGCGGCATACTAGGGGTCTTGCCCCATAGGTGTGACATGACGCGCGCGTTCAATTTCAGTGCCGGCCCTGCAACCCTGCCGGAATCGGTCCTGCGCCAGGCGCAGGAAGAGATGTTGGAATGGAACGGCGCTGGCGCCTCCATTGTCGAAATGAGCCACCGCGGCCCGGAGTTCATGGCCGTTGCCGCCCAGGCCGAAGCCGATCTGCGCCGCCTGCTCGGCGTGCCGGACGATTACGCGGTGATGTTCCTGGCCGGCGGGGCGACCACCCAGCAGGCCCTGCTCGCGCTGAACTTCGCCGCCCCCGGGCAGACCGTGGATTACGTGCTCACCGGGCATTGGGGCAAGACTGCGATCAAGCAGGTCAGCCCCTACGTGCGGGTCAACGTGGCCGCCAGCAGCGAAGCCGGTGGTTTCCATGACATCCCGCCGCGCAGCCAGTGGCAGTTGTCCGACGATGCCGCCTACGTGCACATCACCGCCAACGAAACCATCCATGGTGTCGAGTTCCGTGACACCCCGGACGTCGGCAGCGCGCCGCTGTTCGCCGATTTCAGCTCCTCCATCGCCAGCGAACCGCTGGATGTCTCGCGCTACGGCCTGATCTACGCCGGTGCACAGAAGAACCTGGGCCCGGTCGGCGTGTCGGTGGTGATCGTGCGCCGCGACCTGCTCGAGCGCAGTGGCCAGCCGCGCGCGGACATCTTCGATTACCGCTCGCACGTCGCCCGCGATTCCATGCTCAACACTCCGCCCACCTGGAACTGGTACCTGGCCGGGCTGGTGTTCCAGTGGATGCTCGCCGAGGGCGGAGTGGAAGAATTCGCGCGCCGCAACGCGGTCAAGTCCACGCTGATCTACGGTGCCATCGATGTCTCCGGCGGCTTCTACCGCAATGAGGTGGTGCCTGCCGCGCGTTCACGCATGAACATTCCGTTCTTCCTGCCTGACGAAACCCTCACCGCCCGTTTCGTGAGCGAATCCAAGGCCGCCGGGCTGCTGGCGCTGAAGGGCCACAAGGCCGTCGGCGGCATCCGCGCTTCGCTGTACAACGCACTGCCGGTGGAAGGCGCACAGGCGCTGGCCGCCTTCATGCGCGATTTCCAGCAACGCAACGGCTGACGTTCCCGAATCTGTAACTGGATACCCTGATGGCCACCAAACCCGCCAAGCCCAAGGCACCCGCCGCCAAGCCCACCAAAGCCAAGGCCGACGCCGTACCTGCCGTCGCCGCTCCGGTGCTGTCGGATGTGCGCGCCAAGATCGACCACATCGACCGCAGCATCCAGGCGCTGATCGCCGAGCGCGCCCAGTTCGCCCACCAGGTCGGCAAGGCCAAGGGCAAGCTTGCCGCTGCCGTGGATTATTACCGCCCCGAACGCGAAGCCCAGGTGCTGCGCATGGTGGTGGACCGCAATGAAGGCCCGCTCAGCGATGAAGTGCTGGTGCATGTGTTCCGCGAAATCATGTCGGCCTGCCTTGCCCAGCAGGAGCCGCTGAAGATCGGTTACCTCGGCCCGGAAGGCACCTTCAGCCAGCAGGCCGTGCTCAAGCACTTCGGCCGTTCGGCGCTGGGCCTGCCGTTGGCCAGCATTGAAGAAGTGTTCCAGGAAGTGGAAGCGGGCAACGCCGATTTCGGCGTGGTGCCGGTGGAAAACTCGGGGCAGGGCACCATCCAGATCACCCTGGACATGTTCCTCACCTCCAACCTGAAGATCTGCGGCGAAGTCGAACTGCGCGTGCAGCAGTACCTGATGTCCCGCAGCGGCCGCCTGGAAGATGTCGAACGCGTGTATGGCCACCCGCAATCGTTCATGCAGACCTCCTCCTGGCTGCGCGCCAACCTGCCCAAGGCCGAGAAGATCCCTGTGTCGAGCAATGCCGAAGGCGCGCGCCGCGCCCGCAATGCCGATGACGCCGCCGCCATTGGTGGCGAAAGTGCAGGGCACGTGTATGGACTGAAGAAGGTCGTGACCAAGCCGATCCAGAACGACGCCGACAACACCACCCGTTTCCTGGTGGTGGGCCGCCAGTTCTTCCCGACCTCCGGCCACGACCGCACCTCGGTGCTGGTGTTCATCCACGACAAGCCCGGTGCGCTGTTCGACGTGCTCAGCCCGTTCGCGCGGCACGGCATCAGCATGAACCGCATCGAATCGCGTCCGTCGCACAACGCCAAGTGGGAATACGGCTTCTTCATCGACCTGGCCGGCCACATCGACGACGAGGCCATGCAGGCCGCATTGGCCGAACTGAAGGCGCACTCGGCGCAGATCAAGGTGCTGGGCTCCTACCCGGTGGCCGTGCCCTGATACCCCGGCGCCGCCGCCCTGCGCGCGGCGCCGCTTACCGTCATTCCGCACCATCGCTGCCTTCCCGGGCGGCTTTCTACAGGATTCACCGATGACCGCTTCCGCTTCCTGGACCGCCCGCAAGGGCCAGCCCCTGCAGGGCAGCCTGACCATTCCCGGCGACAAGTCGGTCTCGCACCGTGCGGTGATGTTCGCTGCACTGGCCGATGGCGTTTCGCACATCGACGGTTTCCTGGAAGGCGAGGACACCCGCGCCACGGCCGCGATCTTCTCGCAGATGGGCGTGCGCATTGAAACCCCGTCGCCGTCGCAGCGCATCGTCCACGGCGTGGGTGTGGATGGTCTGCAGGCACCGGCCGGCCCGCTGGACTGCGGCAACGCCGGCACCGGCATGCGCCTGCTGGCCGGCCTGCTCGCCGCGCAGCCGTTCGATTCCGTGATGGTGGGTGATGAATCGCTGTCACGTCGCCCCATGCGCCGGGTAACCGGGCCGCTGGCGCAGATGGGCGCGAAGATCGACACCGAGGCCGACGGCACCCCGCCGCTGCGCGTGCATGGCGGCCAGCCGCTGCACGGCATCGACTTCGCATCGCCGGTGGCCAGCGCGCAGGTCAAATCGGCCGTGCTGCTCGCCGGCCTGTATGCGCAGGGCGACACCGCCGTGACCGAACCGCACCCGACCCGCGACTACAGCGAACGCATGCTGCGCGCCTTCGGCGTGGAGATCGACTTTTCGCCCGGCAAGGCCCGCCTGCGGGGCGGCCAGCGCCTGCGCGCCACCGACATCGCGGTGCCGGCTGACTTCTCCTCGGCGGCGTTCTTCCTGGTGGCGGCCAGCATCATTCCCGGTTCGGCACTGACCCTGCGCCAGGTCGGCCTCAACCCGCGCCGCACCGGCCTGCTGGCCGCACTGCGACTGATGGGCGCGGATATCCGCGAAGAGAACCATGCAGAGCAGGGCGGGGAAGCCGTGGCAGACCTGGTGGTCCGCCATGCACCGCTTCACGGTGCCGAGATTCCCGAAGCGCTGGTGCCGGACATGATCGACGAGTTCCCGGCCCTGTTCGTCGCCGCTGCCGCTGCACAGGGCAACACCATCGTGCGTGGCGCGGCCGAACTGCGGGTCAAGGAATCCGATCGCCTCGCCGCAATGGCCACCGGCCTGCGCAGCCTGGGCGTGCAGGTCGATGAAACCGAAGACGGCGCCACGATCCACGGCGGCACGGAACTGGGCAGCGGCACCATCGAAAGCCACGGCGACCACCGCATCGCCATGGCCTTCGCCATCGCCGGCCAGATCAGCAGCGGCGAAGTGCGCATCAACGACATCGCCAACGTCGCTACCTCGTTCCCCAACTTCGACGGCATCGCCCGCACCGCCGGCTTCAACCTCGGGTAAGGCACCGTCGGCGGCCAAAAAAAAGGAGCCGACCCGATGGTCGGCTCCTGCTCCCCCGCCGTTTTACAGATGAGGGTTACCGCTGCTCAGTGCGGAAGTCCACCGGCACGCGTACCACGCTGGCCACGGCGCGGCCGTTGTGCATCGCCGGTTCGAACTTCCAGTCACGCACGGTGCTCAGCACCGCACGGTCCAGGTCACGGTCACGACCGCCACTGCGCTGCACGATATTGGCGTCGGTCACCTGGCCGCGCGGGTCAACGTTGAGGCTGGCAATCACGCTGCCTTCCACGCCACTACGCAGCGCGGTCCGCGGATACACAGGCTTGGCGTTGCTGCTCAGCGGGCGCGCATCGCGATCGCGAACGACGGGAGCAGCACGACGCTGCGTGGTGGCAGGCGTAGCTTCACGGTTGGCCGGGGCCGGCGTCACCGCCACCGGCGTCTCGGTAGCAGGTAGCATGCGTTCCCCGACCGGGGCGCTGGCACCTTCATCGGGGTTGGCATAGCGCAGCCACACCAGCGCGGCGGCGAACATCGCGACGATCAGCGCGATCCAAAGCAGCGGGGAGGTGCGGCGGCGGCCCGGCTCGTCAATGATGTCGCGCTGCTGCTGCGGCGACGTAGGCATCTCGTGTGCATGGGTAACACTCATGGCGGACTCCTGGTGTCGAGTTGACGACGCCAGTCTTGCCTGAGCCGGGTTGCGGGTGTGTCACCGATGCGTCAACGCCACGAGTGCATTCCCGTTGAGGTTCAGCATCATGAGCCGGACCTTTACGTGGAGTTCGCGCGGTCTTCAAGCGTGTGCCCACTAACAGTGGGCACCTACCAGTGGGCACGTACCGGTGGCACCTGTGGGCACCTACCCGCGCAATATCATTGCGCCTTGAAATCGAATGGGACTTCGATGCTGCCCGGCACCGCAACGCCGTTGCTTTGCGCCGGCTGGAAACGCCATCGGCGCACGGCATCGCTGGCAGCGCGATCCAGGTCGCGCGAGCCGCTGCGCTGGATGATGGTGACGTTCATCGGGTAGCCGGTCGCGTCCACATCCACGCGCACCACCACGCTGCCTTCCACGCCGTTGCGCAGGGCGGCAGGCGGGTAGGTCGGTGGCGGCGACTGGTCGGCAATCGGCTGCGGGCGGTCGCCGGCGGCCATCGCCACGGGGGCGGTTTCCGGCGCGGCAGCGGCCGGGGCGGCCGGCGCCGGCGGCGGAGCGGTTTCGACCAGCTGCGGCTTCTCGTCTTCCACCGGCAGCGGCTTGGCGTCAGGCATGTCGCTGGATCCGGCCGCGGCGGGCAGGGGTTCGGGCAAGGGTTCGACCTGGGCCACTTCCTGGGGGGTCTGCGCGGGGCCGGCCTTGTAGAAGTCGTTGTTGCGGTTGCCCAGCCACACGGCCAGGAACAGCAGCACGCCGACGCCAAAGGCGATCCCGGCGATCATGAGGCTGCGGCGGGGCAGCTGGAAGGTGATGTTCTTGCCAGACGAGGAACGGGAAGCGGACATGAGCCATACCATGGTGAACTCCCCGATTCTGCCACGCCGGGAATGAACCGGGCGGCAGAAAAGCCGATTACAGGCGATAATCCCCCTCCAGACCCGCACTTACCGCCCAAACGCCATGCTCGATCCAGCCCTGCTCCGCCAACAACCCGCCGAACTCGCCGAACGCCTGCGCTCCTTGCGCGGTTTCGAGCTGGACGTCTCCGGGCTGGAGTCGCTGGAAGCCGACCGCAAGCGCATCCAGATCCGTACCCAGGAGCTGCAGAGCCTGCGCAACAGCCGCTCCAAGGCCATCGGCCAGGCCAAGGCCAAGGGCGAGGACGTCTCGGCGATCATGGCCGAAGTGGCCGCCTTCGCCGACGAGCTCAAAGCCTCGGAAGTCACCCTGGACGAGCTGCGCGAGAAGATTGAAGCCATCGCGATGGGCATCCCCAACGTACCGGCAGACGATGTCCCGTACGGCAAGGACGAATCGGAGAATGTCGAGCAGAAGCGCTGGGGCACCCCGCGCAGCTTCGATTTCCCGGTGCTGGACCATGTCGAGCTGGGCGCGCGCAACCAGGCCCTGGACGGTGAAGCCGGCGCCAAGCTGTCCGGTTCGCGCTTCACCGTGCTGCGTGGCCCGGTCGCGCGCCTGCACCGCGCCCTGGCCCAGTTCATGCTCGACCTGCACACCGGCGAGCACGGGTATGAGGAAACCAACGTCCCGGTCCTGGTGAACCCGGAATCGCTGCGTGGCACCAGCCAGCTTCCCAAGTTCGAAGACGACCTGTTCAAGACTGCTGTCGGCGAGTCGACCCGGTATCTGATTCCGACCTCGGAAGTGTCGCTGACCAACATCGTGCGCGATGAGATCATCGAGGCCGAGCGCCTGCCGTTGAGCATGACCGCCCATTCGCTGTGCTTCCGCGCCGAAGCCGGCAGCGGCGGCCGCGACGTGCGCGGCATGATCCGCCAGCACCAGTTCGAGAAGGTCGAGCTGGTCACCGTGTGTGCCCCGGCCGAGAGCGAAGCCGAGCACCAGCGCATGACCCGCTGCGCCGAAGTGGTGCTGGAAAAGCTGGGCCTGCCGTACCGCAAGGTGCTGCTGTGCACCGGCGACATGGGCTTCTCGGCCATCAAGACCTACGACCTGGAAGTGTGGCTGCCCTCGCAGGACACCTACCGCGAGATTTCCTCGTGCTCCAACTGCGGCGACTTCCAGGCGCGCCGCATGCAGGCGCGCTGGCGCAACCCGGAAACCGGCAAGCCGGAACTGGTGCACACCCTCAACGGCTCGGGCGTGGCCGTGGGCCGCGCAATGATCGCGGTGATGGAGAACTACCAGAACGCCGACGGCAGCATCACCGTACCGGATGCGCTCAAGCCCTACATGGGCGGCCTGGAAAAGATCGCGTAACGAAAGAACCCGCCGAACGGCGGGTTTTTTTTGTGGCTGCTATCAAATAGAAACGGCCCCGCAAAGCGGGGCCGCAGGGTGGGCCGGATGGGGGAGGGGGAATCCGGCCCGGGCAGGGCGTCCGACGAGGACTCAACGCCTGCCCTGGAACACTCAGGCTTCGGCCAGTTCTTCGAACTCGGCGGCCGGCAGGCTGGCCAGCGCCGCAGCAATGGCTTCCTCGCGATGGGTCGGCGAATACGCAAGGCCTTCGGCACGCACGAATTCGACATTGGTGATGCCCATGAAGGCGAACACCTGGCGCAGGAACGGCTCCTGGAAGTCGGCCGGCGAATCGGTATAGATGCCGCCGCGCGAACTGGCGATGATCACGCGCTTGCCACCGGCCAGGCCGACCGGTCCATTCTCGGTGTACTTGAAGGTGCGCCCGGCAACCGCCACGCGGTCGATCCACGCCTTCAGCGTCGAAGGAATGCTGAAGTTGTACATCGGCGCGCCAATGACAATCACGTCTGCGGCAAGGAAATGCTGCATCACCGCTTCGGCATCGGTGGCTTCGGCCGCATCCACCTGGGCCAGCGAACCACTACTCAAATGGGGAATGGGATTACGATCGAGATCGCGGTAGGTTACATCGAGGTTCTCAACGGTCTCATTGAACCGTGCGACCACGGCCGCAGACAGCTGGCGGGAAACCGAGTTGTCGCCCAGCACGCTGGCATCAATGTGAAGAAGCTTCATGGCAATCACCTGTATCCGGGGAAGGGCGGTCAAGGCGCCGCCGACGGAAAGCAGGTTAGGTTGTTGCGTCGCTGGGATAAAGGTGGTTGAATACCACGTATTGTTCTATATCTGGAACTTCGGTATGCACGACCTCAACGACCTGTACTACTTTGCCATGGTGGTGGACCACGGTGGCTTCGCCGCGGCCGAACGCGCCCTGGGCATCCCCAAATCCCGTCTGAGCCGCCGCATCAGCCAGCTGGAAACCGACCTGGGCGTGCGCCTGCTGCAGCGCTCCACGCGCCGCTTCGCGGTGACCGACGTCGGCACCAGCGTGCATCGCCACGCGCAGACCATGCTGGCCGAAGCCCAGGCCGCCCGCGAAGTGGTGGACCGCCTCAGTGCCGAGCCACGCGGCCTCGTGCGCGCCAGCGTTCCGGTCTCATTGGCGCAGATGCAGCTGCCCAAGCTGCTGCCGAAGTTCCTGGCCCAGTACCCGAAAGTGCGCCTGCAGCTGAACATCAGCAACCGCCGCGTGGACATCATCAACGAAGGCTATGACGTGGCCCTGCGCGTACGCTCACGCCTGGACGATGACGGGAGCCTGGTGATGCGCAGCTTCGGCCAGGTGCAGGAACTGCTGGTGGCCAGCCCGAAATATCTGGATCGCGCCGGCCGCCCGAAAGATCCCGATGAACTGGCCAACCACGTCACCCTGAGCATCAGCGAAGACGAGGCCCGCCAGCGCTGGGAGCTGCACGGCCCGGAGGGCGCGGTACGCCGCGTGGACCTGCAGCCGCGCGTGGCCGGATTCGACTTCCCGCTGCTGCAGAGCATGGTCAAGGACGGCTTCGGCATCACCATGCTGCCCGAGACCGTCTGCGCCGACGCCGTGCGCAGTGGCGAGCTGGAAGTGGTGCTTCCGGAATGGTCCCTGCCGCAGGGCATCTGCCACGCCGTATTCGCCTCCCGCCGCGGCCTGCTGCCGGCGGTACGGGTGTTCATCGACTTCCTGGCCGAGCATCTGCCACCGCAGCTGGAAGCGTCGCGCCTGGACTGCGGCGGCGCCTGCGAGCGGGCCAAGGAAAAGATCCGCGCCAGCGCCTTGGGCGCCCTGGCGGTAGACGCCGGCTGACGCTGTCGGGGTCGGCCTTGGGTAAACCCGGCCGACCATGCGAGAATACGCGCCCGGCCCGGCCGGCGCGCGACATCCGGAGAGATGGCCGAGCGGTTTAAGGCACCGGTCTTGAAAACCGGCGAAGGGTCATTCCTTCCGTGGGTTCGAATCCCACTCTCTCCGCCAGATCATCGCAAGTAATTGATTTATATGATTATTTGCATGATTTGATTGATTGTTAAATGGGACACAAGTCGGGACACATCTCCCGCATGCGCATCCCTCACAATCTCGTTCGAGCTGCCTCTGGCCACTACTCTTTCCGTCAGCGTGTTCCGGGTGATCTACATGCAGTTGTAGGTCTCAGGCTCATCAAACGCGCTCTAAACACTGCCGACACTAGCTGCGCTCGTATGCGCGCAACCGTTCTCGCGTCAAGCTATGCTCAGGCCTATGACTTGCTGCGAGAAAGAAGTGTGGAGAAGTTCGGTAAAAAGGATCTGGAAGATCTTGTTGAGCGGCTGAGCAAAGGTGCAGGTCGAAATGATCTCACTCTGCATCGGACTCAAGCCGCTGATGGCACGATCACAGAGCGGTGGCAGATGGATAGCGAGGAAGACGTAAAGCTCTTCCGTCAGGCGCAAGCCCAGGCGAATGCTGCGGAAGTCGCAGCAATCGGCGTCCTTGATCCCACTCCCGTTCGGCGGACACACGCTTCTCGACCCCAAGTCACCGAAACCATTAGCCTCGAGAAGGCTCGCGATGCGTGGCTTGCAAGCATCAAACCGCGCACGCTACCCAAGACCTACACGATCAAGCTTGCAGCGGTGGAATCGTTGGTTTCATTCCTCGGGCCGAAGTCCAAGCTCCACACTGTGTCCCGACCTGACCTGGCGCGCTGGTATCAGCACCTTCGCGACAACGGTGCATCCACGCCCACGCTCACGAACAAGCAAAGCTATGTAGGCGGAAAGGGCGGCTTCTTCGATTGGTCAATTGCGTCAGGCTTCTACCCGAATGGCGATAACCCTGCCACAGGGCATGTTAGCTATTCGCTCCGCGAGAAGCGGGCGCGCAGGAAGCTTGGTTTTAAAGCATATGACCATGAGCAGATCCAGACGATCTTCTCACCCAGCAACTTTGAAAAGCTCTCACAAAACGCCAAATGGGCCTCGCTGATCGGGCTTTACACTGGTGCTCGTGCTTCTGAGGTGGGCCAGTTGCTGGTGACAGACGTCTTCAATGAAGGGAAATTGGCTTGTATCCGAATTTCGGATGAGGGTGAAAATCAGAAGGTGAAGACCGAGGTCAGTCTTCGCACTGTGCCTCTGCATCCAGCTTTGATTGAACTAGGCCTTCTTGTTTGGGTTGAGCACCGACGAGCGGCAGGACATAAGCGCCTGTTCCCCCAAGCCAAAGGCACTGCTCTCAACGGGCAAGGAAATTGGATCACCAAGGCATTCAGCCGGCACTTGTCTGTCATTGGCAAAGACTGGCCGAAGGCTAAGCGTGGCTTCCATTCGTTGAGAAAAACCTTCATTCAAGAGTTGCAAGGACTTGGTGTGTCTTCTGAACTTCGCGCTCAAATTGTGGGTCACGAGCTCGATGATGAGCACCATGCGACCTACAGTAGGGACTTCACTGCCGCCGAAAAGCTCAATGGTATGGGTAAGCACTCGCCCGGCCTTGCGGCGCTGAATTACAAGTTGAGGCTTGGTCCAAACTCAATGGATTGAGCTATAAGATCAGTTCAGAACGTTGCCAGCTTTATGCTGGTTCGATATGATCCGGATGCATCCCGAATTCCTTTGATCAACCTAAGAGTGCAAACGAATGGCAATGACTTACGCAGAAATTCAGAAGAAAGAGAAAGAACTTCGTGAGGCTCTGCAAAAGCTTGAGCAGGACAAGGAGAAGTTGCTCGCTGCCGAGGCAACGAAGCACTTTGAAGACATCCACGGCAAGATGTCTGAGTTCTTCCAGCACTTCACTGCCGAACAAAAGGCTGAATTGAAGTCGTTCTTCCCGTCTGACAAGGTTCGCGGAGCGAAGAAGGGCGGTAAGCAGTCTCAGGAAAAGGGCAGTGTGCAGCCGAAGTATGAGCTGCCGACCGGTGAAAAATGGAGCGGTCGTGGCCGCACCCCGATTGCCTTCCAGGAGTGGAAGAAAGCCAACCCGGATCACGAATATCCGGCATACCCGCACAAGTCCTGATGTCTCATTGAACCTAGGAAAGCCGGCAGCAATGTCGGCTTTTTTATATGCCGAGAATGACAAACGAGAAGGCTGAGGAAGAAGGCTTCAAGAACGCCTTGGAGTCGATCTTTGCAGATCAGGATAAGCGCGATGAGTTATTAGAAAGCCAGGACTATGCATCAGTGCGCAAGAAGCTTCATGAGATGAGTGGTGATGCTCTATTCACGCTATCAATGACGTCGTTCTTCCTTGGAATCACCAGTAGTGCTTTGCGAGAAGCCCGAAAGAAATATGATGATCCTTTCTTCCTGTCCAAAAGCCACACAGCTCGCAAAGATCAGATATTGCGATGGTGGGCAACGGTCTTAAAGAAAAAGAGCGGGGTAGAAGAGGAAATCGAAGGCAGCGCTGGACTCGATCTTCGTCCCAGCCCAAACCTCTTTATCGTCTTCAAAGACAAGATTACCGGCAGGCCGGTTGTTCTTTGCAATAGCCTGATCACCTCTGTCTCAGACGAGCTCTTGTCAGATACCTTACGGACTGGATGTCGTATCGTCGCCCTTACGCCTGAAAAGGCAATTGAGAAGCCCTGGGCGATGCATGAAGAAAAGGCTGCTTACATAGAGGCCTACCGGAAACATCTTGAAACCAAGCACCGGGAGAAGCTTCTATGGCTGGATCGAGAGCAGGCGCAAAGCAAAGCGATTGCTGATCGGGCTGAGCTTGATGCTTCAACGCCGAGAAGCTAGTTGCACCTACCCAAGTTCTTCTGGTTGACACTAGGTGTGACGGAATTATAAATAAATAAGTTATTGCCAATTCTGGATTCTCTGTTTTGCTGGTTCTAACTCAGCAAGCCGGGAGATCCAGTGCGGTATAAGCGAGATCAGAAATACCATGCAAGAGAGCGGCATCTATACGCTCTCAAGTTTAAAAGTGGGGCAGTCTACATCGGCCAGACGGTTGATATGGAACGCAGGCGCAAGGAGCACGAGTCAATCGCTGGTGGTTGGCCTCGCGCTTTCGAGTTCCAGCACCTATCGACGATTCAGGGCACACAGCTTGAAGCTGAGGATCACGAGAGAGCCTGGCGCTATGTCGCAGCCTCACAAGGGCATCAAATCTTTGCCAAGCCACCTGGCATAGTCGTGGATTGCAGACGTCAGCAGACGCCTAACAGCTTAAAGCTCGCGAAGACCCTGCCATGGCCTGCTGCAACAAAGGGCTTCTGGTCAGTGGTGATAGACACTCTCTCACAGCTGCTCGGTCGCTAGACCCCGCTGTTACACAAGCAGAGGGTAAGGCGTTATCCTCGCCTGATGCTAACCGTCCTCCACCCCGAGATTTACCACCAGGTCTTGAGCTTCCCCATTGGCATGATGGCAGCTCCTGATCCTGATGGAGGTAGTCCCTTCTTGATCGTCAAAGCGACGAAGGAAGTCCTTCTAGCCGCGAAGCTTAGTGGCTTTTTCAAGGTGTATGTGTGCCCTGCGGACCTTGGCGGACGAGAGACGCTAGCTTTGGTCTTCGCGTTCTTCGACGACGAAGACGAACCATTTATCATTCGCACACCTCTGGTCGATGACGTCGAGAGTCGCCAGCTGTTGGCGGCGTTGACGAGTCCTTCCGTCAACGTCCATTTCTTCGATGAGCATGGACGAGAGTTCTTGGTCTACGAAGCCGAGATTGATGTCCCAGACGTCGCCAAGAAGCACCTGGATGGGTTGAAGCTGCTTGGGTCGGACTTCGTCGAGGCTCAGAACATGCTGCATGGAGTCGGCGACTGGTTCGGCCTTCGAACCCCCCAGGACGATGAAGAGGCGCTGACAGTCAAGCTGGTCCACAACTCGTTTGGGGAGAGCCTCGCGATACAAGATGCTCGGTATCCGCTCCATCAACACCATGGGGCTAAGGGATACAGCATCTCGATGTTGGAGCGGGAAGAGCCTGGGAACTTTCAGGAAGAAGACATCATCAAGTGCTTGGCGATGTGCTTTCCCCAAAGCCTGATCTACCACGGACCACTACGAACAACTGATAAGGAAGAGATTTGTGACGTCTTGGTGGTGACAGATGATCGAGTGCTCATCATCCAAGCCAAAGACAGTCCGAACGTTGAGCGCATCGCAAAGCAGAAGCTCAGTCGGAAGCAAACCAATGCGATGACCGCTTTCAAGAAAGCTGTGGCACAGGTTCGGGGTGCACAAAGTTACATCAAAGCAGGGAACGGAACGCTTCGATACATCCTCAACGGCGAAGAGAAGTCAATCGATATCAGTCAGAAGCAGCTCTTTGCGATCACGATCATCAAAGAAGTCTTTGAGCGAGAGAGCGAAGAATACGCGAAGATCCTCAATGTGCTGATGGTGGAGCGCAGCATCCCTTGCTACGTGATCTCTTATGGCATGTTCTTTGAGCTCTGCTATCGAGTCCATGACGCTGACAAGTTCTTTCAGTTTTCAGAAGAAATGGTTGAAAGCATCAAGAATCTTCAAGACCTCCCTGTGATCAACTTCCACTCCTAGTCCACTTTAGAGGCTATCCTTAATCTTCTGGGAAGTTTTTTCAGTTCTTTTGAACTTACAACTGGTGGGGGTGGGCTGTGGCAGACTGGCTTGGCGAAGCATTGGAGACGGCGAGAGACCCGTTCGCCCTGATCGTTAAAGGACCCCGCGTCCTTGCAGAATGGATGGATCAAAGACGCGAGAAGCGATACCAAGAGTTCATCGATGCGGCACGCGTAGGAGATGTTTTTCCTGAGAATGCGGAAGCCATGACTGCTGAGGATTTGGTAGCAATCATGCGATCCCTCGAACAGGACATGGAAGCAGAAAAATCTGTTCTTTATGGTCGTCTTGCACGAACTATTGCGCTTGGGCGAATAGTGTTGTCAGAGCGGCGGCATTTCATCAAAGTCCTACGCGAGTTGAGCTTTCACCAAGTCGAGCAGCTCAGAAGCGCACATGTGTCCACGCTCTTCAATCTCCATCCGGATTCTGGTAGCGGAAGGATGGTGCCAAAGGACTTCCTTGCATCACTTGTTGAGCATGACAAGCTGCAAATCGAGCAGTTGGGCCTGTGGGCTAAAGACAGTCTGTCGCCCACAGGGAAGCGCTTGGTTGAAGCTTGTTACTTGAAGGATGAACTCACGCCCCAGGCCATCGGTGCTCGTGAGTGGGTAGATGGGATGCTCGACATCATCTGCAACGAAATCGGCGAAGGAGAATGCTCTCGATTTATTGATGAGGTGACGATGGTTGGGCACGGGCGCTTGGTCAAGGTTAGAAATCAGGCCGCTTTCCGATCCAACAACACGATTTCTTCGTTGTTTCCGGCATCGATGGCCGTGCTTCTATATTTTGATCCTTCCAAGCTTACGAGCCAGTGGAAATTTGTTGAGGAGCGCATTAGGCCTGGGACAGAGGTGGTCACCGCATCTTTTGATGACGGTTCATCTCGCGAACCTACGCTTTCAAGCTATCGCCACTTCAACCTGGCAAGCGGTATTCCCATCGTGGCATCCGAGATCATTGACCATTTTCTTGCCGCTAAGTCGGGCGAGCGGTGATCAATGGAGCATCTATGGAACTGGATTCATCACAGAAGACTCCCATTCCTTAGAAAGCTCTACTAGCGCTTCGTGTGCCGTGAGAAGGTCGTCGTGAGCCTTCTTCAAGTGGGGAATGATCTCCTTGAGTTTGATGGGATCCTGAGTCCCAATTCCCCATGAAAAGGAACCATCAGCATGCTTGGTCCACTCAGTGTGCTCCGTCAGCCCAATGACGAGCTGGCGAGGCGCGCCGTGCTGAAAGCTGTTCCGGAAGTGTCCGCTTGCCTCGTTGAGTTCCTGGGCCTCAAGGAGGGTCAGCTTCTCTGCTAATTCCGGCCACGCTTTCCAATTCTCAGCCACGGACTTTGCAACCTTCATGGTCACATGGGTGCTGCCGTCCCAGCCCAGGGGCTCATCAATGAGAGCGTTGATGAGTGCGCCACACTCGACCGTGGCGTAGATCATTTGCCCTCGGATTGCCTGCGTTGCCGAGATAGCGAGATTGGCAAGCGGCTCAATGTGCTCAATCGCAAGCGAAAATACTTGCTCGTGTTCCAGTCCTTCGATCACCAGATCCCATGCTTCAAGCTTGCGTATCATCTGACCAAAGCCGTTGATCTGGTTTGCAATCTCTCTCATTGCTCTCGACAGGGCATTGTCGAGCACCATCGCTGTCCCTGGGATGCTTTTAGCGTTTTCAAAGGGCCGGTGATAGCGTGCATGCTTAAACTTCGGCATGTGATGTTTGATGCCCAGGAACATCTTGTATCTGGCAACTTGAAAGCTGTCATCCCCTTTTAGCTGAGAGTCAATGTCATTCAGCACTAGGTTGCGAATACGGAAGCGTTCCATGTCATCCATCGTGAGCACCTTATGGTATTGGGGTGGGGCCTATCGGACCCGTTGCCGTCATCGGGAATCTGTGATCGAGGCAGACATCGACCGTTCTCAGGTTGATCTTATCTCACGCGAATGAGCTGCTTCCAATCCGTCGTGTAAGCCGGCGAGAGCATGTCCCTCTTGACTGACCAAGCGGGCTTTTCAAGCGTCTTGCCCTTGGGTCTCCATGCCGTGGAAGCAAAGCCCATGGAGCCCCGGCCGAACTTCTGGTTGGTCCGGTCCATCACTTCCATAATGGCCTTGCTGCGCTGGTCGATCCCTGCAAACAGATCCCCCTGCTGGACATCCGTGTGGCTCAGATCAAGCAAGCTGACACCTGCTTTCTTGTAGCCGTAACCCTGACGGAACATGGCCTTGGTCAGCCCCTGGGCGACCATCAAAATTTCCCTCGTGTCCGCAGAGGGCATCAGCAACCGGAACGACTTTGATGGATTGTATTGCGGCAAATGTTGCTTGAAAGGGTTCGTCTGGATGAACACCCAGACACCCGCTGCTTGCAGCTGCCTTGAACGAAGCTTCTCGCAAGCCCGTTGGGCAAAGGTGGCAATGGCTTGCACCAGCTCGGTTTGTGACGTGATGTCTTTGCCAAACGTGCGAGACACCATAATTTCTTTGCGTTGCGGCTCGTGTTCTTCGAGTTCTGCACACGAGATGCCCTGCAATTCACGCTGCGTGCGTGCCATGCCATGTTTGGCAAGGACATTCATAGCTCTAACAAGCTGAGCAAGGTCGCCGTTAGGGTCTACGACAGCTGCTCGTGGATTGCCGTGATGAGCTGTTTGAAGCGATAGGGCTTGGGCAAAAATCGCACAGAGGCGGGAATAGGGGGAAGCTGGGACCGTTGTAGGCCAGACACCAACAATACCCGGGCACCCGGCTGTGTTTCAGCAACCTGTGCAGCCACATCCAGGCCCGAAATCCCGCCAGGCATGCTCACATCGGTCACAACCACGGCGTATTGCGTTTTACCTTGAAGGTAAGCAACTGCTTCGACGCCATCAGACGCAGAGGTGACCGCGAACCCTTGATCTGATAACGCCTCAACAACTACCGTGCGGAGGTCGGCTTCGTCTTCTACGAACAATACGTTGATCGGCATATCAAGGCTCATGGATGGGGAAGCAGAGCACGATCCGGGTGCCTTCGCCCGGGGCGCTGCTAAGTTGGGGAAAACCACCAGACTGCGTGGTGAATCCAAAAACTTGGCTAAGTCCCAGTCCGCTACCCCGTCCTACCGGCTTAGTTGTGAAGAACGGCTCGTAAACGCGAGCCTGGTGAGCGATTGGGATGCCCTCGCCATCATCCTCAACGGTTAAGCAGACGTGCTGCTCGAGGGCGCCATTGGCTGAGGCAGGATCACGCGCTTCCCTTGCGCCTGTCGAAATCGTAATTGTGCCGCCGTTGGGCATCGCGTCTCGGCTGTTGCATACCAAGTTCAGCACCGCCGCCTCTAGTTGTGCCTTGTCGACAAATACGCAGGGAAGATCCTCATGGAGGTCGAAGACCAACTTGACAGCCTCTCCCGCAGAGCGCTCTAAGATTTCTTGGGATTGACGAAGGGAGGCAGTCAAATCCAAGCGCTCAGGAGATAGCTTTTGGCCTCGGCCGAACGTTAGCAACTGCCTAGAGAGAAGCGCGCCACGCTCCGCCGCGCGCAGAGCGGTCTCAATCAGCTTGGCAGCGGGCCCGTCTTTGACACGCACGCTAATGAGATCAAGGCAGTTGACGATGATGGTCAATAGGTTATTGAAATCATGGGCCAACCCAAGAGTCAGCTTCCCAATCGCTTCCATCTTCTGCGCTTGAAGAAGGCTATGTTGGACCTGCTGCAACCGCTCTTGAGCGTCATGCCGCTCGGTGATGTCGCGAGTCACCTTGGCGTATCCGACCAAGACGCCATCGACCCAGATAGGGTCGATCACAACGCTCGCCAAGAAGCGGGAACCATCCTGGCGAACCCGCCACCCATCTTCGATGCATCGCCCCTCAGTAGCTGCCGTCCGGAGATTGCGCTCGGGCACGCCGGCTGCGGCATCGTCGGGCAAGTAGAAGCGAGAGAAGTTCGTCCCAATGACGTCTTCGGCGGTGTAGCCCTTGATTCGCTGTCCGCCAGGGTTCCAGGTCCGGATTACGCCATCTGTGTCAAGCATATAGATTGCATAGTCGGTGACGGAGTTGACCAGAAGGGCGAACTGCCGGGACTCGTCATTGAACACATCTTTGGGGTGCTGCAACTCAGTCACGTCTATCCTCCCCGAGATCGCTTCACCCTAAGGGAGAGTTTGTAAAGAAATCGTAAAAACCGTACGTCGTGCGCACTTTGATGCCCTCTTTACACAACTAAACGGCTCCGCCTTCAAACTAGGGCTGCATGGAAAAACGCAAAGCGCGAGAGGGTGGCCTTATGGCAGACGGACTTGGAGGAGTGAGTGTGTTCTTGGTCGAGGATGAGCCGAGCTTGATGTATGTGCTCGAGGAATCGATCAAGAGCTTGGGCTACGCCGTCGGAGAGAAGGCAGAGTATCTACCGGAGGCACTAGAGCGTGCGAAAAGCATCGCGTTTGATGTCGCTATGCTCGACGTCAATTTGCATGGTCAAGAGTCGTTTCCTGTTGCAGACGTTCTCGTGGAGCGTGGAATTCCGTTTATCTTTACGACGGGGTTTGGGAAGACCGCCCTGCCTGAGCGGTTCAAGCGCGCTCCGGTGATGGAGAAGCCGTTCCGTCTCAAAGACATCCATCGCGCGATCACTGAGCTTCAAGAGAAGCTCTCCGCCTGACCCCCGCTTCTGGCTTCGCCTCGCCTTCACCCCGACATCGCCTCGCATCGATGACCTCCTGGATAGGGTGAGCTTCCACCTACCCAACGAGGAGATTTTCAATGGCGGAACCCAAAGAGAACCTGCTGGACTGGCTTCGCGACGCTCATGCAATGGAGCAGCAGGCAGAGACCATGTTGAAGGGGCAGGCTTCCCGCATTGAGCACTATCCGGTGCTGAAAGCTCGGATCGAGGAGCACATCCAGGAAACGATCGGACAGCGAGAGTTGCTTGAAGGCTGTATCAAGCGCCTCGGCGGTTCTCCTTCCACCATCAAAGATATGATGGGGAAGATGGCCGCGTTCGGCCAGGCACTGGGTGGGATGACGGCATCGGACGAAATCGTGAAAGGGGCGATGGCCGGCTACGTGTTCGAGCACTTTGAAATTGCCTCCTATACCGCGTTGATCGCGGCAGCCAAGACCGCAGGTGACCCGGAAACGGCACGCGTGTGCGAGGAAATCTTGGTTCAAGAAGAAGCGATGGCGGACTGGCTGGCAACGCATTTGCCGGAAGTGACGGAGGAGTTCCTGGTGCGCGACGCGACCCCAGGCGTCGAAGCCAGGAAGTAACGGCTGGATCGTCATCAGTGCCCTGTCGGATGCGCTACGACGCTCCGACGGGGCCTCGACCTGCAATGCGTCTCAGGGCGCGTGGTAGACAATGCAGCGTCGGAACTCAGTGAGGGCGGGAAGCACCGTAAGGAGCAGCGCCGGCACGATGTCAAACAACCACAAGGCTATGGGAGCCAAGTCAAATGCCAGGGCAGTTACGACGTGCGTATCAGGCATAGACCAGTAAACGACGCCGATTGCTATCCAAGGGGCCAAGTCCAAGATGCTATGAACGTGCTGCTCCAACGGGCGAATGGCGCGCGTGGGATAGGCCACGCGTGTGTCCCAATAGCCTGTGATGGCATGCAGGCACACCAGCGCCAGAAGGATCAAGAAAAGCGGTTGAGACGCTCGAAAGGAGAGCCATAGCAGCGTTGCCGCCCCCAGGATCGCGATCTGCACCAAGTGCAGCGCGGATTCTTTTAGCCCCGACGTGGTTTCGATGCTGCTGGCTCTGTGAAGCCGAAAGTCGATGGCCCCTGCAGTAAGCCAAAGCAGATAAAGGCCAAGCCAAATCGTCACGTCCATCGCTGAGTTGAACATTGTAGCTCCCGGAATCGGTTGCAATCACTTCTCACCGTGACTCCCACGTAATGGGTGCAAGCTTAGCTCTACCGAAAATACTAGCGAACTACGGCTTACGACAGCGTGTGTTTTCGTCGCGCGTGCGAGCATTCTTGTATGAATGGCGACGTGACCATAGCTGCCAGGCGGTTTGACGTCTCCTTGACGCCTTGGTGACACGCCGTGCTCTCTCTGAAGCGGATATTCGTTTCCAACCTTCTTAGGAGAATCGTATGAGCGCTTATCCACAGTTTCTGGCTGCAACACCGCGAGTGACCCGAATGGAAATGGCGGATCTCTATGCGGGCGATGCCACCACCGTGGTCCAGCTGGACGCGACCCCCTGCGATACGTGGATTCAGAACCTGCAAGGGCTGGTGAGCCGGTCCCCAGAGCTTGCCGGAACACGCGTGGAAGTGGATGGTTCATGGGTCCACTTTATCGGCGTGCGAAAAACGCGAGGCCCCGTCGCAGCTCACCTATTGGAAGTGATTGCTGCTGCAGGCGAGATGGCCTACGGGCCTGTCGCTGTTCGGCCAACAGCGTTCGCCGCGACCCCATCTCCCGCTATGCAGTGACCTGGAGCCGGCAGCTGCTTGGGCCAAAACCATTTAGGACCAACGGAGGAGATCACCATGACCGACGACAAAAAGAACACTGGCAACCCGGACCGCGACCGCATCAACGTCAATGAAGATTACGAGCTCCAGTATTGGACCAAGGCGCTGGGTGTCAGCGCCGAGGAACTGCGGGGGGCGGTGAAGGCCGTAGGTCCCACGGCGGTCGCAGTGCGAAAGCACTTGGGCAAGTGACCGGAGAAGGGCATGTCGCTTACGGAATACCGCCGCAAGCGGAGCTTTGACAAAACGAAGGAGCCGGAGCCTGGCAAGGCGTTGCCGCAGGGGCAACGGGCGATCTTCGTCGTCCAGCTACACCATGCCAGCCGCCGGCACTACGACTTCAGGCTGCAGGTCGGGGACGCGCTGAAGAGCTGGGCCGTTCCCAAAGGGCCCAGCTACGATCCGACGGTCAAACGGATGGCCGTAGAGGTGGAAGACCATCCCGTGGACTATGCTGGCTTCGAAGGCGACATCCCCAAAGGGCAATACGGCGGCGGGCACGTCGCCCAGTTCGACCACGGCGTGTGGGCGACGACGGGCGACCCGGAAGCCCAGCTCGCCAAGGGGCATCTTCGGTTTGAGCTTTTCGGCACCAAACTGAAGGGTGGATGGCATCTGGTGAGGTCGGGAAAGCCCGCCAAGCAGCCCCAGTGGCTGCTTTTCAAGGACGACGATGCCTTCGCAAGCGACGTGGAGGCGGACGATTTGCTCGGCGATGTGACCGCACCGCCCGCCGAAGATCTGAAGCGCGCGGGCGCGGGGAAGGCCGAGAAGAAGAAGCTCACCGCCGTGGCGTTGCCCAAGAAAGGACGGCGCAAGGACTGGGCCAAGAAAGCCTTGGCGCTGACCAAAGCCAAGAAAGCCAAAGCGCCCGAAGGCCCGTTCGAGCCGCAGCTGGCCAAGCTGGGAGACGTGCCCCCCAAGGGAGACCAGTGGGTTCATGAGATCAAGTGGGACGGTTACCGCATTCTGGCCACGATCGCCGAAGGCCAAGTGCGGCTTTGGTCCCGCAATGCGCTGGAGTGGACGTCGAAGATTCCCGAAATCCGGGACGCTGTGGCCACCTTGGGGCTGAAATCAGGCGCATTGGACGGCGAACTCATCGCCGGCAGTGGCACCAAGGAGGACTTCAACCTCCTCCAGGCCACGTTGTCCGGCGAGCGCCAAGGCACGTTGGCATACGCGCTGTTCGATTTGCTCCACATCGACGGAATCGACATCGCCGATGCGCCCCTGCTGGAGCGCAAGGAACTCCTGCAAGAGCTCTTGGAAGGGAGTCCAGGGCACTTGGCCTACAGCTCGCACATCGAGGGGGACGGGGAATCGGCCTACCAGCTCGCCGGCGACCGCCACTTCGAAGGGATTATCTCCAAGCGGACTGATCGGGCCTATCACGGTGGCCGGAGCGAGGACTGGAAGAAGACCAAGCAGTTGGCCAGCGATGAGTTTGCGGTGGTGGGCTACACCGACCCCAAGGGAAGCCGCGCCGGCTTTGGGTCGCTGTTGTTGGCCAAGCCGGATCCCAAACACGGGTGGCTTTACGTGGGGCGAGTGGGCTCGGGCTTCTCCGACACGCTCATCAAGGAGTTGAGCCAGTTGATTGGCCGGGCGGGTGGAAAGACGCCCACGGCCCACGTGCCCACCAAGGACACCGACCTGCGGTCAGCGACTTGGTTTGAGCCGCGCTTTGTCGTGGAAGTGTTCTACCGGGGCATTGGTGGGCAACAACTGCTGCGTCAACCCTCGCTCAAAGCGGTTCGGCGAGACAAAGACGTGGCCGACCTGGCCGACTCAGACAGGACGCCTCCAGCGGACAAGGCCACGGATGCTGTCCCGTTAAAGCCGTCCCGGAAGGCGACCAAAAAACCTTCAGCGGGGAGCTCGGCCAAGTCGGTAGGTGAAGCGCGCACGCCGCCCAAACTGTCCAGTCCCACCAAGGTAATCTTTCCGGACATCAAGGCGACCAAACAGGACGTGTGGGATTACTACACGGCCGTGATGGATCATTTACTGCCCGAGATCATCGACCGTCCGTTGTCGATCATTCGCTGTCCCAGCGGGACGGCCAAACCCTGCTTCTTCCAAAAGCACCACACGGCCGGCTTGGAGCTGGTGGACTCGGTTCGCCTCAAAGAGGACAGCGGCGTCAACGCGCACTACCTGGTGGTTCGCGACGCGGCCAGCCTGCTGGAGCTGGTGCAGTTCAACGCGCTGGAGTTTCACCCCTGGGGCAGCCACGCAGAGAACCCGGACAGGGCTGATCGCGTGGTCTTTGACTTGGACCCGGGCCCGGATGTTCCGTTCTCCGAGGTCAAAAAGGCCGCCGTGGACATCCGGAAGCTGCTTGAGCAACTGGAACTGGAGTCGTTCTTGCGGGTGTCGGGAGGGAAAGGCTTGCACGTGGTGGTGCCCTTGAACCCCGGGTGCGATTGGGACCTGACCAAGCGGTTTGCCAAGGGGTTCGCCGAGGCTTTGTCTCAGTCGGAGCCGACCCGCTTCCTGGCGACCTCGACCAAGAGCCTTCGCAACAAGCGCATCTTTGTCGACTACCTGCGAAACGGCCGCGGCGCAACGGCTGTGGCCTCCTATTCACTGCGCGGTCGGCCCGGCGCGCCCGTGGCCATGCCCATCGCTTGGAGCGAGCTCTCCAAGCTGACCCGTGCGGATGCTTTCACCATGAAGGAGGTGCCCGAAAAGCTGAAGCGGCGCCGAAAAGATCCGTGGGCGGACATCAACACAATTCAGCAAAACCTGGCCCGGTGGGCACAAGACGACTGATCTTGGCCCCTGCTTTGGAACCCATTTGCCGTATGCAGGCTGACGGCGAGGAGCGCCGAGTCAGGGAGTCCTTGTGACCGCGACAGAATGCGACGTCCAAGGGCTCAACCGGGTGGCAGTGGACTCCTTCCGAAGGGTGCATGACCAACTGAAAGCCCGCTCACGCTCCACTCGCATAGCATTCGCACGCGGTTGATCGGGGCCGCCTGATGATTCAGGTCCTGGTTATCCTTGGACTAACGCCCATGAAACGGACCCTCGTATACGCCGCTCTGCTGTGCGTCTTAACTGGCCCCGTGCTTGCCCAGCAGGGCGATGGGACGGACGTTCCCGCCCGGGTCAACACCTTCAAACCCGACAAGGTCCCCGCTACTGACCAGCGCATTGCCGCGCTGAAGGTGCCGCAGGGATTCGAGGTCAAGGCCTTCGCCAAGGACCTGAAGAACATTCGGATCATCGCCGTTGCGACAAACGGCGACATTTACGTCTCCCGTCGGGAGCAAGGCGACGTGTTGCTCTTGAAGGACGCCAACGAAGACGGTGTCCTTGATGAGGCGCCTAGGGCAGTGACCCACCGACCGAACATTCATGGGTTGGCAATCGGAGGCGGACAGCTTTACATGGCTACCCCAACCGAGGTCTTTCGAGCGCCCATCAATGCAGACGGTTCCCTGGGTGCCGTGGAGCGAATCATCAACGATTTGCCGGACGGCGGACAGCATCCCAACCGGACGATGGCGTTCGGCCCAGACGGCATGCTCTACATCAGCGTGGGCTCGTCCTGTAACGCATGCAACGAGACCAACCCGGAGCATGCCGCCTTGTTGCGGTCAACGCCGGATGGCAAAAGCAGGACGATCTTTGCCAGTGGGCTGCGAAACACGATCGGCTTCGCGTGGGACCCGAAATCTGGTGAGTTGTGGGGCATGGATCACGGCATCGACTTCCTGGGCGATGACGTCCAGCCGGAAGAACTGAACCACATCGTCAAAGGCAAGCAGTATGGCTGGCCGCACATTTGGGGGAAGGACGGACAGAACCCGCAGAGCACCCCGCCGGGGGAAATCACGAAGGCGCAGTGGGCTCAGATGAGCGCGCCCATGACGCTGGGCTACACCGCCCATGCCGCCCCCATGCAAATGGTGTTCTACACGGGCAGCCAGTTCCCGGCGGAATACCGGGGCGATGCGTTCGTCACCATGCGTGGCTCATGGAACCGAAAGCCCGCTTCTGGTTACGAGGTGGTTCGGGTCCGCTTCCGCAACGGGCAGCCCACCGCCTTTGAGCCGTTCTTGACCGGGTTCCTGGTCGATGGGGGCCAGAAGCACGTGGCCCGGCCCGTGGGGCTGGCCATCACACGTGGCGGAGCCCTGTTGGTGGGCGATGATGCCAATGGCACGCTCTATCGGGTGAGCTACAGCGGCGGCACCCCTGCTGCAGCGCAGCCCACCGCGATTCCTTCGCAGTCCCTTGAGCGGCAGGTCACCGCCGGGACGGGTGTCCCGTTGGTCTTGGAGCGCACCCCCGAAACAGCGTCCATTGCGGTGCAGTCCCCGGCTTTCCAGGATGGTCAACCCATGCCCACGCGGTTCAGTGCGTATCACGAAGGCGTATCACCCCAGCTGACGTGGAACCGCGTCCCAAAGGCGGTGACCTACGTGGTGGTCGCCGAGGATCCCGATGCCTCACCCATCAATCCCTTCGTCCACTGGGTCGCTTGGAACATTCCCGGATCCCTGACCGGTCTACCGGAAGGTCTCCAAACTCAGCCCCGGCTGACCGATCCCGAGGGCGTGCTTCAAGGGGCAACGAGCCACGGCTCGATCGGCTACTACGGGCCGAAGCCGCCAGTAGGGGCTCCCCCGCACCACTACCATTTCCAGATCTTGGCACTGGACGCCCGATTGGAGGTTCGTCCTGGGGCGACCCGCGATGAAGTGCTCAAGGCAGCCAAAGGCCATGTGATTGGCAAGGGCCAGCTTGTGGGGACCTATCAGCAGACCGATCCTCCTTTGAAGTAAACCCGCTCCGTCGCTGACCAGGTCGGTGTATAGGTGACCGATGGCCAGGCCGCAACCGGTCACGAGCAGCCCGAGGGAATGCCGCTCAGATGTTCTGGGCGGCCGACGTCTCACGGAAGCGCGGAGTCGCGTAGAAGTTACGCGTAGATCAGGAGCGCGTGTGCGAAAGGGCGGGTTTTTCGTCACGGTTTTCTACGGGACGTCGATGCCCGAGCAGGCACCATACCCATGCCGCAGAGGAGATGACGACTCTTCCATAAAGGCAAGCCATAGCCAGCCCCAAGGAGACGCGCAAATGTTTCTTCACCACAAGAAGTTGATGTATACGGTTCGGGTCAAAGAATCCAATCCCGCCTTGGCGGCGTTGATGCTCGAGCAGTTCGGAGGTCCGCAAGGCGAACTGGCCGCAGCGATGCGGTATTTCACGCAGGGTCTCGGCGAGGCGGATCCGGGCCGCAAGGATCTCCTGATGGACATCGCCACTGAAGAAATCAGCCATCTGGAGATCATCGGCACGATCATCGCAATGCTCAACCGTGGCCCCAAGGCAATTCAGTCTGAGGGCATGATGGAAGCCGAAGACATGCGACTGATGGGCCAAAATAGCACCAGTCACACCGAGCAGATTTTGTATGGCGGTGGCCCGGCGTTGGTCAACTCAAGCGGCGTGCCCTGGACGGCCGCCTACATCGACAGCATTGGCGAGCCCACGGCGGATTTGCGATCGAACATCGCGGCAGAGGCACGCGCGAAGATCGTCTACGAACGGCTCATCAACGTGACCGATGACCCGGGCATCAAAGACGCCCTTCGGTTCCTCATGACCCGTGAAATCGCACACCAGAAATCGTTTGAAAAGGCGCTTTACAGCATCCAGCCCAACTTCCCTCCTGGCAAGCTGCCCGGGGATCCCGCATTCACCGACCTCTACATGGACATGTCGCAAGGCGAGGGCGATGTAGAGGGCAGCTGGAACAGCGGCGAGCTTTGGGAGCGGGTCACCGACCGTGACGCTCAAGCGGCATTGGACGGCGGGGATGGAAGCTGCGATGTGGACCTCAGCGAAAGGGAGCAAGTCGCCTTGGAAGCCATGGCTGCGAGAACCCTCTCTGATCCCGACGCGCGCCCGGCGACGGGCGCAGAACTGGGCGCAGGCCCTGGTGCCGGGGCTGTCGACGTCAATCCACGGGAGCCATGACCAGATTCACGTAACTCGGTTCAAATGAAGCCCGCCGGCCGACGGGCTTCTCCTCAGACGAAGCTCAACACGGTTGCAGACGGATTCTCGGTTCAGAGCTAGCGAACCGATTATGGGGATCGGAGCCGGGACGTGACACATTTTAGTTCGGCAATTTTTGCGTTGCGCACCGCTTCATGAGTGCCGCAGCTCCGACACTTGAACAGGGTGCTGCCGGTGCAAATTCACCAATGTGTGTTCGTGGCACGACGATCCAGCAAAACCTGCGTGGGCAAAGGAGCCTTACCCTTCTTCGAGGCTCCTCAATGAAGGCGCCGGCAGGACGACGTCATTAACGCAGGGGCTGGAGCCTTCTCCCATGCAGTGATGACACGGCCTTTATCCGCAACGGTGTTCAATTGCTTCATGCCGTCCGATCCGTCTATCCCGCACCCGCTGACTGTCTGGACCATCGGCCACTCTACTCGGCCTTGGAGCGACTTTCTGCAACTGCTGTCTGCGCAAGGCATAGCGGCCATTGCGGACGTGCGGCGCTTCGCGGGGTCTCGGCGCCACCCTTGGTTTGCATCGGAACAGATGGCAGAGACGTTGTCGGCCCATGGTGTGATGTATGAGTGGATTCCCGAACTCGGTGGCCGGCGCAGGGCGCAGCCCAACTCTCCCAACGGGGCATGGGACAACGCCGCGTTCCAAGGCTATGCAGACCACATGGCTTCCGCAGAGTTTGCCAGCGGATTAACGAAGGTTCTTGCGCTGGCGGCTGCACATCGAACCGCGCTGATGTGCGCGGAGGCGCCATGGTGGCGCTGCCATCGTCGCCTGATCTCCGACCTTTTGACGCACCGGGGCCATGAGGTGTCGCACATCGTATCCAACGCAGAACCCAAGCCCCATCCGCTAAGCCCGATGGCGAAGGCGGTGGGGCAGGACCTGATCTACCCCGCGCCGCAGGTTGAGTTGTTCTGAGTCTGCCTACGCCTGCGCGGAGGCGAATACATCAAATCCTGTGCACATCAGAACATCCTTTCCCTATCGACAGTGGAACAAAGCACGATGATCAGCCCTGGCAGCAAAACGTCACAGGACCTGCCTCCCTTCGACGCAGTCGTGGTCGGCGGCAGCTATGCGGGCATGTCCGCCGCGCTGCAGCTGGCCAGGGCTTGCCGCACGGTGCTGGTCATTGACCATGGCCAACCCCGTAACGAACGCGCTGCGAAGGCACACGGGTGCTTGGGCTGGGACGGGGTGGCTCCGTCCCAGATCCTTGAGCTGGGACGTCGGCAGCTCCTCGCCTACGACCGAGTGCAATGGGCGACCGATCAGGCCATTGAGGCCACCGGCTCTCTCCAGACGGGCTTCGCTGTCCACTGCGCATCCGGTGACCACTACCACGCCAGGCGGGTGATCCTTGCCCATGGGGTGGTGGATCGGTTGCCCAGCATTCCTGGGCTCGCGGAGCGCTGGGGCGAAACGGTCCTCCATTGCCCTTACTGCCATGGCTATGAAATCTGCGGAACAAACATCGGCGTGCTTATTGCGTCCAAAGCGGAGGCAATGGACCAGGTCAAGGCGCTCTCGCAATGGGGCGCTGTCACGGCCTTCCACGCCGCAACGCTCTCAGCGGCCGAGATGGAAGAGCTTTCAGCGGAGCTGAAGGGCATTGGCGTGACGTTAGAGGAAAGTGCCTTAGCGGGTGTGACTGGCAACGCGATCTTGAACCTTGCGGACGGAAGCGTGCGGAACGTGGAAGCCTTGTTCGTTCACCCCGAGACCTGTTTGGCGTCGGACTTGGCTACTCGCATGGGCTGCGAGACAGAGGATGCAGGATGCATCACCACCGATTCGGCCAAGCAGACCACCGTCGCGGGGGTGTTTGCGTGCGGGGATGCGGCCCGGTTTGCCGGGAACATTGCCTTGGCGGTGGGCGAAGGGGCGTTGGCAGGCGTGGCTGCTCACCGATCTTTGCTAGGTTTGCTCCCCTGACGGATGCCCCAAAAGGGTCATGAACGCTCTTGCTTCCGTCGATCGTAGAGCTTCAGGTCTGCACGATTGATGGTGTCGCCCACCGACTCATGAGGTCGGCTGACGGCGCAACCGCCGGAAAATCGGATTGGCGCTTCATCGGCGTGATCCCGGTAACAGTCTTCCAACTGGTGCATGCGCTCAGCCGTCGCGCCGGGAACGAAGACCAGGAACTCATCGCCTCCTAGGCGGATGACGGCCTCATTGTCCAGCAGCTTGGACTCTAGAAACGCAGCAAACTTGATCAACACAGCATCCCCTTCTGCGTGGCCCTGGGTGTCGTTGATCTCCTTGAAGTGATCCAGGTCGAACACCAAGCAGCCCCAAGCGTCCAACTGACGATGAGCGAGCTCGGTGAGATAGCGCCGGTTGAAGCATCGGGTCAACGGATCACGGATGGCCAGCTCTTGGAGTTGCTGTTCTTGCAGGTGTTGCGTGGTGATGTCCTGGGCGTGCCCCAGAACGTAGGGAGGCTCCGCCTCCGTATCCAGAACGTTGTGGTAGGCCCAGAAGCGCTGAGACCCGTCGGAGGCAACAAGTTCCATCACTCCTGAGTCGCTCTGATCCTCTTTTGATCTTGGCCAGATAGGCATCGAGTTGCATCCGCCTGTCCGGCGGAAGGATCGCTGACAGCGGCTGGCCGATGAGCTCTTGCTCTTCCCGACCCAGTGAAAGGGAGGCGGCCGGGTTGATGGACGTGATAATGCCCTCCATGGTGTGCGTGCAGATCAAACCCATGCTGTGCTGAAAAAGCCGTCGGTATTTCGATTCGCTCAGCGCCAACGCGTCGCTGGCGGAGCGCTGAAGCGACACGTCTTGAACCGCCCCGATCAGGCGCGTGCCACGGTCGTCTTGGAGGCGCTGTCCGACGACATGAACCCATATCCGCTCTCCGTCAGCCCTGGTGGATGGCACCGTCAGGTCGATAGGGGTGCCGTGCTCGGCGCAGCTGGCGATGGCGGTTTGTATGGGCCCCTGTGCCGACTCTGGGTATAAGGAGAGCGCCGCCTCCAAGGAGGGAGACGCATCGGTCACCCCATGGATGAGGCGGGTCTCTTGGGTCCACTCCAACTCGTTGGTATCAACGTTGAGCTCCCACCCACCCACCTTGGCCACGGCGTTGGTCTGTTCGAGCAGCGCTTGGCTCTTCTTCAGATCGCCGTGCAGTCGAGTAGCCTCGGACACCCGATCGAGCAGCTGTGCCCGTTGTTCCATCCCCACGGCAGCGGCCTCGGCCAAGCACTGAAGGATTTCCCGCTGGGGGGGTGTTAGTTTGCCAGGCGTTTGGCTCAGCAGACACAAGGTGCCCGTCCGATGGCCGCCGGCCACTTGAATCGGTGCCCCCACGTAGTGCCGGACGTGAGGAGCGCCCAGCACCAGTGGGTTTATGCAGAACTTGGGGTCGATGGAAGCGTCTTCCACCTCAAAGATCTCTTCTGAAAGAATTGCCCACGTGCAGAAGGACATGTCGCGTGGGGTCTCACGGACGCCCTCCATCCCGGTTTGGGCTTTGAACCATTGACGGCCCTCGTCCACCAGTGAGATCAGCGCGATGGGCATCTCTGCTGCCGATCTCGCAGCCCGGGTAAGCGCATCAAAAAACGGCTCGGGGTCTGAATCCAGGATATTCAATGAGTGCAAGGCAGACAGACGGGCTTGCTCGATCACTGGAGTCCCTCTTTGGCTGGAGGCAGACATGACGGTAAGGGTAGGGACATGTCAGCTGGTTTTCCGTGAACGGCATCGACTTCCGGCTCTTGATGGCCTGCAGAAGACCGGCCAGACCGCCCGTTGGTCAATGACCCTTTCCCCTCTCGTGGGAGCGCAAAAACACCTGGGCCGTGCGAACCTCGACGCCCCCTGTGGAGCGCAGCAGCGTCAAAGCGGCTTGCCTGCGATCCGGCACGCAGGCGGTTGCATCAGACACCACCACCGTGGAGAACTCGCGGGAATTTGCATCGATGGCGGTGGCAAGAACGCAAGAGTCCAAGGCCATTCCCGCAAGCACCAGCGTGCTGATGTCCAGCTTTGCAAGAAGCAAGGCCAGTGGCGTGGCAAGGAAGGCCGAATGTTTCGGCTTGAGCACCGTGTAGTGGTCCGGTCCGGGAAACAGGAGCTTTGCGATGTCGCCAGCCGGACCATCGTCGTGGCGACAGACCTCGGCCAGCTGATCGAACCCGCACTTCCAGTCTCCGAAGTTGTCATTAGCGTAAATGACCGGCAACTGTTCTTCGTCAAAGACATCTCGAATTTGCCGAACCTTCTTGGCAGCTTTGAGCGCCAGTGGAGCGAGCTTTGGCCCATCTGGGAAGTCGAAACGCGAAAAAAGATCAACGATGAGCAGGGCCGGGCGCGGCACGTCAGTCCCCCGTCTGGGCGTGTGGAGCCTCGACTGCCTTGGACTGGGGCGAATCCTTCTGACGCAGGAAAATGGTCAGCACCACCAAGGCAAATACGGCGAGGAACTCACTCTGCCAGTTCTGCATCGACTCGAACCAAAAATCACTGCTGAATAAATGCTCCAGAAAGTCAGGGACGGGCAGATTCTCCAGCCGCGTTTCGTCGCACCGCGCACGCCAGCTGCCAAGGGCATGGAGTGCAAAGGAGATCGCAAACAGGCTTAGAAAGGCGATGGCGAGAGAATGACCATAGATTTTCTTCCACATCCCTCCTCGGCGGACGGGCCACGGGGCAGGGCCGGCGTCGAGTTTGGGTTTTTCCTCGCTGGGGTCGAGGGGACGGGACTCCGCCGAGCCGCGTTGACGCAGTCGGACAGTGAGCAGCACATACATCCCCATTTGAAGGAACTCGCTCTCCCAGTTCTCAAAGGTTGCACTGCTGAAATGCCCGGTGGTCAGGTAGGTCCCAAAGCCCAGGGCGACTTGCCCATGCTGCGCCAGCTCCTCATTGTGGACGTTCCAGCCCGTCACGGCCTGCGCGCTCAAGAACAGCACGGTCAGCACTACCAGGACGATGGATAACCCGTTTCGACGCCACATGTTTCCTATCCAGGTCAGAGGCGGGCCCGGGGGCCCGCCTGTAGTTCGGTCACTTGCCCGCTGCGGCCTTTTGATTGCCACCCTGTTCGGCGAGAAGGGTGAGCTTTTCGTCGGTCGATTTTTCTTCCTCTAGCGTTTCGAGGAGATAGGGCAAGGCGTCCTTGTAACCGAGCTGTTTGGCGAGCGCCGCAATCGTGCCATAAGAGGCGATCTCGTAGTGCTCTACTTTTTGGGCCCCACCAATCAGCGCGGCGTCGCGCACGGGTCCCTTCTCGATCGAATCGATGACTTCCTTGCTCTCTTCCACCAGGCCTTCCATCGCGGCGCATTTAATGCGCTTGAGCCGAATGCCCAGGACTTCGACGACTTGATCAATGCGCTCGATTTGGCCCTGGGTCTCTTCGAGATGGGTCTCAAATGCAGCGGCGAGGTCAGGATTCTCGGCAGCCCGCGCCAAGCGGGGAAGGGATTTCGTGAGCTGCTTCTCAGCGCTATAAATGTCCGAAAGCTCGTGAACAAACAGCTCTTCGGCGGTCTTAATTGCCATAGATGCATCCTCTGCTGGGGTGAGCCAATACCATGCCCCTAGGCTCGCCCAAGAGATGTGAAGGCAGGGCCCTCCGCGTTGAGACTTCCTTCACTATCGACAGAATCCGCAGCTTGCCCGCTTCTACCGGGCTGCTGGCCAACCTTCAACGGGCACTCCAAAATCTCTACTGGCCTCCACCGCCGTGATCAGGTCTGTGATCGCAAACGGTTTTGGCAGGAAGCGCGCCCATTGGTGGCAAACCGGCAGCATGCAGTGAGCAACGGACCCGGATGCAACCACGTAGGGGATGCGTTGGGCAAACAGGTGGTCGGCCAATGTTCCGGCGCCGCCTTTCTGTGTCGACCATTCCAGGACGGCCGCCGCCATTGGCGTGTCCGTTAGGTGAGACATGGCCTCCGAGTGGGTGCTGGCCAAGAAGACGTCATAGCCGGCCATGGTGAGGACGTCCTTAAGTAATGGCCCAAGCTCATCGTCGTCTTCGAGAACCAGAAGGGAACCATGGACGGCCGGAAATGGGTCGCAGTAGGGCATGGCAAGTGCTGTTTTGAGGGCACGGGTGATCTTACTCCGGAGGCCTTTCGCGAGTCCCCCCGGCAGGCCGGACCGCTCAAGATTCTCGCTAAATCATTCAGGGTCGGTGGGGGTGTCTGCTTGGCACGGCATGCAGCGTTCCTTCTTCGACTTGATGTCAGCAGCGGTCTTCGCCAATGACTCATATCGCTGACGGATCTCCTCAAGGTGCGCCGGGTCCATAGATTCCAAGTTGAGAAGCTCTTGGTTTGCGTCCTTAGTCACACGGATCAGCTCATCGAGCTTGATATGGAGCGCCGCCGTGTCGCCGTTTTGCGTGTGCTGAATCAGGAAGACCATAAGGAAGGTCACAATCGTCGTGCCTGTGTTGATGACGAGTTGCCAAGTGTCGTTGAACTTAAAGAAGGGGCCACTTCCCGCCCAGACAATCACCACGCCCAGTGCGGCGACGAACGCGCCAAGGCTGCCGGAAGCGCGTGCGGCAATGGCGGCGAAATGTCCAAAGGTGCGACTCGTCATAGTTCTGTCCTTTTCGGTAGATCGCGGCGTGGATCCGCCGCAAAGCTAGGGTAGTGGCATGAACTTGACCGACGCGTCAAAATGGGTCGTCCACGAGACCTCAGTCAGGCTCGCATGAGGGCTGCTGCCTTTAAGGATATAGCGGGTTGGATCCTATGGGCCCGTTCCAGTCGTGTCTGCTTTGCCAACTATCGATGAGGTAGCACGAGCATGCCGGTCTTCAACGTCATTGGTCCGAAGTCGGGTAGGTGCAATATCTGTGGCGCCGTAGGGCCTTTGACCGAAGATCACATCCCGCCTAAAGCGCTGGCGCAAAACATCGCTCTGCGACTCAACCATCTCGTTTCTGAGTTGGGTGCAGAGAAGGCGCCTCCCGGCACCAAGATGCCAGACGGCATCAAGTTCAGAAGCCTTTGTCAGCGCTGCAATGGCGTCGTGTTGTCACGCTACGACAAGGCCCTAGTGGCGATGGCAGACCAGGTGACTGCGATGTTGCGCACACCGATCCTGCTTGATGGATCGCAGGCCATTCGAGTCAAGCCGCAACTCGTAGCCAGGGCAGTGTTAGGTCACCTCTGTGCGCTAGGCATCGATCGCTACAACGAGGGAGACCCGCAGAAATTTGGCGAGTATGTGCTCAACGACCAATCGACCTTCTTGCGAGATTGTAGAGTCTGCTATTGGGTCTATCCATTCGCTGGACGAACGGTCGCGCGTGATCTATTTATAACTTACATTGGGACTAAGATAGCCTCACAAGTGATGATCATGAAGTGCTATCCCATAGCATTCGCAATCATCGTCAATAAGGCATTGCCGTTAGATGGTTGGCAGCCGCCGTCGTTTGACTTTTATGCCTCTCTCGGCCCGGACGATGAGGTTGAGATACCGATCTACCTTGATCAGATCCCCGACCAGATCTGGCCTGAGATGCCGCATCGTGATGGCAACATGGTTGCGATGCTGGGAGAGGCTGCATACGTCGCCAAGCTGAGCTCACCCAGGGGTCAGGTCCTAAAGAATCGGCTTAAGCCTTGAACATCATCGGCGCATCGAGGTGGCGCTCGAATCGGATCCATATCGGTATTTCACCATCAAGTGCTGTGCATCGCGATCACCGCGCTCTATAGCCGCTTGCATGGGTGTGTTGCCGTAGTCATCGACAATGTCTTGCTTCGCACCAAAGCGGAGTAGGGCATCGATCACTCCGGGGTCGTCAGCGATGTGCAAGGCTGTCTGTCCAAACGTGTTGGTCGCATTGACGTCTACATGTGAGCGGATAAGGCCTCTGGCTTCGTTCCAGCGCCCGTTCGCCACGGCGTCCAACAGGGTCGTGCCGGGGAGCGTGTCATCTGGCTCTGAGGCGTAGACAAGCTGTTCTTTGTCACCCCGGATGCGGGCAATGAGTAGTGCGTGGTCGATGAGGTGATCGAACCTGGAACCGGCGCGGCTTGCATCATAGATTGCCTGGGATTCAGGGCTGAGGTTGCCAAAATCGAAGAGATTGGGGCGGGGTTCATGCCCGGGCTGTGTGTAGCACTGCCGGCTCTCTTCGCTGTCCGAATTATGGATTTGTGGCAGTCGTTCGTTCATAGCGCTACTGCCAGTTCTTCGGCTTTGCGCCGGGACTTCATGTCTTTGATCTGATCGTCGAGCAGTTCGGGTGCCAAAGGATCGATAGTTTTCGCGCCTGCCTTACGCACCGGCCGTCCTTGACGGCGCTCTTGACCCGTTAGCTGTTGCGCCTGGACATTGTTTTGCTCAAGCTCTTGATATCGCTCGATCTTCAAGAAATTGCAGATCTTCTCTGCATCCGCACACGCTCGCAGAATTTCCTTGGGATCGTTCTTGAGCACTTTGATCCATGATTTGATATAGGCCGTGTGCTGCCCTGGATCGTGCCCGATCCCCAAGCGTTCGCCGCACATAAAAGAGAAGAATTCAGCTCGCAGCTCTTCAATAGAGTAACTCTCACTACCAAACTTTCCCGATAGATCACGCCCCAACCGATTTTTATGGCCGGTGCTGTGGCCTAGCTCGTGAAGTGCTGTTGCATAGAAGCCATCTGGGCTGCTAAACGCTGCTTTCGAAGGCATGAAGATCTGATCGATGTCAGGACGGTAGTAAGCCCTATCACCGCCATTGAAGTTGAACGGAACTCCCGAATCGCTCATCAGTTGCTCGCACTTCTCATGTCGCCATTGCTCAGAAACTTGTAGCTGAGGCTTTGGATCTGGCAGTCCCTCGCATTGATCGCGGTTAAAGACTGTGAAGTAAAAGACTTGCATGCGCTTCTTTGCCGCTGGATCCTCAGCAAGTTGCTCTGCACTTGGCTCCGACGTCTTCCAGAATTGGATCGAAGTGCCTTTCTGCCCCTTGCGGACCTTGCCACCAGCTTCCCCGATCTGCTTGAACGTCAACCACTCCGCAGACTGATAGCCCCGTTCTTGCTGCGTCAAGAGCAAGTTCATGAAATTGCTGCCCCGGTAGCTACGATTGGTGACGCCGTTGTGGGGCCCTGCCGGGACTTCGCCGGGCTTCCAAGGCTTTGTCCATGGCGCTGTGTGGTTCTCCAGGCTGCGGATCACGAGATCAGCAAATTGGCGCGCGTAGTCGTCTGTCTTGCTCATGCGCCAATCCAAATGCTGCGGTGTTGCATGAGAGCCAGATCGACAAGATCGATGATCTCGAAGTCGTTGAAATGGCCTTCGGCCTCAGTCTGATCAGTTGCTACGCTGAACAGCAGGCCGTCCCCGTGCCGTTCTGCGACGAACCGCCTAAATGGCGGATAGATATCATCAGGTGTGACCGCCCTCTCTTCAAAATACAGATCTTCATCAGTCATAAATGCCTCCTCTTGAACAAGCTAAGGCAACTGACTCGTTTGGCAAGGGTTTCTAGCACAATTTATTTGGTCCAACAGGCAAATAGCTAGCGACAAAGGTCGGTCGCTGAACGCATTGCAAGCGCACGCGCTCCTCCACTGCGTTTCGGCTTTCAGTGCAATGCGTTCTTGCCGCTTCCCTACAACTCATCGCGAGCAATTGGCTCAATTGGAGCAAGATGATGAGCACTAAGTTCTTCAAAGAAGCAAACGAGCACTTCACCAGAATGTTCGGCATCAGCATCGACGAAGCCGGCTTCTCAGAAGCCGAGTTCAAGCAGCGCTACGGCGATCTTTCAGCTCTTGAAGCCGCTCACCAAATTGGTCGCGACTACGATCTTGATCGAGTTGACCTCGGCTGGAACTGAGCAACAAAAAAGCCCCGGATTTCCGGGGCTTTCATCGTCTACATCAGGGCACGCTCTACCAGAATTTTTGCAGGACAGTCTTACCTTCAAGATCGGTCTGGACGACCTTATATGTCACCTTCAAGCCTTTGACGGCAGTGTCAACAGTGTATTCAACCTTGCCGACCACTTCGCCATCGGCGCTCAGGATTGAATAATTGTCGACGTCAACGTTCCCCATAAAACCTGTCTCGCGCGAGCTGTCGAGGCGAAGCGTCTCGCCGTCCTTCAATTGCAAGTGTTCTGAAAAAGACATGGGCGTTCTTCTTGAGTGAGTGGGTCGTTATGGTCAGTCAATCGGCGGATCAAACGAAGCAAGCTTCGGTGGGATCTTGACGCCAGCTTCTTCCATACACACGAAATTGCAACCTTCCTTCTCGCTGATTGGGGCGAGACTCCGCGCGTCGTAAGCCTTGAAAAATCGCTTTGAAGGTGCCTTGTCTTCTATGACCACCAGGATCGGCCGAGACTCTCCCAGGCACACGGCAGTGATTCTTCCTACACCCAAGGGCGGGGTGATGACCTTCTGCCCGGACGTGACCTTCATCGTCACCTCTCCATCGTAGTTCCATCCGCCAACGCGGCCATCAGTTCGGTTTTGATTGACCCCTGTGTATTCGATGATGCTTGGGCCGCACAGGCCCTTGGCCGTGTTGTTGAACCTGTCGAAAGCCAAGTTCCCAAGATCCTGGGCATGGGCCGAGTGCGTAACGCTCAGCAGGAGAATTGCTGCGAATACGGTGTGTGATTTCATCCTTGATCCCATCGTCGCTCAAAGCGAGCAAGCAAATCACAACGTAGATCACTCCCGACTTCAACCCCCCTGCGCCAACGCCCCCCAGGGGGCTGGCTGTGGAACGGGCTATCGCCCATCTGGCCGAGCCAAGCGGCCCTCATTGCTCATGCGGGCGAAGCCGCAGCGCAGCTGCCAGGTGAAGCGATAGCCCCGGCTTACCCGCCGCCCCCTCGCAGGGGGCATAGGCGGAAGGGGTGACAAGTGCTGACGATCTTGCTCTTTTCTTGATCCAAAAAAAGAGCGCGACAGCGCCCTTCTTTCCTTTAGCTTTAAACCTAAGAGCCTTAAGGACGCTGGAAACCGCTGTGCCACAAGGGATTTCGGCTGTTTCGGTTCTAGATATATCGCATAAAGTTCTTGAAATATCGCAGTGATGGTTCTCGATATATCGCAGTGCGGTTCTAGCTATATCGCGCAAAGTTCTCGATATATCGCAGGAGAATTTAACCTAAGCGTTTAACAGTTTGCCGTTTGAAGTTGACAAAAGTTGATATTGGCCTATTCCTTAATTGATGTCATTTTAAGGAGATGGTTTCGTGTGTAAAGAAGATATTTATTCTAAAATTCCATTGGGGCTGGCGCGATCCGCCCTTTTTGGAACGTCTATGGCAGTGAAGAGTGAGCGCGTAGAAATTCATCTCGAAGACACCAGCTTAGCCGTTCAAAATCTACGCGCCACCAAGGTGAGCTACACAGGGCCTGTGCTCAATCAGCATCACTCTTTGCTGTGGCAGAGCATCATTTCTGCATATGTCGAGCAGAAAACCGACACCGTTGAAATCAGTGGGAACGAGTTGCTGCGAAGGATGGGTAATAAATCGACCTGCTCGCAGATGCACAGTCGCCTGGTCAACATGCTCAGAGATCTAAGAAGCGGGGAGATCAGCTATCAAACGGCAACACACGACTACATCGGAGGGTTGGTCTCTGGAGTGAAGATTGCCAGAGTCAACGTTGGGACGAGGGTTCGGAAAGGGAACATCACGATCACGATCAACAACGAATTATCCAAGCTCTTTGATGATGAAGTTCTGGTCAATGATCTGACTCGCAAAGTGTCGCTTGGGAATAATCAGCTTGTATTGTGGCTTCACGACTTCATTGCTACTCACAAAGTTGTTCCTCCAATTTCTCTTTTGGAGTTAAAACGCCTGGCGCGTTCCGGGTTCGAGTTGAAGAAATTTAAATTTGAAGTCAAGAGGGCGTTGGTAGTTTTGTCTGCCCCGAAGTGTGGACTAGTTACCGGTTTCTCGATTAATAAGCACAACGTTCTTTCTGTCAGCAAATCTCGCACCAACGTCGTCATTCTTGATCAATTCCGAGCGGCAAACGCTTCCGGTGACGCCTCAGCGTCCTCCGAAAAGAAGGGGTCAGTCTTGGCGCGTCATCAACGCGCAATGCGAGCGAAGGTCGCTCTATGACTATGAGACGGCTAAGCGTAAAGGAGAAGGCTCGATTGGTGCGGAAGCTCAAGCGGGGCGTCGAGAAGCATTCGTCCCTCGCGCGCGAGTTCGGTTTGACTAGACAACGGATTGGTCGCATCTGCATCGAAGTCGGCGCACCTAGTAGAACTGAAATACTAGAGAAGAAGCGTCTCGAAATCGCGGCGTTGCTCGTTAGAGATCCTGGGCAATGTCTCGCCCAGCTTGCGCGAGATGAGCAGGTCCCAGGCTCGCTTGTCCAGAGTGCTAGGAAGATGGTGCTCCACGAGTCTGTTTCTTTGAAAAGAGTTAAGAGACGAGCGGAAATTAAGAATTTTCTGCGCCATGCCCTCAAAAAAGGTATGACGCGGAGCGATGTTTCCTGTTTATTTCCTAACTCTCGAAAAATAGTTTCAGATGTCGCAAGAGAGATGGGTATATATCTTAGTCGATCTGGACCCTTGATCAAACGTGCTCGGAAGGAGATGCTTAAGGCCAAGCGTCGATGATTTGATTTAACAAAGGCCACTTAGAGTGGCATTTTTCTTTATCTGGATCCCATTCTTGCAAGCGACGACTCTATTGTCCGAATGCTTCCAATAGCCTTCTCTGACAAATAATCAAATCCAATCATCAAGCATGTGATGGCAATCAGCCAGGTAACAAGGCGTCTCATACAGCAGTTCCCAGAGCACTGCTGATCAAGCGGCCGATGCCAGAGAGAACCACGTAGCAGCTAAGCAAAGCAAGAACAGCCAGTGTGACCATTGAGCCTGCCGAAATTAAAAGGCTTTCGTGATTGAAGAGATATTTGAACATGTTGATCTCCTTTTGCTGATGAGGCTTTGAGTGCCTTTCATTTATTAAAAGGCTGATCGCAATTTTGTCAAGTATTTGGAGTCACAACTGTTGACAAAAGTTGGAACTGCCTTTTTCTCAAGTTAGGGAATAACCCCGACTGGAGATCAGCATGAAAATCAAATATGACATCGACACGACGATCAAGTTCTATCAAGTTCATTTAAACCAAAAAGAAGAGCGAGCATCGCGTTTAAAGAACAGAGCTAAAGATCGTAGCCGTCGAACCATGCATTGGAACCGCCAACAGGCGTCTAAAGAGCAGGCGGTGCTCTCATGAAGATATGCATGTTGAACGGCAAAGGGGGAGTAGGACGCACGACTCTCACGCTCAATCTCGCTCATTGCTTGCAGTGCACCTACCCAAGTTCCAGCGTCTATGTCGCCGACCTAGATGCCCAGGGCTCATCGTTGGCCTGGGCAAGGCTGGCCGGGGAGACGCCCTTCACCGTAGGTGTCGTGAAGTCACGGGCACAGCACGACTTCCATATCTTCGACACCGCCCCAAAGCTTCCTGAGAATGGTCTCCTGCCCGACGCTGACGTCTACATCATCCCGACCTTGCTCGATGCAGTGAGCTTTGTCGTGTTCTTGAAAACGATGGAGCTCGTGCGCAAGAAAAGCTTGCCTTACATCATTGCGGCCAACCGTTTCAATCCGGACCGATCAGAGCATCGCCAGCGCTTCGCACAGCTTCCGCCCGGGGCATTGATCGTGAGGGATCGGGCCATCTTTGCTTCCTCATATGGTTACGGTGAGACGGTCTTTAATCGTGTTGGGGTGAGAGCCAGCCACGCTCAGCAGGACATCAAAGCGATTGCGCGTGCAGTGAGAGGCTTTGACAGCCGAGCCTGGGCGGATCTATGAGGAAGGTTCCAGACCTCGACACTGCCCTGGATGTCATCCACAAGCCCCGACATCGCAGCAAGAAGCGGGTCAACGTCGAGCTCAGGTCTGCACCGGAGCCAGGGCATCACGAGTGCCGGCAGTCCTACTTTGACCTAGAAGACCGGCCTAGAGAGGGGAGGGAAGCCCTTTTGCAGCTCCATCGCACAGCCCGGCTCCGCGATTACCGCACTCCTGAAGGCGTTCGCACCAACCGTTCAATGATCACTGTGCCGCCGCGCCTCAGAGACACGATTCAGGAGCTGCTGGATGACCCTGGGGAGCCTTGGACCACCGGCCTGATAGCCCTCGCGGAATATGGGGGAAAGTGCTCAGGAGCGAGCGGAAGGTCTTGAAGGTCACTCGTGCTCGATCAGCGGGTGACGCAGGTGAGTAGCTCAACAGAAGAGCAGTTCATCGAAGCCGCCAGAACGGGTGACCTGGTCACGTTGCGTGCGCTGCTGGCCCAGGTTGACCCAAAGGCTCAGCGCTCGAAAGCCCTGGCGGTCGCAGCAATGAACGCTCGACTCCAAGCCGCTCTGGTGCTCTATCCGCTGTCTGACCCCGAGGCCATTGAGCACTGGTGTCATCTACGGCAAGGCACAGACCCTGAGTTGATCCTACGAATGGTCGAGTGGGCAAGGGCAGGGAGCGTCGGGCCAGGCAGCCCAAGCGAATACAGCAGGGCCATGGCGATTGCTGCGGAGGAGGAGCACGAGGGCCTGATGGGGCTTCTCTATCTGCACTGCTGCCCTGCAGAAGCAGTCAGCTATTGCCAGGAGAGGGCTTGGTTTGCGGCATCCAGGCGGTTAGAAGCCTACTTCTTAGACCGGGCGACACCAGTTCCAAATGCGCGTGCTGTTGGCCGGAGGTTGTGAGGACAGTCTTTGCTCTCCTGGTTATTTGTTGAAGTTTTTATATTAAGGGGTATTGACAAAAATGCGATTGGCCTTTTACTGAAAAAACACACTCACCAGGAGAAGGCTATGGGATTTGATGAAAAGGAGTTGATTGAAGATTACGAGCTAAACGATTTTATCGAAATCATCGATGAATTAAAGCTGAAAAGAGATGAATTTGGAAAGCTCTACAATTTAAGCGCCTCGTTAGATCACAGCAAGTTTGTCTATTTGCACGAGAACTATGAGGTCACAGAGGATGAGGTGTCAGAAGCTATGGATGCGGCAGTCTATGGGATGGATTCCGAGACATTTGCGTATCTGTTGAAAGAGCGGGATTGGGCGGATTCATACTTGGAGCGGCTGATGAAAGATTTTTCATCGGATGGTGATTCTGAAAGAATTGAAATATTATGTAAAGCGCATCCAATTCTTGAGGCCGAGATAGATGTTGAGGAAGTCTTTAATAATAAGTGTGGCTTTTCTCAAGAATTCTACGATGCGCGATCAAAAGTGTTTCTGGATGAATTGTTGGGCATGCATCTGGATTATAACAGTGAGGAGGTTCGCGCGGATGTGGGTTCAATTATCGAAGCGTTTGAAAAAAAAGATTGGGCTCCAAATGTTGATCCGACGGGAATACGTCACGCGTTTGAATTCGACGAGAGCTACTTGGCAGGATGGTTGCTTTCCTACGCAAATGTGGAGGAAAAGGGTGATGTAATTTTCGAGTTTTCTGAATACAATGCTGATGACGACCAGGAAGATGTTATGGCCTGGGTTGAGGAGGTGGCTGGCTCCGATGATAGGTTAAAAGTGCTTTATGGATTTTTGACAAATCAATGGGATCTTGTCGAAGAGAATATGCGGCCCAACTCGGATTGCAGCTTTTTCAAGTTATACATGACAGCTGAGCAATTTGAAAAAGCTGAGGGACTTATGCAGGGTGTGTTGGCAAAGCAAGCGAGGGAAGAGCTCGATTCAACAACACTTCAAATGCCACCGGATTTCCGAGAATGCGTTAATCAAGCTAGGTCTGACAGCTTGGGCACGGCGACAGTTCAAAGAGCCCAGGCCAGGAGGCTCTGATGAGCCTGCCTATAACGAATGAGCGCCTGCTGATTGAAGCCGTGGCAGAAGGGCGAGCCGACGACGTTCGACGGCTCCTTCCGATATCAGAGGCGCGAGCGGGCCACTCCGCAGCGCTTCGTTGCGCAGTGGCCACCCAAAGAACTGAAATCATCCAGTTGCTTATTCCTTATTCGGATGCCAAAGCAGACAACTCTTACGTGCTGCGACAAGCCGTAGAGATAGGTCGCATAGATGTGGTTGAGATGCTTCTTCCATACGCTGACCCCAAGGCTCTGAATTCGGAAGCTCTGCGCTATGCAGCTGAACATGGAGACGTCGACATGGTCGAGCTGCTACTGCCAGTCTCGGACCCATTGGCAGATCGCTGCTGTGCATTGTGGGCCGCTGCGGAGCACGGTCATAGCAAAATCGTCGAGATGTTGATCCCTATGTCAGAGCCTCAGCCTGCTCGGTCATCTGCGCTTTGCTCAGCGGCAATAAATGGACACAGAGAGATCGTTGAACTGCTCATTCCCGTATCAGATCCAAAAGCCGATGATTCTTACGCGCTATGTCAGGCTGCAAAAAATGGGCATAGAGAGATCGTTGAATTACTTATCCCCGTATCAGATCCGAAAGCCGACTACTCAAGGGCATTGAGATATGCGGTCGAGTGCGGGCACACGAGTGTCGTTGAAATTCTTATTGCAGTGTCAGAGCCAAACGTCAGGGGGGCATTTGTATTGCAAGTCGCGGCTGAGAATGGATGGATGGATATCATTGATCTCCTTATCCCAGTTTGTGATCCAAAGGCAAAGAACTCAATGGCGCTGAGATGCGCGGTTTACGCGGGTAATTTGAAAGTTGTAGAAAGACTACTTCCCTTTTCGGATGCCAAGGCCGAGGGGTCATACGCATTAGGCCTCGCTTTAGAGTGCGGTCAACTCGAGATTGCGGAGATCCTTCTTGGTCATACAGATAGAGATGTCGTATATGAAAAGCTCACAGTAAACGGCGCTCGTGCGTTGAGTGCTCTGGAGGCCTCTATCCTTAAACGGGAGCTTGCCGATACGACGGCAGAAGCGGGTGTCGCTGATAAAGACCTATCAGCGCCTGCACAACCTGCTGTTCGACGAATCTGATGCACCTACCCAAGTTCAAGATAGAACCCCTTCGCCGGGGCTTTTTTGTGTCTGCCATCCGTCGCCTTGCGCTGCGCCCCAGGTGCTGGCGGTCGGGTAAGCGCCAATCCTCTGAGTTAGAGACACTGATTAGATCCTGAAAGCTTGGCGAATGTTCGATCTGCCTTTTACTTGAGAAAAAGGGGGGGTAGCTATGACTAATGAAGAGCATTTGGCCTTGGCATCCAGATCGGGTCACATTGAAAGTGTTCGGAGTCTTATTTCCGTAACTGATCCTAAGGCGGATGATTCACAAGCTTTGCGCTGGGCGGCACGTAGCGGAAATAAGGAGATCGTTGAAATTCTTATTCCTGTATCAGATCCGAAAGCGAATGAATCAGGAGCACTCCTAGAGGCCGCGCGGTGGGGTTATAAAGAAATCGTTGAAATGCTCATCCCGTTTTCAGACCCAATGTCCACATGCTCCGGTGCGTTGAGGGCAGCTGCTGAAAACGGGCACAAGAACATTGTTGAAATTCTTATTCCTGTATCAGATCCGAAAGCGAATGAATCAGGAGCACTTCGAGAGGCCGCGCGGTGGGGTTATAAGGAAATCGTTGAAATGCTGCTTCCTTTCTCAGATCCAAAAGAAAATGATTCGGAAGCACTAAGATATGCCGCAGGGGCGGGCTATGAGGAAATTGTTGAATTGCTAGCCCCCGTTTCTGATATTGAGCTCGCGATCAATGGATTGAGATCTAGTGAAGATGCTCAAATATTGATAAGAGGCACGGTGGCGAAAATTTAATCATTTAGATCAAGAGTGGAGCTTGATGCAACAACACTTCGAATGTCACCAACATTTCGAGAATGTGTTGATTAAGCCAGGTCTAGCAGCCGGGAAAAGATGGCGACTCAAAGAGCCCAAGCTCGAAGGCTCTGATGCACCTACCCAAGTTCAAGATAGAGCCCCTTAGTCGGGGCTTTTTTTTTGCCTGCACTGACTCCCTTGTGCAGGACTCCCCCAGGGGCTGGCCCCAATTGAGGCAAGCCCCAGCCCGCCTAGTTTAAGACGCTAATTTGAGCTTAAAGGCTTGACAAAAGTTTGATCTGCCTTTTGCTTAAGTCATCCACTCAAATTAAGGAGATCACATGAAAATCAACGCAATTCAAAGACTCATCTGCAAAGCTCGTGAGGCCGGAGTTATTTCGATTAAAGAGGGGGTCTTTCTTTCAACAGGAAAGAGGATCAAGGGGGAATTGCTTATTTGGGATGAGGCCGCGTCTATCCATGTTCTAGACGACGATCTCTGGATCTATACAGAAGGAGGGATGTATATGCCATTGGGGCAAAAGCCCGAGCGAGAGCTCAACTGCTATGTGTAAAAAAAGACCGCCGAAAGGCGGTTTTTTTACAACTGCGTCTATTGACAAAAATGCGATCTGCCTTTTACTTAAATTATCAAGGGAGATCACTCATGAATACTCAAATTAAACTCAAAGACATCACGACCCCCGAACATCTTAGAGAGCGGATTGGCAAAGACGGTTTAGGATTTCCCAAGCTTTCACTGGGGATCTATTGGAAGCGCTTCAAAGGGTTGATGACGACCAACCGGACCAGTGACGAGCAAGTTGAGACTCGTGTTGAGTTCTGCTGCTTTGACGGCACCAAATCCGTCCGCCGATTCGTCTAACCGAGGAGACCAAATGAATGCTTATATCTCAGATGTCCAAGTTTGCCTTGCAGCTAAAGAGAGCTTTGGTCTTTGCTCTCCAGCTGAATTCCTTCACCAATTAACGGGCTATGCTCAGTCTGATTTTGATCATGCTTTTGACAGAGCGGCACGCAAGGGCCTAGTCAACGTCTACGGACGAGACACGGTTCTGATTTCGGGCAAAGGCTCACTTTTCTTGCAGAGCCAAGCCATCGAGGATCATAAATGGCGTGCTGTTGAACGGGTCAAGCAAAGGCTGGTAGAGAGAGAAGAGCGTCGGCGTTGGGAAGTCCAGCAGCTCATCAAATCAAAGATGGACTTCGCTCGAGAGCTTCGAGCGGCTTGACCAGGATCATGGGCCGCTGGCCCACCGCGCCTTGGGTGCTTCGCACGCGATCAATGATCGCCCCAGACGGGCCCGAGTCGCTTGCTCACGAACCAGGCCTCTTCCGCTCAATGGCATCCCATCGATCTGCTGCCGCACGGTAGATGAAGCCTAAGGCAGGAAACGTCAGCAGCATTGCTGCCGCAACCGCGAAGTAGGATCTAAGTGGCTGCACATCTCCGTCTTCGTCTGTCCAGCCCCAATCGTCCGGCATCCAGAAGAGTGCGCTCTGGGTGCCTCCATATATCATGATCGCAAGTCCCAGCCACGCCAGGCCAAAGTAGGTCCACTTTAGGGGTGACATGCCCGACTGGATGTGGGCGCGGCGAACGAACGCTTGTGGCTGGAAGTAGGCACTCCAAACGTAGTGGATCAAGGCAATAAGCGAAGCGGTGCTGACAGCACCCGCGATCATTGTAATGACAGACATCTGCCCTCCTGGGCGGACTGAATTAGGTGCGTAGATCACTCATTGCATGTGCAGCAGTCTACCGCCGTGAGCGCTCATTGCGATGCCACCTATGGCGAGCGAATTCTTGAGAGAAAGCGCTAAAAACCATTGCTAAAGAATAGTTTTGCGTTTTAATGAGGTTGTTCAAATAATTAGGAGATCTCATGTTTTTATATCACTGCACTGACAATGAAAATCTTTGCAAAATTCCATTAGATGATTTTACGAAGGATAACGTCATTCGTGGACTGTGCTTTTCTGATAACGCTCTAGATCACTTTGGTGACGTAATGTATCGAATAGAGCTTAAAGATGAGTGGAATATGCTCACTACCGATATGCTTCATAACCTGGATGAATCACCAACCAATTCTATTGACTACATGTCTGACAGGCATGGAAACCCGTTAATTGTTAGAGAGGAAGATATTAGGTCTGCGTTCGAAAAAGCCTGCCTTGAATTCGATTACGATAAAGAACAGTGGGAAAACCTGTGGACATGCGCGATTGAGTTTGACGACTGTAGTGGCAACGATGAGCTTATTGAATATGCCAATGGAGAAGATCCAGCCTGGGATTTGCAGAGCATACGCGGCCGAACCGCCTATCATCTTGGTCTGGCCGGAGCTGTGATTTCAGATGAGAACGGAACTTCATACATCATCTCAGATAGCAGCCTTCGGCTTGATCGAGTCGAATACGATGACGAGAACATGGAGGATGGGTGGTGTGTCGTGGAAAGGTGCTCCCATACCAAAGGCGCTGATGAGTCTACGTTGACCCAAAAAGAGTTCCAGACAAACTCAGTGGAAATTCCCCCGAGCTTCAAGGAATGCGTTGCAAGCCGGCATAGTCTTGGTCCGGCATCTGTAACGCGAGTTACCAGTTCCCGTCGTCTTTGAGCTAGCGCACACGGCGCATCGGCCCAGTGTCAGATTTTTCTGACACCCCTCGTCTTCACGTAGCGCTTACAATGCGGTTGTCGTCAAGGGAACAGGGGAAGTTCGTGCGCCCATCGTGTCGTCTATCGGCAGGTGTTCCAGATGCCACACTCTAAAATTCGCAGGCGAACGCGGGTCGTGCACGGGCTAGCTCTTCTGTGCTTGGGGCCTCTCGTGTCTTGGCTCGCCTTCGGGCTACTTGTGGAGTTCCAGGAGTCGCCAAGTTCAGTGAGCACGATTCCGTCAACTTGGGGCTACTACCTCGGGATCACGGCGATCCCGATGATCTTGGGGTTGATTCTTGTCGCATTTGTGCGCCCAGCATATGGATGGCTGATCTATGCGCTCGGCGCTGCATTTATGCTCTACGGACAGGCTGCATTGTCGGCCATGCCAACTCCTTACTGACCGGACCAAGCCATGCTGAAAGAGTTCCCCAAGCCGTTGGCTGCCACCATTGGTGATGTCGTTGGCTCCTACTACTACAGTCACCGACGCTTGGAGACGATGCTCTACGAAGCAGGCGCTTCTGGCGATGTTCCTGAGGGAAATTGCGTTGACAAGGTTCAAAATTGGCTTGTGAGAGAAGGGAAGGAGGATGTCTCTAAGGCCTTCACGATCCTTGGCAAGCTCATTGAAACGCTGATGGATGGTGAGGTCTCGACCTGGGATCCCGACAAAGAGCTCACCGCTCGCAAGCGAATCAACGAAATTCTTGCTCGCTATCAACTGTCCTATGGATTTGGCGGCCGCATTCTGGGCGCTCACTCTGTCACTGCTCCAAGCAAGGCCTTCGGCGAGGCTTTGAAGGACTTCTCAGTTGCAGAAGTGGAAGAGGAATTTGAGCGAGCGGTTAGGTTCATCGATAGTGATCCGGCTGCTGCTGTGACGGCAGCATGCGCAATCGTTGAAGCTCTTTGCAAACACTACATCGCCACTGAGCGCCTGGACCTACCCACGAGTCAGACAGTGAAGCCCCTGTGGGTTGTCGTTGCTAAGCATTTGAAGCTGTCGCCTGAGCAGCTGGAAGACGATGACTTGAAGCGTGTGCTGTCGGGGCTAAGTTCCATCATTGATGGCCTCGGTGCTTATCGAACGCATGCGGGCAGTGCCCACGGCCAGCACAAACGCGCCTACAAGGTCGCTCCAAGGCACGCCCGTCTTGTTGTCCACTCAGCTCATTCTTTGTGCCTGTTTGTGGTGGAAACTTGGCAGGCCCGGAAAGCCCTGGCCAAGGGGAGATAGGGACATGATCGAACCAGACCGAAAAGCAGTATTAGCGGCGTTGCCCGAGCTCAGCTCAGTCATCCTAAGCCCCAGTTTTGCAGTGCTGACGACAGATCACGAGTGCTGGACATGCGTGGCAGCGACATCGGTCAGCGCTCTTTGGGTGCCAAGCTTCGTTGAGCGCTTCGATGACGGCGAAGAGCTTTCCGTCGCAGACGCAGCCGTTCTCAGATTTGTGGAGTCGATCAACCTTCCAGCCGCGCAGCACATCTCAGCAGCTGCGCCCTGGATGCTTATGGCGACGACAAAGGGATCGGGCACGCGCTATCTGGTCAACCGTTGCCAAGCGTGCGGCGCTATCCAGGGCGACTTCCACCTGTTCGGGGTCGATGGTCCGTTTGGGATCGTCACTTTGGAGGAGCAGGGGACAGAGCACATCAGCGTGCGCTATGTCGATTGCGCGATTGAAGCTGTGGCCGGTATTGCGCAATCAACGTGGATAGATCAAATCTCTGCGAGAACTTTGCAGCCACATTAGTTTTTCAGCCATCCAGCCGAACTGATAGCCTCGCTTTTGCGGGGCTTTTTTATGCTCGGCGGCTGATGCTGAACAGGCATTTATGGAAAGGGACAGTGTTCACGTGGAGGTTTTTTAATGCAATGCATATCTTTGTTTCCGAAGCTTAGCAGCCCGCTAAGTATCGGAGATAAAAATGAGTTTTATTGATTTGACTGAGTTGCAGTCCGCAGATTTCAGTGTCCTGATGCAACACGATCTGGCGCATCTCATTCAGCGCTTTCTTCCTTTGGATGTTGAAATTGAAGATGCTTATCGCGAAATCATGCGCCATGCCAAATTGGCCATTTGCATGATGGCGTTCCGCACTCGAGAAATTTCCGATGTCATCATTGGGGTTGATCTTTTTGGTCACTCTATTTGTGTTGGAGTTCACCTCTCCGGTGGTGGAATCATCTTGGATGTCGCGGAGGACGCTCAATGAGTATTTATTTTGAGTGCGTTCTTGAAGATGCATGTCGCTGCGATGAATTTATCGAATATTGGTTGGAAGAAGAAGATGAGTCGGCGAGGGCCGAAATCCTTGGATTTGCAGCAATCTATTCAAAGAAGAGCCTGTTCGAACGTTTCTTTGACTGCCAGGAAATCTCGGCAGACCTTCTTGCTCAGGCTCTTCATGTCACTAGTCGTCATGGGAAAAGATCCAGCAATCGAATTGTGCGTCTGGCTCGGAACAGAGGGTTGCTCGTAGGGCACGGCGCGTATTTGCTCTCGCGCAATAGTCGAACGATGTTTGAGCGCGCATACAATTATCGATCAATTTCGGATCGTCACCTGAAAATGCTTTACGACAATTCTGATCTTGCTGAACTCTCTCGATGCGAGAATCTGATGGGGTTCTGTGACCTAAATGAGTGAGAGTCAGCAGGGTTGAAGAGATAAAAGGCGAGCTTCCAGGACGGCATAAGCGCCGTCTTTGGAAGCGTCGACGATTCGCTCATGGTGATAGAGGGCGAGCCGCTGGCTGCGGTTTCGCTCTACCATCGCGGCACTTTTCCGACGCTTCCGCAGTGCGTCAGGCTTGTCAGATAGCGCCCGTCTTGCGTCAGGGCAGCGGGCGAGCTCACCGAACTTGCTGGCCTGACCAGGCCGTAGGCGCGATCTGAGAGCAGCCACAGACCGCACATGGTCCGGCCAGAAGTCTTGCCACTCGCTACCGAGCGCATGTGCGTCTTTGCCTGGGAGTCGCACGGACACGATGAGTGCGTTGAGATCGATGAGTGACCAAATCAGGCTCAGGAAGCGCCTTGGATCAACCTGGTAGACGCTCACAACCTCTCCCAGTCGCACTAGACGGGCACTCTGGAACTTGGTCAGCACACGAGCAGCACCCAAGCTCTCTGCATCACCAGAGCGCCGTGCAAAGCCAATGAGGGCCAGGTCAGACGAGTGATGGGCGAAGACACGAAAGCGTGGCTCAGCCCACCGCTTAGCCAGGTGCCTCAGCACAGTGCACTTCATCGAATTGCGGGTGTGAGGCGTCCAGTGGTTGGCAGAGCGAGCTAGCAACTCCAGACGCCGCTGCACCAGGTCGGTTGGAGAAAAGCCCAAGGCGCGGCCGTGCGGTGGAAGGCGTGGGGCAGCGGTTGGGCTGCAGAAAGCATCGCCCATGCTGAGCAAATCTGAAGTGCCACGTCTGCGATTGCAGCGCTCACAGCATAGAAAGCAGTTTGAGAAGTCATCCGGGCCGCCGTGCTCAATGGGAACGATCTGAGCAACGACGATTGACGATCTCTGGGTGAAGTCAGACGCGCAGATAGGGCAGGAGTTCTGCATCGATCTCAACTGCTCTCGAAGTCTTGCGGGCAGATTGAATGACTGTCGAGCTGATAATTGTGAAATGGCTTTGCTGAAATTCGTCAGCGGATCATCAAGCGAACTTTGCTTCGCTTCGTTCACTTGCTCGATCCAAATTTTGTCTGCTGTCTCCATAAAAGCTGTGGTCTCCCGTTGATGCTTGATCTCATTTTAGTGAAGCAGAAATTGAGATCGGCGCAAGAGTCAGCATCGAAAAGAAAGACCAGGAGCGAAAAGAAAAGGCAGAAGCGTCGGCTAGCGGAACGGCAAAGGCATCGTCATTTTTACAAGTCTAGATCATACACATGACGCACCTTTGGGTGTTCCGCGCTGATCCCCGCGCGCCCTGTGTAGATCCTCTGAGAGCTTTGCACCGCAAGGATTGAAAGAAGCCCCCGACAAGGGGCTTTTTTAATGCCTTCAATTCCCCTCAGCATCTTTCGCTAAATAATTATAAGCAGGCCCCTTGCCAATTCACGGAATCGCCTTACGGTCAATTGATGCCAAACGGAGAATTTATGAAGCTGATCAAAAGAAATGTATTACTTGAGAGCGATCAATTGAGATCACTCAGCGCAATGGCAATTCGGAAAAGAACAAGCGTCAATGAGTTGGTGCGACTAGCTGTCGATGGATTGTTGAACGATCAACTGTTCAACGAGCTCCATGAAAAAACAATGCAAGAGCTTAGGAATTTTGCTGACCGCGAGGAAAAGCGACTGACAGAAGTTCGTAGAGAACTTCTTTCAGATCTAAGTGCAGGAGTCCAGGCAATGAACGAGGCATCCGAGCGGCACATCGAACGAAGCACTGATCTGACTAAGGCCTTTGTTCGCAATCTTTCAGATGCATTGAACGGTGAGCCGATCCAAGAAAAAGCGATGCCGGCAGTGAGATCGAGCCGAGAAATATTGAATGGGATGCAGAGTCAAGGCGTCACCAAAACTAACAACAACCCTAACTAACGAAGGAGATACAAATGAACAAACTAAAATTAACGATGATCGCAATGCTTGCTTCCTCGCTCGCTGGATGCGCCACCATTGACCAACTTGCCGGTGGAAGCGCATCTCCGGTTAGCAAAGGCACAGTCGCGAAAGGTGCAGGAATTGGCTGTGCAGCGGGTGGTGCGCTCGGGGCCATCTTCGCAGGCAAAGACGGTGCGCTGCGAGGCTGTGCGGCAGGCGGATTAATCGGTGGAGGCTTTGCTTACAAGCAAGAGCTCGCACGAGCCAGAGAAGCCGCAGATGCCGCTCGCTTGGCGGGAATGAAAGCCACTGTGGACGTGAAGACCGAGACCACTGCCGATGGGAAGGCCACGGAAAAGTTCCAAGGCCTAGTGGTTGAGTATGACCCTGCATCTGTGGTCAAGCCGGACGAAAAGACCAAAGCTTTCTTCGACAAGCTCGGCACGATCTTGAAGTCTTCAAAGAATGAGCTGACTGTTAGAACGGAGGGTGGGGCGGGGTGCTTGGCAGTCGTCGGTGAACTCAATGGGCGAGCAGCTTTGGCAAAACACAAACTCGACAATCAATGCGGAAATGTTCCAACCCACCGCATCTTAGTCTCCCCGCTGCCGGAGCTGAAATAAGTGGAGCCCTTCGGGGCTCTTCTTATCTCAAAAGGAGATCAAGATGAGTATTAGTGACTACGAACGAAGAAAACTATTGGAAAAAGCTGCAAAGCTTAAATCTGAAAAAGAAGGTGGATCATCTTTTCCAAGTCCTCTTAACAAGCAGCAAGTTAAAGATCGGAAGCTGGATCAGCGCCTGGAACAGACACAGGTCGCAGCCAAAGCGACTGCACAAGCCACGAGCAAATTTGCCAAAGAGCTTGCGGCCAAGACTGCCAAGCTTGCCCAGGAACAAGCGCAGCGTGCCAAAGCAAAGGCAGATGCTTGGAGGCAAGCACAGGATGCGAAGCGAACAGAGCACGAAGAGGTTAAGCGGATCCAGGATGCTGATCTTGGTCGGGAAGAGCAAAACCCGATCATTGAAAGCTCACGTGATGCCATCCCTAAATCGCAATCGAAGCCCACCGTCAAAGTTCTGGTTTCCGTAGCGATCTTGACGTCTCTTGCAGTAGCTGGCGCATGGCTCTGGGCTCAACACGACAGCAAAGAGGCTACTGAGAAGCACCAGGTCACAACGACGCCACAGCTAACAACCTCAGCACCTCAGGTCCAGGAAGCGCCCAAAGCTCCTGAGCCCGTCCAGGCCATAGAGCCTGTTCAAGAAGTGTCTGTAACGCCCATTGTCGAGGAACAGCCAAAGTCGGTTGAACCCAATCCCCAGAAGGTAGAACGATCACCTGCACCCAACGCGTTTGTTCGCGCACCCAAAGAGCGATCAGCGATGCGACAACATATTGAACAACCCAAGGCAAAGCGGAGTGATTGGGTAGACAAAGCAAACAATGATCTCGATCACTTCGCAGAGCAATTAAAGTAGACAAAAAGCGCAGCTAATATGTTGCGCTTTTCGCTTTTTGGCTTATTGCTGATCTACCACTCAAAAAAAATAGGAGATCAGTGTGTTCGAAAGTTTATTTCGCCAATTTAGAACAAAGGTCAAAAGCGCAGACGGCTCGCGCTGGATGCATCTTCACGGAAGGCTTCTCATTGGAAGCGTTGAAAGCAAGGGATTGGGTCCGTTGCACCCCGATGTTATTCGCACTTACTACTACTTCCACAAAGACCGCTATCCGTTGGACGGCGTCATGACCCAGGCGGGATGGGGGCGAGACTGCCAAAGAGCAGATATACGTCGACGAGTCGAGACCAGCTATGTCGGTGTCTATGCATGCTTGCTTAGCACAGCCCTCATCACTGCCATGTTACTTGCCTTCATGATGATGCTGGGCCTAGGTTCTCTTGGAAGCAAGGTAGGTAGTGCAGTTGGTCTCGCGCCGTCATATCAAGCTTGCAAGGCGCAGTATCAGAAATCAATCGAGACTGGATCAGATGTAAACCCGAAGTGCCAAGAAGTTATGGAAAAGGCGGGCGAACTATGATCCCGACTATCTTTCAGGTGCTGAGTGTTCTCGGCAAAGTCCCGGGCTTGAAGCGATTTGTTGATGTTGAAGCGTCAATCCAAGAGCGCACCAATGAAGAAATTCATGAAGTGGTCGGCGCATTCGATGACTTCGTTAAAGTCCCAAGCAACATTCTTGTCGATGTCAAAGAAGAAGATCAGGCTATTGTAGAAGCATATGGGGCGATTCAATTCCCTGATGGGTCCTGGCACGTAAGCGATGATTTGAAGCATTCGAAGGATCTTGAATCGTGGATGCCTAACGCGACTGACGACATGATCGTGCGCTTCGAGAATTCTAAGATCACGCGCTCTGGCAAACCAATGGACGCCGTAGTGCTACCTCAAGACACGATCACTGGATCTGTCTCCTCGGCAATGCCATTGATGTTCGCAGCGCTTCCGGTAATCGCATGCGCAGCCTTCATTCTTAGTCGCTTCTTCGGAGCTTATGGATACTTGGCTCTTCTTGCAGCAGTGCCATATCTCAAGGCTATTCGTGTCGACAAATCAGCCTCTCACGCTATTGGCTCTTTCTTCTGCTTGCTGATCGGACCACTATTTGTTGGCATCCAATCGTTGGGTGGTGCGGGCGTGGCAGCATTAAGAAGTCTCATGTCCGGACCGGGTTTAATTCCGCTGGGAATAGTGTTTTTGGTTGTCGTTACCCTCACGTTTGCTTGCTGCTATTTCAGTAGCAAGCAAGGAACCAAACATGAGAAATCACTCGATCTATTCGCGAGAGCGTTGAAGGTCGAAGTCTCATTCGTTGTCTATGCCGTGGCTGTGTCGCTCCTTCCCGCACCGCTGAGCCTAATCTTTATTTTTGCAGTGCCGAACTTGTATTGCATTCGCTACACACAGATTGAGCGCGAAACCCGCACATCTGAGACATCGTCAAACAGCAATCATTTCACAATAGGACGTCATGAGAACACTGCTCGCGGAATGATGAAGAAGCAGTGGATCGCCCAGGCGCTGCGTGCACTCAATGATAAAACGCCGCTTATTCCTTTAGGAAAAGCCACTGGCTTCTTGTTCAACAAGATGTATCGCTTTGCGCCCGTCCCCGGAAAAATGCTGGTGGCTTCGTTAAAGGACACTTCTCAACACATCTTGGTCATCGCCAAGTCTGGTGGCGGCAAGACCTTCTGGCTTCGAAAGTTCATGGCATTGGTCAAGTTGACGAAATGGGCAGGAGCCATTGTCGGTGACGGCAAAAATGTGCTGGTTCGCGAAGTGATGAGCTTGATGGATATCGTGATTGAGCCTGGTATCAACCTGTCTCTAAGCCAAGGGATGAATGCTCAACAGCTTGTCCAGGCGTTTAGAGAGTTGAAGCGAAAGGGCAAAATGTCCGAGGACGAAAGCAGCTTCTGGACAAGCATGGGCTTCATCGTCTTAGAGCACGTAGCGATGATTGTTGAAGCGGCATGCGAAGCCGAGAAGTTTGTTCGCAGCAACACGGCACTATTGATCTCTGACGAAGAACAGCAGTTGATCAAATTCACTTCCATCGAGCGATTGGCTGAGCTGGAGGGTGATCAAGAGCGATTGTCGCACGCCAAAAATGCAATTGCTGAGACCAGAGCAAATATCCGCAAGTTGGAAGCATCTTTGAAGCAGCCGCGCTCGTGCTACTGGACAATTGGTCAGATCCAGCGCTTCTTAAATGTAGTCAATCAGATCAAGCAAACAGAAAAAGGGTTCGAGCTCCACGAAGAGTTCCGGGGCGCGTTCGACTTCATTGAAAAATCTGGCTATCTGAATGTGGCGGATGCAGCCAACCAGATCAAAGGGTCAGTCTCGTATTTCGCAAACACCTGGGCAGTGATGGCACCTGAAACCCGCACCAGCATCACTTCGAACATCGACAACGCCTTGAACGACGTTTTCCGTGGGCGACATCTCAAAAACGCGGATGGAGTTCTGTGGGCCGACACCGAGACAGGCATCGACTTTCAAGGCGTGTTGACCAATAAGCTTTGGATCGGGGTGAACTTGCCAACCATGGTCCATGGGGTGGGTGGACAGATCACAGCAGACATCGTGCGAATGCGAGTCTACAACCTCATCAAAAATCGCCCTGTCAATTGGGCTGACCTTGAAGGGCACAACCCTGTCTTCAACTTCATCGATGAGGCTCAGTCGGTCATCGGCGAAGCAGAGCGTGATTTAATCGCAATGGCACGAAGCTTGGGCTGCTACTTCGTGTTCTTGACGCAGAATATCAGCTCCTTCCTTGCTAATTTCAGTGAGCACGGGGCGCACAACTTGTTCGAGCTATTTGCTACCAAAGTTCTTATGCAGAACGAAAGCTCACATAGCACATACAAGTATTTCCAAGAAATGTTGGGCAAAGCCAGGCTCACGCCATATAAAACCGCGTCAGTGGGGATCAACAACCAGGCTATGCTCCAGCGCTACGCCAATAGCGCCCTGGTAGATCCTGAGCACCCCGATGCTGTCTTCATGCAGAAGCTGAGAGAGAAGGGAGTCGGCGCGATCCAGAACTCCTATGTCCACTCCGCTCCCCGACAAATCGACGTAAAGGATGCGGCGCACCGCTTTGAAGACGTTGCTCGAATTAAGAACTTCGATCTTGAAACAGTGCAGGGCACTGAGTTGTCCTGGGTGATGGACGATGATGACTTTGCTAACACGCTCTTCCAGGGCCAGGCCTTGATCGTCGTGTCGCGCGCCGGGTCAACGCGAACGGAAATCTGTGAAGTCGGAGGACTAGAAGCAGATCAAGTGGAGGATTTCATGCGAGAGAACCGTAGGGTCTGATTGCTTAATCTCCATAGAATTAGCCCCGATTGCTCGGGGCTAATTGCTTTACAAGACCCAAAATTGCCTTACGTTGGTTTTACCCCAACTTTGGAGACCATTCATGACAAGCTTTGCAGAAGCACAAAAGAGACGCAACGATTTCTATCAAAACAACCCCGGTCCACAGGTGACAATGACTGATCAAGTCAAATCATTCAAGCAAGACGAGCAAAAGATCACTTCACAAGTGAGCGATGCTCTGAGAACTGAACTTACTTCACTGTCTAAGAGCTCCGATCCGGAGTTGCTTAAATCCAAGGTTAGTCAGGTTGAATTCCAAAGCAAGCTGTCGGTCTATCGCTCTGACCAAATTGCAGAGATCATACAAGCGCAAACGCTGAACGCGGAGCGCGTGTCACGCAGTCAGAACAACGACGGCTATCTGAAGCAGTTCATCAACCGAGATGGCATTGACGAAGAGAAGCAACACGAAGAGAAATTCAATGCATTCATGCGTGAAAATGGACGTGTTCCGGTTGAAGGCGAGATTGAGAAATTCACTCCCAAGCCAACGCTGACTCAGTCGGAAAAGCCCTGGGAACAAAAGCCCAAAGCACAGTCAATATGAAAAAAGGCCCTTCGGGGCCTTTTTCTTATACCTCAATCTCTTGACTTTCGTTGCATCTGCCTTTGACTGATTTTACTCAAACAAAAAAATCGGAGATGCACAAATGATCAATGCTATCGAACGCCTGCCAATCATGCAGCGTGACCTTGTCAGAATGAATGCTCGTGCGAACCCTTGGCAACAAAAGCTCATTGAAGTGGCGAATTCAGTGTGCTTGGGTAGGTCTGATAGTCCCCCTGCCGTTGATGACATCACTTGCATCTTCCTCCACAACCTTTCGATGCTTGATCATCCCAGCGAATGGATTGGTGATCATCGCTATGAAGCTTCCAGCTACGTCGATCACTTGCACGGTCTTCTGATGTTTGGCGCTGATCCAAATGCACAGTTGAGCAACGGGCGCAATCTCTTGGATGTTCTCACCGCCGAAGGCCGATATTGGTGCTGGAAAGACGCAAGCGAGAACATCCCAGACCTTGTGCTTGCTGCTTTTTCGCTCGGCGCTGTCGCATCTGCTGATGCAGCTAAGGCAATGATCCTTCCTGTCTATCAGAACATCCACGCTGGTCAGATTGATCACGAGAGTAATCACATTGTCTCATTGATCGACCGCGTGTTGCTTGATCAAACTTCGGCATATGTCCCGCTGACCAAGATTGGAGTTCGTTTATGAGCAAGAAGCCAATATTGATCAGCCATTCGTTCAGTAGTGGTGGTCTGTCGTTTTGTCTTGTTGATGAAATCTACTTTGACGAAGCCAATTATGAGCTTATCAAAGTCGACTTGGCTGCTCCGCCCCTGCCACCGCTTGCCCATACTCCGATGGCGATGCAGGGATTTAGGGTAAATCATTTGTTGCGGGAGGTGCGTGACATCGCTCGTGATCTTAAGAGGCCCGTGCGATCAAGTTCGGGCTGCAATTCTTGGAAATGTGATCTAGATATTGCCCAGGAAGAACTTGAGAGCAAGAAGCGCCATGAAATAGACCGTATAGATCGACTTCTAGATCAGAGGGGCGCACTACAAAGAAATACGCCTAAGGTAAGTCTTGTTCATAAGCCGGTGCGCTTATGAGGAACATCCTTAGTAGATTGATTGATGCGAGTAGGGGGTCCATCTGGGACGGCTTTGGGATCCTTCGTCATGACTATGACGAAGGGCTGATCGACTTCATGTGCGGTTCGAGGCAGGTGAGCTGGCGTGGGCCCGAGAGGGCGCTTGTCGTTGGGGAGCTCGCTGAAAAGCTGTCAATGTGCTGCCCGGAGCTAGACCCCGAAGAAAAGGACATCGAGTTAGCCGAAATGGCTGCTAAATCCCAGCATCAGGGCCCTGAGTCCTGGTTGTTCCGTGAAATGAGGGATCTGGTCGTTGATGGTGCCAATCCCGAATTTTTGACTGAGCAAGGCAGCTACTTGCAACTACTCATGCGGTATTACTCCATAGCGCGTTCGCTAGAGCACGAGTATGACGCGGATGTTGTTGGGGACCTACTGCTCTGCCTGTCAAAGATCGATAGTCTCGATGTCTCCTCCGAGAACGCGGCTGTCGTCGCCGCCTTGCTGAATTGTGAGAGTCCGGCAGGGTCGCCGTTGATCACTGCTGACGATGTCAGGTCGTTGGCTGCAAGCAATGATCGAGCCGCTCTTGAACGATCCACTTTGCATGTGTTGGCGCAGCCACAAGCTTCCAGGCGTCTATGAAGGCAGTGGTCTACAACGCCTTCGGCAAAGTCTCGACCTCCATTCCGCCGAGCCAGCCAGTGCGGCGGGTTGACCATGGCGTAGCCCTATTCCTGATCTTGTTCCTAACTGCCTATCCAGGCCTCACGTGGCTCACCTGGCAGCTTCCAGGTAGCCCACTGAGCCCGAGCCTGTCATTTGACCTCTTGGGGGCACCCGCTGCCCTCTTGCATTGGCTTTCTCTTGGCTCGCTCTTCCCCAATGCCGCTCATGCTTACACCAGCTTCCTTTGGGAGCCTTGGAAGGTGTGGGTCCGGGTTGGTCCCTCGCTGTTTGTGAGCTTGGCAGTAGCAACCTGGGTAGGTGCAAAGGCGCTGGAACCCCGGTCCAACACTTGGCATGTGTCCGGCCCAAGTTTGCTGGATGGAAAAGCAGCGATCAGAGAGGCACGTCGCCGCTCGATGAAGCCACGGCAGATCAAGGAGGATGGATGGCTAGGATGAGCTTGAAGCTCCACCCAGAGTTGCACCTACCCAAGTCTCACTGGTCGAGGCACACGCTCTTACAGGGCTCAGTGGGAAGCGGCAAGACGCAGATCTTGTTGCCGATCATTGAGCAGATCATCCGGGCGGATCACAAGCTGTTTTTGTTCGACACGAAGGGCGACTTCACGAGCTACTTCAAGAAGCCGATCATTGTTTGCCCTTTCGATGAGCGCTCCTACTATTGGGACATAGCCGCTGACTGCCGTTATCCACTGCAAGCCGCGATGCTTGCAGAGATCCTCATCCCTGGGAGCCCTGATCAAAAAAATGGTGATTTCTGGTCGATGGCAGCAAGGCAGCTGCTCGTCGCCGCTATCCGATCCCTTCAAGTGGAAACGCCCGGCGTGTGGACGTGGGCCGATCTGGCATTGCTCAAAAACCAGTCGGCGGCGGCCATGCTTCCCATGATCCAGGAGCACTTTGATTCTGCGAGTAGCTTGGTAGAGAACACGGAGAGTCAGACCACAGCCTCATTGCTGTCTACGCTTGTTGCTCAAACGAAGATGATCGATGACATGGCCATGGCCTGGCCCGTGCGCAAAGAGAATCGCCGCTTTGCCATCACGGAGTGGGCTCAGGATGGCGATAAAGGACGCAAGCAAGTCATAGTGCAAAGCGGCCCAGAGGAGGGCATGACGAAGGCTTACATCAGCGCTTTGGTCAATCTTGCGATCCCAGAGATCATCTCCCCTAAGCTCCCAGATGCGGAGAAGGATCGCTTCATTGGGTTTGTCTTCGACGAGCTGGCGACGGCCGGTAGGCTCAACATCGGTCCTCTGATTGACAAAGGCCGAAGCAAAGGAGTGGTCTTCATAGGGTGCTATCAGAACATCGCCCAAGTAGCCCAGGTCTACGGCGATAAATTCGCCGAAGCGATGTCGTCTATGGTCGGCACTCACATCATCTGTCAGTTGCAGATCGGTGAGACAAGAGAGAAGGCCGCTCAGCAACTTGGCAAGCATCGTGTTGCGTATCGAACGCATGATGACAACGTTGCTGTCCATGAAGAGAGCAGGGCACTTATCAGCCCAGGTGAGCTTACAGACCGCCTTGGCCCGCGCAAAGGCAAGCACTACGGCCCGCATGGTTTTGGGGTGCGAGCAATCGTTCAGATGGGCGGAGATCCATTGCTCTTGGACTTTCCTGGTGTCGTCATGAGGACCAAGCGTCCTGGGCAGATCCCCGCTCGCTGGATGACTCAACCTCACCAGCGCAACAACCTGGCCATTCCCGGACCTACTCAGGCTGCATCTCTTAGCGCTCAGCCAAAGCGGGTGGGGATGACGAAAGAAGAGATCGATCAGTTCTTTCGAGAATGATGCAAAGCATCCACACCCAACCACGTCCTTTGATCTTGACGTTTGCTCTGAATGCCTTTGACTGATCACATCACATTAGAGGAGATCAGTCTTGATTCCAATTACCGCACTTACAGCGCAAGGCAGGAACAAAGACGGCAAGGCAGTCGTTGAATATCTGCTCGCTACCGAGGGCCTAGTTCGCTACTACAACGGCGAGGTTCAAGAGGTCTCGGCGTCATATTGGGGCGGTAAGCTCGCGCATGAAATCAAGCTCGCTGGCGTTGCTGTGGACGGTAGGCATATGCTCTCTCTATGCGACGGATTTCATCCTTTCACTCATGAACCGCTTTGCCAGAATGCCGGCGAAAAGCCGGTCCTGAAACCAAAGTTCGATGCGAAGGGTGCTCCGCTCCTTGATGAAGATGGCAACCAGGTCATGATTGAACAAGGCGGTCACCGAGTTGGTTATGAGCTGACGTTTAGCGCACCAAAGTCGTTGTCCACCGTGTTTGCACTGGCAGATCAAGACGAGCGAGAGAAAATACTGGAAGTCCAGCGTAGGGCTGTCGAGCGGGCCTTTGGCTACATCGAAAGCAAGGTCGAGACCAGGCGTGATCAAGGTGGCAAGACTGTCATCCCAGTCGATGGGTTGATCGTCTCTTTTCATCAGCATCTAAGTTCAAGGAATCTGGACCCTCAGATTCACACCCATGCGCTTGCCATGGGTGTTGCGAAGGGGGCCGATGGGAAGTGGGGCACATACGATAGCTACGAGATTTTCGCTCATCGCAAAGCGGCTGATGAGATCTACAAGAACGAGCTCGCTGCGGGCTTGAAAGCCTTGGGTTACAAGATTGAACAGCACGCCGAGGTCAATGCCCTGGGCGAGAAGACGGGTGTCCGCACATGGGAGGTCCTTGGAACTGAGAAACTATCGAAGCTCTGGTCAAGTCGTCGCGAAGACATCTTGAAGCATCAGCAAGAAAACGGGGGGACGATGCAGCAAGCGTCTCTTGCTACACGCAAGCACAAGGATGAACCTACCTTCCTTGAGCTAGTTGAAGCCTGGAAACAGGATGCTATTGAGTTGAAGAAGCAGAACCCCGAGCTTCTGATGACGATTGATGAGATCAAGCAGCAGAAAAGCACCAGGGAGTTCGTCCCTGCTACTGACGAAGAGATCTTGGAGCTTCTCCACGAGAACGAAGCAATTTTTGATGAAAAGGAGCTTCGCTTTCGGTTAGGCCAAGCCAACTCTGGGATGATTGATTCAAGGCAATTAGACGTCATGGTCTCGGACTTCATCCAGCGCAACAACCTTGTGCGTGTCTGCCCTGAGCGAATCCACACGGACGACATGGGCTCATCCCTTGCTCGCCGGCATACAGAGGAGCGCTTTGCAGCCCCGTGGATGGTGTCCATGGAGCAGGAGATCCTGCATAAGACACTGAGCCGCGAAGGCGAGGTTTTCCAACATGTGCCGCTCGATAAGCTCAACGACGCCATCCAAGCCTTCGAAGCCGCAAAAGGCTTCCAGATAAGTGCAGAGCAGCGGGAAGCGGTGGAGCACCTCACCGTCGATACAGGGGGCGTGGGCGTGCTTTCAGGGCTTGCTGGGACTGGTAAGACGACAGTGAGCCTGATCTACGCAGAGGCCTTCAAAGCTGATGGGCGCACCGTGCTAGGAGCCTGCGTTTCGAACGAGGCGGCCGAAAAGCTTCATCAGGAATCGGGCCTTGTGTGCACCAGCGTTGCCAAGCTGATCAGTGACCTGGACAAGTCCAAGCTCAAACTGACGGATAAGCACGTTGTCGTCTTAGATGAAGCAGGAATGGTAGACAGCCGCCAGACTCGGGACCTGATGGCCTATTGCCAAAAGGCAGGAGCAAAGCTCATCTTGCAGGGTGACCAAGAGCAGATTCAGCCGGTGGGTGCGGGCTCGGGCATGTCCATTGCAAAAGAGGCCATTGGCGACGCAAAGCTCACTGAAATTCGTCGTCAGAAGACTGCTCAGGATCGTCATACAGCAGGGCTCTTCTACAACTATGGCGCTGATGGCAAGGTGCGGAACGCAGACAAGGTGCAGTCACGCAGTGACATCATTGAGAAGAGCAAGAAGATCTTCCAAGCGCTTGCAGACAACGGCCAGGTAGACGAATGGGCGACCAGTGAGCAAGCCAAAAAGGCGTGCATCAAAGCCTATTTCAACAGTGCTGCACCTACCCAAGAGCGTCTCATTCTTGTTCACTCGAACGAGGATATGCAGGATCTCAATCGACGGGTCCGTCAGGAATTGAAGGCGAGAGGTCAGGTAGACAAAGAGGACTTCACTTTCCGATCTATTGGAAAAAATAGGGTGTTTCGTGACCTTACGTTGAGCCGGGGTGATCAGGTCATCTTTAACGTCAAAGATGAAGGCCTGGATGTCATCAACGGGACCAAAGGGACGGTGAAGAGCATCAAGCGAAGCAGTGCGGGTGGGGTGACTCTTGGGGTGGAGATCGAGCGCAACGGGGTCACGAAGACGATCCGCTTTGACTCGCATGAATACAGTGCTCTTGATCTGTCATATTGCTCAACGATCCATAAGGCCCAGGGCCAGGGCAAGACGGACGTCTTTCACCTGGGTCATGCGGGGATGACCGACAACCAGAGCGCTTTGGTGGCCTTTACCCGACTGACGAAAGGCAGCTATACCCTGTTTGCCGATTCGATGAGCCTGGACCAGATTAAAGGGAAGCTTGGGCAGCAGCGGCTCAAAGAGAACGCCATCGAGGTGAAGAAGCCAATGCGGGCGAAGCAGCCGGACCTAAAGAACGAGTTTGAGCAGCTGGGTCAGCAGCTGGGGCAAAAATTGAAGGTCAATTTCGGCTTCGTTGAGCGTTTGACCGCTCGTCGGAATAGGCAGGCTAGGATGGCGTTAACACGTTGATTCTGCTCTAGATATGGTGCAGCATTCCCTTGCCGGGGTTGGCCTGGTCAAAGGAATGGACATGAGCTTTCTTACCAAGTTCTCCAACATCTTGAACCAGCAAAACAAGGAAGCTGTGGATCAGGGGCTTGATAGCATCCATGGTGACCAAGTCGCTCACCAGGCCGACCGGGCCCGGGCCTATCGGGGACAGGCGCGCACCGCTCAGTTCCAGAACGTGCAGCTCGCAAACCAGGTCCACGATGCAGCTGCGGAGCTTGCCGTGGTCAAGGCACAGCTTGCAAAAGAGCGAGAGAAGACAAAGCTCTTCGAAGACTGCTTGATCGGGGATCATGCGGTCATTTCGACGCTCGAAAGCGTGATCCGTGTGCTTCGACCGTCAGATCTGAGCGATGAAGCGCTGCGTGAGCTTGTCAACGAGAAGGTGAGCAAGGCGCGTGTCAGTTCGGAAGTTGTTCAGGGGGGTAAAAATCGACTCACCATCTTGCAAGAGGGTGATGAGTTCTCTGATCACCCCGATGGCGGGTTCTTCTACGAGTTCTACTGAGCACCTTTTCAATGAAAAACCGCCGAAAGGCGGTTTTTTTGCGTCAGGCACCTGGAACTCTTGCGCGTCCAACGGTTACGACGTGCTCGCGAACACGTGGGATGGCTTCTGATACACGACCTGCGAGAAGGATCAACGCTGGATCGCTGTTATACATCTTGACCCACATGCGCTCTCGGATACACAGATCAAGCACCCGAACCTGCTTAAGCAGTTCTTCGTAATCGGGGATTGCAAGTCCGCGAAGCATCGTGACGCTACCAGACAGCGATGATCCCATTTCTTCCCAAAGATCTGCTGATTCTGCCTCACCAAGCGCACTCTGCACGCCTGAGTAGACCATCATCCACCGCGCAAAATCTTCCGTCACATTGAGGTCCTTGCTGTAACGGTAGTAGCCATAAGCCTTGGACAAAATCCAAATTCCAGCCGCGCACAGGGCGACTGTCCCAATCAATTCAAGCATCCTTGCAGCATCCATGGAAAATTGTGGAGGCACTATACATCAGGTTTAATAGCTTGGGGCTCCAGTCTCTGACGATGATTGCACGATCAAATTACGGCCGAAATCTTGACACCTAGCTGATTCGCCTTTTGATGAAAAGACCCATCAGAGGAGATCACAATGAAAAACATCCCACATCCACTTTTGCTCTCAGTCGTTGTGGCGAGCTTCGTCACCATGCTCGTGCTTTGGCCGAGCTATGGAGCTTCGCCCTTCCAACTCTCTACATACATGGCATCAGCTGCCCTCGCACTGGCTCTGTGCTTAACGCGCTTGAAGAAGATCTTGGTGGCAGAGCGAGTAAAGGCCAAGCGATGAGGTCTCGAGGCTTTGCACTCGTCGAGCTCAGCCTTGTCGTTGGCCTTGCTGCGATAGCCGGTGTAGGTGCCTGGATGGCCTTCGGTCCCACATCCGCTGGCACAAGGATCCAACAAGAAGCGGCAAGTCTTACCCAACTGGCTGACGCCATCGCTGCGGACTTCGCCGTCGAAGAAGGGCGCTATCAAAGCGTCAGCACAGCAAGCGCCGTTGAGCGTGGGTTGGCCCCGTCTGCCTGGGTAGTCGGCCAGGAACTGAACTCTCGTAGCTTAGGCAGCATCGAGCTCTCACCCCTCAATGCAGGGCAGGGCTTCCGAATCACCGCGACTGCAGTCCAGGCGAACCTGTGCCTAGGGCTGGTGCAGAGCTCTGCCAGGGCGTTTTCGGAAGTCCACGTCAATGGTGTGCTTGTCTACTCTCGACGTTCAATCAATCACAGTGCGTTAGCTGAGAGCTGCGCCGAGGGTGGCGAGGTCGCCTTTGATCGTCGTTGATCAGCGAGAAGCGGCATTCAAACCCGCTACGATCTCATCAATGAACTGCTTCTTGCCGATGAGCGACAGCATGTCTTCGCCGAACTGAACGGGGGGCTCCATGGCTGAAACGAACATCACACCATTGCCGCGACCAACTAACGAAACGCATTCTGCACCGCTTACCGCAGTGACATAGCCAATGTAGAAGATGAAGGGTTTTTCGTGCCGGACACATTTTACAGCGGTCGTTCCGTGCTTCTCAAAAAAATTCCTGATAGCCGCATTGTTGACATGCCCGATCAAGACTTGGTCGTCCGTGTTCAACGAAGTCTGCGTAGCGGCGAGCAGTTTGTTGACACCAGCAATGTCCACTGCATATTTGACGACGACAAAAACGACGAGTGAAATGCCGCATGTAGGAATAGCGAGTGCAAGTGCTGCGATTAAGGAGATGATAAAAAGTGGCACACTTCACTCCGTTGAAGCTGGCTGAATAGACAAATGACTAGTGACTGATAGTATTGCAGTTGTTGATTTTTGTGAAGTAGTTCACAGATCCGACGGCGGACCCGCCACCGTCCCTAATACAAAAAAGATGGGGGCTCCCTCACTCAAAAAGGGAGCCCCCGCCCAGGGAGAAGGAGATCGGATCTCCCTGGGGTTGAAGAATAATTATTGGCCGAGGTTGACTGAGATCCCGATACCACCCTGCACGGATCCGCCGCCCATACCTTTTGAGAAGCCTGCTGAGAGGTTGACCTTCTCACTCACGCGGGCCTTCCAACCCACCGCCACAGCAGCTTTGTTGCCATAGAAGCCAACGCCGGCTGTCGCATGCACTTCGCCGATGACGCCAGAAGTCTGGGCACCCATCATGCTGGCGAATGCTGCCGATTGTGCCCCTTGGATCTTGACGTCACGTTCCAGGTTGCCAATGCGTTGAGTGGTGTCTTCCCATCGATCCGACGACTGTTGCTGCATGTCATAGAGCTGACCGCCATTGACCGCGTCTGTTGATCCCTGGGAGATCGAGCCGTTGCCCACCCCGGTTACCCGGTTGCCACCAGCGTTGATTCCATCACCGTTGATGATGGTCTTGGCTACCTTGATCGATCCTTGATCGCTCAGCTCGACTTGATTTGAGAGGCTCACAGTAGTGCTCCCATCTACTTGGGTCTGAACTTCGATGTTCTTGCCAGCTGCCACATTGGCCGAGCCGTCATTCCCATCTTGACCTGGATCGCCCTTATCGCCTTTGTCGCCCTGCGCTCCTGTCTCACCTTTCTCGCCCTGCGGTCCAGGAGTGTTGGATCCACCGCCGCCTGGTGCGTTCTCCAAGCCGGTCACCCGTCCATCCAGGTCTGCCAGAGCATCCCCCACGGTGTTGTAGCTCGCACCGCTTAAGAAGTTGAAGCTTGGAGCTGTGATGGTGTTTGTGACCGCGTTGTAGCTGGCTCCGCCACCCAAATAGCTGGTGGTCGAAGAGAGAGCGCTTTGGGTGTTGGTGACTTGAACGGAGACGCTGTTGAGCTGACCCATATTGACCGCGTCAGTCTCATCTAGGCCGCTCGCGATGTTCGTCAAGCGAACAGGCTGACCTGCGGCGCTCCCAAAGCTCGCGGTCATTGATTCGGTGCACGATGCACCGTAGCCAATGGCAATACAGTCCTGGCCGGCCGTTGCGTAAGCACCCAAAGCCACCGACGATTCGCCAGCAACGGTTTGATGTCCGCCCGCAAAGGCAGAATCACCCGCTGAACTGAGGCTTCCGATGACCGTCGATCCATAGAGCGAAGCCGCGCTATCTGCGCCAATCACCGTGTTGTAGGTGCCAGCTGCCTTGGCCCCGGGACCTGCTGCTACGACCGACTGACCGCTCGCTTGGGTGGCATCCGTGCCATCTGATACGGGAGATGTCGCCTTAAAATAGGGGGAGGCTGATCCACTGCTTGGCTTGTTGTCCAAGGCAGTTAGAGCAGCTCCAACAGTCGTGTAAGTGCCTGTGGAAAGAGCATAGCTTGGAGCATTGAAGGCACCATTCGTGAAGCTCGCTCCACCGCCCAGTGATGCAGCAAGTGGTGCAATCTGGCTCACGATCACCGCGTCATTTGCGGCCTGGCCGGCTGCAACATTGACAATGCGGCGACGTAAGCTGCTGTCACCCACAGAAACGGTGTTGGAGCCGCCATCCGTCGAGCCGTGGCCTAAGGAGACGGCATTTTGGGACGACGCTTCGCCACCAATAGCGATTGTGCGAGCACCAGTAGCTTGCCCGCCGATGGCAATCGCTGAGCCAAACATGCTGCCATTGGCCACTGCGCCTGAGCCGATGGCAATGCTGCCGATGGTGCCGGCGTAAGCTCGGTAGCCCAGGGCTACCGCTTGCTGGCCAGCGACAGAAAAATTGCCGATTGCCGAACCGCCCCAGGCAGATGAGGCCGTATCGCCAAAGGCAACGCCGCCGTCTGTATTGTTAGCCCGATTCCCAACGACAGTGGCCGTTCCGATTGGGTTGGCATCGATGGAGTTGTCTGTGACTCCTCCGGTAGTCAGCCACGCCGAAGCGCCGTTGCCGAGCACGAGACAGCCGACTACACCATTGTCCCGGCATGTGGCGTTCTGGGAGCCTTTGATGATCATTTGATCGCCGACTGTGTCAGCCATGGCCGGATGGGCGAAGGCTGCAAGTGCCAACGACAGCGCAAGTGAGAGTTTGCGGAAGGCATTCATTGCTTCACCCCACAGACAAACATGGGGCCAGGCACTGCGCTGATCTTTCCGTCTTTGCTTGGCTTAGAGATCACGACTTCTTGGAAGCTCGCTCCTTTCTTTGATGCAAAGGTCGCGGTGTAGCGCCCGTCTCTGCCTGTGCGTGCTTCCGCGACGGGTGATGTTCCCTGGTTGGCGCGAACAACGATATGGGCGTCAGAGACGAGTTCGTTAGCAACGATCAGTGCGCCTTCGACTGTGCAAACGCCGTTCTGGAAAGTCACTGTTGGCTTGACGGCCGCATTGAATGCTTGCGGATCGACAGTTGTGATCACTGTTGCAAATGTGGGGGCTGATAAAAAGGCAAGAAGTGGGATAAATAATTTAAACACTGGATCTCCGTCTCGTTGAGTTGTCTTTAACAAAACAGAAAAAATCTAAAGCGCAAGACGTTGATCACAAAAAAAACCGCCCGAAGGCGGCTTTCTTTTTTAACTTGGCGATCTTAGTAAGAAATCGTGATTTGACGTTCGGCCGTGTAAGTGCCGACAGCTGCATAAGTCGCGTCTGTGTTGACAGTGATGCGAGTGCTAAACACTTGTTCTGCGCCAGTCCCCACAGAGCTCAATGCGGCGTTGTTTGCAGTGGTGCTAAAGGGTTGCCAGTTCGACGGACCGCTCAGGCCAAAGCTTGCGCGTGCTTTGATTTCTTTGGATGTGGCGGCGTCAGTCATCACGAAGTTGCCGGACGCGTCGGCGGTATCCATCTCAACCGTGTAGGGGAGGTCTTTGTTGCAGGTGACAGTCAGATCCTGGATCGCAGAGAGCGCGACCAGGACGCTTCCCTCGTCTTTGTCGCCAAGTTGCATGAAGACATCTTGCGGGATGGCCATCGTGCAGATCGCTGCTTGAACGGCAGTGACGTTCATTGTCTGCGTCTCAGTCGCAGCAAAAGCCGGATTTGCCGCTGCCATTGCCAGGCCAAATGCTAAGCCGGTAGCAATGGTAATTTTATTCTTTAACATCGATTGATCTCCTTCATTGATAAGCGAAATTGCTTAGGATCCAATCGAAGCTAATGCGAATTTTAAATTGCGCAAGTCATTGGCACTCAATTTCTTCAAGATCTTTGTCGTCCTTATCGATGGGAAGGACCCCACTGCAAGTGACGCTATCTGTTTTGATCGTGATGCTTCTGCCAGGGTTGTAGGTGGGAAGGAATATTCGGCCGTCATCAGCGATTGGAACTTCCAAGTCGTCTGCGACCGCGACCCCTGAACTACGCACGATCTTCCCTTGGAACATCGCTCGCAGTTCTAGCGGTTTGATGTAAGAGATTGGGAAGATCACTTTGCTTCCGAATAACCTTAGCGGCGTCGTTGTCTGGGTGCGCTCGTTGACCTGGGCATCGAGGGGCAGGGAGCTTACGTCTAGACCAACGTTCGACGTTCGATAGGCGGACAGGGGAAAGAGGGTGTAACCCCGCTTATTGGTGACCTGGCTTGATCCGCTGGCGTTGAGCTTCGCGTTTGATGTATCAGCAACTTCGACGAGAGCAAAGGAGCGATTGAGAGTGCGGCCGACAAGTGCACCACCTTCGCCAAGCCAGATTGAGCCTCCATACCGGCCTGACAGGCTCGTTTGACCTTCGCGCGTCGTGGACTGTGCTTGGAAGCGTCCTGAGCGGGTGTCGAGCCCGACATTGCCATAGGACCCCGAATCAGAGGCCCCAACTCCATAGTTGATCCTTCCGGCTCTGCTGTTGAATGCCAGGCTCTTCTGGTCATCACTGAAAGACATGCTCGCCCGCTGCCGGGTGCCAAGTTGACGGGTGTAGAACACATAGAAGCCGCTCTCATCGCGGTCTCGATAGAGCTGGGCGCTCAGGGTGCTGTTGGCACCGGAGTAGCGTCCTGTGAGGCTCAGGCGCTCGTTCTGAGCTCCCGAGGAATAGGTGTTCGAAGACCAAGACAACCCAACCTGGAATGGGCGATGGGTGTATGAAAGGCTCGCCAAGTTGCTGCGTGTGATGACCGATCCACCGCGCCATTGGTCACTGAGCTGCCAGCTGTCCGTTGAGCGTTTCTGGGTCTGAGCGTTGATGGACCAGTTGCGAGTCTGATAGCTGTATCCAGCCAAGTAGGAGAGAGCGTTTTGCCTATCTGAGTGGCTTGCCAGACTGCTTAGAGTGAGGACACCAGCGGTCCCGAGGACGACAGTTGCATCCAGGCCCAGGTTCGCGTTCTGCCCCGTCATTTGTGCAGAGGAACCGAGCGTAAAGAAAGGGCTCAGGCCCCTGCGGTAGAAGCCCGCGAGAGCAAGATCTCGGTAGTCGTTACCAATGGATCCGAAGCGGCTCAGGCCGCCAGTCACAGCCCATTCTGATGCCCCTGGGCGCAGGGCACGGTTGGTAAAATAGAAGTCACTCTGGATGATCTGTTCGCGGCCAAACTGGTCTCTCAGCACGACAGACGACGAGTTCAAGCCGTTGAGCATCGATCCCTGTTCAATGGAGTAGGGCCCTTGGTCTAGGTTGAGCTGGCGTTGCCTCTCATTGTTGAGATAGATCTCCGCAGTTGTCCGGCTATCGGCAATGCCAGCGATGACTGGGACGGGGTAGAGATCGCCCGTAAGCTCGCGCTCCGTGCCGACTTTGAATCCCAGCAAATTCGACGTGGACGTGATGCCAAGTGAAGGCGTAAAGACATCCCCGATCTCCACCGATAGACTTTTATTGATTAAGTCCTTGGTCCATGTCGTGAGTCCCCGTGTGTTGGTAGAACCACCCGATTGAAGGTTCAATTGTCCCGTGTTGATCAGCACGCCATCGGCCATGCCTGTGCGCATGTCATAGCCCCAGGATGCTGCCCAGTCGCCTCGATAGGAGCGGATGACGGCGAGATCTTGGTTGATCAAGATGCCCTTCGGTGCGGGGTCTGCCTCTACAAGCGCGTCCACTGATCCAACAACCTGAGGCTTGAAATATCTGCCAGGCACTGTGAGGGTGACGAGTTGCTTCTCATCTTGCACTTCCACCCCTACACCGAGTGCTTTCATGCTTTGGATTGAAGCGAAGTCGCCGACCAAGCCGTAGCTTTTGAGCTTGTCTGATCGCACGAGCAAATCGCCGTCTTCGGTTGTGGTTGCTAGAAGTGCCTCATCGACGGTTTTGCCGTTGATCGCAATGGCATAGATGCTCTCAGCACCATATGAATTCGAACACCAAAGAAGAGGGGCTAGCGCAAAGGCGCGCCAGGCCATTACTCAATCACAAGCTCGGTGGCAACGCCATTGATCAAAGCCTTGACCGATTTCGCGCTGCCCTTGGAGATCCCCATCTCCTCCCCAGGGAGCAGGTAGCCGACGAGGCCTTCCTTACGATACGTCCCGTAATCGATGTTGGCGATTTGGGCAGTGATCAGGCTTGTATTGCGAAGAAGGATGGTTGATCCAGAAGTCTTTGCGGTCACCGTGGCTCGATCAGATGCACGCCAAAAAATAGGGAAGTTCATGTTGAAGACGGGTTCAACCCCAGTCGTCTCCAGCTTCTTGACGTTCTTTTCTTTCACGACGACGCGATAAGCAAGCTCACTTCTGGATGTCTCGGTGTTGATGAAGCGGACCACTTGAGATTTGCCTGCTTCGAGATAGAAGGAGCTTGGAGCGAAACGGATCGCGTCAACTGGTGTGCGGGTCTGCTTTCCATCAACCAAGATCCATTTAAACGCTTGGAGCTGGTATTCCTTCTTGTCATTCGACGTGTTGACGACAGTCAATGAGCCATTGTTCTTACTCGGGTTGATGGTTTGAGCTAATGGTGAGACTTGCATTGCAGTTGATGCAAATGGACAGAGCGCTAGTGCTGCGCTTAATAGTAGATATTTCATTGGATCTCCGGATTTTTTGAGTGTCCTTCACAAATAACCCGGGTCCAAAGATTGTCAAGCTGTGTGCAACAAAAAGCCGCAACGATGTGCGGCTTTGTGCTCTAAATTATGATTAAGAAAAAGAGTAACGATAGACGTCAAGCGCTGCCATGCATGCTCTGCTTTGGCTCTGAACAGTCCACCCCCACAAAGCAAATCGTTCCTTTCCCATTGCGATACAAGTTGCCTCCAAGCCCATTGGGCACCAGGTCGAAACCAGAGCTCGTTCAAGAATTAGAGATGATGGTTCGCCAGCGCTCGCGATGAACTTGGGTAGGATTTGCCCGTGGCGTTTCGCCCATTTGGACCGACCGCACTCAGCTCTCATCTCGACATGCGGGTAGTCTTTAGGAGACGTCCACCGGCCGCCCCAATTTAAGCCAAGAAATTCAGCCAGCTCGCCGAACCGCTGATATCCCGCTATGACATGAGGGTCGCTCAGATCCCAGCTCGGCTTTCCATTGACATAGATGGCGGCATCCAGGGCTAAGCCATAGTTGTGGCAGCTTGACCAAGCTCCAACACTCGTGACCCCAGATGCGGACGCGAGGAGGACGGCTTGGCGTTCAGGGCTTCGATATCCTTCAACTGGTCTTAGATCAAAGCCTTCGTCTCTCATGACATCTTGAATGGCTTCAATCTTCTCTCTCAGGTCAGGGTGAATGCCTTTCCAAATTCGTTCTTGGCCAGGATGGAAGAATCGATAGATCCGTCCACGTGACTTCTTCGTTGATCTTTGTGTTTCGGCTTGGAACGAGATGCTCTTTGACACGACTTCTCCATAGGAAGCAGGAGTTGAAGATCCATAGATGATGCCAGTTGATTTTTGATCAAAGAATTGAGCGTGAGCTGTGCTCGGGCTCACCAGGAAATTCGATGAAGTGAGCTTTGTCCAATAGGGTTCTTGAGCGGCAAGGGCAGTTGTTGGTGTAAGGAGTATGAGTAAGCTAAAAAGCAGTTTGCGCATTGGATCTCCGGTTTTATTTGAGTGTTAATCACAAATAAGCCGGGGTCACGCAATGTCAAGGATTCATCGACCAAAGTTTTCGTGTCGCTCGTTAGTTTTAGCTATCCATTGGCTGGGGCGCAGGCTCGACCTTAAATCAATGGCCGGTGGCTCTGGCGCGGTCTTGACGGCGCGGTTAGCTGACGTAAGAATTGGCAATGCCTTGCCTGGCGTTCACTAGGAACATGCGTGGATTACGGAAATCTCCCCGAGCAATTTCGTTTCAGTCATAACTTCGTCTTTTTCCTGCACGATCAGTTGGTGTCGACATGGAAAGAGGGGGAGAAAGCGGACATCTTTTCCGTCCAGGTTGTTGCGAACGCTCCCATTCAAGAGGGGCTTGGCGGTGATGAGCTGTTCAAGTGGATGACGGAAAACGGCCATCGTGACGAAATCAAGGAGATGTATTACAAGCAGCTCACGTCTGCATTGCTCAGGGACTTCTTAAATTTTCTCTATGAGGCTTTAAGGTGCTCTGCGAAAGGCAAGCTCACGGTCGCATACGCACTCTTGAGGAAGCCTTTGAAAGAAAACCTTCTTCACCTTGAATGGTTGCTCGCTGATCCAGAAGACATGCTTACGGTGTTCGAAGGTGAAGAGCTTAAGGCGAAGTCGATCAGTAAGATGAGTGAGAAGAGGAAATTGGAGCTCATCACACGTGCGATGGAAAATACGTCGCTAGGGGGCTGGATGCAGCCCAAGCTTATGTATGACCTTCGCTACAACAAGCAGTTCGCTTATGGCTATGAAGACCTTTTTCAAAAAGCAAATCATCTTGTAACAACCTTTCCAGGTCTAGAGACAGAGGCGGCTAACTTCAACTTCATATTTTCGACAGAAGAGGCATGGCTGACTCAATGGGAGGGCTTTTATAGCTACCTTCCGCTTGTGATCATGCACACGATTGATGTTGTTGAGGCTATTGTGTCCAGCTTCGCCAAAAGACGAGACGACGTATTGGATTTAACTTTTGTCAGAACTCGGATTGGGTTTGCGCACTGGGTTGATCTCCGTTCCAATGGTCTGGGCTCTACCGAACTCATGACAGAGATCAGATCTATGCTTAACGAGCTGGATTTAGACTGCCCGAATTGCACTGAGCCCGTGCTGTCAGACAACGAGTCCTTGTTCAAGCTTTACGAGCAAAATTCGATTGTCTGCTCTGGGTGCGGATGGACCTTTGACGTCAATTCAGGTGTTGAAGCAGCGGCGGCCGATTAAATTGACGCCCTAACTAAGGCCAGTCGACATCGCTGTGCTTGAGTCAATGGGACTTTGGCAATAGACTCGAAGGACACTCACCAGGACACATTCCGGCTAGAGTTCCTTCTTAATATCAATAGGTTAGTGCTGGGATCGTTTAGTCCCACTCTCTCCGCCACTAGATCCTGAAAAAGTGATCTGGATTGAAATCTTAGTTTGAGTCGATTGGAAGGCAGGAAGCATGCAGAGGAATCACTCGCATGCGCATCGCTCGTCGTCTGAGCCGGCCCGCCACCGGCCGCTGGTCCTTCGTCCAGCGAGTCCCCGTCGAACTTCGCGTCGTGCTCGACTGCCGGCTTATCAAGCGTACCCTCCGGACCAAAGATCTGGCCCAGGCCACGTGCGTGCGGTCGTCCTTTCATCAGCTGTGCTCGACTCTTCGCACAGTTGAAGGGTCAACGCGTGGTCAAGCTCAGCAAGACGGATGCTGACTTGGTCATCACTCGACTGACGGGCGCCGGGGAGTTACAGGAGCCCACGTTGAACCGGAGCGGCTCCCCAGACGCCACGGTCAACGAGCAGTGGCAGATCGAGAGCCCTGGCGCTGTGGAATCCATCCACGGTCAAAATGTGCTCGCAGTCTCGCCATATCGAAGTCTGAGCTTGTCGCGTATGTGGAAGCCAAGCTTTCACTCAAGGCAGTCTGACAGTGGCCTGTTTGGATCCGCCTCAATTGCGAATGAGTCGTGATAGCATTTGTCGGCTGCAAGCTTCCATCGCGGTCATGGACGACTCCCAGCCCAAGCAAGACGGAAAAAGATGAATAGACGTACTTACATCGAACTTGTTCTTGAGTTGTTTGCGTTTATCGCCTTGTCTCTGGCGATGATGGCAAGCGGCAAAGCAGTGGTGATCTTCTCGCTGATCACTATCGCTTTAGTCATCTGGATTCCATTCCAAGCCAATGCGGGCAACCGTTTGACCCGGGCCCTAAGCATCGCGCTCCCCATTGCTGCTATAGCAAGGACTGTCGTTCACTTCCTACCAAACCCTTCGCTTTAGGAGCTGAACTACATGAATGTGCTTGGATGTTGCGCGGCGGCGGCCTTGGCGATCTGTGCCTCAAGCCTCATGCAGGCGGCGACGCAGCGCCCCCACCGCTGCCGCGATAGCCATCGCGGGCACCGCCAGCACCGCTGCGTATACCAGTCCGGCCAGCAACATCGGGCCAAAGCCCGACGCCATGGCCGCCACTGGCACCTGCAGCGCCATGAACAGCAGGCCCCACAGCCACGCATGCCGGGGAAAGCACGCGCCTAGAGCCGCGGCGATCCCCAGTGCGATGGGATAGACGACGGTCCAGAACGCGGGCGCGTCCCAAGGCTCGCGCCCCGGAGTCCGCCAGGCCACCAGGACCCAGAACAAGACGCCTACCTTCAGCGTGACAGCACTTGCTGCAAGAAAACTGCCCGATATCCGCATAGTTATTCTCCCGCACGAACATTCAGCATGCCCCTGTCGCGTTGACGGTGTATGACCAGCACCGGCAGGCGTTTTGCGTATCTGGCGGAGAGCGCCGGATGTCGAAGCAGAAAACCGCAAAAAGAAAACGCCCCAGGAAGGGGCGTCTTTCATGAGGTTGACGCAATGCCACGCCATGCGTGGCACCGGCATCAATGGCGCGCGTTATCGCGGGCCTTGCCCACGTCGCTCTGCACCTTGCCGACTTCCTTCTGGACCTTGCCTTCCAGTTCCTGCGACTTGTCGCCGGTCACCTTGCCAGCTACTTCCTTCACGGTGCCCTTGACCTGGTTCTTCGCGCCTTCAGTACGATTCTTGTCCATGTTCAATTACCTCGTGGTTGAACCCGTTGTGGGTGAATCGATCCTGCTTGGAACCCGGTAGCGAAGCAGTGAATCCCGGCCTCACGCGGCGCGAACACTAGGCAACTGTTCATTTGACGCTGCGTGCCGCAAGCACGTGAGCGGTACTTCACGCGGCAACCGTATGCTGCCGAAATCCATCTACACAGGTACCACCCGCGCATGAGCCGTACAGCGCAAGACCATTTCGACGTCATCATCATCGGCGGCAGCTACGCGGGCATGTCGGCCGCCCTGCAGCTGGTCCGGGCCCGGCGCAGCGTGCTGGTGATCGACAATGGCCTGCCGCGCAACCGCAATTCCCTCGAAGCGCACGGCTTCATCGGCCGGGAAGGCATGCATCCGGCGGAAATCGCCGCGCAGGCGCGCACCGAACTGCTTACCTATCCCACCGTGACCTGGGTGGAGGGCAAGGCCGCGAGCGCCCGCGTCGTGGAGGAAGGCGTTTCGTTCGAGGTGGACTGCGACGACGGCCGCACGTTCGCCGCCGACCGGCTGGTGCTGGCATATGGCGTAACCGATACATTACCGCCCGTCGATGGCCTGGCCGAGCGCTGGGGCCGCAGTGTCTACCACTGCCCCTACTGCCATGGCTATGAGTTGTACGAAGGCAACATCGGCGTGCTCGGCTGCGCCAAGGATGGTGGCGTCGGGCAGGCGCTGCTGCTGTGCGACTGGGGAAAGATCACCCTGTTCTGCCCGGACCCGGGTAGCATCGATCCGGAAAAGCGCGAGCGGCTCGATGCATGCGGCGTGGTGATCGAATCGACCCGCGTCCAACGTGTCGAAGACACGGCCACCGTGGTGCTGGCCGACGACCGCCGTGTGGTGCTCGATGCGCTGTTCCTGCTGCCGACGTCGACGTTGTCCTGCGACCTGGCCGAACAGCTTGGCTGCGAGCTGATGGATGCCGGCTGCATCACGGCCGATTCGGCCAAGCAGACCACGGTGCCGGGCGTGTTTGCCTGTGGTGATGCCGGGCGGATGGCCGGCAGCATCGCCTTGGCGGTGGGCGAGGGTGCATTGGTCGGGGTTGCGGTGCACCGGTCGCTGCTGGGATTGCTTGATTGATTGATGCGTCAGCCACGCAGGGCGTGGCGCTACCGTGGTGCAGTTGCCGTTGCCGCCGCCGTCTGTCGCGGTTTGTACTGGCAGCGCGGGTAGCCCGAGCATGAGGCGAACTCGCCATAGGGCCCGGTGCGCTGCACGATCACCCCGCCATCGCACGCCGGGCAGGCCTGCTCGCGGATCGGCTCGCCGTTGGCGGCCGTGATCTCCACGGCGCCATCGTGGACCAGCTCGTCGAGGAACGGCGAGCGTTTGCCCTGCACGGTAAACATGACCACCGAGCGTCGCGCGCGGGTCAATGCGACATAGAACAGGCGGCGCTCCTCGCTGAGCGGATACGCATCGGCATGCGGCATTGCCAGCGCCAGCACCGGATCATCGGCGCGGGCACTCGGGAAGCTGCGGTCGAGCATGGCCGGCAGGATCACGATATCGGCCTCGGCGCCCTTCGCGCGGTGCGCGGTGAGGAAGCTCAGCTGCAGCTGCGCGCCGAAACGCGCCGCCCAGTGCGAGGGAAGGAACGCGCGCTCGGCGTTGTACCGCCCTACGATGAACACCGACAACCGGCCATCGCGGCCGGGCGCCATGGCCCCGCTCTGAAGCTGCTGCTGCAGTCGCTGAAGGTACTGGTAGATCGCATCCTGCAGGCGGTCGCGCGCGGCCACCTGGAAGGCCTGCAGGACCGGGCCCTGTACCGGTGCGAGCGAGCGCACCTGCTTGGCGATCTGCCCGGGGTTCCTTGAAACGAAGCGGCTGGAGGCGTCGCACAACGCCTGCGGGCAGCGGAAGGTGCGGGTGAGGTGCAGGATCTGCGACGGCCCGAAGGTCGCTTCGAAGTGGGTCATGCAGCTCACATCCGCGCCGGCGAAGCGGTTGATCGACTGCCAGTCGTCGCCCACCGCGAACAGATACCGCCCTGGCGCCTCCACCAGTGCCCGGCACAACCGCGCACGGGCACGCGAGGCATCCTGGAACTCATCGGCCATCACCAGCAGATACGGTGATGCGTAGCGGCCCTGTTCGAGATGTTCGGCGGCCTGGTTGAGCATGTCCTCGAAGTCGATGGCATTCTCGGCGGCCAGCGCATCGTCCCACGCGTGCAGGATTGGGGTGGCCAGCTCGAGGAACAGCCGATAGCGGTGCTTGAAGCGGTCCTCGGGCAGCTGGCGCAGGCGCTCGGCGAGGTCGGCCACGGCAAGGCCGTTGCTCTTGGCGTGGCTGATGAAGGTACGCAGCAGGCCAATGAGGTCGCTGTCCGGCATCGGCTTTGCACCCTCCGCAGGCAGCTCGCGGTCCGGGTTGGGGTCAAGCCCGATGCGGTGCGCGCTCAGCGCCGTTTCGAGTGCCTCGAACAGCGCGCCGCTGCGCAGCTGCCCGCTGCTGGTCTGCAGCTGTAGCGCATCGCGGCCGCGCGGGTGCGGATCGGCGCCGTCACCCGTGCGATGCGTGTGGTACAGCGTGGTGCCCGGATAGAAGAAGTCCGCGCGCCCCGGTTGCCAGGTATCGGTTGTGGTATCCAGCACCGGGTGCGGTTCGTAGGTGTATTCAACGCCGTTGTAGAACAGCCAGTCGGCAATCACGCATTCTTCGATGTTGCCCACGCGTTCGCCACGAAGCGTGCGCACATAGCGGTGACCCTCGGCGTCCCAGCCGTCGGCCGGCGCGGCCTGGCCCTGCGGCGGCAGGTCGCGCGCGAACACCAGCCGGAACATGTCCCACTGCGTGCGGAAGTGCAGCGACCGGTCCTTGAGGCGGTCGATGATGTCGGCCAGCTGTTCGAATCCCTGGGCGGCGTCCACCGCCCACGCAGGCACCTCCGGCATGCGCCCGGTGACCTTGCCGATGATCTGCCGACCGAGCGCGTGGAAGGTACAGGCGGTGACGTCGCCGGCAGGCAGGCCCAGCCGCTCGAAGGCGGCGCTGGTGCGCTGCTGCAGTTCGCCGGCCGCTTCGCGGTTGAAGGCCAGCATCACGATCTGGTCCGGTGCCATCAGGCCGCGCTCGACGGCGTAGGCGGCCTTGGCCACCATCGTCGAGGTCTTGCCCGAACCGGCGGCGGCCACCACCAGCATCCGGCTGTCGAAGCACAGCACCGCGCGTGCCTGCTCGTCGCTGAGGGGCAGCCGCTCCACGTGGCTCAGCAGTGCTGCCGCATCGGTCCGTTCGCGTTGCAGGTGCGCTTCATTGCGTGACGCCCACACCGCCGTCCAGTCGCCCGACCAGCGCAGCAGGTCGTCCTCGATCACCGCAGCGGTCCCCGCGAGCTGCGGGCGCAGCGCAGGATCGTCGAACACCGCCCACAGCGCATCGTCGTCCAGCGCCAGCACCGGGCGCGCGTACAGCAGCGCATGCTGGTGTTCCTGGGTCAGCCAGCGGCCCGCGGCATCGGCACCCGCCATCACCGCGTCGACCTGTTGCAGCCACTCACGGATCTGCGCCAACGCTGCATTGGCCTCGCCCACCGCGTGGTCCTGTCGATGGATCTGCGCACTGGCGCTCCACAGCGCTTCCAGTTCGTGCGCCTGCGCGTTGGGGAGCCCGCCCAGGCGAAGCTCACCCTCTTCGGTCGCCATGCACAGCGTGGTCCATACCGCACCGCGCTGCAGGTGCCACGCCTGGGTTGCGCTGACCGGCAGGGAATACACCTGCGCGTCGACGGTGAGCTCGAAACGGTCATCGACCCGGCGCAGCCGCCAGTCCGGCGAACGCGAGAGGCGTCGGCCCCACGGGGAAGGGGACCAGTCGTGGATCATCGGTACATCCAGGGAAGCGGGCCACGTACCGGAACGGGCCGGCATCGGGGAGGGGGGGGCGCCATGATAGGAAAATCCCAACAAAAAAGCCCCGCCGGAGCGGGGCTTCTTCAGCGCGGCGCCACGTTCGCGGATCAGCGCTCGCAGGCCACCACCGCACCAGTGCGCGACTGGCGCTGCACCAGTACTGCCACGACCCACAACAACAGGCCGCCCAGCGCGGTGGCCGCACCGACATAGCCGGTCACGGCGGGGCTGAAGCCGGCGCCGATGGCCAGGCCACCGAACCACGGGCCCAGCGCATTGGCGGTATTGAACGCGGCATGGTTGGACGCCGCGGCCAGGGTCTGCGCTTCGCCGGCCACGTCCATCAAGCGGGTCTGCAGCACGGCGGCGAGGGCGCCCATGGTGCCTACCGCGATGATCATCGGGAAGATCGTCCACACCGAGTTGGCGGCCAGCGGATAGGCCAGCAGCACCACGATCGACCACAGCAGCACGATCGCCGCCGCCCGGAACTGGAAGCGGTCCACCAGCCAGCCACCGGCGACATTGCCGATGATCGCGCCGATGCCGAAGATGCCCACCGCCACCGGCATCCACGACTCGGCCAGGCCGGTCACCTGCACCAGCGTCGGCGCCAGGTAGGTGAACACGCAGAACATGCCGGCAAAGCCCACCGAGCCGATTGCCAGCGCCAGCCACACCTGTGGCCGGTTGAACGCGCGCAGTTCGCGCATCGGCGAGGTCCGCACTTCATCCGGGTCCGGCAGCAGGAAGCGGGCAATCATCAGCACTGTGGCAATCGCCAGCACGCTCACCAGCGCGAACGCGGTACGCCAGCTCAACTGCTGGCCGAGCCAGGTGGTGAGCGGATTGCCGACCAGGATCGCCACCGACAGGCCAAGCAGCACCTTCGATACGGCGGCGCCACGCTGCGCCGGCGGACTGATCGCGGCGGCCACCAGCATGGCCACGCCGAAGTAGGCGCCGTGCGGCAGGCCCGCGATGAAGCGGGCGATCAACATCGTCAGGTAATCCGGGGCCAGCGCGCTGGCCAGGTTGCCCACGGCATAGAAGCCCATCAGGCCCAGCAGCAACGTGCGGCGTGCATACCCCGCGCCGGCGAAGGCCAGCACCGGTGCACCCACCACCACGCCGATGGCATAGGCACTGATCAGGTGGCCGACCTGGGTCTCGCTGATCGACAGCCCGCGGCTGATCTCCAGCATCAGGCCCATGCTGGCGAATTCGCTGGTGCCGATGGCGAAGCCGCCGAGCGACAGCGCCAGGATGATCAGCGTGCGCTGGCGCGCGGTGAGGCGCGCGGCCAGGGGGAGGGGAGTGGGGCTCATGGGCAGCAGGCGGAGAATGAAGCGGCCCATTGTACTGCTGCGGCGCAACATATGGCCGGAATCAAGGTATCCGGTGCTGGAATGCTGTGGCGTGGCCGCTGGAACCGGGGATCGGTTTCGCCTTTTCTTCACGCGACCTTCACGTCCGCGAGGTGCGCACGCTGCACGCTTGGACCATCCCATTCCGCGTGTGGTTGCCGATGCTGCTGACGCCGAACTTCCATCTAGAAGAGTTCACCCGGACCGCGACAGGGCTGCCCAACGTGCCCAACCGTGCAGAGCTCGCCGCGCTACAGGCTTTGGCTACAAACGTGCTGCAGCCGTTGCGCGATTCAATTGGTAAACCGGTGTACATCACGTCCGGCTTCCGCTCGGCCGCGGTCAATCGCGCCGTAGGCGGGGTCGCTGGCAGCCAGCACCGCAGTGGCCAGGCCGCAGACATCCAGGTGGAGGGGATGAGCTCCATGGCGCTGGCGCGACGCATCGTCACGCTGCAACTTCCGTTCGACCAGCTCATCGAAGAATTCGGTGAGTGGGTGCATGTGTCCCATGCACCGCAACCCCGGCGACAACAACTGACCGCGGTGAGACGTGCGGGACGTACACGCTATCTTCACGGCTTGCGATGAGTGTTGAGCGCGATCTCGTTACATTGTCCCGCCACGCGCAACATTGTTGCGAGTACACCTGTATTCACAGCTGTATTGTAAGTAATTTCTGATTGGCATCGCCGTAAACGTGCATTAGCATGCGCGCATTGGCATCGACCCGAGGGAGCGTGCGTGATGGTGCAATTCCCTCACGCACTGCGGGTAGATGGCAGGTTTCAGCTGGTGGCTTTGACATATTCGCCGGTCTACAGTCCGGCCGATGTGTTCGGCTTCGCCGTCCTCACTTCCGACGGCGCGCGGCTGACCGATGTGGTGTCGCTTGATGAGGCGCACCTGCACTGGTCGCTGTTGCGCGAGGAAGCGAAGACGGCCCTTGGGGAAGTTGAAGCAACCGGTACACGCGCGGCGCCACGCAGGCGTCGGCGTCAGTCGTAGCGCCTTCGGGCGCGTCATGGAGGATTGGGTTTGTCCACGCAGAAGATCGTTGTCACCGCTGTTGTCATCCTCTTGACCGCACTTGTTGGCTACTGCCTTGCCGGCTACCTCACGCTGCTGTTGCTCGGCCTCGATACCGGGCTGTTCAAGTGGAATACCTATTACCAGTACATCCAGGCGATGGACCAGCCGGCGGTTGCGCCGTACCTGACCAAGATCAAAGCGGCGGGCGTGGTGGGTTTCAGCCTGCCGATCGTGGCCTGCCTGGTTGCGCTGTTCTTCGTGCTGAAGCCGAAGAAGAAATCCCTGCACGGCGATGCCCGCTTCGCGGACGCCGCCGACCTGGCCAGGCACGGTCTGTTCAAGAAGACCGACAACGGCATCGTGGTCGGCAGCTTCGGCGGCAAGCTGGTGCGCCTGAGCGGCCAGCAGTTCGTGATCCTCGCCGCGCCGACCCGTTCGGGCAAGGGCGTGGGCGTGGTCATTCCCAACCTGCTCGAGTACGGCGAGTCGGTGGTGGTGCTGGACATCAAGCAGGAAAACTTCGACCTCACCAGCGGCTGGCGTGCCAGCCAGGGCCATGAGGTGTTCCTGTTCAATCCGTTTGCCGAAGACCGCCGCACCCATCGCTGGAACCCGCTCAGCTACGTCTCCGACGACCAGGCCTTCCGCGTCTCGGAACTGATGAGCATCGCCGCGATGCTGTACCCGGATGGCTCGGACGAGCAGAAGTTCTGGATCAGCCAGGCGCGCAATGCGTTCATGGCCTTCACCCTGTACCTGTTCGAGAACTGGGACGACGAGCGTCGCCAGGGCTTCCCCGGCGGGCAGGGCACGCCGACGCTGGGCGCGGTGTTCCGCCTGTCCACCGGCGATGGCAGCGACCTGAAGAAGTACCTCAAGGCCCTGTCCGAACAGAAGTTCCTGAGCGGCAATGCGCGTTCGGCATTCGCCAACCTGCTGTCGCAGGCCGATGAGACCTTCGCGTCGATCATGGGCACCTTCAAGGAGCCGTTGAACGCCTGGATCAACCCGGTGCTGGACAAGGCCACCAGCGCCAACGACTTCCTGCTGACCGACCTGCGCAGGAAGAAGATGACCATCTACATCGGCATCCAGCCCAACAAGCTGGCTGAAAGCCGATTGATCATCAACCTGTTCTTCAGCCAGATCATCAACCTCAACACCAAGGAACTGCCCAAGTCCAACCCGGACCTGAAGTACCAGTGCCTGCTGTTGATGGACGAATTCACCGCGATCGGCAAGGTGGACATCATCGCCTCGGCGGTGTCCTACATGGCCGGTTACAACGTGCGCCTGCTGCCCATCATCCAGAGCATGGCCCAGCTCGACGCCACCTACGGCAGGGACGTCTCGCGCACCATCATCACCAATCACGCCCTGCAGATCCTCTACGCGCCGCGTGAGCAGCAGGATGCCAACGACTATTCGGAAATGCTCGGCTACACCACCGTGCGCAGGAAGAATGTCACGCACGCCCGTGAAAAGACCCACAGCTTTACCGAAGAGCGGCGCGCGCTGATGCTGCCGCAGGAGCTGAAGGCGATGGGCAACGATCACGAAGTGTTCCTCTACGAGGGCATTCCGCATCCGGTCAAGTGCGACAAGATCAAGTATTACCAGGACCGCTACTTCACATCGCGTCTGTTGCCGAAGACGTCGGTGCCGACGTTGGATCTGTAACCGTCATATGTGAAGGCGTGTGACGTGCGTCAAAGAAACGCGGGATGAACGTTAAAAAATTGTCGCTTTTGACGTTGATTTGACGCGAATGTGTGGCATCGTATTTGTGATGGACGTTCTGTACGTCATGAATTTGTTGTTGAGACCAGTGCTGGAAGACATGCACTGAAGCAGTCAAGAGGAACATGGATGGCTTTTCTCGGGTTGGGTGTGCAGGCGCAGGGGCCGGACAGGCGTTCGGGGCGTTTACACACCAGACGGGGCGGGGGCCCGGTTGCACCGGTGAAAGGTGTTGCTCGCATCCAACGCTGCGTTGTCGGGCCTGACCGCAGGCCATGACACGCCAGCGTGTTGCCGTTTTTTCCCGGTTAAAAGCCGCTATTCCGTACGTCATAGGGAAGTTCGTATGAAGCAAGCGTTTCTGTCAAAGGGATCCATCAGCGTTGCCACCGCCGTTGCCGTGCTGCTGCTCGCCGGTTGTGCGACTCCCGACGCGCCGGATTTTGGCGGTCGCTGGAAGCCGGTGAACCGCTTCGCCAGCACCACCATGGAAATTCCGCTGTACACCAGCTACGTGTACCAGGCCTCGCCCATGGATGGCACCTTGAAGACCATGCTTGAACGCTGGGCCAAGGATTCGGGGATGACGCTGGATTACCGCATCAGCTCCGATTACACGCTGTATGGCGCGGTCTCCACGATCGGCACCACCAATCCGCAGCAGGCGATGATCGATCTCACTGCCGCCTATGCAGGGCAGGGCGTGTCGGTGTCCATCGTCGGCAACCAGATCGTCGTGCAGTCCGCCTCCGCCGCATCGCCGACCGCTGCCGCCGGCAGTGTCGACGCGTCCAGCGGAAGCTGAGTTCCGCGGCCCCTTGATGTTCCAGCAGTACGGATGACCCCATGTTCCGAAAGAAGGAAACAGGCAACACCCCCAAGGTCGACCAGGCGGTCGCCAAGGCGGTGAGCTACGAGTTGACCGTTGCCGACATGGCGCGCCGCAGCGAGCGCCGCGCCTGGTGGGTGGCGACCGGTTCACTGGTGATGTCGCTGGCGTTGGCCGGCGGCTATTACTACATGCTGCCGCTGAAGGAGAAGGTGCCGTTTTTGGTGATGGCCGACGCCTACACCGGCAACGCAACCGTGGCCCGGTTGGCGGGTAATTTCGGTGACGGATCGATCACCGCCAACGAAGCCATCAACCGCAGCAACGTGGCCCAGTACGTGCTGGCGCGCGAGTCGTTCGACTCGGCGGTGATGGGCCTGCGCGATTGGGACCTGGTGTTCACGATGTCGTCCGAGCCGGTCGCCGCCACCCAGCGCCAGCGCTATGCGAACAACAATCCGCAGAACCCGGTGTTCGTGTACGGCACCAACAAGGCGATCCGGGTCAAGATCCTGAGCATCACGCCGCTGGCCGCCGAAGGCAATGGCAGTTTCCGCGGCGCCTCGGTGCGCATCCAGCGCAGCCTGCTCGACAAGACCACCGGGGTCTCCCAGTTCCTGGACAACAAGCTGGTCACGATGCGTTTTGATTACCGCACCGACCTGGCGTTGAGCGAACAGGACCGGATCCTCAATCCGCTGGCGTTCCAGGTGACCGAATACCGCGTCGACAACGACTACGCCCGTGGCGTGCCGGTGCCCGACGACGCCGATATGGCCAGGCAGGCCAACCAGGCGGCTGCGGCGCAGGCGGCACAGGCGGCAGCGGCTGCCGCCGCGGCAGCGCCGGTGTACGACCCGAACAACCCGGCCACTGCCACCATGATCGACCCGGCCACCGGCCAGCCGGTTGCGGTGCCGGCCCAGGCCGTCCCCGGCCAGATGGTGGTGCCGGGGCAGCAAGTACCGGGCCAGATGACGGTGCCGGGCCAGGTCCCCGCGCAGCCGATGCAGCAGCAATACCCCGGGCAGGCAGTGCCGGGCCAGGCGATACCAGGACAAGTCGCGCCGCGGCAACCGGCCAACGTGCCGGCACAGAACATTTCCACCGGAACTGCTGAGGGAGCAAGCAACCGATGAGTAGTAGCAAACTTTGGTGGGCCGCATTGGCCTTGGTGCCGATGATGTCCCTGGTCTCCGCGCCTGCGAAGGCCCAGGTGGTCGACCACTACGAATACGAACAGGACCGCATCTATCCGGTGCGCACCGGCTTGGGTCTCACCACCCAGATCGAACTGAGCCCCAACGAGAAGATCCTGGATTACAGCACCGGCTTCAGCAGCGGCTGGGAGCTGACCCGTCGCGAAAACGTGTTCTACCTCAAGCCGAAGAACGTCGACGTGGACACCAACATGATGGTGCGCACCGAGACCCATTCGTACATCTTCGAACTGAAGGTGGTGGCCACCGACTGGCGCCAGCTCGAACAGGCGCGCCGTGCCGGCGTGCAGTACAAGATCGCCTTCAGCTATCCCAGCGATACCGAGTTCGGTACCGCCCAGCAGGCGGTGGATGAAGAGGTCAAGCCGCTGCTCAGCTCGGAACTGGCCAAGGATCGCCAGTACAACTTCGACTATTCGTACTCCACACGCCGCGCCAAGAAGATGGGCTGGCTGATCCCGGTCAATGCCTACGACGATGGCCGTTTCACCTACCTGAAACTGCCGGCGTCGCCGGAGTACAAGACGGGCATTTTCCCGGCGGTGTTCGGCCGTGAGAGCGAGTACGGTGAGGATTTCGTGGTCAACACGACGGTGGAGGGCAATTCGCTCATCGTGCATGGCACCTATCCCTACCTGGTCATCCGTCACGGTGACAACGTCGTTGGTCTGCGAAGGAACGTGAAGAAATGAGCCAGCACAACAATCCCGGCAACGAGCCGAACCATGGCCGCGACGACGGCGACGCGCCGAGCAACCCGTACTACGGCCAGAACGTGGCCGACAACAACCCCAACCTCGATGCCGCCGCGCCGCAGCTGCGCTCGGCCGAGGAACAGCGCCTGAACCGCAAGGCGCTGGCGTTCCTGGGTGGCATCCTGGTGCTGATCATCGCCATGGGCTTCCTGCTGCTGCGCAAGAGCAGCGACGACCAGGACGGTCCGGCCAAGGTCAACGAACAGGCGCGCGTGTCCACGCCTGAACTGCCGACTGCGCAGCCGGTGTTGCCGCAGGCTCCGGTGGCCGATACGCAGCCCATCGAAATGCTGCCGCCGCTGCCGCCGCCGGAACAGGACAACTCGTACCGCACGCCGCCGGCCATTCCCAGTGACATGGGCATGTCCAACGAACCGCGTCAGCCGTCGCTGCTGGACCGTCGCATGGCGTCGGGCAACGGCGTGGGCGGCAGCAATGGGGCGAGTGGGGCGGAAGGGCAGGGTGGCCTCGGTGGCCGGCCCGATGACGAGTACACCCGCGCGATGATGGCGCAGCTGCCGGGTGCGCAGCAGCCGGCACCGACCAAGGTCCGCCGCGGTCCCGACGTCGAAGACGTCTCCAGTGCTGCGTTCATCCGCAGCCCGGATGCGCTGCTGGTGCGCGGCACCTACCTGCGCTGCGTGCTGGAAACCCGCATCATTACCGACGTCTCCGGCTTCACTTCGTGCCTGCTGACCGAACCGGTGTATTCGATCAACGGCCGCAGCCTGCTGCTGCCGAAGGGTTCGAAGATCTACGGTGCGTATGGCGGCGGCCCGAAGGGCAAGCGCGTCGAAGTGATCTGGGACCGCATCACCACGCCGAACGGTATCGACGTGGCCATGTCCAGCCCGGGTATCGACCAGCTCGGTGGCGCGGGCCACCCGGGCGACTACAGCGCCCACTGGGGCAGCCGTATCGCCTCGGCGCTGATGATCAGCCTGATCGCGGACGCCTTCAAATATGCCGCGGCCGAACACGGCCCGGAGACCACCACCATCAGCAGCAGCGGTTTTGCCGTGCAGTCGCCCTATGAGAGCGCCACCGCGCGCAGCATGGAGCGCCTGGCCAACGAAGCGATGAGCGAGCGTCGCCCGCCCACCGTCACCATCAACCAAGGCACCGTGATGAGTGTCTACGTGGCCAAGGACGTCGATTTCAGCGACGTGCTGCCGCGCCGCCGCTGATCGCCTGGACAGAACATGGACGCCGAAGTGGCCCCTGTAGCCGACGTTTCCAGTGAGTTTCTCAGGTACCAGTACGAGGTCCTGGGCATTCACCAGTACATGACCTCGCCCGATGTGACGGAAATCTGCATCAACCGTCCGGGCGAGGTGTACCTGGAAACGCGTGACGGATGGCAGCGTGTGGAAGTTCCCACGCTGACCTTCGAGCGTGCGCGCCAGTTCTGTACCGCCGTGGTCAATGAAAGCAACACCGGCCAGCGCATCACCGACGTCGATCCGGTGGTGTCGCTGACCTTCCCGACTGGCCAGCGCGCCCAGTTCGTCATCCCGCCGGCGTGCGACGCCGGCAAGGTGTCGATCACCATCCGCCTGCCGTCCAAGCACACCAAGACCCTGGAGCAGTACCAGAGCGACGGGTTCTTCAACCAGATCCTGGAGCAGGGCCACGCGCTGAGCGAACAGGACCAGGAACTGCTCGCCCTGCGCCAGAACCGCGATTACGCCGAGTTCTTCCGCAAGGCCGTGCAGTACCGCAAGAACATCGTGGTATCCGGTGCCACCGGCAGCGGCAAGACCACCTTCATGAAGTCGCTGGTCAACCACATCCCGGCCAACGAACGCCTGGTCACCATCGAAGATGCGCGCGAGCTGTTCATCAGCCAGCCCAACGTGGTGCACCTGCTGTACTCCAAGGGCGGGCAGAGCGCCAGCAACGTCACCGCCAAGAGCTGCATGGAAGCGTGCCTGCGCATGAAGCCGGACCGCATCATCCTGGCCGAGCTTCGCGGCGATGAAGCGTTCTATTTCATCCGCAACTGCGCCTCCGGCCATCCCGGCTCGATCACCAGCTGCCACGCTGGCAGCCCCGAACAGACCTGGGACCAGCTGGGCCTGATGGTGAAGGCCTCGGCCGAAGGCTCCGGCCTGGAGTTCTCGGTGATCAAGCGCCTGCTGAAGATGACCATCGACGTGGTCGTGCACATCAAGGCGCATGCCGGCAGCCGCTACATCACCGGCATCGATTTCAGCCCCGAACGCGCGTTGGCCGCAGGGAGTGACGCCTGATGCTGCCCGGTCTTGAAGCCATGGCGTGTCCGGAAATGGCCGTGTCCATGGACGTGATGCAGCACGTGATCAACGTGGAATCGTCGCGCAACCCGTACGCCATCGGCGTGGTCGGCGGCGCGTTGGTCCGCCAGCCCAAGCAGCTGGACGAGGCCCTGGCCACCGTGCGGATGCTGGAAGAGAAGGGCTACAACTTCTCGGTGGGCCTGGCCCAGGTCAACCGCTACAACCTGGCCAAGTACGGGCTGGACTCGTACGAGAAGGCGTTCCAGCAATGCCCGAACCTCCAGGCCGCCTCGCGCATCCTGGCCGAGTGCTATGGCCGCTCGGGCAAGGACTGGGGCAAGTCCTTCAGCTGTTACTACTCGGGCAACTTCACCACCGGTTTCCGCCACGGCTACGTGCAGAAGGTGTTCGCGTCCATTTCGCGCCAGCGCGGCACCATGGTCGCCGCCAACGGTGCTGCGCCGATCGACGTGGTCAGCCGTGCCCAGCGCCGCGTGGTCGACGTGGCGCACCACCCGCAGTTCAGCGGCCAGCCGCAGGGCGTGGCCGAAGCGCGCGTGCAGGCCATGCAGGCGCTCTCGCCCACGTATGCACAGACCGTCGTGCCGGTGGATCCGGCGCGTGCCTACGAGGTCTACCCCTCCACCGGCGCGATGGTGCGCGGTGGCCTGGTCCGCACCGCCGACGCCGCGCTGTCACGCGTGGTGATGGGGGCCATGGACCAGGTGGTGCCGCAGCCGCAGGCCGCCCAGATGCCCGCGCCGCAGCCCATCGCCCAGCAACCAGTCGCACCGCAGCCCATGCCGGCACAGAACGACGCCGGCCCGGTCGTGGTGCGCGCCTGGAGTGAACGCAATGCCCCGGTGGCATTACCCGCGCAGGCCGCACCTGCGCAGGCCATGCCGGTACAGAACATCCCCGCTGGGGATGAAGCCTTCGTGTTCTGAAGGACCGATCCAGTCGTGTTAGACCATCAACAAGGAAAACCCACCATGAAGCGTAACAACCTCGATATCGCCCAGGCCCAGCGCACGCTGAAGACCGTGCTGATGGCCGCTGCCTTCGCCGCTGCCGTGTTCGTGCCGGACGTGTTCGCCCAGTCCACCAACTTCGGCGGCACCGACACCAAGGTGTGCGGCTTCTTCTCCAACATCAACGGCCTGCTGAACATCGCCTCCATCGCCGTGGTGACCATCGCCGTCATCTTCGCCGGCTACCAGATCGCCTTCGCCCACAAGCGCATCGGTGACGTGGCTCCGATCCTGATCGGTGGCCTGCTGATCGGCGCCGCTGGCCAGATCGCCAAGATGCTGCTCGGTGACGGCGGTTCCAGCTCCTGCGCCGGCAGCGCCACCGGCGCCATCATGAACGCCGTCCAGTACTACAGTGCATAAGAACGTCCTGTTCCGCGGCTGCACGCGGCCAGCGATGTTTCTGGGCGTTCCGTACGTCCCGTTCTTCCTGGTCGCAGGCGGCTTGCTGTTGCTGAGCATGTACATCGACATGCGGCTGTTGATCACCATCCCGATTGCCATCTTCATCCTGCGTCACATGGCAAAGCGCGATGAAATGATCTTCCGCCTGATCGGGTTGCGCCTGCAGTTCAAGTTCCGCGCGCGCAACCTGCAGCAGCACGACGGAATGTGGGTGTTCACGCCCAACCATTACCGCGACAAGCCGCCGCCGTCGGACTGACCACGGCACGCAACAGGCCGGGCAGGCGATCACATCGCCTGCCCGGTGCAGGCCCCGCACCATCCCCGCAGCACCCTTTGGAAGCGCCCATGTTCAGTCCCGATACCTCGATCAGCGAATTCATTCCCCTGTCGTCCCATGTGGCGCCGACGGTCGTCAAGACCACGGGTGGAGACTTCCTGCTGACCTGGCACCTGGAAGGCCTGCCCTTCGTGGGGCGCGAGGATTGGGAGCTCGAACACCGCCACAACACCTTCAATCGACTGCTGCAGACCCTGCGCGCACCGGATTTCGTCAACGTCGCCTTCTGGGTGCACGACATCCGCCGTCGCCGCCAGCTCAAAGGCAGCAGCAAGTTCTCCCAGCGCTTCAACCAGGACGTGTCCGACCAGTACATGGGCATGCTCTCCTCGCAGCGCATCATGCAGAACGAGCTGTACCTGACCATGATCTACCGGCCGGTCGTGTCCGGTAAGCGCTTCATGGACAAGTCCTCCAGCATCACCCAGCTGCAGGCCGAGCAGGACCAGGCCGTTGCCAAGCTGCTGGAAATGGCCGGCAACGTGGAAGCGGTGATCCGCGACTACTCGCCGTACCGCATGGGCATGTACGAAGCCAAGAACGGCATGGTGTTCTCCGAGACCCTGGAATTCTTCGGCTACCTGCTCAACCGCGTCGACGAGCCGGTACCGGTGCTGTCCGCGCCGGTCAAGGACTACCTGCCGATCAGCCGCCACATGTTCTCGGCCAAGACCGGCGATTTCGTGATCAGCACGCCCAACGGCGTCAATCACTTCGGCGCCATCCTCAACATCAAGGAATACGCCGAGGGCACCTATCCGGGCGTGCTCAACGGCCTGAAGTACCTCGACTTCGAATACGTCATCACTCATTCGTTCAGCCCGATGGGCCGCCAGGACGCGCTCAAGGTGCTCGACCGCACCAAGGGCATGATGATCTCCTCCGGCGACAAGGCGGTCAGCCAGATCGTCGAGCTCGACCAGGCGATGGACCAGCTGTCCTCCGGCAACTTCGTGCTGGGCGAGTACCACTTCATCATGGCCGTCTATGCCGACAGCCAGGAAAAACTCTCGCAGAACATCGCCACCACCCGCGCCGAGCTGTCCAACGCCGGGTTCGTGTCGACCAAGGAAGACCTGGCCGTCACCGCCTCGTTCTATTCCCAGTTCCCGGCCAACTGGCGCTACCGCACCCGCCTGGCCAACATCAGCTCGCTGAACTTCCTGGGCCTGTCGCCGCTGCACAACTTCGCCACCGGCAAGCAGCACAACAACCCGTGGGGCGACTGCGTGACCACGCTGCAGACCACCAACGGCCAGCCGTACTACTTCAACTTCCACGCCACCCACCCGTCGGAGAACTCGCTGGGCGAGAAGGCCATCGCCAACACCATGGTGATCGGCAAGTCCGGTACCGGTAAGACCGCGCTGATCAACTTCCTGCTCAGCCAGGTGCAGAAGTACGACCCGTCGCCGACCATCTTCTTCTTCGACAAGGACCGCGGCGCGGAGATCTTCGTGCGCGCCTGTGGCGGTAACTACCTGGCGCTCGAGAACGGCCAGGCCACCGGGTTCAACCCGTTCCAGTGCGAGAACAACGAGGCCAACGTGCAGTTCCTGGCCGACCTGATCAAGGTGCTGGCCAACAAGCACGAGTACAGCGCCCGCGAGGAAGAGGACATCTTCCGCGGTGTCGAGAACATGCTCGACACCCCCATGCACCTGCGCAGCATGACCAACTTCCAGAAGAGCCTGCCCAACATGGGCGACGACGGCCTGTATGCGCGCCTGCGCAAGTGGACCTCGGGCAATTCGCTGGGCTGGGTGTTCGACAACCCGGTCGACACCGTCGACCTGAGCCGCGCCAACATCATCGGCTTCGACTACACCGACATCATCGACAACCCCGAAGTGCGCGTGCCGGTCATCAACTACCTGCTGCACCGCCTGGAATCGCTGATCGACGGCCGCCCGCTGATTTACGTGATGGACGAATTCTGGAAGATCCTGGACGGCGAGGGCGGCCTGAAGGAATTCGCCAAGAACAAGCAGAAGACCATCCGTAAGCAGAACGGCATGGGCATCTTCGCCACCCAGAGCCCGGAAGATGCGCTCAAGAGCGACATCGCCGCGGCGCTGATCGAGCAGACCGCCACGCTGATCCTGCTGCCCAACCCCAATGCCAGCCGCTCGGATTACATCGACGGCCTGAAGCTGACCGAGTCCGAGTTCAAGGTGGTCACCGCCCTGGACGAGCGCTCGCGCTGCTTCCTGGTCAAGCAGGGCCATGCCGCCAGCGTGTGCCAGCTCAACCTGCGTGGCATGGATGACATCCTGTCGGTGATTTCGGCCTCCACCGACAATATCGACGTGATGCACCGCGTCCTGCTCGACGCCGCCCAGCGCGAGAAGGTATCGCAGGCCGACCTCACCCCGGACCAGTGGCTCAGTGAGTTCTACAGGAAGCGCAAGGGCTCTGGAAAGCCCGCCGGGACACGACAGGACGCCGTTGCCTGACGGTCCCCCGGCCGATCAGGGACAGGCTTTCGCCGCATTCGATGGAGATAATTATGGACATTGCCATGAACAAGAACACGACCCGCCGCCGTCACTTCAGCTTCCGCCTGGCCGCCCTGTCGCTGGTGACCGTGCTGATGTGCAACGCGCCCGCGCCCGCCTACACGATGCCCGTGGTCGAAGTCGGCCCGAGCGTGTACCAGCAGATCATGAACCAGATCAACACCTACAAGGCCGAGATCACCGCGTACGCCTCCAAGGCGCAGGACGCGGCCGAGTACGTCGAACAGCGCACCCGCTGGATCCGCACGCTGCAGCAGTATGCGCAGGCGCTGGTGGAAGTGCAGGCGGTGCTGAACGACTTCGGCATGCCGCAGGGCGTTGACCTGACCCCGGTAGGCGAGAATTACCTGGTCAGGGAAACCTGTGGCAGCAAGGCGGACTTCAGCCCGATGGGGCTGTTCAAGACCTTCGTGTTCAACCCGCAGGACGACTTCAAGGAACAGCAGACCCAGATCTGCGTGAACATCCGCATGATGCAGAACCGCAAATACAACGAAGCGGTGATGTTCATGACCTATTCGGTGCCGAAGATGGAGTCCTCGCTCAACCGCATCTTCAAACTGCGCATTCTGAACAACAACCAGGGCAACGTGCAGGGCACCGACAGTGAGTCGCTGCGCATGGCCAATGACCTGGCGGTCCAGTCGCAGATCTGGCAGTCGCGGATGCGCTCTTACGATGCCTACATCGAAGTGATGGAGGGTAACCAGAAGGTGGTGGCCCAGAACGCACTCAAGGGCGACACCACCAAGAATGTCATTGGCGATCTGGTCAAGACCGCCGCGCTGAAGGGCGCGCTGAGCGTCAAGTAAGTATTCACGCAGGTACAGCGGGTCTGCAAGGTACTGCCGGACCCAATGCAGTAGCAGCATCACCAAGGGATTGTGGAAATGTCGATCAGGTCGATTGCCAACGTTTTTGATTTCTCAGGCGGATTGCAGGATCTGCTGGGCTACGCAGTGCGTGTCCAGTCGATTGGCGACTTCGTGTTCTTCAAGCTGATCCTTGATTACCTGCGCGAGCGCATCAACGATTTCGGCATCGAGATGATGGGCCGCATGATGGCCTGGGTCGGTGGGATTGCCCTCATCCTGATGACGTTGTGGGTGCTCGTGCAGGGCTACCGGATCGTCACTGGCCAGAGCCGCGACTCGATGATGGTGCTGGTCACCAACATGGCCCGCGCGGCGCTGATCATCAGCGTGGCGACGTCCATGGCGATGTTCGGCAGCAGCGTCAGCGACTTCCTGACCAAGGACGTTGGTGGCCTCATCACCCGCGTTGTCACCGGCAAGAGCGGCACCGCCGAAGACCAGATCGACAAGAGCCTCGCTTGGATGCAGGTGGCGTTGTCCAGTATCGATGCGATCAAAGTGCTGGATGATGGCGGCCTGCGCGAGGAAAAAACACGTGCCATGTGGTTCATCGGCATTGGAACTGGCGGCCCGGCGGTGACCGCTGGCGCCATGCTGCTGCTCTATCAGGTTGCCATCGCCCTGTTCATCGGCTTCGGACCACTTTTCATATTGTGTCTGCTGTTCGACCAGACCAAGCAGTTCTTCCAGAAGTGGCTGTTCTACGGCATAGGCACCATGTTCTCGATGGCGGTGCTGTCGGCGATGGTGTCGATCGCGCTGGACATGGTCATACGTGTTTCGGCCGCTTTCTGGACCTCGTCGTTGATCAACAGCTTCTTTCTGAAAGACGCGATGAGCGACGGCATGACCAGCCAGGCCATGCAGCAGGGCGGCATGGGGTTGATCCTCACGACGCTGATCCTGACTGCGCCCCCAATGGCCGCGATGTTCTTCCAAGGAACCCTGGGCAGCTTCATGGCATATTCGCAGATAGGTGGCTCGGCAGCCGCTGGTCCGCAGGGCCAGCCGCCGGGCTCCTACACACCGCCGCCGCCAGCGCCGTCGGCTTCTCAGGGTGGGGAAGTGAGCAACGCACGTGCCTACTCGCCTTCCATTCCTTCCGCAGCCCCTGAAAGTGTAGTGACCAGTGGCAAATATGGTGCTGCAGCGAAGAGTGATTGATTTGTTATATGAAGTGCCGTCGGAGCATCCAGCGATGAGTTCAACATGGTCAGCACGTGTTCTTCTGCCAATCACACTGTTCGGTATTGCAGTGTTTGGCATCTCCGGGGCTGTGCACGCTGAGGGGGCGTGTCCTCCGGGCTCATACCCAATTGGCGGGCAAGGTGTGCAAGGATGTGCCCCGATCCCAGCCGGTGGTAACGCTGAAGGGAGCGGACCTCGAGCCACAGGCCGTTGGTTAAAGACATGGGGCGCCATAGCGCTTTCTTCGGAGGGAGCATCCGGTGCAGCAACCGGACGACTTACTAAAGCTGCCGCGTCGCGAGACGCGGAGGCTGTTTGCGTCAGTAGCGGCGGAGCATCGTGTAAGGTCGCCTTCACATACAAGAATCAGTGCGCTGCTGCGTCGGTGCCTACCACCGGAGACGGTGGGACCAGCTTTGGCCGGGGCGCGACGGTTGAGATTGCCGAGAAGATATCGCTCGATCTTTGTGCCAAGGGAGGCGGTGTAGGCTGCAGGAAGATCTACTCGGCATGCGCGGAGCCGCAATTCGAGTCTTTCTGAATGTTTTTTCCTCGTGGCCTGACGGGCTTACGTCAAGCTATGAGCTGAAATGGATAGGGAGGCACCGTTGGTAAGCGGAGTGGTGAGGTCGTCTGCTCCACCACCTGCGTTTCCAAGTCCGACGTGCTTCGTTCAGGTGGACGTATTGCCCAGGGCTTTGCCCGCTCTTAGCTGGAGTTAGGGGTAGTCATGGAGCATGGGAGTAGTTTATGAGAAGTGCGATCATGCTGTTTAGTCTGGCTCTCGCACCCTGCGCCGCATTCGCGGAAGGCGCATGTCCACCAGGCTTCTACCCTATCGGCGGACAGGGTGTTCAAGGTTGCGCGCCTATTCCCGGCGGCGGGGCGGGGGAAAATGGCGTTTCTCCTCGACCAACCGGGAAGTGGGAAACGCGCTGGGGTGCGATTGCTGAAGACAAGTCTCCCAGTCCGGGTGCACCTCTCGCTACGGGGGCGGCTGTTTCCCAAAAGTCAAAGCGCGCTGCGTCGTCACTTGCGATGGATGAGTGTAGAAAACAAGGCGGGAACAAGTGTGAAGTTCGTCTCGCCTACTACAACCAATGCGCTGCAATAGCGGATCCTGGCACTTCGTCTGGCGTCATAGCTGGTGGCACTTCCATTGCTGCGCATGCGGAAACGCTTGAGCAGGCAAAGGGTCTGGCAGTTCGTGACTGTAAGCAAGCGAATGGCGGTGGGGACTGCACCGTCTCTTATTCTGCGTGTAGCATGTCCGAGTTCAAATCTTTCTGAACGGCTTATGCGCTTGAACGGAATCAGGAGCGGCCTGTGATTCGAGTACTGATTGTCCTTGTAGGTCTGGTATTGCTTCCTGTGACCGCGATCGCGGAAGGACGCTGTCCTCCCGGTCAGTACCCGATTGGAGGGCAGGGCGTTCAGGGATGTGCGCCAATCCTCAGTTCCGGATCAGAAGCTGGTTCGAGTTCTCCACGTCCCACTGGTGTTTGGCACAAGACGTGGGGCGCAATTGCGATCTCGACCGATGGAGCGGCAGGTGCATCGACGGGCAAGCTCAGCAAGGCTGACGCAGCGAAGGACTCTGAGGCTAACTGCGCGAAGAGTGGGGGCCGTTCCTGCAAGGTTGCTTTCACATTCAAGAATCAGTGCGGTGCAGCGACGGTGCCAACTTCTGGGGATGGTGGCACAAGTTTCGGTCGCGCCGAAACCAAGGAGAAGGCCGAAAAGCTGGCGATGGACCGCTGCGCTTCCGATGGTGGTATTGGATGCAATGTGATCTACGCAGCGTGCGCGAAGCCTGAGTTCGAGTCGTATTGACATTGCCCTGCACGAACAATCGAGTGATCCCGCATTGAGTCAGGATTCTTCAGCGAGCGTCCATGTGTTCTTCGATGCGCGCCTTCGGGCCCTTCGTCAGATAAAGAGCATGGAGTTCGGTAAAAATCGAGCCTTGGCTGTTCTGATTCTTGTTTTGATGGCTGTTCCAACAACCTCGCTTGCAGAAGGTCGATGCCCTCCCGGCCAGTATCCGGTTGGCGGGCAAGGGACAGGTGGCTGCGCCCCGATCCCATCGTCGGGTGGTGCCGATGCGCGAGGGCCCATTCCGACTGGTAAGTGGGAGACGCGTTGGGGGGCTATTTCGGAAGACCTGACCACGCTTGCTACTGGAGCATCGGTTTCCATGAAGTCGAAGCGGCAGGCAATTGCAGCTGCGACTGCTGAGTGCGAAAAGTTGGGCGGGAAAGCGTGTAAGACGCGTTTGACCTACTTCAATCAGTGCGCGGCACTTGCCGATGCAACTGCGGAGAGCTTGAACGGCGAAACAGGAACTTCGATTGCTGCGCATGCAGAGACGGAGGATCAAGCGAAGAACCTGGCTCTCGCCCAGTGCGGCAGCGCCCAAGGTGGTCAAAAGTGCAGCATTGTCTACTCTGCTTGCAGCATGTCTGAGTTCAGATCATTCAGGTGAGGGGGTGACTAGGTGGTCCGGACGCATAACCGAGCGATAGGGTTCCTGTTGTCGATAATAGTGCTGTCCACGGGCGTCGTTGGACGCTCAGTTGCTGAGGGACGGTGCCCTCCAGGGCAGTATCCCATCGGCGGACAAGGGGCAGGGGGCTGTGCACCAACCGGTGCAGGTTCCGGCGGGAGCGGCGATCCGGTCCCGACAGGACGATGGCACAAGACCTGGGGGGCGGTTGCCTTTTCCAAGTCGGGGGATGCTGGGGCAGTCGTCGGAAAGATGTCAAAGGCGGAAGCTGTCGCGGGTGCCGTCGAGAAGTGCTCTCAATGGGGGGCTACTGACTGCAAGGAGGGGCTGACATTCAAGAACCAGTGCGCAGCGGTGATCCAGGCGGACAAGTCGCTTGGGACACGACTCGATACGGGGGCGACGAAGGAGATCGCGCTTGAGCGCGCGACAGCGGCATGCAGGAAGTCCGGCAGCCATAGCTGTACGACGATCTACGCTGAGTGCAGCATGCCGTATTTTGAGAGGTTCTGATTTATTGCCATTCGTGGAACGTAGTCGTCGGAACACGGCGACCCCTGCGGAGAGTGCAACCTGACTACTTGTGACGGAATTCGCGTAATTGAAAGGCGCGGAGCGCGAACATGGTGGTATGCCGCAACGTCGAATCGTTGCGGTGCATACATGACCCCTACAGTTCATTTATTAGTTCAAGGACGACATGATGCGTAAGAATTCGGTTATCTGCCGTAGCTTGGAAGTCGGCTGTTCGGCATCGCTTCTGCTGCTGTTGCCGCTTGCCACATTCACTGTGCAAGCTCAGACGACACCAGAGGTTGTATCTCCCGCATCGGCGGTTAGCGAGGCAGCAGGCGTCGCCAGTCCGACCAATGCGCCCCCAACACCTGCTTCGATGAGTGATCAGGAAGCGACGAATGTCTCTGGGCCGGCCCTGGTCAATCTGCCAGCGACTGTGACTCCGGGCATTGAGCCTCGGCCGGTTGAACCGGTGAGTCGAGAGCCTTCCGCTACGATTGAAAAAGTTGAGGATGTGGTATCCACCGCCGACCTCGAAGGCGCAGTCGAGGCGCCGGCGGCGGTGCCTGCAGCGACAGTCGATCCCACGGCCACCATTTCGGCACCTGTGTCGGCTGCGGCGGCGCAACGTCCTGTGATCCCTTCCGCTTCCGTGGAGGCGGCGGCGCCAGCGGCAGCTGCATCGGTGGAAACACCGTCAACGACCAGTCCGCCAGCCGAACCAGAAGCTTCTTCCGAACCGGCGCACGTCGCGCCACGCCCGCTGCTTATCCCGAGGCTTGCCAATGAGAACAACCAGATCGAGCGTCAGCTCGGTGCGCGTTGTCCGAATGACCTGGCAGCGCGTCTGGCCACGCAGGCGGACCTCCTGATCGGTGCCTGCCAAGGCACGCTGCCGCCGCACCTTTCAGCGTTGCTGGTGTCCATTCCGGAACAGCAACTGCTGCTGCCGCGCACTTGGCGCGAGCGCCAGGTCTCTCAGAAGGGATGGTTCAAGGCCGTGCCGGGCTACGGGCTGCGCCCGGACTTCCTGGCGGTGCAGGGCGATGTCTGGGTGCGTTCGTTAGAAGGCGCTGACCCGTCCACCACGGTGTACCTGGTGTCCGGCCCGTTCGCGTGTGCCGACAACCGCGGCCCCGACGCCGAGCCGGTCAAGACGGTGCGTCTGCCGGCCGGCAGCTGCCGCGAGGGGCTGGTGCAGCAGCGCGTCTACCGCGTGAGTGCTGGCGCGGCGCCGGTGGACATCACTCAGCAGGCGCTGCCGGCAGAGCCGTTGCTGTCCGATGCTGACCGGAAGCGTTACGGCGCCGACGGCGCGCGCGTGCAGCTCGATGCGGGCAAACTGCAGTTTGGCCCGGCGTTGCGCTGGTATGTGGACGTCGGCACCACCGAGAAGCCCGAGCCGCGCAGCTACGGCGAATGGGGCCGGTTGCACCTGGGCTTCGCGGTCTGGAATGGCGAGCGCTTCGAGCCGCGCGATACCGTGCCGCGCGTGGTGTGGCCGTGCGATCCGGTCGCACCGGGCGACGCCAGCTGCGGTGCCTACGCCGATGCCGGGCGCGACCCGTTCATCGTGGTCGGCGCCTCAGCTCAGGGTGTGACCGCGACGCCTTGAGTCCATGGCTTTGATCCCGTAGCAAAAAAGCGCCCCTCGGGGCGCTTTCTTTTTGTGCGCGCAGCGGCGACTGCGCCAGCTCAGCTTTGGTCCACCAACGCGAACCGTGGCCGCAGCACACCGTCCACCTCGACCTGCGCGGTGAACATCTCGTACGGTCGCACCCACAGTCCCAGGTCCTCGTCGAGCGGGCGATACAACACCATCGGCAGCAAGGTCTCGCTGTGGCGCACCACGTCGATCACCTGATAGTTGCCGCCCTTGAAATGGCGGTAGCGGCCCGGGGCAAGGACGGGCAGGGGCGCAAGGTCGGACATGGGGAAATGCAGGCGTTGGAAAGGTCGCATTATGGCAGCGACGGGGTGGATGCCGGACGTCAGGCGGTCATGCTGCGCGTGGCAGCCTGGCTTTCGGTCAGCTGGCGGTTCTGCTGCTCCAGCTGTTGGCTGGCGGCGGTGGCCTCCATCTGGCGGCTGCTCTGCTCCAGCGGCGTGTTCATGGCAACCACGGTGTCGACGCTGACGCGCAGGTGGGCTGGATCATCTACCTTGCCCTGTACGGCAAACGTGCGGGCGGCATCGCCGCTCATCAGCACGGCATCGATACGCGTACCACCGGCGGCATGCATTTCCGTGGCCAGGCTGCCGGCGAGCTGGTCGCTGGCGTGATCGGGTACGCGTCCTACGCGCGCATCCTGGGAATGGACGCCACGCCGGGCATCCTGGAACAGCGAGTACCCCGGATGGCCCGCCTCATCCATGCGTGAACTGCTCTGGTCGTTGCGGTGTTGTTCCGTATCGCGGCGACCGGGTTCGCCCGGTTCTAGCGGCCCGCGCATCTTGTCGTAGGCATCCATCACACCGCCCGGGACACCTCGGGAGATGACGGTTGCTCCCGTGCGCAGTCCCTCGATGTCACTGCGGTACTCGCCGATCATCCGGGCATTGTCGTCGGCCAGCATGCGCGCTCGGCCAGTGGCCAACACCGATTGGTCGCCAAGGAACTGACCCATCTTGTGGGAGTCCAGCGATGCGGTCGCCGCGACGAGCGGGTAGTCGGGTATCAGCAGGTTGAGGGCGCTGTTGCTGTATTGCGCCTTGGACAGGGTGTCGATCTCCTGCTGCCGGGCATACACCCGCACCTCGCCAAAGTGTGGCGAGGCCGCGCTGACGGCATCGGCGGCCATGACGTGGTTGATTACGCTGTGGCCACCTTCCGGGATGCGGTAGCCGCTCAGGCTGACCGCACCGTAGGCGTTGAAGGTTTCGCCTTTGAGCCCGTAATGATGGGCGGTGATCTGGGCCAGCGAGCCGCCCAGTGAGTGGCCTGTCACGGTCACCTCTGGCACCCGACCGGTTTCAATGCCGAGTCGCTCCGCATCCGCCACCGCGCGGCCTGAGAGGGCGAGGGCCTGAGCGGCCTGCGGGTTTCTGCGGGCTGTGACCATGACAGCGTCGGTGACAACGCCATCCTTGATCAGCTCCTGCGTGCCGCGATGGGCAACGATGATGTCCTGCGTATCCACCCGCTGGTAGGCGGTTCCCTGGTAGCCGGTCCGCCGGTCATCAACGTGCTCAAGTATTTTGTACTGGTGGCCGTTGAGGTAGACCTTCTCTTCCTGGCCAGGCTCTCGGCGGCCTACAGCGCGATCCTTGTAGGCATCGTCCGAGAGAGCGGCGTAGTCTTGGCTTGTAACACTCATGCCTTGATCGCAACGGCCGAAACGGTGATTGAGAACAGCTTGTCCTGGAGCGCGGGAACGAATTCGTTGCGGTCCTCTCGTCCGCGAGACGGATAGTCATCCCGCCAAGGCAGGTCCGGACGGCCCTCCACGGGTCCCGCGCGCGGGTAGTCATGCTTAGGGTAATACCGGGTGTATGTCTTGCCAGCCACCAGATCCGGTGCATCCACGAACGTCAGGAACCGCGTCTCCTCCTGCGCGCCAGTGGCCTTCAGCAGCGCACCTGCGCCAGTGAACTCCCAACGGCAGATCCCGCGCCCGTAGTAATCCTGGTCCTTCATGCGGTCCAGATACACAGTGCCTTGGTATTCCTCGTCGGAGATGCGGGTCAGCTCCAGTGGTTCCTGGCTGGTGATGCGCGATGCTGTGCCCGTGGCCGTTTCGATGTTGCCGCACTGGTCTTCATTGATGACGTCGTACTGGGCCGTCCCGCGGACATGCTGGAACGCGCCGGGTGCGCCATGGAGGCGCAGCGTGATCTGGTATGCCTTGACCGGTGCTGGGTTGAGGGTGGCAAGCCCACGCCCACCGGCAGCGACATCGGCTTCGGCGTTGGACAGGTCATGGCTCATGGCAGGCTCCGAACGGTTACAGGCCGTCATCAATACGGCGGTCAGGCAGAACAGGGTCAGTCGCTTCAAGGTGGCACTCCAGCCGGGCGTTCGCGTACAGGGCCGCGCAGCGAATCATCGGGGCGAACGAGACAGATCTTCGGTACCCCGATGCTAGCAGGACAGGCCGATCTGCCTGTGTGTACTGGTCACGGTTCCAACCGAAGGCTAGTCGCTGTCGATATCGCTCGGCGGCCCGGCGCGACAGGCCAGCACCAACTGCGTGACGGCATCGGCGCTCATCGGCCGGGCCAGGTAATACCCCTGCGCCTCGTTGCAGTCCCACAGCCGCAGCAGCGACAGTTCGGACTCATGCTCCACACCCTCGGCCACGGTGCGGTAGCCCAGCTGCTGGGCGAGCCGGATGATGGCCTCCACCTTCAGCCGCGCGGTACGCGATCGCGCCAGGCCGGTGACCAGGCTCTGGTCCACCTTGATGTGGCTGATCGGCACTTCGCTCAGGTACCCGAAGTTGCTGTAACCACTGCCGAAGTCGTCGATGGCGATGCGCACGCCGGCAGCGGCCATCGCGCGCAGCTGGGGCAGGGCGGCGGGGTGGCTGTGCAGCCACTGGCCTTCGGTGATCTCCACTTCGATCTGCGAGGGCACCAGCCCGTTCGCCTGAAGACGCTCGGCCATGCCGGTCCACAGGTTGGCGTTATCGAAATCGCGCGGGGACAGATTGATCGACAAGGTGAACCCCGGCAGCAGCTGCTGCCAGCGCGCCGCCTGCGCGAAGGCGTGCTCGATCACCCATTGGCTGAGCGCCGGCATCAGCGCCGTGCACTCCAGCACCGGAATGAACTCACCCGGGGTGATGGGTCCCAGCATCGGGTGGGTCCAGCGCAGCAACGCTTCGGCCGACACCGGCTGGCCATCGCGAAGGTCATACCGCGGCTGGTAGACCAGGCTGAACTGGTCCTGGGCCAGCCCGCGCGCGGCATCCGAGGCGAGCCGGTAGCGGCGGCGCAGGTGCGCATCGCGGTCGGCCGAGTACCAGCACAGGCACGCGTCGGTCTGGAGTGCGTGGTTCAAGGCCACCATGCATTTGCGCACCAGGTCGCCGGCTTCATCCGGATCGGCACGGAAATCGCACAGCCCGGCGTGGAACTGCGGCGACATTGGAATGCTGCCGACCATCAACGGCCGCCGCATGCGCTCGCGCAGCCGCTGCATCAACGCCTCGACCTGCGCGTGGTCGTGGTTGCGCACCACAAAGGCGAACCGGGTGGAGGCCACGTGGTAGACCTGCACGTCGTCGGTCAGCACTTCCTGCACGCGCAGAGAAGCCTGCCGGAGCAGGGATTCCACCGGTTTAAGGCCCAGCGCCTGGCCGGCGTCGTTGGCGCTCTGCAGGTCGAATACATCCAGCAGCACGCCGGTGAACTGGTTGCCGCCGTCCTGGCGACCGAGCACGCTCAGGTCGGCCTGGAACTGCTGGCGGTTGGGCAGCCCGCTGATCGGCTCGCGCCGGCCCAGCGACATCTTCAGTTCCATCTGGTTGACCACGATCCGCGCCAGGGTCTGCAGCTGGCGCTGCTCGTCGGCGGTCAGCACGCGCGGGGTGCGGTCCATCAGGCACAGCGTGCCGAGCGCGATGCCGTTGCGGGTCACCAAAGGCGCGCCGGCGTAGAAACGCATCTGCTCGGGGCCGGCCACGATCGGGTTGTCGTGGAAGCGGGGGTCCTGGCGCAGGTCTTCGATCTGCAGGATCCCGCTGGACTGCAGCGCGCACGAGCAGATCGAGTGGTGGCGGTCGGTGCGTTCCAGCGCCAGCCCGACCCGCGAGATGAAGCGCTGCGAGTCGGCGTCGACGATGGAGATCAGCGCAATGGCGGTGCCGAAGGTAAACGCCGCCAGTTCGGTGACCGGGTCCAGCGAGCGCCCCAAGGCGGGATCCATTACGTTGAGCGCTTCGATCAGCGCAATGCGTTCCAGATCCTGGCTGCGGTCGAGCATTCCGTGCGTCCTGTCAAACGGAGTACGCAGGTACTATCCCGCCGCGTTTGCAGTGCCGGTGTGAAGTGCGCCATTCAGGTATGAAGCATTCACCTCGACGCGCATCAGGTCGCCGGCGACGATTCCTTCAACAGCGTCATCAATTGCTTGAGCCGGTAGGGTTTCGGCAGGAATTCAACATTATCCGGAAGCGGCGGCAACTGGGAGCGCGCATAGCCGGACGACAGGATCATCCGGGCGTTCGGCAGGGCATTGGCGACATGCGCGCTCAGTTCCAGGCCGCTCATGCCTTCGGGCATGTTGATGTCGCTGAACACGACATCGAAACCGCCGTTCAGATCGATCAATTGAACGGCCGACGGGCCGTCGGTCGCCGTATGCACATCGATGCCGAAATCACGCAGCGCCTGTCCGATCAGCTCGCGCAGGTCTTCCTGGTCTTCGACCATCAACACACGAAGGGGCTCAGACATGCGCGACTTCCTCTAGGGCAGGTAACAACAAACGGACAGTGGTGCCGCGTCCGGGGGCGGTCTGTACATCGACGAAACCGTCGCACTGGGACACGAAGCCAAATACCTGGCTCAGGCCCAGACCGCTGCCCTTGCCGACTTCCTTGGTGGTGAAGAACGGTTCGCTGGCACGCTCGGCCACATCCGGCGGCATGCCATTGCCGTGGTCCGTCACCGCGATGGCCACATAGCGGCGCTGCGTGGGGTTGGCCAGGTCCGGGGCCAGGCGGTGTTCGGCCGTGGCACTGATGGTGATGGTCCCGCCCTGCGGCATGGCCTCGCAGCTGTTGAGCAGCAGGTTCAGTACAGCGGTATGCAACTGTACGCCATCGGTGGTGATTCGAGGTAGGTCGAAAGGCACTTCCAGACGCAGCCGGATGTTGTCCGGGCAGGCCCGCTGCAGCACCGGCAGTTCCTGTTCGAACAGCCGCGCTACCTGCAAAGGCTCGCGTACCAGGGTCTGGTCGGCCGAGAACGCCAGCAGCTGGCGGGTCAGCAGCGAGCCCCGGTCGGCGGCGGCCTGGGCCATTTCGGTCAGTTCGCGGGTGCGCGCATCGGCGCCGGGGCGCAGCGAGATCAGGTCCAGCGCGTTGCCGATGGTGGTCAGCAGATTGTTGAATTCGTGCGCCAGCCCACGCGTGAGCCGGCCCACGCCCTCGAACTGCTGCAACTGCTCGCGGGCACGCTGGGCGTCCTGCAGCAGGCGCTGGGCGTGGTAGCGCTCGGTGACGTCCTGGGTGACCTTGACGAAGCCGAGCAGGGTGCCGTCCTGGCGCACGGCTTCGATCACCTCGCTGGCGCGGAAGCATTCACCACTGCGGCGCACCCGCCAGCCTTCGCCAGCGTAGCGGCCATGCTGCTCGGCTTGGCCGAGGGTGTGTTCGGCGGTGCCGGAGGCGCGCTCGTCGGGGGCGTAGAACAGCCGCACGTGCTGCCCCATCACTTCTTCGGTGGAATAACCCTTGACCCGCTCGCAGCCCCGGTTCCAGCTGCGGATGCAGCCTTGAGCGTCAAGCAGGTAAATCGCGTGATCGGACACGTGATCGATCAACAGCTGTAACTGCAGACGATCATCAGCAAGCGGCGCGATATCGGTGACTGCCTGGACCACGGCGGCGGTTTTACTCCCCTTTAAGGGGCTGAACCGTAGAAGCCGTGATGTGAAGATAGTGTCAACATTGGTTCTGAACACGTCGCCATTTGGCGTATAACGCCCGAATTCACAGTTCGGTTAACATCGAACCCCTTTTCACGCTGGAACCGTGTGCATGAATGCTGCGCCAACCGCTCGCGACCGCTGGATATGGCTGGCATCGGCCGGCCTGATGGCCTTCACCATCGGTTTGGAACTGGTGGTTCCGCTGGGCTATGCGGTGTGGCTGACGTACTTCATGGCGGTGGGCATCACCCTGTTCCAGCGCCGGCTCGAGGTGCCGCTGCTGGTCGCGGCCGGCTCCTGCATCCTGCTGGTCGTCGGGTACCACCTGGCCCCGGCGAGCACCAATTCCGCATTTTCCTTCGTCAACCGCACCATTGGTGGGATCTGCTTCCTGTTGATGGCGTTGACGGTGATCAAGGCCATCCAGGCCCGCCGTACGGCCGCCGATGCGCTGTGGCTGCAGGAAGGCGAGAACGCGGTGACGGTGAGCCTGCGCGGGGATCCGGAACCGCGCACGCTGGCCGACGAAGCCATGCGCACCCTGTGCGCGCAGCTGAACGCGGATGTGGGTGCGGTCTATCGCCTGCAGGGCGAACGCCTGGTGCTGGTTGGCGGCGCGGCGCTGCCGCCGCACCTGCCCGATTCCCTCCAGGCGTCTGCCGGGCAGTGGGGCGAAGTCCTGCGACAGGGCCAGCCCCGTCGGCTGGAAGAAAGCGAAAGCCTGCTTGAGATTGAAACCGCGCTGGGCCGCACCCCCGTGCACCAGCGCCTGCTGGGACCGATCACCGCTGATGGCGCGGTGATCGGGTTGATCGAGCTGGGGCGCGCGGGGGTGTCCCCGGCGCGTTCACTGGAACTGGAACTGCTGTTGCAGTGCGCCGAGCCGATCGGCATGGCGCTGCGCACCGCACTGCTGCGCGCGCAGCTGGTGGAGCTGCTGGAAGAAACCCAGCGCCAGAGCGAAGAGCTGCAGACCCAGCAGGAAGAGCTGCGGGTAGCCAACGAAGAACTGGAAGAACAGAGCCGCAGCCTGCTGCACTCGCAGGCCAACCTGGAACAGCAGCAGGCCGAGCTGGAACAGACCAACGTGCAGCTGGAAGAGCGCACCCATGAACTGGAATCGCGCCAGCAGGCACTGCTGATCGCGCAGGGCCAGCTGGTGCAGAACAGCCGCGAACTGGAGGCCAGTTCGCGCTACAAGTCCGAGTTCCTGGCCAACATGTCGCACGAGCTGCGCACCCCGCTCAACAGCGCACTGATCCTGGCCAAACTGCTGGCCGACAACAAGGACGGCACGCTGACCGCCGAACAGGTCAAGTACGCGCAGGCCATCCACTCGTCCAACAACGACCTGCTGGCGCTGATCAACGACATCCTGGACCTGTCGCGCATCGAAGCCGGGCATGTCGAACTGGCCGAAGAAAACCTGGCGGTGTCCAGCGTGCTGCAGCGCCTGAAGGAAACCTTCGAGCCGCTGGCCGCGCAGAAGGGCCTGGCGCTGGACATCCGCGCCGACACCGATGCGCCCAGCCAGCTGGTGGCCGATGGCCAGCGCCTGCAGCAGATCCTGAAGAACCTGCTGGCCAACGCGGTCAAGTTCACCGAACACGGCAGTGTCTCGCTGGTGGTGCGCGGCAACGGGGCAGGGCGCATCCAGTTCGCGGTGACCGATACCGGTATCGGCATTCCGCAGGCGCAGACCGACGTGATCTTCGAGGCCTTCCGCCAGGCCGATGGCAGCACCCGGCGCCGTTACGGCGGCACGGGCCTGGGCCTGTCGATCTCGCGCGACCTGGCCGCGCGCATGGGCGGCAGCATTTCCGTGTCCAGCGAGCCCGGTCGCGGCAGCTGCTTCACCCTGGACCTGCCGCTGGCGGCGGGTACTGCGACGGCAGCGCCGATGGCGGCGCCTGACGTGCGCCCGGCGCCGGCCGCCAAGCCGGCCGCACCGGCGCCGCTGTTCGGCAGCGCGCATGACGCGTCCGCCGCTGCCCCTTCACCGCGCGTGGTGGATGACCGTGGCCGCCGCAGCCGCGCCGGGCGGATGATCCTGGTGGTCGAGGACGACGTGACCTTCGCCGAGGCGCTGGTGGGCATGGCCCATGAGCTGGACTTCGACTGCGTGGTCGCGCAGACCGCCGAAGAAGCCCTCGCGCTGGCCGCCGAGCTGCGCCCCAACGGCGTGCTGCTCGATATCGGCCTGCCCGATGTGTCCGGCCTGAGCGTGCTGGAGCGGCTCAAGCGCGACCCGGCCACCCGCCATATCCCGGTGCACGTGGTCTCCGGGCTGGAACGCTCGCAGGTGGCGATGGAGCTGGGCGCGATCGGTTATGTGATCAAGCCGGCCACGCGCGAACGCCTGGTCGAAGCGATCCAGCAGCTGGAAGCCACCAGCGAGCGCGACGTGCGCCGCCTGCTGATCGTCGAGGATGACAGCGCGCTGCGCTCCAACCTGCAGCTGCTGCTGGGCCGCGACCAGCTGGAAATCACCGCGGTGGGCAGCCTCGCTGAAGCAAAGGCCGAACTGGGCACCTCCACCTTCGACTGCATGGTCACCGACCTGGCGCTGCCCGACGGCACCGGCTACGACCTGCTCGAATACATGGCCGGCAACGAGGCGGTCGCCTTCCCGCCGGTCATCGTCTACACCGGGCGCGCACTGACCCGCGACGAAGAGCAGCGCCTGCGCCGCTATTCCAAGAGCATCATCATCAAGGGCGCGCGCTCGCCCGAGCGCCTGCTCGATGAAGTGACCCTGTTCCTGCACAGCGTGGAAGCCTCGCTGCCCAGCGACCAGCAGCGCCTGCTGCGCGAAGCGCGCCGCCGCGATGCGGTGCTGGATGGGCGCACCGTGCTGCTGGCCGAGGACGACGTGCGCAACATCTTCGCCCTGTCCAGCGTGCTGGAGCCGCTGGGGGTGAAGCTGGAAATCGCCCGCAACGGCCGGGAAGCCCTGGACAAACTGGGCCCTGACATCGACCTGGTGCTGATGGACATCATGATGCCGGAGATGGACGGGCTGACCGCAATGCGCGAAATCCGCCGCGACAACCGCTGGCGCGACCTGCCGATCATCGCGCTGACCGCCAAGGCCATGCCCGATGACCGCGAGCATTGCCTGCAGGCCGGTGCCAACGATTACATCGCCAAGCCCATCGACGTGGACAAGCTGGTCTCGCTGTGCCGCGTGTGGTGTTCGCGCCGATGAACGACGCCGAGCTGTTCGACCTGGAGTTGCGGCTGCTGTTGGAGGCCGTATACCAGCGCTACCACTACGACTTCCGCGACTACGCGCTGGCGTCGCTGCGGCGGCGCATGCGCCACGCCATGGCCCGCTTCGAGTGCGATAACATGGGCGCGCTGCAGCACCGGCTGCTGCATGAGCCGGAAACCTTTGCGCTGGCCATGCAGTACTTCACCGTGCAGGTCTCGGAAATGTTCCGTGACCCGGCCTACTTCCGCATGCTGCGCGAGCACGCCATCCCGGTGCTGCGCACCTATCCGTCGATCAAGCTGTGGATCGCCGGCTGCAGCACCGGCGAGGAAGTGTGGTCGCTGGCGATCCTGCTGCAGGAAGAAGGCCTGCTGGACCGCGCCATCATCTACGCCACCGACATCAACCCCGATGCGCTGGAAGCCGCCGAAACCGGCGCGTTCGCGCTGGACCGGATGGCCCAGTTCAGCCGCAACTACCTGGAAGCGGGCGGCACCGGTTCGTTGTCGGATTACTACAGCAGCGGGTACGGCAGCGTGGTGTTCGACCGCCGGCTCAAGCGCAACATCGTGTTCGCCGACCACAGCCTGGCCACCGACACCGTGTTTTCCGAAGTACACCTGGTGTCGTGCCGCAACGTGCTTATCTACTTCCAGCGCGCCCTGCAGGACCGCGCCATTGGCCTGTTCCATGAGGCGCTGGTGCACCGTGGCTTCCTCGGCCTGGGCAGCAAGGAGTCGCTGCAGTTCGGCGAGCACGCCGATGAATTCGAAGCCTGCGCGCGCGAACAGCGCCTGTACCGGAAGCTGGCCTGATGGACGCCCCGGTCGAGCAGTCCGAGTTCGAGGTCATCGTGGTCGGCGCCTCCGCCGGCGGCGTGAGCGCGCTGCAGCAGCTGCTGGCCGCGCTGCCGGCGGACCTGCCGATGCCGGTGCTGGTGGTGCTGCACCTGCCACGTGACCGCCCCAGCCGGATCGCCGACCTGCTCGGCCTGCGTTGCCCGCTGGCGGTACGCGAAGCCGAGGACAAGCAGCCGCTGGCGCCCGGTACGGTGACCTTCGCGCCGCCGGACTACCATCTGCTGGTCGAAAGCCGCAGCACCCTGGCGTTGTCGGTGGACGCGCCGGTGCTGTTCTCGCGGCCGGCGATCGACCCGCTGTTCGAAAGCGCCGCCGAGGTGTTCGGCAGTGGCGTGCTCGCCATCCTGCTGACCGGGGCCAGCAACGACGGCAGCGCCGGCGTTGCCGCGGTCCGCAGCGCGGGTGGGCAGGCCTGGATCCAAAGCCCCGATGATGCCTATTCCCCGATCATGCCGGCGGCTGCGCTGGCACATGCCGGCGCCGATGCGGTGCTGACGCTCACCTCCCTATGCTCGCGCATGAAAGGCCTTGCCCGATGAACCTTATCGAGTCCACCACGACGCCGGCCACCGAGCGCGTGAACCTGCTCATCGTCGATGACGTCCCGCAGAACCTGGTCGCCATGGAGGCGCTGCTGCGCCGCGACGGCCTGGACATCCTGTGCGCGGCCTCGGGTGCCGAAGCGCTGGAACTGCTGCTGGAACACGAAGTGGCGCTGGCGCTGCTGGACGTGCACATGCCGGAGATCGATGGTTTTTCGCTGGCCGAGCTGATGCGCGGTTCGCAGCGCAGCCGCGATGTGCCGATCATCTTCCTGACCGCCTCGCCGAACGACCCGGTGCGCGCCTTCAAGGGCTACGAAAGCGGCGCGGTGGATTTCCTGCACAAGCCGATCGAGCCGCAGGTGATCATGAGCAAGGTCAATGTGTTCATTGAGCTCTACCAGCAGAAGCAGCTGCTCAAGGCGCGCAACCAGGCCCTGGAGCACGCGCTCAAGCTCAATGAAACCATGATGGCGGTGCTCACCCACGACCTGCGTACGCCGTTGTCGGCGATCCTGCTGTGCGCCGACAAACTGTCGCTGGACCTGCCCGACGACCCGTCCGCGCAGCAGACCCTGGTGCACCTGGAAAACAGCGCGGTGCGCATGGCGCGGATGGTCGAGCAGTTGCTGGATTTCTCGCGGATCCGCAGCGGTGGCCTGCGCCTGCAGACCGAGGAATGCGACCTGGCCGAGGTGGCCGCCGTGGTGGTCAACGAGGTCGGCCGCGCCCACCCGAAGGCGAAGATCGAGCTGCAGGTGGAGGGCGACACGCGCCTGCAGGGCGATCCGGACCGCCTGGCGCAGCTGCTCTCCAACCTGATCGGCAACGCGGTGCTGCATGGCGGTGATGCGCCGGTGCAGGTGCTGGTGCGTGGCCTTCCCGGCGATTCGCTGCGGCTGCAGGTGCGCAATGCCGGGCAGATTCCGGAAGCGCTGCTGCCGCGCCTGTTCGAGCCGTTCAAGGCCAGTTTCCACGACAGCCGCGGGCTCGGGCTGGGGCTGTTCATTGCCCACGAGTTCGCCCGGGCGCATGGTGGGTTGCTGTCGGCGCGGAACCTGGAAGGGGCGGTGCTGTTCGAGACCGGGTTGCTGCGTCGCGCGGACTGAGCCTGGCCGGCCTCCCATGACGGGCAGGGCCCGTCACTACGGTAAACTGGGGGCATGTCGCCTTCCCGTGCCAAGACGTCCACCCCGCTGATCGATGCCCAGGTGCACGTGGAAGGGTTCGTGCAGGTGCGCGAGGCGCGCCGGTCCGAGCTGGTCGAAGACTACGTGGAGCTGATCGCGGACCTGATCGCCGATGGCCGCGAGGCACGCCAGGTGGACATCGCCACCCGCCTGGGCGTTGCCCAGCCCACGGTGGCCAAGGCGCTCAAGCGTCTGGTCAAGGAAGGTTGGGCGATCCAGCGGCCCTACCGGGGCGTGTTCCTGACCCCGGCCGGCGAGCAGCTGGCGGTGGAAATGCGCGCCCGCCACCAGACCGTGGAGCGTTTCCTGCTGGCGCTGGGCGTGGATGCCGATTCGGCCCGACGCGATGCCGAAGGCATCGAACACCATGTCAGCGAGGCCACCCTGGCGGCCTTTGACGCATTCCTGCGCAAGGCCGATGGTCGTGGTTGAGCGCCTGCCGCCGCCTCCGCCGCTGGGCGTGCCGGTGCACGACCAGGACGAATACTGGATGCAGCACGCATTGGGCCTGGCTGCACGCGCCGAGCGCGAGTTCAACGAGATCCCGGTCGGTGCGGTGCTGGTGGGTGCCGACGGCACGCTGCTGGGTGAAGGCTGGAACCTCAACATCGCCGACCACGACCCCAGCGCCCACGCCGAGATCGTGGCGATGCGCCAGGCGGGCAGGGCGCTGGCCAACCACCGCCTGCTGGGCAGCACCCTGTACGTGACGCTGGAGCCGTGCGCGATGTGCGCGATGGCAGTGGTGCATGCGCGGGTGGCGCGGCTGGTGTATGCGGCCACCGATCCCAAGACCGGGGCCTGCGGCAGCGTGTTCGACCTGCTCGGCGATGCGCGCCACAACCACCGCGTGGAACTGCACGGCGGTGTGCTCGCCAAGGAGGCCAGTACGCGGCTGACCAATTATTTCCGGGCCAAACGCGGCAAACCGCCGCTGCTGCTGGAATGATTTCACGGCAGGGCCACACCGCGAAGGCGGTATCATGTCGCAATACACTCTGCACAAGGGCATGACATGGCGGACAACGGCGCCGAAGGCGAACGACTGATCTGGATCGACCTGGAAATGACCGGTCTGGATACCGACAACGATTCGATCATCGAGATCGCTACCGTCGTCACCGATGCGCAGTTGAACGTGCTGGCCGAGGGCCCGGAGTTCGCCATCCACCACCCGGTGGAGCGCCTGGAAGCCATGGACGAATGGAACCGCAACCAGCACCGCCGTTCAGGGCTGTGGCAGCGCGTGGTCGACAGCCAGGTGACCCTGGCGCAGGCAGAAGCGCAGACGGTGAATTTCCTGGCGCAGTGGATCAAGGCCGGCGCCTCGCCGATGTGCGGCAACTCGATCTGCCAGGACCGCCGTTTCCTGCACCGTGAAATGCCGCGCCTGGAGAAGTACTTCCACTACCGCAACCTGGACGTGTCCACGGTGAAGGAGCTGGCCCGGCGCTGGGCACCGACGGTGGCCGCCGGCGTGGGCAAGACCTCCAGCCATACCGCGCTGAGCGACGTGCATGATTCGATCGCCGAACTGCGCCATTACCGGCAGTTCATGGGGGCGCTGTCCGGCCTGCCGGCCGCCTGACGTCCTGAACGTTTCACGTCCCCGTGGTCCGGCCAACGGCCGGGGCTACCGTCGTGCTTCATTCAATCTGCGGGCGGTATGATCCGGGCATGAGCCATATTGTCCGTATCGTGCCGCCGCCGCTGGAAGCGCAGATCCTGCCGACCTCGCAGGACTGGGCCGACCTGCAACGGGCGGTGGGCCTGCTGGAATCGCCCACGCTCACCGCCAAGATGGCCAACCTGATTGGTTCGCCGCTGGAGTTCGCGGTGAAGAAGCTGCCGCAGTCGGTGTCGCGGCGCATCCACGGGGCGGTCGAGGCGGCGCTGTTCAAGTCGGCGCAGGCCGCGTTGTGGAGCATGGACAACACCCCCGGCAAGGCCGCATCCACGCGCTGGCACAAGCTGGCGGCGGCGACCACTGGTGCGCTGGGCGGCGCGTTCGGCTTCACCGCGCTGTTCCTCGAGCTGCCGGTGTCGACCACGATCATGATGCGCTCGGTCGCCGACGTCGCGCGCAGCGAAGGGTTCGACCTGAGCGAGATGGGCACCCGCCACGCCTGCCTGGAAGTATTCGCGCTGGGCGGCAACTCCGGCCAGGACGACGCCAGCGAGACCGGCTACTACATCACCCGTGGCTTCACCGCTGAAGTGATGCGCCACCTGTCGGCCGAACTGGCCGGCGCGGCGGTGGGCGGCGGTGGCGTGATGATCGGCCTGACCCCGAAGGAAGCCGGCAAGTGGCTGGCCAAGATCGTCGAAAAGGTCGCCGCCCGCTTTGGCGTGGTGGTTACCGAGAAGTTCGCCGCCCAGGCGGTGCCGATCATCGGCGCCGTGGCCGGTGCCACCCTGAACACCATGTTCACCGACTACTACCAGGACATGGCGCGCGGCCACTTCATCGTGCGCCGGCTGGAAAAGCAGTACGGCTACGAAACCGTGCGCGCCGCCTACAACCAGCTCGCAGGCGAAACCCCGTAGCGACACGCCATGCGTGTCCCAGGCGGTCCTGGAGTTCGATCATTGCACCCACGGCACAACTGTTTTGCCGCCATGGCGCTTTTTGCCGCGTCGGGTCGTCCCCATCCTTGGCCCAGTCGTTTACCAAGGACCTCCCCCATGCTGTTTACCCCCTACCGCCTCGGCCCGCTGACCCTGCCCAACCGCATCGTCATGCCGCCGATGACCCGCTCACGTGCCGCTGCCGGCAACGTCGCCACCCCGCTGATGGCCCAGTACTACGCCCAGCGCGCTTCGGCCGGCCTGATCGTCAGCGAGGGCACCCAGATCAGCCCGCAGGGGCAGGGCTACGCCTGGACCCCCGGCATCCACGATGACGCCCAGGTTGCCGGCTGGCGCGGCGTGACCGATGCCGTGCACGCCGCCGGCGGCCGCATATTCGCCCAGCTCTGGCACGTGGGCCGCGTCTCGCACGTGGACCTGCAGCCCAACGGCGTCGCGCCGGTTTCGTCCTCGGCCCTGCAGGCCGAAGGCGTCAAGGTCTTCGTCGACGTCGCGGGCGCCGGCCCACAGGGCGGGGTAGGCGAGATGGTCCAGCACTCCATGCCGCGCGCCCTGGACACCAGCGAAATCCCGCAGATCGTGCGCGACTACGCGCTGGCCGCCCGCCGCGCCATCGACGCCGGCTTCGACGGCGTTGAACTGCATGGCGCCAACGGGTACCTGATCAACCAGTTCATCGATTCGCAGGCCAACCAGCGCACCGACGGCTACGGTGGTTCGCTGCAGAACCGCCTGCGTTTCCTGCGCGAAGTGGCCGAAGCGGTCGCCGCCGAAGTAGGCGCTGACCGGCTCGGCGTGCGCCTGGCCCCGCTGACCACCCTGCAGGGCGCCGTGGACGACACCCCGCAGGCCACCTACCTGGCCGCCGCGCACATCCTGGACAGCATCGGCGTGGCCTACCTGCACATCGCCGAAGCGGATTGGGAGGACGCGCCGGTGATGCCGGTGGCATTCAAGGAAGCGCTGCGGATGATCTATTGCGGCACCCTGATCTATGCCGGCAAGTACACCGTCGAGCGCGCCGAAGAAGCGCTGGCCAAGGGTTGGGCCGACCTGATCGGCTTCGGCCGACCGTTCATCGCCAACCCCGACCTGCCGCTGCGCCTGCAGCAGGGCCTGGAGTTGAACGCGCCGGACAAGGCAACGTTCTTCGGCGGCGCCGAAGCCGGATTCACCGATTACCCCAGCGCCGAAACAATCGAAGCGTAGTGACACGCCACGCGTGTCAACGCGGAGCCTGAACACAAAAAACCCCGCCGAAGCGGGGTTTTTCGTTATCAGCCCTTGGCCTTGAGCTTGGCCAACCGCAGCCAGGTATCGACCACCGTGTCCGGGTTCAGCGACACCGACTCGATGCCTTCCTGCATCAGCCATTCGGCCAGGTCCGGATGATCGGACGGGCCCTGGCCGCAGATGCCCACGTACTTGCCCTTGGCGCGTGCCGACTTGATGGCCATCGACAGCAGCTTCTTCACCGCCGGGTTACGTTCGTCGAACAGGTGCGCCACGATCGACGAATCGCGGTCCAGGCCCAGCGTCAGCTGGGTCAGATCGTTCGAACCGATCGAGAAGCCGTCGAAGATCTCCAGGAACTCATCGGCGAGCAGCGCGTTGGACGGCACCTCGCACATCATGATGATCTTCAGGCCGTTCTCGCCCTGCTTCAGGCCGTTCTGTTCCAGCACCTCGACGACCTTGCGGCCTTCTTCCAGCGTGCGCACGAACGGAATCATCACCCACAGGTTGTCCAGGCCCATCTCGTTGCGCACGCGCAGCACGGCCTTGCACTCCAGTGCGAAGGCGGCCGAGAAGCTCGGGTCGACATAGCGGCTGGCGCCGCGGAAGCCGATCATCGGGTTCTCTTCGTGCGGCTCGTAGCCACTGCCGCCGATCAGGTTGGCGTACTCGTTGGACTTGAAGTCCGACAGGCGCACGATCACCGGGTTCGGCGCCACCGACGCGGTCAGCGTGGCGATGCCTTCGGCCAGGCGGTTGACGTAGAAGCTGACCGGATCGGCGTAACCAGCGATCTTCTCGTCGATCTTCTTCTTCGTGGCCGCATCCTGGCGGTCGTATTCCAGCAGCGCGTTGGGATGGATGCCGATGTGGCTGGCAATGATCATCTCCAGGCGGGCCAGGCCGATGCCGGCGTTCGGCAGCTGGCCGAAGTCGAAGGCACGTTCCGGGTTGGCCACGTTCATCATGATCTTCAGCGGCGCCGGCGGCATGTTGCCCAGGTCCGTGGTGGTGCGCTCGAAGTCCAGCTTGCCTTCATAGATGAAGCCGGTGTCGCCCTCGGCGCAGCTGACCGTCACTTCCTGGCCGTCCTGCAGCACCTGGGTGGCGTTGCCCGAGCCGACCACGGCCGGAACGCCCAGCTCACGCGCGATGATCGCCGCGTGGCAGGTACGGCCACCGCGGTTGGTGACGATCGCCGAAGCGCGCTTCATCACCGGCTCCCAATCGGGGTCGGTCATGTCGGCGATCAGCACGTCGCCCGGCTGCACGCGCGCCATGTCTTCCAGCGACTTGACCACGCGGGCCACGCCGGCACCGATCTTGGCGCCCACCGCGCGGCCTTCGGCCAGCACCTTGCCGTCCTTCTGGTTCAGCGCGAAACGCTCGATCTGGGTGGCATGGCCACGCGACTTCACCGTTTCCGGGCGCGCCTGCACGATGAACAGCTTGCCGCTCACGCCGTCCTTGGCCCACTCGATATCCATCGGGCGGCCGTAATGCTTTTCGATGATCAGCGCCTGCTTGGACAGTTCCTGCACGTCCTCGTCGCTGATCGAGAAGGTATTGCGGATCTCCACCGGGGTGTCTTCGATACGCACGCGCTCACCGGGCACGTCCGAATACACCATGCGGATCGCCTTGCTGCCCAGCGAGCGGCGCAGGATGGCCGGCTTGCCCGCATTGAGCGTGGGCTTGTAGACGTAGAACTCGTCGGGGTTGACCGCACCCTGCACGACCATTTCACCCAGGCCGAAGCTGGAGGTCACGAAGACCACGTCGCGGAAGCCCGATTCGGTGTCCAGGGTGAACAGCACGCCGGACGAACCCACGCCCGAGCGCACCATCAGCTGCACGCCGGAAGAGAGGAACACGTCTTCGTGCTTGAAGCCGTGGTGCACGCGGTAGGCGATGGCACGGTCGTTGTACAGCGAGGCGAACACTTCCTTGACCTTGTGCACGACATCGTCGGCACCGGTGACGTTGAGGAAGGTTTCCTGCTGGCCGGCGAAGGAAGCATCGGGGAGGTCTTCGGCGGTAGCCGAGGAGCGCACCGCCACGGCCACGTCGCCGCCGCCGTTTTCGTCGCACAGCTGCCTGTAGGCGCTGCGGATGTCCTGGTCCAGCTGCGGCTGCAGCGGTGCGTCGATCACCCAGCCACGGATTTCCTTGCCGGCAGCGGTGAGCGCGGCGACATCTTCCACGTCCAGCGTGGCCAGCTTGTCGAAAATGCGCTTGGACAGATCGTTGTGCGCGATGAAGTCCTTGAAGGCTTCAGCGGTGGTTGCGTAACCGCCGGGGACGGATACCCCCAGACCGGCAAGATTGCCGATCATTTCGCCCAGCGACGAATTCTTGCCGCCTACGCGGGCCAGGTCGGCCAGGCGCAGTTCGTGCAACCACAGGATATTCTCGTTCAAGCGCGATGCTCCGTTTGGCCATCGCCCGAGGCGGGCTTGGATGGCCACGTCCGTAGGAAGAAGCCGATATGATGCCGGGCATACCGCCGTCGGCACAAGCTTGTATCGTCGGTCTTTTTAAGCTTCAGAGGGGGTAAAAGGCGCATGTCGACGATCCGTCCGGTGTTTTACGTATCCGATGGAACCGGTATCACCGCTGAAACCATTGGGCATAGCCTCCTGACCCAGTTCTCCGGGTTCAGCTTCATCACCGATCGAATGTCGTTCATCGACGATCCGGAAAAGGCCCGCGAAGCCTGTGAACGGATCCGCGCGGCGGGGGAGCGCTACCAGGTCCGGCCGATCGTGGTCAGTTCCTGCGTGGACAGCGGGCTGAGCATGATCCTGGCCGAGAGCGGGGGGCTGATGCTCGACGTGTTCGCCCCCTTCATCGAGCCGCTGGAGCGCGAACTGGCCGTGAACCGCCATTCCCGGGTGGGCCAGGCGCACGGCATGGTGGACTTCGAGACCTACCACCGCCGCATCAACGCGATGAACTTCGCGCTGACCCACGACGACGGCATCGCCATCAACTACGACGATGCCGACGTGATCCTGGTGGCGGTGTCGCGGGCCGGCAAGACCCCGACCTGCATCTACCTGGCCCTGCATTACGGGGTGCGCGCGGCCAACTACCCGCTGACCGACGAGGACCTGGAGCAGGACCGCCTGCCGGCCCGCCTGCGGCCCTACCGCAAGAAGCTGTTCGGGCTGACCATCGACCCGGACCGGCTGCAGCAGATCCGCCAGGAGCGCCGCCCGAACTCGCGCTACGCCAACCTGGAGACCTGCCGGCGCGAGGTCGCCGCGGCCGAGACCATGTTCCGGATGGAGCGCATTCCCACCCTGAGCACCACCCATACCTCGATCGAGGAGATCTCGAGCAAGGTGCTGACCACGCTGGGGCTGCAGCGCGAGTTGTATTAACGGAAGGCGTCACGACCAACGGTCGTGACCTACCGGCGCAGCGGGCGCGTCCCCACGTTTGATTCTTCAACGTGTAGGATCGAGACATGGCCCAGGCATCACCCCGCATCGAACGCATTCCCCGGCTCAGCCGCCTGAGCTGGCTGATGGGCCTGTATGCCGAGAATTACCGCCACCTGGTGCGGCTGTTCGAGCCGGCAGGGCTGGAACCGGGCAGCTACGTGTCCTCGGTGGGGGATGGGCTGGATGTGCGGCTTGATGTCATCGAATGCCATCCCTACACGGTCGAACTGCGCCTGACCTACGACTTCGCCGACCCGGTGACCGGCCAGCCCGACCCGTCGGCGTATGTGCGCCTGTACCGCGATGCGCGCCAGGCCGAGACCACCCATTGCTACGTGGGCCGGCGCTGGCAGGACGTGGTGGGCATGTACCCGCCGCCGGCCGAACTGATCAGCCACCGCATGCGCATGAACACCTTCCTGGGCAAGTGGCTGGAATACCTGGCCGAGCGCGGCCATGGCGTGGCCACCCTGCGCCGCGACCACGACGCGCTGGCAGCGCCGGCCGACACCCGCCGCGCCCAGGTGGCCGGCTGAGCGACCGGCCGAGCACGGATCGCGCATAATCGGCGATTGTGTCCTGCGAGCCATTGCCTCCATGCCCTATACCCCGATCGTGGCCACGCTGGGCTACGTGCTGTCGCCCGATGGCCGCCAGGCCCTGATGATCCACCGCAACGCACGGCCGGGTGACCAGCACCTGGGCAAGTACAACGGACTGGGCGGCAAGGTCGAGCGCGACGAAGACGTGGCCGCCGGCATGCGCCGGGAGATCCTCGAGGAGGCCGGGATCAAGTGCGGCACCATGCGGATGCGCGGCACGATCAGCTGGCCCGGGTTCGGCAAACACGGCGAAGACTGGTTCGGCTTCGTGTTCGTCATCGACGACTTCACCGGCACGCCCCTGACCTCGAACCCGGAAGGCACCCTGGAGTGGGTGGACGTGGACAAGCTTGAGACCCTGCCGTTGTGGGAAGGCGACCGCCAGTTCCTGCCGCTGGTGTTCGACGAGGACCCGCGCCCGTTCCATGGGGTGATGCCGTACCGCGACGGCACGATGCAGTCCTGGTCGTACACCCGGCTTTGACGATAGGCGCCGCTTATCCACAGGGGGTGTGGATGACCGGTGCGTAAGTTTGTGGATAACGCGCGGCGGCGACCAGCCCCCATGGCTGTCAAGATGGGTGGCTAAAAATTCGCCGCTGGTCAGCGTCGCGTGAGCACGGTGCGAAGGTCGGCGTCCGTGAAGGGTGTCGCGGTTCGGCCCGGTCGGGGTACTCTTTCGGCATTGCCGCCCACCGAGCTTCCATGAAACGTCACTTCACGATGCTGCGCGAGTTCCACCTGGCCGACTGGTTCACCCTGGCCAATGCGTTCTGCGGTACCGGTGCGGTGTTTGCGGCCATGCGCTACCTGCAGGACGGCGAGCGCAGCTACCTGCTGTTCGGCATGGCGCTGATCCCGCTCGCCTTCATCTTCGATGCGCTGGACGGGCGGATCGCGCGCTGGCGCAAGTCCAGCTCGACCCTGGGCCGGGAGCTGGACTCGCTCTCGGACGTGATCTCCTTCGGCGTCGCCCCGGCCGCGCTGGCCTATGCCTGTGGCATGCAGGGTGGCTGGGACTGGCTGGTCCTGAGCTACTTCGTCTGCTGCGGGGTGAGCCGCCTGGCCCGCTACAACGTGACCGCCGAAGCGCTGGCCGGCGATGGCGACAAGGTGCCGTACTTCGAGGGCACGCCTATTCCGACCAGCCTGGCGCTGGTGGTGGTGCTGGCCGTTGCCGCCAGCATGGGGGCGATCGGCCATGACCTGTGGCTCGGCCGCTGGCAGCTGGGGCCGTGGCAGCTGCACCCGCTGGTGCTGCTGTTCGCGCTGTCAGGGTCGCTGATGATCAGCAAGACCCTGCGCATTCCCAAGCCATGAGTACCGCCGGCGGCGGCCACGACGCAGGCGACTTCGAGGCGCTGGCCCGGCAGTACTTCAGCGCCTGGGGCGATGCGCTGCGGCACGCCGCGGTCCCCCCCGGGGGCGACCCCACCGGCGCCGCGCCGGGCACCTGGCAGCAGACCATCGAGGGCTGGGCGCAGCTGATGTCCAACCCGGGCAACCGCCAGTCCGAGGACGCCGTGCACCGGTTCCGCGAGCAGGCCGGCGGCTGGTACGGCACCATGCAGCAGGTGGCCGCGCGTTTCGCCGGCCAGGACAGCAGCAGTGCCGATATCGCCCAGGCGTGGCGCGAGGCCGTGGAGGGGCAGGGCGACGGCCTGCTCAAGTGGATGCTGCAGGGCGCACGCGGGCATACCCAGGCCGGTGGGCCGGATCTGCTGGCGCTGCTGGAACGGCTGCAGCAGGACCTCGGGCCGTGGCTGCAGAGCCCGGCGTTCGGCCCCGGTCGCGAACACCAGGCGCGCTGGCAGGCTCTGCTGCGCGCCCAGCAGGAGTACCAGGGCCACGCCCGTGACTACGTGGACCAGATCAAGCAGGCGTTGGACGATGCGTTCACCCTGTTCGAGCAGCGCCTTGCCGAGCATGAGCAGCCGGGCAACCAGCTGACCAGTGCACGCGCGATGTTCGACCTGTGGATCGAGGCGGCCGAAGAGGCCTACGGCAAAGTCGCGATGTCCGAACCGTTCCAGCAGGTCTACGCCGCGCTGGGCAACGCGCAGATGCGGCTGCGCGGCGCGGCGCAGCAGGAAGTGGAGCGGATCAGCGAGGCGTTCGGCCTGCCGACCCGCACCGAGATGGATGCCGCGCACCGGCGCATCACCGAACTGGAACGACTGGTACGGCGCATGGCTGCGGTAACCAAGCGCTCGCCGTCGCCCGCTGCCGGCACGCCGGAAAAGAAGCCCGCGAAAAAGCCCGCGAAGAAGGCCGCGCCCAAGCCGCGTGCGCGCAAGGCGGCTCCATGAAGGGACCGCTGGGCTTCAATGCCGAAGACCTGCTTCAGGAAACGCTGTCCATGCAGCGCAAGCTGATGGATGGCCTGAAGCTGCTGCCGTCGGTGGAAGACGTGGATTACGGTGCCACCGCGCGCGAGGAAGTCTGGCGCGACGGCAAGGTCACGCTGTACCGCTTCGTCGGTGAGCAGGCGCCGGTGCAGCGCACCCCGCTGCTGATCGTGTACGCGCTGGTCAACCGCCCCTACATGGTCGACCTGCAGGCCGACCGGTCGCTGGTCCAGCGCCTGCTGGCGCTGGGGCACGACGTGTACGTGCTGGACTGGGGCTACCCGGACCGCTCCGAGCGCTACCAGACCCTGGAAGACTATCTGCTGCGCTATGTCGAGGGCGCCGTCGACCACCTGGTCGCCGCCAGCGACGGCGCACCGGTCAACATGCTGGGCGTCTGCCAGGGCGGCGTGTTCGCGCTGTGCTACGCCGCGCTGCGCCAGCCGAAACTGGCCAACCTGATCACCATGGTGACCCCGGTGGATTTCCAGACCCCGGACAACATGCTCTCGCACTGGGCGCGGCAGGTGGACGTGGACCTGCTGGTGGACACGCTGGGCAACATCCCGGCCGACCTGATGAACGCCAGTTACCTGATGCTCAAGCCGTTCCGGCTCAACATCCAGAAGTACGTGGGGTTGCTGGACATCCTCGATGACAAGGCCGCACTGCAGGACTTCCTGCGCATGGAGAAGTGGATCTTCGATTCGCCCGACCTGGCCGGTGAGGCCTTCCGTGACTTCATCAAGCAGTTCTACCAGGGCAACGGCCTGATGCGTGACGGGGTGACGATCGGCGAGGAGCATGTCGACCTGCGCCAGGTCACCCTGCCGGTGCTGAACATCTACGCCGAGCAGGATCACCTGGTGCCGCCGGATGCCTCGCGCGCGATGGGCGCGCGGATCGGCAGCACCGACTACACCGAAAGCAGCTTCCGCGGCGGCCATATCGGCATCTACGTCTCCGGCCGCGCCCAGCGCGAAGTGCCGGGGACCATTTCGGACTGGCTGGCGGAGCGCAGCTGATGGACATCCGAAATAGCGCGCTGCTGGCGATGCTGATGGCCGCCACCGCCGGCAGCGCGTCGGCAGCGCCCAGCGAGGCGGCCCGCCGCGAGATCGGCGCCCTGATCGGTGCGCTGGACGGGTCGTCCTGCCGCTTCCAGCGCAACGGCAGCTGGCACGATGCCGCCGAGGCGCGCGCGCACCTGCAGCGCAAGTACGATTACCTGCTGAAAAAAGACAAAGTGGATACCGCCGAGCAGTTCATCGAGCGGGCCGCCAGCCAGAGCAGCATCAGCGGCAAGGCGTATCGGATTGCGTGCCCGGGCCAGCCCGAGCAGACCGCGGCGGCGTGGTTCGGCGCGCGCCTGCAGGCGCTGCGCCAGCCGCGCTGAACCGGGCCGGCCCGCCGCTCCATTCAAAACGCATCGGCTACACACCCGCTGCGCTACCGTTCCCCCATTACCGTTGGAGGACCTCGCCATGAACACCACCGCCCCCCGCACGCTGTCGCGTTCGCTCAACGACCGCATGATTGCCGGGGTGATGGGCGGCATCGCCCACCGTTTCGGCTGGAGCCCGACCCTGCTGCGCGTCCTGTTCGTGCTGGTGTCGCTGGCGTCGGCGGCGTTCCCGGGCATCCTGGTGTACCTGGTGCTGTGGCTGCTGATCCCCAACGAGGCCGATTGAGCCTGCCGCCACCGGCGCTACGCGCGCTGCAGGGGCTGGGTGCGGTCTGGACCGCGCCCAACACCCTGATCGGCGTGCTGGGCGGGCTGGCCGGCATGCTGGCCGGCGCGCGCCCGTACTGGAGCCGGCGCGACTGTGCGCTGGTGTTCCGTGAGTACCCGTGGGGGCCGGGCGGGGCGATTACCCTGGGCAACGTGATCCTGCACACCGGCGCCAGCCTGGAGATCCCCTGCCGCACCTATGCGCACCAGGCCGGACACTGCACCGAGCCCGTGATCGGCCTGCATGACCACGAACGCGCGCATGTCTACCAGTACCTGGTGCTGGGGCCGTTCTACCTGCCGGTGTACCTGCTGTGCGGTGGGGTGAGCGCGCGCAACCCGTTCGAGCGGGCGGCGGATCTGTACGCGCTGCACGGTCACGGCTGGTGGCCGTTAAAAAAACGGTAAGCAATGCGCCGGTAACGCGACGTCATCTGCATGCAAACAAACGTCATTAGCCTCCTGACACACCAGTCAGGTTGGGCGCGCTAAGCTGTGCCGGCAGTACCTGCATGACGTTTCTGGAGGAACACATCACATGGCAATCGTTCTTTATGTCGGTGGTAGCAAGGATGGCGACAAGGGCCTGGTGCCCCACGGCTTCACCAAATCACGTGCCGATACCGATATCGGCCCTGAGATCTACACCGAGCGCTTCATGGAACTGCAGGGCCTGGGCAGGGTCCGGGTGATGGCCCTGGAGTCGTTGCAGGATGAGGCGGTCAGGGTCCGCGCAGCCCAGCATTACCGGTAGATGCCGACCGCGGGTCGGCATGGGCATTTTTCGGGAATGTCAACGGGTTTCCCCCGCCGCCCGGCGTTGCCACAATCGGTGTTTTCCGCATAGTGGCTTCGGCCGGACGCAATGCCAGACCTCAAGCTCGCCCAGCAGATCGCCCAGACCATCGCCGATGAAATCGGTGCCCAGCCTGCCCAGGCGCACGCCGCCATCGCCCTGCTCGACGAAGGTGCCAGCGTTCCGTTCATCGCCCGCTACCGCAAGGAAGTCACCGGCGGCCTGGATGACACCCAGCTGCGCAACCTGGAAAGCCGGCTGACCTACCTGCGCGAGCTGGAAGAGCGCCGCGCGGCGGTGCTGGCCAGCATCGACGAACAGGGCAAGCTCAGCGACGAACTGCGCAACGACATCCTCGGCGCGGACACCAAGTCGCGCCTGGAAGACCTGTACCTGCCGTACAAGCCCAAGCGCCGCACCCGCGCGCAGATCGCCCGCGAAGCCGGGCTGGAGCCGCTCGCCGACGGCCTGCTGGCCGACCCGGGCCTGGATCCGCAGGTGTTCGCCGCCGGCTTCGTTGACGCCGACAAGGGCGTGGCCGACCCCAAGGCCGCGCTGGAAGGCGCGCGCGCGATCCTGATGGAGCGCTGGGGCGAAGACGCCGCGCTGGTCGGTGAGCTGCGCGCCTGGCTGGGCGAGCACGGCGTGATCCGTGCGCGCGTGGCCGAAGGCAAGGAAGAGCAGGGCGCCAAGTACCGCGACTACTTCGAGCACGCCGAGGGGCTGGCGAAGATTCCCTCGCACCGCCTGCTGGCGCTGTTCCGCGCGCGCCGCGAGGACATCCTGTTCCTGGAACTGGATCCGGGCAGCGACGCCGAGGCCGGGCACGTGTATGCCGAAGGCCGCGTGGCATTCAAGGCCGGGATCCGCGACGCCGGCCGCCCGGGCGACCGCTGGCTGCTCGACGCCTGCCGCCTGACCTGGCGCGCCAAGCTGCACATGCACCTGCTGCTGGACCTGTTCAACCAGGCCCGCGAAAAGGCCGAGGCCGAGGCCATCGCCGTGTTCGGCGACAACCTCAAGGACCTGCTGCTGGCGGCGCCGGCCGGGCCCAAGACGGTGCTCGGGCTGGACCCGGGCATCCGCACCGGCTGCAAGATCGCCGTGGTCGATGCCACCGGCAAGCTGGTGGCCACCGACACCATCTACCCCCACGAACCCCGCCGCCAGTGGGACCAATCGCTGCAGACCATCAAACAGCTGTGCATGAAGCACAACGTGGAACTGATCGCGATCGGCAACGGCACCGCCAGCCGCGAAACCGACAAGCTCGCCGGTGAAGTGATCCAGGCGCTGGGCGAAGCCAAGCTGCAGAAGATCGTGGTCAGCGAAGCCGGCGCCTCGGTGTATTCGGCGTCGGAGTTCGCGGCGAAGGAATTCCCGGACCTGGACGTGTCGATCCGTGGCGCGGTCTCCATTGCCCGCCGCCTGCAGGATCCGCTGGCCGAGCTGGTCAAGATCGAACCCAAGGCGATCGGCGTGGGCCAGTACCAGCACGACGTGGACCAGTACCGCCTGGCGCGCGCGCTGGATGCGCGCGTGGAAGACTGCGTCAACGCGGTGGGCGTGCACGTCAACACCGCTTCTGCCGCGCTGCTGTCGCGGGTGTCGGGGTTGTCCTCGACCGTGGCCGAGAACATCGTGCGCCACCGCGACGAAAACGGTCCGTTCAAGCGCCGCAAGGACCTGCTCAAGGTGCCGCGCCTGGGCGACAAGACCTTTGAACAGTGTGCCGGCTTCCTGCGCATTGCCGACGGCGACCAGCCGCTGGATGCGTCCTCGGTGCACCCGGAAGCGTACCCGGTGGTGGAGCGGATCGTGGCCGCCACCGCGCGCCCGATCAAGGCGCTGATCGGCGATGGCAGCTTCCTGCGCGGGCTCAAGGCCGAACAGTTCACCGACGCCACCTTCGGCGTGCCGACGGTGCGCGACATCCTCAAGGAACTGGAGAAGCCCGGCCGCGACCCGCGCCCGGAGTTCAAGGCCGCGCGTTTCGCCGAAGGCGTGGAAGAGATCAAGGACCTCAAGCCGGGCATGGTGCTGGAAGGGGTGGTCAGCAACGTGGCCGCGTTCGGTGCGTTCGTGGACATCGGCGTGCACCAGGACGGCCTGATCCACATTTCGGCGTTGTCCGACACATACGTGAAGGACCCGCGCGACGTGGTCAAGGCCGGTGACATCGTCAAGGTGAAGGTGCTGGAGGTCGACGTGGCGCGCAAGCGCATCGCCCTGACCCGGCGCCTGGACGATACCCCGGCCCCGGCTAAGGCCCCCGGCGAGCGCGATGCGCGCCCGGCCGGCGGCGGTCGGCGTGACGGAGGTAGCGGTGGCGGCGCCCGCCAGGGTGGCCGTGGCCCGGCGCCCGGCCCGCGCCCGGGCAGCAGTGCGCCGCCGGCCAACAACGCCCTGGCCGACGCCTTCGCCCGGGCCAAGCGGGGCGGTTGAGGCCGCCCTCGTCACGGGGTTGACGATGGCTTGATCCCGTTTCCCGTTGAATGCCGGTACGCTGTACCGGCGGCGGGAGGCCAGATGACAGACCAGCAGGCGGGGCAGTGGGGTCCGAGCCAGAGCGACACTGCCAGCCCTGGCGGCGTCCGGGTGCCCGCATGAAACGAAACGGCGCCCCGCCGGACGGTGACGAAGCGGCCGCGTTGGCCCGCGCGCTGCAGGACACCACCGAGCAGCGCCGACGGCTGGAAATGATCATCGACGGCACCGCGATGGGTACCTGGGAGTGGAACTGCCAGACCGGTGCCATGCGGGTCAACGAACGCTGGGCGCAGATCGTCGGCTACACCCGCGAGGAACTGTCGCCGATCACATCGCAGACCTTCTCCCGGCTGGTCCATCCCGATGACCTGGCGCAATCCAATGCGCTGCTGCGTGAGCACCTGGACGGACGGTCGCCGCACTACGACAGCCTGTGCCGCATGCGCCACAAGCAGGGACACTGGATCTGGGTACAGGACCGCGGGCGGGTCTACGAATGGGACGCCGAGGGCCGGCCACTGCGCATGGCCGGTGCGCACGCCGATGTCAGCGACCTGCAGAATGCACGCGAAGACGCGGCGGACACCCGCCAGCGCCTGCAGGCGGTGGTCGATGCGTCCGACGAGGTAGCGGTGATCGCCACCGACATCCATGGCGTGGTCAACCTGTTCAATACCGGTGCGCAGAAGCTGCTGGGCTACACGCCGGAAGAAGTGATCGGCCAGGTCAATCCGGGCCTGTTCCATGAGATCCATGAAATGCAGGATTACCTTCGGCCCCTGGCCGATGCCGAGGGGCGTCTGCCGACGGTGTTCGAAGCGCTCACCGCACACGCCGCGCAGGGCACCTGGTCGCACCAGTGGACCTTCGTGCGCAAGGACGGCGAGCACCGGCAGGTGCGGCTGTCGATCAGTCCGCTGGATTCGGGCAGCGGCCAGCGCATGGGCTACGTCGGCATGGCGGTGGACATCACCCCGCTGCTGGAAGTGCGCGAGCAGGCCTACCTGGCGGCGGAAAAATTCGCGGGTGCGTTCTCATCGGCCGCGCTCGGCATGGCACTGGTGTCGCTGGAAGGGCGCTGGCTGGACGTCAACGACGCGCTGTGCGGCATTCTCGGCTACACGCGCGCCGAGCTGCTGGAGATTGATTTCCAGACCCTGACCCATCCCGACGACCTGCATGCCGACCTGGCCTTGGTGGGTGACCTGCTGGCCGGTCGCCGCGACCACTACCACATGGAGAAGCGGTACCTGGGCAAGGGCGGCAACGTGGTCTGGGGCCGGCTATCGGTATCGCTGGTGCGTGCGCCGCACGGCGAGCCACTGCATTTCGTCTCGCAGATCCAGGACGTCACCGTGCAGCGCTTCAGCGGCCAGCAGCTGCGCGAATCGGAGCACCGCACCCGGGTGACCCTCGATGCGGTCGCCGACATGGTGCTCACCCTGGACCTGGCGGGGCATATCCAATACGCCAATGCCGCCGCGACTCGGGCGCTGGCCGGGGAGGGCGCCGCCCCGGTGACCGGCAGCCAGATCCAGGATGTGATGGAGCTGACCACCGAATACGCCCCACGCTCGCCGCTGGACCTGGCCGTGCTGCTGGATGCGGAAAGCAATGCGGTGGACCTCCATTCGGACCTGCTGCTGTCGGTGGGCGCCCAGTTGCTTCCAGTGGACCTGACCCGGGCCTGGCTGCAGGGCGAGGACGGGCAGGTGAGTGGCACAGTGTGGGTGATCCGTGATGTGACCCAGCAGCGCGCCCGCCAGCGCGAGGCCCGCCACCTGGCCGAAGTCGACCCGCTGACCGAGCTGAGCAACCGGCGCGGCTTCGAAGCGCACCTGCAGGAGGCCATCACCCGGGTGGCCCGCACTGGGCAATCGGCCTCGCTGATGTTCATCGACCTGGACAATTTCAAGCCGATCAATGACAGCCACGGCCACCTGGCGGGAGACGCCATGCTGTGGGCGGTCGCCACCGTGCTCCGGCATGGCGTGCGCGATTCGGACATCGTGGCACGGCTGGGCGGCGATGAATTCGCGGTGATCCTGGCCGGCTGCTCGCTCCGGCGCGCGCGGCGCATCGCCAGTGACCTGCTGGAATCGGTGCGCACACTCAGCGTGCCATGGGGCGCGGGACGCCTGGTGGTCGGCACCAGCATCGGCATCGCCGCGATCGGTGGCCACATGAGCGTGGATGCGGCGGTCGCCGCGGCAGACGCCCAGTGCTACCGGGCCAAGGCGCTGGGCAAGAACAACGTGCAGGTCGAAGCGCCCGTGCATGGTGGCCCCGACCCCCTGGACGTAGGTGACGCCGAACTCGATGGCGAGAGCAGCGAAGGCGGCCCAGGCTGAACCTGCTCAGGGTTGCCGTCCCAGTACCGTGCCCGATACCTCAAGCTTGATGGCCGAGGGTCGATACCTTCCTCGCAATCGGCCCCACCCCGCAGACGTCTTCGCAGGTCCCGAAGCCAACGTGATTCCGCGCCGCACAGCACCCGCGTCGCATCCCCATCAGCTGATCGGACATCGAGGATATGGAAATGTTCAGCTCAAGCATGCAGTTGCCCCTGTCGGCAGCGGACACGGCTTCCGCCCCCGCATCGCGCTGGCGCCCGTTCGCCGCGCTGTTCAGCGCTCGCCGCGCGCTGCGCGACGACGCCCGGCAGGCCGCACTGCACCAGGCCGAGCTGGAAGCGCAGGTCGCCGCGCTGCACCGGGTCCAGGCGGTGATCGAGTTCGCGCTCGACGGCACCATCCTGACCGCCAATGCCAACTTCCTGCAGGCGCTCGGCTACTCGCTGGACGAGGTGCGCGGGAAGCACCATGCCATGTTCGTCGACCCGGCCCAGGTCGCCACGCCGGCGTATCGCGAGTTCTGGGCGCGGCTCGGCCGCGGCGAGTACGACGCCGGCCAGTACCGCCGTTTCGGCAAGGGCGGGCGCGAGATCTGGATCCAGGCCTCGTACAACCCGGTGCTGGACGCGAACGGGCGCCCGTACAAGGTCGTCAAGTTCGCCACCGACATCACTGCCCAGATGATGCAGGCGGCCGATTTCGCCGGCCAGCTCGCGGCCATCAACAAGTCGCAGGCGGTGATCGAGTTCAGCCTCGATGGCCGCATCCTCGGCGCCAATGAGAATTTCCTGGCCACCACCGGCTATACGCTGGAGGAAGTGCGCGGCCAGCACCATGCCATGTTCGTCGCCGCCGACTTCCGCGGCAGCGACGAGTACCGCGCGTTCTGGGAGAAGATGGGGCGGGGCGAGTACGACGCCGGCCAGTACCGGCGCGTCGGCAAGGGCGGACGTGACATCTGGATCCAGGCGTCCTACAACCCCGTGCTGGACGTGGACGGCCGCCCGCTCAAGGTGGTCAAGTACGCCACCGACATCACCGCCCAGGTCCGCGACAGCCAGGCCCTGCAGCAGGCGGTGGCGCAGACCCGCGAGGTGGTGGCCGCCGCGCAGGGGGGCGACCTTACCGGGCACATCGCCGTCGATGACAAGACCGGCCCCATCGCCGAACTGTGCTGCGGCATCAACGCGCTGGTCGAAGCGATGGCCGGCATCATCGGGCAGATCAAGTTTGCCGCCGACACCATTGCCCTCGGCGCCAGCGAAATCGCGGTCGGCAACGCCGACCTGTCCCAGCGCACCGAGCAGCAGGCCGCATCGCTGGAAGAAACCGCGGTATCCATGAAGGACCTGGCCGATACCGTGCGGCGCACCGCCGACAATGCCCGCCAGGCCAGCGAGCTGGCCAGTGGCGCAGTGGGCGTGGCGGCGCAGGGCGGCCACGTGGTGCACGAGGTGGTGTCGACCATGGCGCTGATCAACGAGTCCTCGCGCCGCATCGTCGACATCATCGGCGTGATCGACGGCATTGCCTTCCAGACAAACATCCTGGCGTTGAACGCGGCGGTGGAAGCGGCCCGCGCGGGCGAACACGGGCGGGGATTCGCGGTCGTCGCGGCGGAAATCCGCTCGCTGTCGCAGCGTTCGGCCGGCGCGGCCAAGGAGATCAAGCAGCTGATCACCGACTCGGTGGACAAGGTCGGTACCGGCACCAGCCAGGTAGAGAGCGCCGGGCGCACCATGGACGAGATCGTGGTCAACGTGCGGCGGGTCAGCGACCTGATGACCGAGATCAGCACGGCCACCCGCCAGCAGAGCGAGGGGATCACCCAGATGAACCGGGCGGTCGACCAGATCGACGAGGGCACCCAGCAGAACGCCGCGCTGGTCGAAGAGGCCTCCGCCGCGGCGCGCAGCATGGAAGAGCAGGCCAGCCAGCTGCTGCAGACCGTGGCGGCGTTCCGGGTGGATGCGGCGGTGGCCACGGCGCTGCGCCAGGGCGCACAGCCGGTACTGCGGCTGGTCTGAAACGCGGCGCCCTGCCAACGGCCGGATCCTTGGGGTCCGGCCGTTTTTCGTGGTGGCTGCCAGCGTCGTGGAACCACGCCAGGGCACCCCGGATGGAGGTGCCGGGATTATGTCGGGAAGAAACTACGCATTTTACCGGCGAGGCCGTTTTCCAGGCCCGGCAACGGGGTGCTGGACAGTCCCCACCGTCCAGGCACCCCATCGCGAGGCGGGCTCATTCTTACTGGCGCAGTTTCCGGATCGCTACGTAAAGTTCGCCAAATCAAACGAAATAAACCATGACCAATAGCCGTGCACCTGCCTGTTCACGTGCCGTAGAGTAGGCGCGGTTCCGCATTGCGGCGCGCGCGAAGATCGATTGATCGATCTACTTCCTGTTATCTCAATCGATCTAGAAAATAATGCCCTCCCTGATTTTCCCGGACTTCGAGGCATATTCAAATTCAGTCAAGGGAATTGACAGCCATATACGGGTTACCGGGCGGAGTGATGGCGCGTGGGTGTTGAATCTGCTCGACCTCGGCGAAGTGATACTGCTGCACGGCATGGACGGCGCCCCCGTGGTGTACCGCGGCGCACCGCTCGCTTCGCGTTTTGCGGCCTATTTGGCGCTGCCGGGAAGCCAGACCGAGGTGGACGGCCAGCACGTGGGCGAGGCCGAGGTCTCCTGGCTGGCGCCACGGATCGAGGTGCATGGCTTCACCCGGGTGCCTGCGCGCTTCCTGTGCATCGACGTGGCCGAGCAGCTGCTGCTGGACCAGGCCGCGCATATCGATGGACTGGAGGTGAGCCGGCTGTACCGCACCGGCAACATCACCTCGACCCCCACCATGGTCGCCGATATCGGCGGGATGGTGCGGCGCGCGCTGGACATCCACGACCGCGACCCGGAGGCATTCGCGCAGGCGGGCGCGCGACGCGCCTTCGCGGCCCAGCTCAGCGCCCTGCTGCTGCAGTGCCACCTGCAGGCCGCCGGCGAACCTGCCGTCGCCCGGCGCGGTCGCCCGCCGCTGCCGCGCCGGGAGATCGTCCGCCGCGGCATCGAGCACATCCAGCGCAGCCTGCGCGGCGAAGCGGCGTTTTCGGACATCCCGTTCGCGGTAGGGGCCTCGCAACGTTCGCTCAACCGGGCGTTCGACGACCTGTTCGGCATGGCGCCGCACCAGTTCTATCTCGTCGAGCGCCTGCATGCGATCCGCAGCGCGCTGCGCTCGGCCGCGCCAGGCGATACGGTCACGGGCATCTGCTCACGGTTCGGGGTCTGGGACCTGGGGCGGATGGCGGCGCTGTATGCCCGCATGTTCGGCCTGCAGCCGGCACAGGAGCTGTCCCGGGCCGTCGGCGGCAAACCGTCGGCGACCGGGGCCACGTCCACGCGCAGGCGCTGAGCCGATATCGCCCTAAAGTTTTCCCGGCGGGTGCCGCTGACGGATATGCAGTCGATCTGTTTTGCCCACGGAAGGGACGCCAGCACCACGGCGGTCTTCGTGAGTCCCCAAGCGTTCTTGCGTACTACCCCGGGCATGTCGCCCGGCGTAGCCCATTGAGCTTGTTGGAACCGAGGAAACATCGATGTCCATCGCAGCCCTGCAGTCGCCGGCGTCCCCCCGCACCGGTGCCTCCACAGCCACGTCTTTCCTGCGCTCGCTGGGCGCGCTCGCCTTCTCGCCGCGGGCCACGCGGCAGGCCAGCACCGCCCTGGCCCAGCGCCATGCCGAACTTGAAGCGCAGGTCGCTGCGCTGCACCGGGTACAGGCGGTGATCGAGTTCGACCTGGAGGGCACCATCCTCCAGGCCAATGACAACTTCCTGCAGACCCTTGGCTACACGCTGGAGGAGATCCGCGGGCGCCACCATTCCATGTTCGTCGACCCGGAGCACGTGCGCAGCAGCGCCTACCGCGAGTTCTGGGCGCGGCTCGGTCGCGGCGAGTTCGATGCCGGCCAGTACCGGCGGGTGGGCAAGGGCGGCCGCGAGATATGGATCCAGGCGTCCTACAACCCGGTGTTCGACAGCAGCGGCCGGCCGGTCAAGGTGGTCAAGTTCGCCACCGACATCACCGCCCAGCAGATGCAGGCGGCCGACTTCGCCGGCCAGCTGGCCGCGATCAATACCTCGCAGGCGGTGATCGAGTTCAGCCTGGACGGCTGCATCCTGTCGGCCAACGACAACTTCCTGGCCACCACGGGCTACGCGCTGGAGGAAGTGCGCGGCCAGCACCATTCGATGTTCGCCGAACCCGAGTACGCCCGCAGCGCCGAATACCGGCAGTTCTGGCAGAAGCTTGGCCGGGGCGAGTATGACGCCGGCCAGTACCGCCGGCTGGGCAAGGGCGGGCGCGAGATCTGGATCCAGGCGTCCTATAACCCGATCTTCGACATGAACGGCCGTCCGTTCAAGGTGGTCAAGTACGCCACCGACATCAGCGCGCAGGTGCGTGATGCGCAGGCGCTGGCGGCTGCTGTCGCGCAGACCCGCGAAGTGGTTGCCGCCGCACAGGCCGGCGACCTGGGCAGGCGCATCGATGCCGGCGACAAGACCGGCGCCATCGCCGAGTTGTGCGAGGGCATCAATGCCATGGTCGAGACCAGGGGCAGCGTCATCGGCCAGATCCGCGTTGCCGCCGACGCGGTGGCGCTGGGCGCCAGCGAGATCGCCACCGGCAATGCCGACCTGTCCCAGCGCACCGAACAGCAGGCCGCGTCGCTGGAGGAAACCGCAGTGTCGCTGCAGGGCCTGACAGGCACCGTACGGCAGAGCGCCGAGGACGCCCGTCAGGCCAGCCAGCTGGCCGGCGGCGCGGTGGACGTGGCCGCACAAGGGGGCAGGGTGGTCAGCGAGGTGGTCACCACCATGAGCCTGATCAACGCCTCGTCGCGCCGCATCGTCGACATCATCAGCGTGATCGACGGCATCGCGTTCCAGACCAACATCCTGGCGCTCAACGCAGCCGTGGAAGCGGCGCGTGCCGGCGAGCACGGGCGCGGCTTTGCCGTCGTGGCCGGCGAGATCCGCTCGCTGTCGCAGCGGTCGGCCAGCGCGGCCAAGGAGATCAAGCAGCTGATCGACGACTCGGTGGACCGGGTCGGCACGGGCACCGCCCAGGTCGAGAGCGCCGGCCGCACCATGCAGGAGATCGTGGACAGCGTGACGCGGGTCGATGCCCTGATCGCACGCATCAGCACCGGAGCGCAGCAGCAGAGCGAAAGCATCGGCCAGATCAACCAGGCGGTGGAGCACATCGACCAGAGCACGCAGCAGAACGCGGCGCTGGTGGAAGAGGCATCGGCGGCCGCGCGCAGCATGGAAGAGCAGGCCACCCAGCTGCTGCAGACGGTGTCCGCATTCCGTGTCGACGGTGCGGTGGCCCAGGTGCTGCGCCAGGCGGCGCAGTCGGGGTTGCCGGGTGGGGCCGCTGTCCTGCGGCTGGTGTAACGACGAACCAAAGCAGAAGGCCAGATCTTTCGATCTGGCCTTCTGGATTCCATGGTGCCGAAGGTGGGACTCGAACCCACACGCTTTTAAGGGCGGCGGATTTTGAGTCCGCTGCGTCTACCGATTCCGCCACTTCGGCTGGCTGGCCGCGTAGTGTATACAAACCCGGCCGGATTGGGGAGGTCTGAATCGTTCAGTCGAACCCGGACCTTCATTTTTCCGCGACGCTATACTCATTGCGCTGAACCATACAGGGAACGGTGATGAGCGCGTTGCAGGGTCTGCGGGTACTGGTGGTGGAAAACGACGCAATGAGCGCGTCGTTGCTGGAGATGCAGCTGATGCACGCGGGCGCGGTGATGGTGGGGCCGGCGTCGTCGGTGGCCGAGGCACTGCACCTGATCGAGGAGGCTGCGCCGCAGATCGTTCTGCTGGATTACCGCCTGGCCAACCACGAGACCAGCGACCCGGTCGCCGATGCGCTGACCACGCTTGGCATTCCTTTCGTGGTGGCTACCGGCATGGCGCATTTCCAGCTGCCCGAAGCGTTCCGCGCGGGCAGGGTGCTGACCAAGCCCTATCTGACCGCCGAGTTGAACCAGGCGCTGACCGCTGCGCTGCAGGATCACGCCGCCTCGGCGTAATCCAGCTCGACCGGCTCGCGGTCGTCCAGGATGCGGTACAACGCGGCCAGGTCCTGCGGATCTGGATTCAGCCACGCATCCAGGTTTTCACGGCGGATCGGCACGATGCAGCGGTCATGCCCGGCCGCGGCCACGTCGCGCGGGGGGTCGTCGGTGATGGCGGCGAACGAGAGCAGGCGGCCTTCGGGGCCTTCCCATTCCGACCACAGGCAGGCGATCAACAGGTCGCGCGGTGGCTGCGGGCGGAATTCGAGCACCACGTTCCGTGGATTCTCGCCCGGCGCCAGGCTGCGCTGTTCCAGCGCATGGCGGGGCACGTGTTCGTAGAACGATTGCACGACGACGACGCCGTGGTGGTGGCCGAACGCGTTCTTCCAGTAAGCCTCGAGGCTGTCGCGGCGGGCGTTGTAGGTGCCCGGATAGAGCGCGTCGTTGCGTGCGGGCTTGTCGGGCAGGCGGCACTGGTAGCGCATCGGCTTGATCACGCGCTGGCCCTGTTCGGACACGATCACCGGGGCGTATACGCCGGGAAAGATGCGGCTGTCGCGCGGCAGCAGGCCGGTGCGGTGCAGGTCCGCCAGGCGTGCCTGGGCACGGTCAACGCGGTTGCCGGCAATGCGGATGTCATTGCGGGCCTTCTGGGTGGGGCGGTGCGCCAGGCTTTCTTCGGCCTGCTTCCGGCGTGCGGACTGGACGCGGATTTCCTCGTCCAGCGCCTGCATTTCTTCGGCATGCCATTGCTGGATCTTCGCCACGATATCCTGGCCCTGCGCGGTGCGCGCACCGGCAAAGCCGTCGTCCATGGCCTTGGGGGTCTTGGGGCGTTGCTTGCCGGCGTCATGGGCGTAGAGCTGGGCGAACTCGTCCAGCGAAATGGCGGCGCCGAACTCACGAACCAGCTTGGTGTAGTCGGCGCGGATCTGGGCGGAATAGCACATGGGCCTGGACCGGAGGGGTATCAACTGTGGGTTGATACGCTACCAAACAAAAAGCCCCGGCATGGCCGGGGCTTTCTGCGTTGTATTGGCGTCCCCACGGGGATTCGAACCCCGGTCGCCACCGTGAAAGGGTGATGTCCTAGGCCTCTAGACGATGGGGACGCACGAAAACCTGAATTTTAATGCTGCATCCATCCGATCGGCCTAATGACCGGATGTTGGTGGAGCCAGGCGGGATCGAACCGCCGACCTCCTGCATGCCATGCAGGCGCTCTCCCAGCTGAGCTATGGCCCCACGTTGATGCTGCGAGCCGCCTATAATATCGGTGTTTTCCGAAAAGGGAAACACTTTTTTCGACGGATACAAAAAACCCCGGCATTGCCGGGGTTTTTTGCGTTTGATTGGCGTCCCCACGGGGATTCGAACCCCGGTCGCCACCGTGAAAGGGTGATGTCCTAGGCCTCTAGACGATGGGGACGCACGAAACTTTGAATTTTGCTTCTGTCGGACGGCCTATGTCCGGAGAAGTGGTGGAGCCAGGCGGGATCGAACCGCCGACCTCCTGCATGCCATGCAGGCGCTCTCCCAGCTGAGCTATGGCCCCACGTTGTTGCTACCAGCCCGACATTCTAGCGTTGATTTGCCTGAATGACCAGCTGTTGATGAGTGGCGTCCCCACGGGGATTCGAACCCCGGTCGCCACCGTGAAAGGGTGATGTCCTAGGCCTCTAGACGATGGGGACGCATGAACTCATCAATGTTTCCAACACCTCCGAACGGCCTAAGGTCCGGAGTGGTGGAGCCAGGCGGGATCGAACCGCCGACCTCCTGCATGCCATGCAGGCGCTCTCCCAGCTGAGCTATGGCCCCACGATGCTGGAGGCGGAATTCTACGCGTGTGAAGACGATTCGCCAAGTGTTTTTGCAAACAAAAAGCCCCGACCGAAGTCAGGGCTTTTTGTTTTGTAACTGGCGTCCCCACGGGGATTCGAACCCCGGTCGCCACCGTGAAAGGGTGATGTCCTAGGCCTCTAGACGATGGGGACGCACGAAAAACTCGAATTGTGTTCACTACCTTCCGGACGGCCTAAGGTCCGGAGTGGTGGAGCCAGGCGGGATCGAACCGCCGACCTCCTGCATGCCATGCAGGCGCTCTCCCAGCTGAGCTATGGCCCCACGTCGTGAGGAGCGAGATCATAGCGATGCTGTTTTCGATTGGCAAGAAAAAACTGTCATGACGTTGGCAATCGTTGATGGCGAAGACGCAACGCATTGCTGATCACCGACACCGAACTGAGGCTCATCGCCACCGCCGCCAGCATCGGCGACATCGTGATGCCCAGTGGATACAGCACACCGGCCGCCACCGGAATGCCCAGGCCGTTGTAGAGGAACGCGAAGCCCAGGTTCTGCCGCATGTTGCGCACACTTGCGGAAGACAGCTGGCGTGCGCGCAGGATCCCGCGCAGGTCGCCCTTGACCAGCGTGACCTGTGCGCTGGACATCGCCACGTCCGTGCCGTTGCCCATCGCGATGCCGACATTCGCGCTTGCCAATGCAGGCGCATCGTTGATGCCATCGCCGGCCATGGCCACCGTGCGGCCCTGTGCCTGCAGCGTGCGGATCAGTTCGGCCTTGTCCGCCGGGCGCATTTCACCGTGCACCTCGTCCAGGCCCAGCTCTCGCGCTACGGCTTCAGCCGTGGCGGTGCCGTCGCCGGTCGCCATCACGATGCGCAGGCCATCGCGGTGCAGCTGTGCGATGGCTTCGGCGGTGGACGCCTTGATGGGGTCGGCCACTGCGATCAGCCCGGCCAGCGTGCCGTCGACGGCCAGGAACATCACGCTGGCCGCGGCCTCGCGCAATTGCCCGGCATCGGCGTGCAGGAGCTGCAGGGAGATGTGGTGGTCGGCCATCAGCGCGGCGTTGCCGAGCAGCAGTGTCCTGCCTTCAACCGTGCCACGCACGCCAAGGCCGGTGAGCGAGTCGAAGTCCTCCACCGATGCGAGTGGGCGGCCTCGACGGCGCGCTTCGGCGACGATCGCTGCGGCCAGCGGGTGTTCGCTGCCCTGGTCCAGGCTGGCCGCCCAGTGCAGCACGTCGTCGGCCGCGAATCCGGGCACCGGCTTTACGTCGCGGAAGGCGGGCCGGCCTTCGGTGAGCGTGCCGGTCTTGTCCACCACCAGCGTATCCACGCTGCGCAGCGCTTCGATGGCCTCGGCGTCGCGGAACAGCACACCCTGCTGCGCGGCGCGTCCGGTGGCGACCATGATGGTCATCGGCGTGGCCAGGCCAAGAGCGCAAGGGCAGGCAATGATCAACACCGCCACCGCGCTGAGCACCGCATGCGTCCACGACGGGTCCGGTCCGAACAGGCCCCAGCCGAAGAAGGTCAGCATCGCCGCGCCCAGTACCGCCAGCACGAACCAGTAGGCGACCTTGTCGGCCATCCGCTGCATCGGTGCGCGCGAACGCTGCGCCTGCGCCACCAGCTGCACGATCTGCGCCAGCATGCAGTCGTCGCCCAGCCGCTCGGCACGGATCACCAGGCTGCCGGTGCCGTTGAGGGTGGCGCCGATGACGGTATCGCCCACGGCCCTGGCCACCGGTACCGGTTCGCCGGTCAGCATCGATTCGTCCACCGTGGAACGACCCTCCAGCACGCTGCCATCCACCGGTACTTTCTCGCCCGGCCGCACCCGCAGGCGGTCGCCGGGTTGGAGTGCAGTGATGTCCACGTCTTCCTCGTGGCCGTCCTCGCGCAGTACCCGCGCGGTTTTCGGTGCCAGCCCCAGCAATGCCTTGATCGCCGCCGAGGTCCGGGCGCGGGCGCGCAGTTCCATCAGCTGGCCGAGCAGGGTAAGCGAGATGATGACCGCCGCCGCTTCGAAGTACACGCCCACGTGGCCGTGCTGCTGGAACGACGGCGGGAACAGTCCGGGCGCAATCGTTGCCACCACGCTGTAGCCATACGCGGCCAGCACACCGGTCCCGATCAGGGTCCACATGTTCGGGCTGCGGTTGCGGATCGACTGCGCCCAGCGCTGCACGAACGGCCAGCCTGCCCACAGCACCACCGGCGTGGCCAGCACCAGCTCGATCCACACCCGCACGCCCGGCGGCACGCCGTGCAGCAGCGGGGTCATGGCCAGCATTGCCAGCGTCATGGTGGCGATGCTCAGCGGCAAGCTCCACCAGAAGCGCCGGCGGAAGTCGGTGAGCTCCGGATTTTCGCCCTCGTCCAGGCTGGGCATCATCGGTTCCAGCGCCATGCCGCAGATGGGGCAGGTGCCGGGCCCTTCCTGCACGATCTCTGGATCCATCGGGCAGGTGTAGAGCGTGCCGGCCGGTACCGGTTCGGCGATGTGCGAGGCAGGGTCGAGATAGCGCTGCGGCGCGGCGATGAATTTGCGCCGGCAGCCGTCGCTGCAGAAGTGGTAGTCGCTGCCGGCATGCCGGGCGTGGTGCGCGGTGGTGTCCGGGTTCACGTCCATGCCGCAGACCAGGTCCTTGACCGTGTTGCGCGCCGGGGCGCCACCGCCGTGCGCGGCGCAGCAGCTGCCTTTGGGCGCGGTCATCGGTGGGGCTCCGTGAGTGCACCCAGGATCGGGCATTGTTCCAGGCCGCCATGGCCGGGGCAGGCATCGACCAGTTGCTCCAGTGCGGCATGCATGCGCTGCAGTTCGGCGACGCGCTGTTCGATGTCCTGCAGCTTCAGCACTGCCGCCTCGCGCACCTGGGCCATGTCCTGGCCGCGCTGGTCGCTCAGGGCGAGCAGTTCGCCGATTTCCTCCAGGGTAAAGCCCAGCGCCTTGGCGCGACGGATGAAGCGCAGGCGGGTCAGGTCGGTGTCGTTGAAGACCCGGTAGCCACCGGCACTGCGCTGGGCCGTCGGCAGTAGATGCTGGCGCTCGTAATAGCGCACGGTATCGATGGGCACGCCAGCCTGGCGTGCGAGTTGTCCAATGTTCACGGCGACCTCTCTGGGGAGCAGGCGCACAGTGTGGACCCTGGAGTCTGATCAAGAGTCAAGGGTTTGCTGCGGTGGCCTCCAATGTCGTTACCGGTCCGGATTTACAACTAGTTTCATAGCTGCCGTGGGGGGCGCTCCGTACGCTCCATTGGAATCGCCGTCAGGCCTTGATCCAGCAGGGTTTGGCGGTCTCAGCAGCCGTTCCAGGAGCGCCGCCATGGAAGCACTTCCCCCCTCTTCATCGCCCACCCACAAGCCCACGTCCCCGACCCTGATGGAAGTCGCGGTGCTCGAATACCCGGGCAGCCTGCGTGCTGCCGCACCGGTGCTGTCCGAACTTGCCCAGCGCTGCAACCGCACCGCTGCGGCGGGTAAACGCACGGGCGCGCGCATGCTGGTGACCCGCTGGACGCTGTCCACGCGTGGGCATGGCATGCAGCGGGTGGCCGGCGCCGAGCTGTTCGGCGATACCCCGCCGGCCGTGATCGTGGTGCCGGGTAACGAGCCCAGCTGGCCGCTGATGCAGGCCGACGAACGCATGCTGACCTGGCTGCGCGACTGCCATGATGCGGGCAGCCTGCTGGCCGGCTGCGAAGAGGGTGGGCTGCTGCTGGCCTCGGCCGGGGTCATGACCGGGCGTTCGGTCAGCGTCCCCGATCTGTCGCGCTGCCCGTCGCTGGCGGCGGTGGTGCCGGGCTGGCATCCGAGCGAGCGCGCGCTGGTGGACGACGGCGACCTGCTGACTGCGTCCGGCCCGGATGCATGGAAATACCTCAGCCTGCGGCTGCTGGCCCGGATCTACGGGCAGAGCGTCATGAGCGCGGCCATCCAGCAGCTTCAGCTGGTCATTCCGCGCGGCGTGCAGGAAGACCTGGAGCGCTTCAGTCCGAACTTCGCCCATGGCGACCGCGGCATCCTGAAGGCGCAGCGGTGGCTGCACGGCATCGCGGCGCGTGGCGTCACCCTGCAGGACATCTGCGACGCGGCAGGGCTGGAGCCGCGCACGCTGCAGCGGCGCTTCCTGAAGGCCACCGGCCTGCGTCCGATTGCCTACTGCCAGCGGCTGCGCATCGCCAAGGCGCAGCTGCTTCTGCAGGCGGGCGGTGCGGTCGATGAGGTGTCGTGGGCGGTGGGGTACTCCGACCAGAGCGCCTTTCGCCGGCTGTTCCTGCGCATCGTCGGGGTGACCCCGGCGCGTTACCGGCGGCAGATTTTCGCGCAACGGCGCGAGCGTCCGCGCAGTCCGCTTGCGCAGCTGCAGGGCGAACCGTTGCGCCCGGCGGCCTGAGGTGCTGCGCGCCAGTGGCTGCAGGGTCAGGCAGATGCGTCTACCCTGTGGGCCATTCGCCGTTCGCGTGCATTCCAGGAGTTGCCATGTTGTTGAAGACCTCGCCCGTGCTGGGCTCCGTGCTGAGCGCTGCATTGCTGCTGGCAGTCGCCGGCTGCAGCCAGGCCCAGCAAAGCCCCGCCACCGCGAAGGCGACGGCCCAAGCGGCATCCGCGAAGAGCGCCAACCGGCCGGCCGTGCTGCAGGGCATCGAGAAGCAGGGCTTCGAGGTCATCGCTGAATTCGACGCACCCGGCGGCCTGCGGGGCTTCGCTGGCGTGGTCGGCGGACAGCAGCCCGCTGCGGCTTACGTAACGGCGGACGGCAAGAATGTGATGGTCGGCACGCTCTTCAATGAGAAGGGTGAGGATGTCGGCGCGGCGCCGCTGGAAAAGCTGGTGGCCAAGCCGATGTCGGATCGGATCTGGAAGCGGCTGGATGGCAGTGCGTGGGTGCGCGATGGGCGCGCCGATGCCCCGCGCGTGGTGTACACCTTCAGCGACGCCAACTGCCCCTACTGCCATCGCTTCTGGGAAGCAGCGCGGCCGTGGGTGGACAGCGGCAAAGTGCAGCTGCGCCACGTCATGGTGGGCGTGATCCGCGAAGACAGCCCGGCAAAGGCGGCCGCGATCCTGGGCGCGCCCAATCCAAGCGCCGTGTTCCTGCAGAACGAACATGACTTCAGCAAGGGTGGCATCAAGCCGGCCGCGACGATCACGCCGGCGCTTGCCAACAAGCTCGACGCCAACCAGGTGCTGATGGTGGAACTGGGCTTCCAGGGCACGCCCGGCATCCTGTTCCGTGATGCGCAGGGCATGGTGCAACGCGTGTCCGGCATGCCGCAGGGCGAGGACATGGAAAAGGTGATGGGCCCGCGTTGATCTGAATCAAGGTCGACCCGCATGCGCGCAGCCACACTGCGCGCATGGCGTCTGACAACGTAAAACTTCACGAAAAACTCACTCCTGACTTGTTACTCAGGGCGCTGGCGTGCGCAGCTTCTGCGCGTCACCCGGGATGAGGAGGGAATCCCACGCGGGTGCACTGCCGATGGCAATACGGCGATTGGAACATGTCGCCGGAATTACTGCGGTCGTCGTTCTCCTGCGGAGCAGTACCGGGTTGCCGTTATCGGCCGTGCGCGTGAGCGCAGCCGACACCGGCAGTATCGTCTGCAGTTCAGGGAGGACGTGATGCGTTGCGCTGCCGTGCTGCTGTTCTCTGCCTTGGCGCTTTCCGCTATGCCGGTGCATGCGCAGGATTCCGCCGACGCCCTGCGCCAGGACATCCGCACCCTGCGACAAACGCTGGAGGCGATGGAAAAGCGCCTGGATGCGCTGGAAACCGCAGAAGGCCGTGCGCCTGCGCAGCGTCCCGAGGTGACTGCGGTTGCGCCCACGGCGATCACGCCGTCCGCCACGCTTCCCCATGCAACTACCACCCAGGTGCCCGGCACCGGCCAGGCCATCCTGCCGCCGCGTGATTCAGTGGCCGATCCGTCATCGGCCGCCTCGCGGCCGGACAGTGCGGCCGGCCCGACCGATCCGGAACTGAAAGGGTTCCTGGCCATCCCCAATACCGACACGCTGATCCGCATCGGTGGCTATGCCAAGCTCGATGCGATCGTGGATACCCGTGCGGCCGGGGACGAGGATCAGTTCGTGACCTCCACCATTCCGGCGGGCAGCGCGCATCGCGATGTCTCCAACTTCAACCTGCATGCCAAGCAGACCCGTTTCAGCTTCGAAGCACGCCGCCCGACCAGTCGCGGCAACCTGCGCTTCTACCTGGAGAACGACTTCTTCGGCAGCAGCGACGGCTACCAGTTCCGGCTGCGGCATGCCTACGGCCAGCTCGGCAACACCTACGCCGGCTATGGCTACGCCACCTTCATGGATGCCGACAGCCTGCCCGACACGCTGGACTTCGCCGGTCCCGGCGGCGCCGGCTACCTGCTGGTGGCCGGCATTCACCACAGCTTCGCGATGGGCAAGGGCAACACGTTGACGGTGGCGGCCGAAGATCCCGATGCACAGCTGGCGGGGACCACCGATGCAACGGTAGCCGCCAACCGGCTGCCGGATGTGACCGTTACCGCGCGCCTGGAGCGTGACTGGGGCCACCTGCAGCTGGGTGGCGTGGCGCGCAGCCTTGGCTACGACGGCGACCAGCGCGACGACCGAAGGTTCGGTGGCGGCGTCCAGCTCAGCGGTTCGGCGTCGGTCGGCGAACAGGACCTGCTGCTGTTCGGCGCGCTGGGCGGCAAAGGCCTGAGCCGCTATACCGCCGACCTCACCGGTTCGGACCTGGATGCGGTGATCGGCCAGGACGGGCGCCTGCATGCGCTGTCACTGCAGGGCGGCTTCGTGGGTTACACGCACTACTGGTCGCCGCTGTGGCGCTCGAACCTGATCTACGGCCAGCTCACGATGGCGCGCAACGCCGCGCTCGCGGCCGATGCGTTCCGCCAGAGCCGGTACGGGGTGTTCAACCTGATCTGGAGCCCGGCGCCGTCGTGGACGATGGGCATGGAAGTGCTGTACGGGCAACTGGAACAGCAGGACGGGCAACGCGCCGACACGGTGCGGGTGCAGGGCAGCCTGCAATACAACTTCATCAAGTAGCGGGGAGATCGTCATGGCGCAAGCGAAGAAAATCGGAGTTGTCGGCGCCACCTTCCTGGTGGCCGGCAACATGATGGGCTCCGGCGTGTTCCTGCTGCCGTCCAGCCTGGCCAAGATCGGCACCGCCTCGATCTGGGGCTGGCTGGTCACCACCGCCGGCGCACTGCTGCTGGCCTTCGTGTTCGCCAAACTGGGCAAGCTGGCGCCCATGGCGGGCGGCCCGTATGCGTACGCCCGCGACTGGTTCGGGCCGTACATGGGGTTCCAGACCAACACCATCTACTGGTTCGCCAACTGGATCGGCAACGTCGCCATCCCGATCGCGGCGGTGGGCTACTTCAGCTACTTCTTCCCGATCCTGTCCCAGCCGATACCGCGCTGCATCGCCGTGCTCGCGCTGGTGTGGGCGCTGAGTTTCGCCAATGTGATCGGCCCGGCCTTCGTCAGCCGCCTGCAGACGGTGACCACCAGCTTCGCGCTGGTACCGATCCTGGGCATTGCCATCTTCGGCTGGTTCTTCTTCGACCCGGCCATCTTCAAGGGCGCCTACAACGTCTCGGGCGAATCCAACTTCGGCGCGATCTCCAGCGCGGCGGCGCTGACGCTGTGGGCCTTCATCGGGGTCGAGTCGGCCTCGGTCACCGCCGGCGTGGTCGAAAACCCGGAGAAGAACGTGGCGCGGGCCACCCTGGCCGGGGTGTTCCTGGCTGCGGTGGCGTACATCGCCAGCTCGTCGGTGATCATGGGCATGGTGCCCAATGGTGACCTGCAGGTCTCCGATGCACCGTTCGCGCTGGCGGCGGCCAATGCGGTAGGCGGCTGGGGCGGCGCGCTGGTGAGCCTGTGCGCCTTTGTCGGCGCCGCCGGCTCGCTCGGCGGCTGGATCCTGCTGACCGCGCAGAGCGCCAAGGCGGCGTCGGACGATGGCCTGTTCCCCAGCATCTTCAGCAAGACCAACAAGGACGACGTGCCGGTCAAGGGCGTACTGATCGTGGCGGTGCTGATGACCCTGGCCGTCCTGCTCACCTCCACGTCGGAAACCGCCTCGGCGCAGTTCGACGTGATTACGTCGGCGGCGGTGGTATTGACCCTGCTGCCCTACATCTATTCCTGCGTGGCCTGCTACTTCGTGGTCGAACGCTCGCACACCCTGGTGCATACCGGCGCGTTCTGGTTCCTGACCAGCATCACCGTGGTGTACTGCCTGTGGGCGATCTTCGGCTCCTCCGGCAGCATCGTGCAGTACGCCTTCCTGTTCGTGCTGTTCATCACGGTGTTCTACCCCTTCTTCAGCGAGGAGCGCCGCCGCCAGCGCGGCCAGCTGCCGCCGCTGGACAGTCCCGTCAGCACGAAGATTCCGTGACCTTCCCCCAGGAGAAATGCTGTGTATTTCAAGTCTCTGGATTACCCGATCATCGTCATCGACGACGACTACGAGTCCCCGCGCATCGGCGGCATCCTGATCCGCGCGCTGGTCGAGGAACTGCGTGGCAACGACCAGCGCGTGCTGTGCGGGCTGACCCTGGCCGATGCCCAGGCCGGTGCGCGTACCTATGTGGCGGCCTCGGCGGTACTGATCTCGATTGACGGCACCGAAGACAAGCCCGGTGAGTTCCAGCGCCTGCTGGGGTTCCTGCGCGAGCAGAGCGCACGCCGCGGCGGGTTGCCCGTGTTCCTGTACGGCGAGCGCCGCACCATCGAAAAGGTGCCGAGCAAGCTGCTCAAGTACGTGCACGGCTACATCTTCCTGTTCGAGGACACCAAGAGCTTCATCTCGCGCCAGGTGATGCGCGCGGCCGAAGACTACATGCAGCAGTTGCTGCCGCCGTTCTTCAAGGCGCTGATCCACCACACCGCCGAATCCAACTACTCCTGGCACACCCCCGGCCACGCCGGCGGTGTGGCTTTCACCAAGTCACCGGTGGGGCGTGCGTTCCATCAGTTCTACGGTGAGAACACGCTGCGCAGTGATCTGTCGATCTCGGTGCCGGAGCTGGGCTCGCTGCTCGACCACAGCGGGCCGATCAAGGAGGCGGAAAACGAGGCTGCGCGCAACTTCGGCGCCGACCACACCTTCTTCGTCACCAATGGCACCTCCACCGCCAACAAGATCGTCTGGCATGGCACGGTGGGGCGGGGCGATGTGGTGTTCGTCGACCGCAACTGCCACAAGTCGCTGCTGCATTCGCTGATCATGACCGGCGGCGTGCCGGTGTACTTCACCCCCAGCCGCAATGCGCACGGCATCATCGGGCCGATCAGCCTGGACCAGTTCACCCCCGAGGCACTGCAGCAGGCCATCGCTGCCAACCCGCTGGCCAGCAAGGCGTTCCGCGCCGGCTCCAAACCACGGATTGCGGTGGTCACCAATTCCACCTATGACGGGCTGTGCTACAACGCCGAGAAGATCGCCGACGAGATCGGCAGCGCGGTGGATTTCCTGCATTTCGACGAGGCCTGGTACGCCTATGCGGCCTTCCATCCGTTCTATGAAAACCACTACGGCATGGCCAAGGGCAAGCCGCGTGGCCAGGACGCGATCATCTTCACCACCCATTCCACCCACAAGCTGCTGGCCGCGTTCTCGCAGGCCTCGATGATCCACGTGCGCAACGCGGCGACCCGCGAACTGGATGCCGAACGCTTCAACGAAGCGTTCATGATGCATACCACCACCAGCCCGCATTACGGGGTGATTGCCGCCTGTGACGTGGCGTCCAAGATGATGGAGGGTGCGGCCGGTGAATCGCTGGTGCAGGAAATGCACGACGAGGCGATCGCCTTCCGTCGGGCCATGCTGCACGTACGCGAGGACCTGGGCCGCGACGACTGGTGGTTCAGCGTGTGGCAGCCGGACAAGCTGGAGCGCTCGCTGGGCAAGGGCGATGCACCAACGCCGATGGTGGCCAAGCGCGAGGAATGGTACCTGCAGCCCGATGCGCATTGGCACGGGTTCGATGGCCTGGTCGAAGACTACGTGCTGATCGACCCGATCAAGGTCACCCTGCTGACCCCGGGCCTGTCCATCGACGGTGACCTGGGCGAGCTGGGCATTCCCGCCGCCGTGCTGAGCAGGTTCCTGTGGACGCGCGGCATCACGGTGGAGAAGACCAACCTGTACTCGGTGCTGTTCCTGTTCTCGATGGGCATCACCAAGGGCAAGTGGAGCACGCTGGTGACCGAGCTGATGGCCTTCAAGGAACTGTTCGACAACAACGCGCCGCTAACCCGCGCGCTGCCCGACCTGGCGGCAGACTATCCGCAGACTTACGGTGGCTGGGGGTTGCGCGACCTGTGCGAGGCCCTGCATGCCTTCAACCGCGAGTTTGCGGTAGCCCAGGTGATGCGTGCGATGTACGTGGACCTGCCCGAGCCGGTGATGACGCCGGCCGAGGCCTACGACCACCTGGTGCGTGGCCAGATCGAGCGCGTTGATATCGAAGCGATCAGTGGTCGTGTCGCCGGGACCATGCTGGTGCCTTACCCGCCGGGCATTCCGACCATCATGCCGGGCGAGCGCTTCGGCGCGCAGGATGAGCCGATCATCCAGTCGCTGCGCATTGCCCGCGAGCAGAATGTGCGCTTCCCGGGCTTCGAGTCGGACGTGCACGGGCTTATCATCGACCGTGACGGCGACGTGCCGAGCTACAAGGTGGAGGTGCTGAAGACCTGAGCGGCGGCCAGGATCTTCGGCAGGCGATGGATACAGCACGCGAGCAGCGGATCCTCAAATTCTCGATTGGCGTGACGGTGGCGGTCAGCGCCACCGGCTTCATCGGCGGCCTGCTGGTGGGATCGCAGGCGATCCTGTTCGACGGGGTATACAGCCTGGTGGATGTAGCCCTCACGCTGGTGGCGCTGGCCGTGCTGCGCCTGCTGGGGCGCGAGGGCAGCCCGCGGTTCCAGTACGGCTATTGGCATCTGGAGCCGATGGTGGAAGCGCTGGGCGGGGCGATCCTGGCGTTGGCCTGCATCTATGCGCTGGCCAATTCGATCATCGGGCTCACCACCGGCGGGCACGTCATCCGCGCCGGGCCGGCGTTGATGTGGGCGACCCTGTTGTGCGTGAGCAACCTGGGCATGGCCGCGTTCGTGCGCGTGCATGCTGCCCGATTGAATTCGCCGCTGCTGTGGCTGGACGTACGCGCCTGGCTGCTCAGCGGCATGATGAGCCTGGCGGTGGTGCTGGCCTTTGCGCTGGCGCTGCTGCTGGAAGACGGCGACCACGCGCATTGGATTCCATTCCTGGATCCGCTGGTGCTGGCGATCATCAGCCTGGCGGTGCTGCCGGTGCCGCTGCGCGGTGCGTGGAAAGCGATGCGCGAGGTGCTGCAGGTGGCGCCCGATACGCTGGACGCGCGCGTGCAGGCGGTGATGACGCAGTTCGTGGCCGAGCACGGCTATCTCGGTTTCACCAGCCACGTGGCCAAGATGGGGCGGATGCGCTTCGTGGAGATCCACATCCTCACCCACCCGGACACGGTGATCGGCACCATCGGCAGCGTCGATGCGCTGCGCGATGATATCGCCGAACGGCTGGATGCCCGCGGCAGCGAGTTCTGGCTGACCATCGATTTCACCGCGGATCCTGCCTGGACCTGAAATATACGTATCGTATATGATGCGTATATTCCGTACCGAGGCATCCCATGGGCATCGTCAACATCGACGACGAACTTCACGACAACCTGCGCCGCGCCAGTGGCGTGTCCGGCCGCTCGATCAACGCCCAGGCCGGCTTCTGGATCAAGGTCGGCATGCTCTGCGAAATGAACCCGGGCATGAGCTACCAGGAGATCGTCAACCGTGAACTGCGCGCGGCCGGGGTCGATCCCGGTGCCCTGCGGGTGGCGGTCGCGTGATCAAGACGCTAGAGGAACAGGCGCTGATGCGGGCGTCGGGGCGGTTGTTGGCCTCGGTGTTCGAGGCACTGGACCGCTTGCCGCTGGAAGGCATGAGCACCCTGCAGGTGAACGACTGGGTGGAGCGCTTCATCGTTGATGAACTGCATGCGCGGCCGGCCAGCAAGGGCCAGTACGGCTTTGCCTATGTGCTCAACAGCTCGGTGGACAATGTGGTCTGCCATGGCGTGCCCTCGGCAGACGAGATCCTGCGCGGCGGCAGCATCGTCAACCTGGACATCACGCTGGAGAAGGATGGTTTCATCGCCGATTCCAGCAAGACCTACCTGATCGGCGAGGTGGATTTCCAGGCGAAGCGGCTGGTGCGGGTGACCCGCGAGGCCATGTGGAAAGGCATATCGGTGGTGCGCCCGGGGGCGACGCTGGGCGATATCGGCTTCGCCATCCAGCAGCACGCCAAGGCGCACGGCTATAGCGTGGTGCGCGAGTTCTGCGGGCACGGCATCGGCCGTGAGATGCACGAAGACCCGCAGGTGCTGCATTACGGCAAGCGCGGTACCGGCGTGGAGCTGGAGCCGGGCATGACGTTCACCATCGAGCCGATGATCAACCAGGGCCGTGCGGCGATCGACATGAGCGAGGACGGCTGGACCGTGACCACCCGTGACGGGAAGTTGTCCGCGCAGGCCGAACATACGGTGCTGGTGACGGAAACCGGGGTGGAAGTGCTGACCCTGCGCGAAGGCGAGCGCATCCCGACGGCGTAGCGCCACGGCCGGCGCTACGGTGTGTCCCGGGTGGAGACGAGCTTGAGGAACGCCTCGTTCTGGTAGCGGCTCATGCGCAGCTGCTGGCCGGTGTCCAGGGTGACCACGTGGTGGCCGTTGAACCACGGGTGGATCGCCTTGACCCGCCGGATGTTGACGATGGCCGAGCGGTGCACGCGGGCGAAGTGGCGCGGGTCCAGCCGGGCGGCGAGGGCGGCCATGGTGCCGCGGTGTTCATGCATGCGGCCGGCCAGGTGGATCTCGGCGATGTTGCGTGCGGCCTTGATCCAGACGATCTCGTCCACGTCGACCAGCACCACGTGTTCGTCGACCCGTACCGGTATCCGTTGCAGGTAGGCCTCACGCTGGCGCAGTGCATCCAGTGCCTGCAGGATCTGCGTCGCCGTCTGCGCGCTGGTGCCGGCGGCAGTTGAAAGGCGTTGCCGGGCGCGCTGCAGGGTGGCGGCAAAGCGTTCGCGGCTGAACGGCTTGACCAGGTAGTCCACCGCATTGGCCTCGAAGGCCTTCACCGCGTACTGCTCGTAGGCGGTGACGAACACGGTGGCCGGCATGCGCTCGGCGCCGATGGTGGCCACCACGTCCAGGCCGGTGATCGCCGGCATCTGGATGTCCAGGAACACCAGGTCGGGCGAGTGCTCGCGGATGGCGTTCACTGCGGAGACGCCGTCGCCGCATTCGCCCAGCAGTTCGATCGCCGGGTCCTCGGCCAGCAGGCGCACGATCGCGCGGCGTGCGAGCGGCTCGTCGTCCACCACCAGCACCGAGAGGGTCATGCCGGTGCCACTCCCGCCGTGAACTCCGGCGCTTCGTCTTCCACTTCCAGGGTACGGAAGGGCAGGCGTACACGGCAGGCCACGCCCTCGGGCCAGATCATGTCCAGCCGCACCTCGGCGGCATCGCCGTACAGCTCCTTCAGGCGCAGCCGGGTATTGGACATGCCGATGCCATGGCCTGCGGGCGCGCCGGGCGTGGCGTCAAGCGTGCTGTTGCGGTTGCGCACTTCAATGCACAGCACCTCGCCGTCGCGGCGCGTTTCGATCTCGATCACGTCACTGCCCACGCGCTGCCCTATGCCGTGGCGCACCGCATTCTCCACCAACGGCTGCAGCAACAGGCTGGGCACGGCGCAGTCGAGGGTATCCGGGGCGATATAGGTGCGGGTGGTCAGCCGGTCCTTGAAGCGCACGCGCTGGATGCCCAGGTACAGCTCGATCAGGTCCAGTTCCTGGCGCAGGGGAATCTCCTGGCCGTCGTAGTCTTCCAGGAAGGCGCGCAGCAGTTCGCTCAGGCGCAGCAGCATGTCTTCGGCCGAGACCGTGTCTTCGTCCAGCAGGGTGATGATGGCGTGCAGCGTGTTGAACAGGAAATGCGGCTGCAGCTGGGATTTCAGCGCAAGCAGCCGCGATTGCGCCAGTTCGGTGGCCAGCCGGCTGGCTTCCATTTGACGCCGCGCCTTTTCGGCCTGGAAGTGCAATGCCTGCTGCAGCGCGAACAGCGCCCAGTAGGTGAGCAGCCCGATGGCGAAATGCTGCGCCAGGAAGTACCCGAGCTGTTCGAAGAAGCCGCTGGGTTCGAACAGCGCGGAGGCCGCTGCGCCGATGAGCATCGCGCTGACGGTCACCGCCAGGCTGGCCACGACCTGCCTGCCCAGGCCAAGCAGGCGGCGCTGGGGATCCAGCGGGTAGCGCTCGGCCAGGCGGAACACCAGCGGTGCCAGCGCCGCCCAGGTGTACCACTGGATCATCGCCCAGCGCAGGTGCACCAGGAACGGCCAGCTGTTGCCGTGCAGCCCATCGCTGAGCGAATGCTGCACGGCAAACACCAGCACCACGGCCGTCCACAGCAGCAGGTAGCGGGCGAGGCTGATCGACGTACTGCCAAGGCGAACCATCATGGCCGGTATCCAGGACGCCCGGCGCGGCGGGGCAGGGCCATCTTAGGCGTGCGGGCGGGCCCGGAGAAGCGCCATGAGGGCCCATTACGATTGGTCCTGCCGGGACGACGATTGGTCCCGGATCGGTGGCGTGCGCGGGGCGGCCAGCGGCCTGATGGCGGCGAACCCAACTGCCGGAGATGCCGCGATGTTCCCGATCCGTCTTGCCGTCCTGACCAGCCTGCTTTTCGCCACGGCCACGCATGCCGCCGCCCCGCGTTACCTGACACTGCTCAACCGCGCCCACGACAGCATCACCACGCTGGAGGTGGCCACCGCCGGCAGCGATGCGTTCGAGCAGCGCCCGATCGACACCATCGACGGTGGTGGGGACAGCACGACAGTTCGCCTGGGCGATGCCGGCTGCCGCTTCGACCTGCGCCTGCAGTTTCGTAACGGGCGCACGGCGATCTACCGCGACGTCAACGTGTGCAAGGGCGATACGCTGGTGATCGCGCCGCTGTAACTACCCCGAGACCACATCCTCGCCGCACAACCTCGGCCAGCGCTGCGCCAGCCGCCGGGAAATCCACCATGCGGAAATGGGCAGCGAGAGGACCAATGGAGGCAGTGCGGCTGTGACCACACTGTCCAGCGCCGTGAGCGTCGGTCCCAACGGCAGTCCTGCCTCCATGAACTGGGGCGTCAGGTAGAGGCCTGCGACCTTGACCGGGAAGATGACGACCACGCTCACCGTCGCAATCACCCCGTAAGCCAGCGCTGCAGATACGACCACGAAGGTGGCGGGACGGGGCAGGCGATCACGGCGCAGCAGCACCTTGAGCACCGGCCACCAGAGGGGCGATGACATCCAGACCCGCCACAGGCCCTCCTCGAAGAACAGCCAGAGGAGCAGGGTGAACCACTGGTCGGGAATCTGCATCAGCGCACCTTCCGGCCGGAGAGTGCGCCACGGGTGCAAAGCCCGCGCCAGTGGTCCGACAACTGGCGAGTGATGAACCACGTCATGAGGAGGTGCAGCGGCAGGAGTGCGGGAGGCAGCCAGGAGTCCAGCCGCATGGCAAGCCATGTTCCGGGCGCAATCGCCGACAGCAACCCGGGATGCGCCGCCCCATCCAGCAAGCGTGACATGCCAACCACAGACGTCACGCCCATGGCGGCCAGTGCCGTACTCCCATACGCAAGCATTCCAGCGATGAGAATGAAGGACCACGGGTGCACGAGCCGGTCGGCCCGCAGGAACGCCCTCCGTGCTGACCACCACAGCGGTGCGGTGGACCACAGCAGATACAGCAGCGCGATTGCTGCGAACATCATCGAAAGCCGCGAACCGAACAACTGGAGGAACTGCGTCAATGCCCGTCCTCGCCCGGCGCAGGGGCGCGGGCTTGTGGTTTCGATGCTAGGGCAGGGCCGAGCCCTTTGTCATCACCGGCACGTGGTCGCCCATGAGAGCCGCTACCCAGTCGACGAACACGCGCAGCTTGGCGCTGACGTGGCGGTTGGGACGGAAGGCGATGTGCAGCGGCATCGGGTCGACCTGCCAGTCGGTGAGCACGCGTAGCAGTTCGCCGCGCCCGGCGTGCGCGGCGGCAACGTAATCGGGCAGCCAGAGCACGCCGAGCCCGGCGACCCCGGCCGCCAGATAGGCGTTGCCGTCGTCGACCGCCAGCTGATGCCGGCCGTGCACGGTCAGCGTTTCTTCGCCACGCCGCAGCGCGTAGGGCATGGCCCCTGCACGCCGCGAGCCCCGGTAACCGATGATGCGATGCGGTTCGGCTTCCAGTGCCTTGGGGTGGTCCGGCATGCCAACCGTGGCCAGGTACTGCGGCGCGGCGTACAACCCTGCCTGCAGGTCGCCGATGTGCCGCGCGACCAGCGAGGGATCGGAGAGCACGCCGCCGCGGATCACGCAGTCCACGTTCTCATCGATCAGGTCGACATTGCGGTCGCTGACGCCCAGGTCGAGCTGGATGTCCGGGTACCGCGCGTGGAAACCGGGAAGCGCAGGGACCAGCAGGAACCGCGCCAGCGGCGCGGGCACATCCACCCGCAACCGGCCGCGCGGGCTGGCGGCGAAGCTGGAGAGGCTGGTTTCGGCATCATCCAGATTGGCGAGCAACCGCGAGACGTGCTCGTAGTACGCCGCGCCATCGTCGGTGACATTGACCTGGCGGGTGGTGCGGTTGAGCAGGCGCACGCGCAGCCGGGCTTCCAGCTGCTGCACCAGCTGGGTCACCGTGGTGCGGCTCATGTGCAGGGTCTGTGCGGCCCGGGTGAAGCTGCCGGTCTCCACGACCCGGGCAAAGGCCTGCATGGCATCGAAACGGTCCATCGGCACTCCTGCGGTCAATTGTTTGGATTCTACAAACAGTGATGGACAAGGTTGGTCGTTTATCGACCGGGCCGGGGCGCCTACCGTGGAGATATCCCATCACCCGGGGCAAAACCCCTCTGGAGTCTGCAATGGCAAGTCGCGACGTCGTGTTCCCCTCTCGCCGGCAGGACCTGTATGCCCGCTACCGCTATTCGACGGCGGTGCGGTCCAACGGCTTCCTGTTTGTCTCCGGCCAGGTCGGCAGCCGCGAGGACGGTTCGCCCGAACCGGGCCTGGAAGCGCAGGTGCACAAGCTCTTCGAGAACCTCAACGCGGTGCTGGCGGCCGCCGGCTGCACGTTCGACGATGTGGTCGACGTGACCGTTTTCATGATCGACCCGGACCGGATCCTGGAGCGGGTGTGGGCGATCGTGCCCGAGTACTGGGGCCAGGCGCCGCACCCGACCCTGACCGCGGTCGGGGTCACTTGGCTCAGCGGGTTCGACGTGGAGTTCAAGGTGGTGGCCAAGTTGCCCGAGGCCCGCGCCTGAGGGTTCGTTTAACGGAATTGACACAAACATGAACAGGAGGCAGAGTGGCGCCGCCCAGATGGGCAAACCACCCTTTGGAAGGACCTGAATGAAGAAGTTCGTCACCCTGGCCGCCGCCATCGCGCTGGCCACCCTGTCGACCGATGCCATGGCCGGCCACGCATTCGTGCGCGCCGAGCTGGGCAGCAGCGATACCGAAGTGCGTTACGACGGTTTCCGTGGCAGCGAGTCGGACACCTCCGCCTCGATCGGCGGCGGCTACTGGTTCACCCCGAACATCGGCGTCGAAGGCCATGTCGGTTCGCTGTACAACAAGGACCTGGGCTACGACCAGGAGCTGGACCTGGTCTCGATCGGTGCTGGCCTGGTGGTCAAGAAGAACTTCGGCGCCGACAATACCGGCTTCTTCATCGGCGCACGCGCCGGCATCGCGCGGCTGACCGCGCAGGTGCGCGAAGACACCTTCGACGTGGTGGATGACGAAAGCTCGACCAAGCCGTACTACGGCGTCAATGTCGGTTACGACTTCAACCGCCGCTGGGGCCTGAGCCTGAACTACGACCGCCGCCAAGGCGATTTCAGCGGCGTGGACGTGGACGTGGATACGATCAGCCTGGGTGGCGAGTTCCGCTTCTGATCCCACCGCTTGCGGTGACAGGACAACGGCAGGCCGGTGCAACGGCCTGCCGTTTTCTTTTGCGCGGGCAAGGGCATAGGATCAGCACGGACCCAGGGAGACTGCGATGGCAAAGGTGACCGGAATCGGTGGGGTGTTCTTCAAGAGCCGTGGCGACCGTGCGGCGCTGGCCGAGTGGTACCGGCAGCACCTGGGCATGACGCTGGAGGAGTTTGGTGGCGCGGTGCTGCGCTGGCCCGACGACAAGGCCAACGACGGCGGGTTGACCGTGTGGGCCCTGGCCGAGCCTGACAGCCAGTGGTTCAGTCCCAGCGATGCGCCTTTCATGATCAATTACCGGGTGGATGACCTGGAGGGGCTGCTGGCGAACCTGCGCGAGGCTGGCGTGACCATCGTCAGCGGGCCGGAGACGCATGAGAACGGTTCGTTCGCCTGGATACTGGATCCGGAGGGGAACAAGCTGGAGTTGTGGCAGCCGATGGCGTGGGACCCGGAGCGGCGGGCCGGTTGAGCGGCATCGGGGGCGCTTCTTCACACGACTCCGTCGCCCGGTTGTCGATAGTGGCCGCGTCACTCCGCTTCGTCGCAGAACTCCATGCCCCTGATTCCCGAGCGCGTCCGGCGCTGGCCCCGGCCATGGCGCGTGGCGTTGCTTACCTTGCTGGCGCTGTATGCGCTGTACCTTGTTGCCGGCAACGTGTTCCTCAACACGCCGTTGTTCGATGCGGTCACCAACCGCAAACCTGAAAAATTCAGGCTGCAGACCGGGCCGGCGCTGACGCTGCTGCCCGGGCACGCGGTTGTCTGGAACGTGCGCATCCGCGGCCAGGCCAACCATACCGTCTACATCTTCCGTGCCGACCGTGCGAGCGCGTGGATCTCGCTGGTGCACCTGTTCAAGCGCGAAGTCCGCATTCCAGGCATCAACGCCACCGGCGTGGAAGCGGACATCCAACGGGTGGAAAAGGCGATCCCGCCGCCGCCGCGTGGTGATCGCGGCTGGAACATCCGGCTGGATGCGATCCACAGCGACAGCATCCGCAGCGGCCGCTTCGGAAAGCTGCTGATTGCCGGGCAGGGCCATGGCACGGTGGGCTTCCAGAAGCAGGTCAAGGGCGGGCCGTCCGAACTGTTCGATTCCACTGCTGGCTTCGAGCAGGCCACGATCACCTACGACGGGGTCAAGCTGCTGGACGAGGCGCACCTGGCCGCGCGCTTCCATTACCCGCGCCACTACCGGGATGAAGCCCCGGGCCTGCGCAAGTTCGGCATCACCTTCGCGCAGCTGCAGGTGGATGGGCGCAGCCAGGCGATCAAGATCGACACGGCCGGGCCACACGTCAAGGTCGGCAGCGTACCGGCCGAGGCACGGCTCACGGCCGATGTGGTGATGGACCGCGGCCTGCTGCAACCCGGCAGCCGGGTGGTGTGGCGGGTGCCGGTGCATGCCGGCGTGCATGCACCGGATCGCGGCCTGTTGTCGCTGCAGCTGGACGTGGCCCAGGACATGCGCGTGCAGGCACGCCTGCCGCGCGACCCGGAAACCGGCAGCGAACTGCACGCGGACCTGCGCGTCACCGGCCGGAAGATTCCGTTCGAGGCGCCGGCCGAACTGTTGCCGCGCCTGTCCGGGCAGGTGCGTGGCGCGTGGCGGTTCGAGTCGTTGAACTGGATTGCCGATCTGTTCGTGCGCAAGCCGTGGTTCAAGCTGGAAGGTGGCGGGCTGCTGCAGGGTGACCTGCGCATTGCCGATGGCCAGTTGGCGCCGGGCAGCACCCTGGAGGTGCCACAGGTGGCCGCCATTGCCGAGGTGGCGGGCGTGCGCATGCAGGGCGATGCACATGCGCTGGGACGCATCGCCAACGGTGCGCCGCCGCAGGCGGAATTGAAGGTCGATATTCCCACGTTCCGCGCGGCGCCGTCCGATGCGCCCAAGGCGGTGTTGTTCGATGGCAAGGCGCTGGCGTTGACCCTGCGCGGCGATGCACGGCTGCAGCAGCTGCGCGACGGCATGCGCGCGCAGCTGCGCTTCAACGACGCGCGGGTGCCTGACCTGAGCGCCTACAACCGCTACGTCGGCAACGACAATGTGCGTCTGCTCGGGGGGACCGCACTGCTGAGCGGCGACGTGACGCTGGATGCTGCCGGCCGGGTCGGGCAGGGGCGCGCGGACCTGCGCGGCACCGGTGCGCGCATGCAGGCCGCCGGCCTGTCGCTGCGTGGCGATGCGCAGGTCAAGGCAAGACTGCAGCGTGCCGACTTCGACGCTGGCCAGTTCGACCTGGGCGGCACCACGCTCAGCCTGCGCAACGTGCAGGTGGACGGCGATGCCGCCAAGGGCGGCTGGTGGGGCGAGGTCGACCTGCGCAGCGGGCACATCCAGTCAGAGGCACCGTTCCAGGTGGACGCACGTGCCGACCTGCGGCTTCGCGATGCCGGTCCGCTGCTGGGCATCTACGCCGAGCGCAGCCAGTACCCGCGCTGGGTGCTGGGGCTGCTCGATTCGGGTGAAGTGCTGGCCAGCGGCCAGCTGCGCTGGCGCCGCGAGCACCTGGCGGTGGACGACCTGCAGGCCGAAAACGCGCGGCTGTCGCTGCGCGCCCGGCTGGACATGGAGCAGGCGCAGCGCCGTGGCGACCTGTACCTGCGCTGGGGCCTGCTCGGGGCCGGCATCGAACTGGACGGCGGCAAGCGCACCTGGCACCTGTCCGGGGCCCGCGACTGGTACGACAGCCGTCCCCGGGTGCTGCCCGAGACCAAGCCGGCTCCGTAAGGCCGGGGGTCTCAACGCCGCGCGGCACCAACCTCGCAGGCAGCCCGAGCCGGTAGCGCTACGGGCTGCGTGGCTGTCCCGGCCACCGCCCGCGCCGTGTCAGCGGCGGAGACCTTTTCCGGCTCCGCCAGCGCCCGCGCCAATCCCACATCGGCGATATGCCCGTGCAGGAACAACAATCCGCTGTAGATGTTCATGTGCGTCCTCCACTTGAGTGGACCTCACGATAGGGGCAGGATGGACGGCGCAAAAGCGATCCTTTCGCAAGTCTTTCTTGAAATGGATTCAAGTCGCCATGTCCCGTATCCCGCTCCAGCCGCTGCAGAATTTCGTTACCGCCGCACGCCTGGGCAACCTGACCCGCGCGGCCGATTCGCTCAGCCTGACGGTCAGTGCGCTCAGCCACCAGATGCGGCAGCTGGAGGAGCGCCTGGGGTATGCGCTGCTGCAGCGCCAGGCACGCGGGGTGCGGGTGACGCCCGAAGGGCAGCGGTTGCTGGAACAGGTGGGCCCGCATCTGGATGCGATCGCGCAGGCGCTGCAGCCGTTCGGTGCGCGCCACGACCGCGTGCTGTCGGTCAGTGCACTGCCATCGATGGCCTCCAACTGGCTGGTGCCACGGCTGGGCTCGTTCGTGGCCTGCCACCCGGAGATTGAATTCAACCTGGAATCCAGCGAGCGGCTCACCGATTTCGAGCGGCAGCTGCAGTGTGATGCTGCGTTGCGGGTGGGTGCCGGGCAGTGGAGCGGCCTGCATGTGGAGCCGCTGTTCGATGAGTGGCTGATGCCGATGGCCAGCCCGTCACTGGTCGAGCGCATGGGCGGGCTGGGCGCGCTGCCGCTGTCGCAGTGGCCGCTGCTGGGGGACCCGGATGGCGAGTGGCAGCGCTGGTTCGCCTCGGTCGGCGAGGTTGCGCCGTCGCGCTATGTGGCCATGCTCAATGACTCCGAATCGCACCATCGTGCCGCGCTGGATGGCTTCGGGGTCGCACTGGGGCGGGTGACGCGGGCGCGGTTGCTGCTGGATTCGGGGCAGTTGATTGCCTTGTCACCGCACCGGTTGAAGACGCGATGGTCGCATTGGCTGGTCTATCCGCCACGGTCGTCCACGCACCGGGGGTTCCTGGCGTTTCGTGAGTGGCTGCACGCGCAGGCGGCGGAGCATGCGCGGCATATGCAGGCGTTGGTGGGGTGACGATCAACCCGCAGGGGTTGGCCAATAGTGACTGTCGGGGGTGCTGCGCGCGCCGAAAATCGCCTGGCCTACGCGTACCACCGTGGCGCCTTCCTCGATGGCGATCTCGAAATCGCCGGACATGCCCATCGAGAGTTCGTCCAGGCTGACGCCCACCGGCAGGGTCGGACGCAGGCGCTCACGCAGGTCGCGCAGGCGCACGAAACACGGGCGCACCTGTTCGGGATCCGCCGAGAACAGCGCGAGGGTCATCAAGCCGCGCACGCGCAGCTGGGGGAAGGCGGGCAGCTGCTGCACGAAGTCGACCACCTCGATCGGGTCCAATCCGTACTTGCTGGCTTCGCCGGAGGTGTTGACCTGCACGAACACATCCAGCGTGCGGCCTTCCTGCGCCAGCCGCTGGTCCAGCGCCTGGGCCACGCGCAGGCTGTCCAGCGCCTGGAACTCGCTGGCAAAGCGGGCCACATCCCGCGCCTTGTTGGTCTGCAGGTGGCCGATCAGCGACCAGCGGATGCCCAGGTCGGCCATGGCTTCGGCCTTGCCCTTGGCTTCCTGCACCTTGTTTTCGCCCAGCGTATCGCAGCCGGCCTGCACCGCCAGTCGCAGCCGCGCTTCGTCCACGGTCTTGCTCACCGGCAGCAGCCGCACCGTGGCCGGATCGCGCCCGGCACGGGCGCAGGCAGCGGCAATGCGTGCGTGCACCGCGTCCAGGTTGCGGCGGAAATCTTCGACGGTGGCAGCCTGCGGCCAGGTGGGGGCGACGATGGACATGACGTGTTCCGGAACAGGCACGGCCCGCATTTTCGCACGGCGGCAATCAGGGCGCTGTAGGGGTACCCGGACGGATGTAATGCGACTGCCCGTTGTCGTTGAGGAAGATCAGCTCCGGCTTGCCCTGCCAGGAGGTGAGCATGGCGCCGGTGCTGTTCTGGTGCTTGATCACCAGGGTGGCGCCACGATCCGGGTTCGCGGTGATCTTGAACACTTCGGTGGTGCCCTTGGCATCATCCAGCGTGAGCGAGGCCTCATCGCCGACATCGGCAGTGCCATAACTGCCCCGTTCGGAACCGTCGGCACCAAGCAGCACCACGCCCGACAGCGGCGAGGCGCGCGGGCCCTGCGACACGCCCCTGCTGAGCGGATCGGGCAGCGGCGCGCCCAGGATCACCCGCGCCTGGCCGCTGCCGTCCTGGATGACCAGCCCGCGGGCGGTGATCACCCGCTCGGCGGACTGGCTGCGGTGCAGCTGCACGGCGGTGTACCCCGAGACCAGCAGGGCAAGGCTGGACACTGCCAGTGTGGTGAGGGTGAGTACGCGCGACATGGCAGGTTCCGGATCCTTGGATGGCAGCGACGATAGCCGAAGCCGTGATGGCCGCACCAGTCGGAAAAGTCTGTATCTATCGTCAGCGTGAAACCGGTCACAGCAATCAATGGAAGTCGCGGCTGTGGGTACGCACCCCCTCGATCAGCGCATCGAGGTTGTGCATGCGCTGCACGATCAGGTGCTGCACGCCATCCACCCGCTCCAGCCGGCCATCGATCTGCATCAGCTGCGCCTCCACCAGCACCCGGTGCTGGCGGTCGGCGGTCCTGCGCCAGACCACTGCGTTGACCATGCCGCTTTCGTCTTCCAGGGTGAGGAAGGTCACCCCGCTGGCGGTCTGCGGGCGCTGGCGCATGCGTACCAGGCCGGCGAAACGCACGCTGCGCCCGTGCGGCAGCTGCGCCAGTTCATCGGATCGCTGGCAACGCCGTGCGCGCAGCTCGTCGCGCAGGAACGACACCATGTGCTGGCCCAGGGTGGTGCCGGTGCTGTTGTAATCGGCCTGCATGTCCTCGAACGCACTCGGCGCCGGCAAGGCCACGGCCGCGTCGGCGGTGGCGCGGACGTTCTCGAACAGCGGCAACGGCTTTTCCACCCCCGAGACATCCCAGCGCGCGCGGTGGCGGTGCCCGCTCAGCCCCTTCAGCGCGCCGGCGTCGGCCAGCAGCCCCTGGTGGCGGCGGTCCAGCCGGGCCCGCTGGCTGAGGTCGGCCACGCTGTCGAAGGCATGGCGCGTACGTGCCTGCATCACTTCCTCGGCCACCGCTTCGCTGAAGCCATCGATCATGCGCAGGCCGAGCCGGATGCCGGGCAGGGCATCGGCCTGCGTGGCCGGCACCAGCGTGCAGTCCCAGTCGCTGTGGCGCACATCCACCGGCAGCACCGGCACGCCATGCCGGCGCGCATCCTGCAGGATCTGGTCGGGGGTGTAGAAGCCCAGCGGCTGGCTGTTGACCAGGCTGGCGGCAAACGCGGCGGGGTGGTGGCATTTGAGCCAGCAGCTGACGTAGGTGATCAGCGCGAAACTGGCCGCGTGGCTTTCCGGGAAGCCATAGCTGCCGAAGCCCTTGATCTGCTCGAACAGGCGCTCGCCGTAGTCGCGGCTGTAGTTGTTCTTTGCCATGCCGGCCAGCAGCTTGTCGCGATGCGGTTCCAGCCCGCCGTGGCGCTTCCAGGCGGCCATCGAACGGCGCAGCGCATCGGCCTCGCCCGGGGTGAAGCCGGCGGCGGCCACTGCCAGCTGCATCACCTGTTCCTGGAACAGCGGCACGCCCAGGGTGCGCTTGAACACTTTCTCCAGTGCCGGCGGGTAGTCGACTTCTTCGATCCCTTCTTCCTTGAGCCGCTTGCGGCGGTTGAGGTAGGGATGGACCATGTCGCCCTGGATCGGGCCGGGCCGCACGATCGCCACTTCGATCACCAGGTCGTAGAAGCAGCGCGGCTGCATGCGCGGCAGCATCGCCATCTGCGCGCGCGATTCGATCTGGAACACGCCCAGCGTGTCGGCGCGGCAGATCATGTCGTAGGTGGCGGTGTCGCCGGCCGGGATGTCGGCCATCCCCATCGCCGGGGCGCCATGCGCGTGCAGCATGGCCAGGCATTTGCGCACGGCGGTGAGCATGCCCAGCGCCAGGCAGTCGACCTTCATCAGCCCGGTGGCATCCAGGTCGTCCTTGTCCCACTGGATCACGGTGCGGTCGGCCATGGCCGCGTTCTCCACCGGCACCAGGGTGGACAGCGGGTGCTCGGAAATCACGAAGCCGCCCGGGTGCTGGGACAGGTGGCGTGGGAAGTCCACCAGTTCGGCGGTGAGCGCCACCACCCGCTGCATCAACGGCGTGTCCGGGTCGAAGCCGCGTTCGCGCAGGGCCTCGGGCAGTGGCTCGTGGCTGCTCCAGCGGTCCAGGCAGGCGGCCAGTTCGTTGACCTGGTCCGGCGGCAGGCCGAGCACGCGGGCCACGTCGCGCACCGCGCTGCGGCCACGGTAGCTGATCGCCACGGCGGTGAGCGCGGCACGTTCGCGGCCATAGCGGTTGAACACATACTGCAGCACTTCCTCGCGCCGTTCGTGTTCGAAATCGATGTCGATGTCCGGCGGTTCGTCGCGTTCTTCGGAAATGAAGCGCTCGAACAGCAGTTCCATGTGGCTGGGGTCGATCTCGGTCACGCCCAGCACGAAGCACACCGACGAATTGGCCGCCGAGCCACGGCCCTGGCACAGGATCTGCTGGCTGCGGGCGAAGCGCACGATGTCGTGCACGGTGAGGAAGTACGACTCATATTGCTTGAGGTGGATCAGCCGCAGCTCGTGTTCGATCTGCCCGCGCTGCGCCTCGCTGGCGCCGCCGGGCCAGCGCCAGCGCATGCCCTCTTCGACCAGGGTGCGCAGCCAGCTGGCCGGGTCGTGGCCGTCGGGCACCAGCTCGCGCGGGTAGGTGTACTGCAGCTGCGCCAGGTCGAACCGGCAACGCTCGGCCACGCGCAGGGTTTCCTCCAGCAGCTCGGGCGGGTACAGCGCGGCCAGCGCCTGGCGGGTGCGCAGGTGGCGTTCGCCATTGGGGAACAGGTGCCAGCCGGCATCGGCGATGGTGCAGTGCTGGCGGATCGCGGTGAGGGTGTCCTGCAGCGCACGGCGGCGGCGCACGTGCATGTGCACATCGCCGCTGGCCAACAGCGGCAGGTCGTGGGCGTAGCCGAATTCCAGCAGCGCTTCCAGCCGCGCCACGTCGTCGGCGTCGCGGTGCAGTTCCACTGCCAGCCACAAGCGGTGCGCGAAGCGCGCATGCAGCCAGGCCGCCTCTTCGGCACTGGGCGAACGCGCCGGCCACAGGCACAGCAGGCTGTCGGGCAGGGCATCGAAGTCCTCGCGCAGGCAGCGGTATTCGCCCTTCGGCGCACGCCGGCGGCAGGTGGTGATCAGCTGGCACAGCCCGGCATAGGCGGCCTGGTCGGTGCACAGCAGCACCACCTTGGGCCCGTCCTCGATCTGGAATTCCGCGCCGGTGATCAGCGCCAGCGCGTGCTTCTTCGCCGCCTGCCAGGCGCGCACGATGCCGGCCAGCGAACATTCGTCGGTGATCGCCAGGGCCTGGTAGCCCTGTTCCTTCGCACGCGCGAACAGCTCCTCGGCAATGGAGGCGCCGCGCTGGAAACTGAAGGCCGACAGGCAATGCAGTTCGGCGTAGCCAGGCAGGGCGGTGCTCATGCGAACCAGCCGTGCAGCATGAACGGCCCATGCCGCGCGCCGGCGGCGGTGTAGGCCCAGGCGCGCTGGCCCAGCGCCGTTTCCACCACGTAGTAGTCGCGGCGCACATCGCCTTCGTCCCACCAGCCCGATTCAATCCGCTCCGGCCCGGAAAGGATGCGCAGGTCCGGGTCGTACAGTGGCTGCGGCGTGGCCAGCAGCCAGCCCGGGCGCAGCGGCAGGGTGGGTGGCGGGCCCTTGAGGGCCTGTGCGGCGGTGCCGCTGGCGCGTTCGGGGCGGTGTTCGGCGCGCAGCCCCACGCCCTGCACGGCATCGTCGCCCAGCCGCGCGCGCAGGCGTTCGCGCAGCTGTTCCCACGGCATGGCCTGCTGCGGGCGCGGGTCGAACAGGTCGCGCGCGGCCGGCACGAACGGCGGCAGGTGTTCGGCCTGCAGGCGCAGCCCACGGCTGCCGGCGGGCAGGCGCAGGTGGTCGACGCGGTTGCGCGCCAGTTCGAACAGTATCGCCGCATCGCGTTCGGGGGCGAGCAACCCTACGGTGAGCCGGGTGTCGGGGTGGCGCTCGTGTTCGAACCACAGGTCGAACTGCTGCGCGCCGCCATCGCGCGAACACAGGAAGGCGGCCAGGTCGGCGGTAAGGCGGCGCAACGGGAACAGCAGGGCCTGGGTGGATTCGATTTCATACTCGAACTCGATCCGCGCATCGAACCGGTCCGGCGGCCGGAAGTACTGCAGCGGCGCACTGCCGATACCGCGCAGCGCATCCAGGTGGGCCAGCACCTGGGCCGGGAAACGCCGGGCCAGGCTTTCGCGGGGCAGCGCGAAGGCCGCGCCCAGCGTACGCAGGCCGGAGCGCGCCAGTACCGTGACGGCCTCGGCCGGCAGGCCGCTGCGGTCGATCGGGATCTGCGCCAGTGCAGGTTCCAGCGCGGCCGCATCCACGCCCAAGCGGGCATGCACGCGGGTGAGTACCCAGGCGGCGTGCGGGTTGGGTGCCGCTACCAGCCGATGGCGGAAGCCGAGTTCCTTCAAGCCCTCGCGCAGGCGCTGTTCGATCGCCGGCCAGTCACCGAACAGGGCACGGCTGGCGCCGATCTCCAGCGCCAGCGCATGCGGGAAGGCCAGGCTCACCTGCGAGCTGATGCCGTACAGCCAGCTGGCCAGCAGCTGGCGGGTGTCCTGTTCGGCGCGCGGGTCGTAGTCCACTGTGAGCATGTCGCGGGTCAGCACCTGCGCGGCCGACAGCAGCATGCCGCGGCGCAGGCCGAGCTGGCGCGCCGCCGGGCTGACCGCATGCAGCACCCGCCGCTGGGCCGGGCCGCTGACCAGCACCAGCGGCGCGCGCGGATCGGGCTGCTGGCGCAGGGCCGCGTCCAGCGCCAATTGAGGCAGCAACAGGCAGGCCCACTGCATGGCGGCGCCTCAATGGGCCAGGGCCAGCGGCAACGGCTGCGCCGGTGCCATGCCGCCGCGGCATTTGAGCACCCGCACCTGGCCGGCATCGAGCTGCAGGCGCAACGGGGCGGGAGAGGGGTTGCGGGCCAGCCGGCTGTCGCGGAAGGCAAAGCCCAGGCACTGGCCGGTTTCGGCGGCCACCTGCAGCCGGCGCAGGGCGCGGTCGTCGGCATGCCCGGGCCAGCACAGCACCGCCGCACACGCGGCCGAGCGCAGGCATTGTTCGGCCGCCCACAGCGCTTCGCGCGGGCTGGCATGCACTACCTGCAGCTGGCCCAGGGCCAGCCCGGCGCCAGCCCAGGCTGGCGCATGCGGCAGGTGCGGCGGGGCGACCAGCACTACGGTCTGCTGCAGCTGGCTGAGCCGGGCCAGGGTCGGCCAGACCAGCGCCAGCTCCCCGTGGCCGGGCGCGGCCAGCAGCACCTCGGACAGGGCGGAGGGCGGCCAGCCGCCGCCGGGCAGCCGGCTGTCCAGCGCCGGGTGCCCGGTCGGGTGGGCAGCGGCTTCCCGCGCCGTCCCGCGCGGCTGCCCGCGCCAGACCTGGCGGCTTTCCAGCAGCTGTTCCAAGGCCACCACCGCGCCCATCAGCGCACCTCCCTGGCGGGCTGGAACAAGGAGAAATGGGCGGGAAACCTGAACATGGAGGCGAGGATAGGCAGGGCAGGTGTCAAGGGTTGAGACCGACATGCTACGTGTTATTAGCAAAATTGCTAATGAATTTACCCACCCTGTCGGTGATCCCGTAACAATTCGTAGCCCCGGCCGTTGGCCGGACACCGCGCGCAGCGCGGCCCAAGCGTCCGAAGCCCAATTCACATCAGCCCACCGCACATTTCCCGACGTTTACCGCCGCCGAGGCCGACAGGGCATCCAGCAGCGGCTGGGCGTAGTAGACGTTGGCCACGCTGAGCCCACCGGCGCAGGCGAACAGCAGAAGCAGGGAAGGAGCGAAGCGCGGGAGTGGGGCAGTGGTGGGCATGACTGGTCTCAAAATAGAACCAGTTGAGTCTGTGCCATTTGGTTCTAAAATGAAACCACTCAAGGAGGCTCGCCATGCACCACGATCTCAACCGCACCTGCCCGGTTGCCCGCGCGCTGGACCGGATCGGCGACCGCTGGTCGCTGCTGATCGTGCGTGACGCCTTCGACGGCGTGCGCCGCTTCAGCGATTTCCAGCGCGGCCTGGGCATGTCGCGCAGCATGCTCAGCCAGCGCCTGCAGGCCCTGCAGGACGCCGGTGTGCTGACCCAGCAGGCCGCCGCCGATGGCAGCCGTTACCACGACTACGTGCTCACCGCCCAAGGCCAGGCGCTCTTCCCGCTGGTGGTGGCGCTGCGCCAATGGGGCGAGGGCCATCTGTTCGATCCGTCTGAACCGCGTTCGCACCTGCAGGTGATCGGCACCGGACAAGCGGTGGCACCGCTGCTGCCGCGCGACGCCGAGGGCAGGGCGCTGACGGCGGCGGAGACCGAAGTAATCAAGCCGGATCAGGTTCCCCTGAGCGGCGACTTGACCCGGGGCTGAAAGCTGGCGGCCGCCTCGAGGATTTCTCCAAGAAGGTCGGGGTGGCGATCCAAGAGGCGGAACAGGTTGAACACCGCTGCCACCGGCTGTGCCTTGCCCGTTTCATACCGGGAAAACGCATTGGGGCCGCCGCCGGCGATGGCCGCTGCCTCATGCTGACTCAAGCGCAGCTTACGACGTACGCGGCGCAGCTCCGCGCCCGCGTCCAATCGGGCTTGGTGCACCAGTTCATCGGCGGCCGCGAGATATCGTGCATGGCTGGTGTCATCCAGAAACGTCTCTTCGCAACGCTCGCAGCGCTCACCAACAAGTTGGGGCACGTCGATCGCTCGATTGCCGCTGGCCAGTGGCAGCGATCCGGCAAAAGCGACCAGTGAACCCACCGCACCGCATGCAGGGCATTGACCTGGGGCGAGGGTGGGGTAGTCGTGTGCGGTCGTCATGGTCATAGCTTCTTGAATGAAACAACGAGCTTGGGACTGGGGGAGATCTGCTTGACCTGTATCAGTGGGTACTCCGGCGCCTGCTTTTCCCAGACGCCGTCGGAGCGGACGGTGACACCGCGTGGCGTGGCACCAGCCCGGGTGTGAGGGGGCGATGTACGCATCGCTTCCTTCCATGGTCAGGACGAATATACACCTTAGAGGTTGAATCACAATCACCGCAACGCAAACGTTTCTATCCAATTCGGTTGTTCGATAGGCCACATCGCTCGTAACTCAAACCTGAACGCGCTGTTGACACGAATGAACAGGGTGAACGACTCTTGAGCGGATGGGTGCTGGTGACGGCACCCGGCGGATGCGGTGGCTGTGGCGACAGGCGGAGGGGCCTGATCGTGGCTGGCGTGCCCGTGTAGTTCGATCCCGAGCGCAGTTGCGTGCCGGGATCCCGCCATGACGGCGCTGCACCCTTCTGCGGCAAGACTCCCTGGATTTACTGCGTCAGCAAAGGTGTTTCGCCCGCTTATGAAAACGATTACAAAGCCCTTGGCCCTGACGGCCGCCATCGCCCTGTCGCTGTCTGCTCCTGCCTTTGCCGCACCGACGGTGGGTGGCGACGCCTTCACCGTGCTCCGCCTGGACCAGGCACCGACGTACCTGGATGCCAAGCTGGTGGCCGAACAGCTGCAGGCGCTGGACGTGGATGCGCTGACCATCGGCAACGTGATCCGTCCGGCCGACAGCATGGAAAGCGCGCAGGCACCGGACCCGCTGGCAGCATTGGCCGACGACCTGGGCTACACCTATCGCTTCGTCAGTGCCGACCCGGCTGCGGCCGAACAGCGCGGCAGCATCGTGCTTTCACGCCTGCCAGTGGAAGCCGAATCGGGCGTGGAAGCGCCGGGCCTGAACTACCTGCGCCTCAACGACGGCCGCCACGTGGTGGCGCTGTACACGCGCGCTGCCGAGGCCGATGGCACGGCGGTCAAGACGCTGGTGGACAGCTCGCGCCTGGGTGCGCCGGCGGTGCTGCTGGGTACCGATGCGGACATCGCCACCGCCGCCGGTTTCGCCGCCATCGGCAAGGGTGCCGGGTACAGTGCCGGCTTCGATGCCGCCACCACCAAGCCGGTCAAGCTGCGCCTGGATGCCGATGCGAGCATCGCCGGCCAGCTGCTGACGCTGGGCTACAACGCCCCCGTGGGCGGCGACACGCCGTGGATGGACACCGGCCTGGGCGCGGATGCGCGCGCCAGGCTGCTGGTGGCGCGGATGACCGTGGACGAGAAGTTCCAGATGCTGCACAGCTACTTCGGGCTCGGCAAGGATGGCGGGCCGCTGCCGGAAGGCGCTGTCGGTTCGGCCGGGTTCGTGCCGGGCGTGCCGCGCCTGGGCATTCCGTCCCAGCAGTCGGCCGATGCCGGCGTGGGCGTGACCAACCCGGGCGGGATCCGCAAGGGCGACCATGCCACGGCGATGCCCTCGGGCCCGTCCACCGCCTCGAGCTGGAACCCGCAGATCGCCTTCACCGGCGGTGCCACCATGGGCCGCGAAGCGTGGCAGCAGCGCTTCAACATCCTGCTGGCCGGCAGCGTCAACCTGCAGCGCGACCCGCGCAATGGCCGCAATTTCGAATACGCCGGCGAAGACCCGGTGCTGGCCGGTCGCCTGGTGGGTGAGTCGATCCGCGGTGTGCAGAGCCAGCACGTGATCTCGACGATGAAGCATTTCGCGCTCAACGACATGGAAACCTCGCGCAACTTCCACAGCGCCGAAATCGGCGAACAGGCGATGCGCGAGTCGGACCTGCTGGCCTTTGAAATCGCCCTGGACGAAGGCAAGCCCGGTTCGGTGATGTGTTCCTACAACCGCATCAACGGCACCTACGGCTGCGAGCACGATTACCTGATGAACCAGGTGCTCAAGCAGGAATGGAAGTTCCCCGGTTTCGTGATGTCCGACTGGGGCGGTGTGCACAGCGGTTCGAAGGCGGCGCTGGCCGGCCTGGACCAGCAGTCGGCGGGCGAGGTGTTCGACAAGGCGGTGTATTTCGATGCGCCGCTGCGGCTGGCCGTGGCCGGTGGCACGGTGCCGCAGGCGCGGTTGGACGACATGGTGGCGCGGATCCTGCGCACGATGTTCGCGCACGGCAATTTCGACCTGCCGCCGCAGCATGTGCCGATCGACGATGAAGCGGGCTTTGCGGCCGCGCAGCGCACGGTGGAAGAGGGCAGCGTACTGCTGCGCAACGCCGGCGACGTGCTGCCGCTGGGCAAGGAAGTGCAGCGCATCGTGATCATCGGCGGGCATGCCGACAAGGGCGTGATCGGGGGCGGTGGTTCGTCAATGGTGGGCTGGACCGCGCGTGGCACCAATGCGGTGCCGGGCGTGCTGCCGACCACCTGGCCGGGCCCGGTGATCTTCCACCCGTCCTCGCCGCTGGAGGCGCTGCGCGCCGAGCGCCCGGATGCGACCATCGAGTACGTGGACGGCCGTGACGTGGCGGCTGCCGCGCGCGCTGCCGCCGCAGCCGACGTGGCGATCGTGTTCGCGACGCAGTGGTCGGCCGAGTCGGTGGACCTGCCGCACATGAAGCTGCCGGACAACCAGGACACGCTGATTGCCGGGGTGGCCAAGGCCAACCCGAAGACGGTGGTGGTGCTGGAAACCAACGGTCCGGTCGAGCTGCCGTGGCTGCAGCAGGTGCCGGCGATCCTGCAGGCGTGGTACCCGGGCATCCGCGGCGGTGAGGCCATTGCGGCGCTGCTGACCGGCAAGGTGAATCCCTCGGGCCGGCTGCCGGTGACGTGGCCGGTGGACGCGTCGCAGCTGCCTCGCCCGCACGTGAACGGGCTGGGCTTCAATCCGAAGCAGAAGCCGGACGACACCATCGATTACAACATCGAAGGCGCCAACGTCGGCTACAAGTGGTTCGCGGCCAAGGGCCTCACGCCGCAGTTCGCGTTCGGCCACGGGCTCTCGTACACGCAGTTCCAGTACGACAACCTGACCTACACGGCGATGGGCCAGCGCCTGGTGGCGACGGTTGACGTGCGCAACACCGGCAAGGTGGCCGGTGCGGACGTGGCGCAGCTGTACCTTAAGATGCCGGAAGGCAGCACCACGCCGATCCGCCTGATCGGGTTCCAGAAGGTCACGCTGCAGCCGGGCGAATCGCGCCGGATCCGCATCGAGGCCGAACCGAAGGCGATGGCCAGTTTCGATACGCGCGACAAGCAGTGGAAGATTGCGGAAGGCCGTTACGAGCTGCAGCTTTCGCGCTCGGCCAATGAGCCGCTGCAGACCTCGCCGATGGTGTTGAGTGGTGGTGTGGTGAAGTGAGGTGTACGTGGTGCGTGGGCGTTTAGAGCGCTCACGCTTTACCGCGAACAGCCTTGGTCTGCGGGCGCGCCTGGCTTGGCTGGCGGGTGTGGGTTTGCGGGACACGCCGCAAGTACGTCCATGTAGGCTCGTTCGCGCCATCCATGGCGCTCTACGGTCCCGCAAACCCACCCCCGCCAGCCTTTGACAGTTGGCCGGTGACCCACGGAAATCAAAGGCAACAGCAACGGCAACGGCAACAGCAACAGCGTTGTCCACCGCTTTTTCCGTGGCCACCGACTCACTTTCAAAGGGTCGGCGGGCATGGGGGTACGGGGGCTTTGCGAAACATGGATGTTTCGCAAGAGCCCCCATGGATGGGTTGAGGTGGTCTAATCCGGTTGGACACTCGATAGGATCAATCCAAGCATCGAGGTGACCCGTGGCAAGACAGATAACCCAAGGTATGAGAGACGAGGCCGTACGCCTGGTCGTGGTGGAGGGGCAGACGGTAAGAGAGGTCTGCCAGCTGATGGAGGTCGGCCCAACCGCGCTGAGGCGCTGGATAGATCAATGGCAGCGGAAGC